>CALULY010000038.1 GCA_944321635.1 uncultured Bacteroidaceae bacterium | reverse complement strand
GGCGCAACTACATCGTCCGCAAACCGTCCAACCTGTCCAAGCAATTGCACGTGATCGGGGCCAACCTTGACCAGTCGTTCCTCGTCGTGACGGTCAACCATCCCGAGACTTCGCTCGAATTCATCGACCGTTTCCTTGCCACTTCCGAGGCATATAGCGTGCCTGTCAAGGTCGTCATCAACAAGACAGACCTCTACGACGGAGCGGACATGGCGCGGATGGAGGCCATGGTCTCGCTCTACGAAAGCATAGGTTACGACTGCTTCACGGTGTCGGCCGTCACAGGAGACGGCATGGATGAGCTCAAAGCATCGCTTGAGGGACGCGTCACACTCTTTTCCGGCAACTCCGGGGTGGGGAAATCGACTCTGCTCAACGCCTTGCTTCCCCATGCAGGGGCGAGGACAGGAGCAATCTCGGAGGTGCATGACAAGGGAATGCACACGACGACATTCTCTGAGATGTACGACACCGGCACGGGAGGCTACATCATCGACACCCCAGGCATCAAGGGCTTCGGCACATTCGACATGAGGCAGGAGGAGGTAGGGCACTATTTCCCCGAGATATTCAAGGAAGCCGCATCGTGCCGCTACGGCAACTGCACGCACCGCAACGAACCAGGTTGCGCGGTCAAAGCGGCGGTCGAGCAGGGAAGGATAGGCGCGACACGCTACAAGTCCTACCTGAGCATCATGGAGGACGAGGACGAAGGCAAGTACCGCGCGGCATATTAGACATGACAACAAACCAAAAACGATAAGACAATGGCATTGACAGTCGGAGACAAAGCCCCCGAAGTGCTGGGCTTCAGCGAGAATGGCGAAGAAGTGCGCCTTGACACCTTCAAAGGCAAGAAACTTGTCCTCTACTTCTACCCAAAGGACAACACACCTGGTTGCACCTCCGAGGCCTGCAACCTGCGTGACAACTACGAGGCGTTGCGTGCCGAGGGCTATGAGGTCGTGGGGGTCAGCCCTGACAGCGCGGCATCGCACCAGCGATTCAAGGCCAAACACGAGCTGCCGTTCACGCTCGTCAGCGACAGCGACCACTCCTTGCTTGAGGCATTCGGCGCGTGGGGCGAGAAGACAATGTGCGGCAGGAAGTACATGGGCGTGCTCCGCAGCACATTCCTCATAGACGAAAACGGGGTGATAACAAAAGCCTTCGGCCCCAAGGAGGTCAAAGTCAAGGAACACGCCGCACAAATCCTAAAGTGACAAACGACACAACGACAACAACATCACAAAGACATGGCAAAAAAGGAAGCAAGCAACCTCTTTGACCCCAATGCCACGCCCGAAGACAAAATGAAGGCGTTGCAGGTGGCAATGGAGAAAATAGAAAAAAATTTCGGTAAAGGCTCGATAATGAAGCTGGGCGACGACCGCATTCAAGACGTGGAAGTCATCCCCACCGGCTCCCTCGGCCTTGACGCAGCCCTTGGCGTGGGAGGCTACCCGCGTGGCCGCATCATCGAGATCTTCGGTCCCGAGTCGTCAGGCAAGACCACGCTCGCCATCCATGCCATCGCCGAGGCGCAAAGGGCGGGAGGCATAGCGGCGTTCATCGACGCGGAACACGCATTCGACCGATTCTATGCCGCAAAACTCGGCGTGGACATCGACAACCTTTGGATAGCGCAGCCGGACGACGGCGAGCAAGCGCTGGCAATCGCCGAGCAACTCATCAGGTCAGCGGCCGTTGACATCATCGTCATAGACTCAGTGGCCGCACTCACCCCACGTGCCGAGATCGAGGGTGACATGGGCGAAAACAAAGTCGGCTTGCAGGCTCGCCTCATGTCGCAAGCCCTGCGCAAACTGACCTCCGCAATCAGCAAGACCAAGACGACCTGCATCTTCATCAACCAACTCAGGGAAAAGATAGGCCAGATGTTCGGAAACCCCGAAACGACCACCGGCGGCAACGCGCTCAAATTCTACGCTTCCGTCAGGATAGACATCCGCCCCTCGTCCCCCATCAAGGAGGGCGATGTGATGCTTGGCCGCGAGACCAAGGTCAAAGTCGTCAAAAACAAGGTCGCACCCCCGTTCCGCAAGGCGCAGTTTGAAATCTTTTTTGGCGAAGGCATCTCCCGCCTTGGTGAAATCATCGACCTCGGCACGGAGTACGGCATCATCCAGAAGAGCGGCGCATGGTTCAGCTACAACGGCACCAAACTCGGGCAAGGACGCGACTCCGCGAAGCAATGCCTCAAGGACAACGACGAACTCAGGGAGGAAATCGAGAAACTCATCTTTGAAAAGATCAAGTGACCAACGACGCCGCAGCCCGATGGCATGACCAACCGCGCAGCGGCACACCGCATCACGGCCAGGAAGCCGCAGGATTGCAGGGACGCACATCTCATGCGTCCCTGCTTTTTTGCCCCCATCCTTGGGATGTCATGGTGGATGTGCGTGTGTGCATTAATATGCGCTTCGACTTTGGCGCATCATCCTTGAAAGTCAGATGGTGTATGTGCAGCGATGCATGACGTGCATCTCCTCATAAGACGGCGGACAGCCGCAGGACAGGATGAAGGCGTTGGCAACGCACGCCATTCGCCACTGCGGCAGTGCTGCTGCATTCATCCGGCAGCAATCGGGGGAAATCCGGTGGAGTAAGACCTAAACTCCAATGTGGTCTGACCTAAAGTTGCATAAGGCCGTACATAAAGTTCATTCAGAAGTTTTGTTTATATAAACAGAACTTTTGTTTTTGCTTTATGTGCGGGGATAATGAACTTTATGCGCCGGGCAACGTAAGTTCAGGTCCGACCCGGTGGAAGTTTGTGTCTGGTCATATAAAGATTTAGGCCTGGCCTCACGTGTTTTGTCCTCTGTCGTGGCCGATGGGGATTCAGATGTGGCTTGTTGGAACGGGCAATGTGCGTCCCCACTGAGTCTTGCGCGTTTGCCGCCATGCTTCCGATTGCCCGGCAAAGCCGCCCAGGCCTGCTCGGACAATGTGCGCGGCAGGGTGTCGGGGCTTGCTGCCTTGTGCACGACGGGGCGGAAAGAAAATTTTTAGGGGTGGTATGCGGTGCGTTCCAGATTTATTTATACTTTTGCACCCGTCAAACGGAATCGGAGTTTAGCGCAGTTGGTAGCGCGCTACGTTCGGGACGTAGAGGTCGGGCGTTCGAGTCGCCTAACTCCGACTTGCAA
>CALULY010000037.1 GCA_944321635.1 uncultured Bacteroidaceae bacterium | reverse complement strand
GCGCTGCACAAGCCCAAGAGGTTCTTTGGCGCGGCACGCAACATCGAGGGCGGCGGCTCGCTGACAATCCTCGCCACAGCCCTGATCGACACGGGCTCAAAGATGGATGAAGTCATCTTTGAGGAGTTCAAAGGCACTGGCAACATGGAACTCCAGCTCGACCGCTCACTGGCCAACAAGAGGATATTCCCAGCCGTCAACCTCACAGCATCAAGCACACGCCGCGACGACCTCCTGCTCGACAAACTCACGCTCAGCAGGATGTGGGCCGCACGCAAGTTCCTTGCCGACATGACACCACTCGAAGCGATGGACACCGTCAAGGACAAACTCGAAAGGACCAAAAACAACGAGGAATTCCTAATGAGCATGAATTCGTGACCACCAGAAGCACCATTTTTCAGCATCCAGCCCCAAAACGGCGACACAGGATGCTGAAATGACGGTGATGCACGTAAGTTTAACATTTTTTTAGTCGTGCACATATAGCATTTGATGCAAAAGCCTTACTTTTACCGAAGAAATTAAACATCATTAAATATCATTACCTATGAGAGAATTAGTAGAGCAATTGAAGGAACAATGGGCTGCTTTTGTCGAGAATGCAGACCTCCAAGTAGAAAAGAACAACAAGGCCGCTGGAATGAGAGCCAGGAAAGCATCTTTGGAAGTCGAAAAACTCATGAAAGCATTCAGGAAAGCATCTCTGGAAGACTCAAAGAAATAAGGACTTCCCCAAAAGCTTAAACGGAAGGTTGCCGGTGCGACAAGGCCGGCAACCTTTTTCGTATCCGCACGGCAAAAAAGCATGAGCACGCAAAGAAAAGTCCAAACCCAGCCTGCAACTACATAATTGCAGGCTAAAAACATATAGATTAAACCTAAGTTTTTATATCTTTAGGCTAAAAACAAAGTTCACACACCGTGCAACGAAGTTTTCACAGGAAGCAGACGCCGGATAGCACTAATGGCTGCAACAGACCATGCTCCCAAGCAAAACGACAAACCAAACATAAGACAATATGCAAATAGACATAAGCACCATCATCGCCAACCTCGGCATCGAGCAACTCAGCAAGATGCAACAAGAAACACTCGCCCAAGACCCGAGCAAGGACCTGATCTTGCTCTCGCCCACGGGGAGCGGCAAGACGCTGGCCTATGCCCTGCAAATGCTCAAGTCGCACACCCCACCCGGCACAAGCCTCATCACCGTGCCGTCAAGGGAACTCGCCATCCAGACCCATGAGCTTCTCAAGGCAGCAGGCACCGGGCTGCGCGTGGCTTGTTGCTATGGCGGACGTCCGGCAAGCGACGAGAGGCGCACTCTTGCCGACAATCACGACATCATCGTCGGCACGCCTGGACGCACAGCCGACCACATCGCCAGCGGGGCGATAGATGCAACGGCCGTGGCAACGTGGGTCGTGGACGAATTTGACAAGGCTCTTGAGCTGGGCTTCAAAGACCAAATCGAGGACATCTACCGCCAGCTGCGCGGCCTGCGAAGGAAGATATTCGTGTCCGCCACCTACTCTGACTATTTCAGGCACTACATCGACGTAGGCCGCAATGCCGCTGTCGTGGACTATCGCGCCGACGGCGGCGGGCAACCACGCATCAGCTACCACATCGTGCATTCCCCAGAGATAGACAAGGCGGAGACACTCGTAAAGCTCTTGCATGAACTTGGCGACAAACAGAGCATGGTGTTCCTCAACTATCGCGACGCGGTGGACCGCTTGGGGCAAATCCTCAAAAGCAAGGGTATGCACCACGTGCGCTACCATGGAGGAATGGAACAGGTGGACAGGGAAAAGTCGTTGAGCCGTTTCAGGAGCAAGAGCGCATACACCATGGTCACGACAGACCTCGCATCACGCGGGCTGGACATCGACGGGGTGGATGCCATCATCCACTATCATCTGCCAATGACCGAGGAGGCTTTTGTCCACCGCAACGGGCGCAGCGCGCGTTGGCAAGCCGAGGGGCAGGTCTTCACAATCATCAACGAGCGTGAGACATTGCCAGAATGGATGCCCGCCTCCGCCGATGAGCACCAAATCAAGGATGGCGACCGCCCTATCCCACAGCCGAAATTCACCACTATATATATAGGTAAAGGCAAACTCGACAAGATCAGCAAGGGCGACATCATGGGATTCCTCTGCAAACAAGCGTCACTCGGCAGGGAAGATGTAGGGGAAATCACGGTCAAGGAAAAGTTTTCATTCGCAGCCATCCGCACATCTAAGGTCAAACAGGCGGTCAAAAACACCGCCAATGAGAAACTAAAAGGGAAAAAGGTCCTGATTGAGATAGCAAATAGTTAGTCAAAACGGGATACGACCACTGGCACAGCCGCCAAATGCTTACAAAACATCGAAAAACATGGGCGGATATGCCATTTTTGTCAACGCCGATAACAAAACGCGCCTTGCAACGGCACGCCGGACGGCAAGGAGGGGAAGCCCTGATGGTGCTTCCCCTTTTCTTCTTTTTCACGCATATCCACCGCAAAACGACACTTTGCAAGCATTGGAACGGCTGCAATGCGGCAAAAATGCCATTGCGAGTGACATTTGTCAACCCCGCACCCATCAGGTACAGAGTTATGCGGTAGAAAAAACAGCATATTGACACAATAATTTAGTACAACGAATGCTTGCATTCACGATCCGTTGGTTTATATTCGCAATAGCGATGCAAGCAAAAACAAAAGCGACATCAACAACAAACTTTAAAGGAGTATATTATGAAAAAGTACAATTTCAACGCCGGACCGTCCATCCTCCCGCGCACTGTGATCGAAAACACGGCAAACGCCGTCCTTGATTTGAACGGCACAGGCTTGTCGATACTTGAGATAAGCCACCGCTCCAAGGATTTCAAGCAGGTCATCGACGAAGCAATGTCCTTGTTCAAAGAGCTGCTCGACATACCTGAAGGCTACTCGGTCCTGTTCCTCGGCGGCGGCGCAAGTATGCAATTCTGCATGGTTCCCTACAATTTCCTTGAAAAGAAGGCAGCCTATCTCAACACCGGTGTATGGGCCAAGAAAGCACTCAAGGAGGCAAAAGGATTCGGCGAGGTGGTCGAGGTTGCTTCGTCAGCCGATGCAAACTACTCATACATCCCAAAGGACTTCACAATCCCGGCAGATGCAGATTACTTTCACCTGACGACCAACAACACCATATACGGCACCGAGCTGCGCAAAGACCTTGACTCGCCCGTTCCGCTCATCGCGGACATGTCGTCCGACATCCTGTCAAGACCTGTCGATGTGTCTAAATATGCCCTCATATATGGCGGCGCGCAGAAGAATATCGCCCCGGCGGGAGTCACATTCGTAATCGTGAAGAATGACGCCCTCGGCAAGGTTTCACGCTACATCCCGACGATGCT
>CALULY010000036.1 GCA_944321635.1 uncultured Bacteroidaceae bacterium | reverse complement strand
ATCATCTCCAACGCCATGATGAACAGGATGAACGAGCCCGCCACCGCGAATGAGTAGATGTCCACGTTGAAAAGGTCAAGCACCAGGTTGCCGCCGAAGAGGAACACCAGCAGCAGCACCGCCGATGTCAACGTGGCTTTGACGGGCTTGATTGCGAGACCTTTCTGCCGCAAGGACAGGATGATGGGGATTGAGCCCATGATGTCTATGACGGCAAAGAGGGTGATGAACGTACTGATGATTTCTTTCAGTGAGAATGCGGATAACCAGCTCATAGTATCAGATGTTAGTATGTTGCTTGCAAAGTTATTTTTAAATAGTAAAAAAACAAATGAAATGCTAAATTTCATTTAAAGGCAATCGGACTATTTTCCAATAGAAAAGGCGATTTTTGCGATTGCGTAAAGACTTTTGCTTACACAAATGCCGCAAAATGCCCGATTGCGGGACAAAAAGTCAAAACACGGTCTGCCGCCTTCCACGTTCCCGCTTGCCGTCGCGGCGCGGGGCGGGGGATGAATGTGGCTTTTTGCCTAACTTGCACGCAATTGACAGACAATGAGGATAAAAACAGAGACCATTGCCGCGCTGAGATTGTTCGAGGGATTGAGCCTCAATGACCTGCATTCGATAGCGCGCGGTTGCACATTCAACTCGATTTCATCGCGCCCCGGACGCGTCATCAAGGCGAGGGGAGAGCGGTGCGGCGAACTGCTGTTCATCATGCGTGGCGGTGTCAGGTCGGTCTGCGAGGGGACAAACGCCGAGTTTGTCTTTGAGGAAGAGCTTGCCCATCCGCACGTCATCGAGCCTTACTCGTTGTTTGGCGTGTCGCCCTACTACCAGAAAACCTACCGGGCATCGACCGCCGCCGATGTCATCAGCATTGACAAGAGGCATGTCGTCAGGCTCATCGAGGGCTATGATGTGTTCAGGCTTAACTTTCTCAACTATGTGTGCAGCTATGCCTACCACACCCGTTGCCGCAAACTTGCGATGGCGGTGGCCGGTGCGGCTGACAAGATCATCCAGTTCGTGCTGCGCTTGTCTGAGTCAGACCGTGGGGACAAGCTGCTCAAGATCAAGAAAACCGTGCTTGCGTCGCTCATCAACGAGACCTCGGCAAGGACTTCAGCAGCGTTGGCTCAACTCAAGGAGACGGGATCGGTGGATGTCGGGCGCGGCTGGATGGTGTTCCGCGAGGCGCTCTTCGCCGACACTGGCAAGGTGGCGCGCTTCATTTTGTGAACGCAGTGCGGCAGTCCCGCCTCTCAATTTAAAAGATGTAGGACAAAGGGGGCGTGTTAATGCAAAATGGTTAACTTTGCCCACGTTAAAAACTTAGTGAGACATCATTAAAGCATAGGACATGATTGACAAGATAAATGGTCTGCTCGGCGAGGTCGAGCACATGAATGCCGCGAACAATGAGGAGCTGGAGGCTTTGAGGATAAAATACCTTGGCAAAAAGGGGGCGATCAATGCCCTTATGGCCGACTTCCGCAACGTCCCGCCCGAGAACAAAAAGGAGATAGGGGTGCTGCTCAACCAACTTAAGGACAAGGCGCAGAACCGGATCAAGGAGTTGAAAGACGCGCTTGAGTCGCATGACGACGTGGCAGCGGGCATAGATTTGACGCGCACGGCCTATCCTGTCAAGCTCGGCACGCGCCATCCGCTCTCGATAGTCAGGAACGAAATCATCGACATATTCGGCCGCATGGGCTTTTGCGTTGCAGAAGGCCCGGAGGTAGAAGATGACTGGCACGTCTTTGGGTCAATGAATTTCGCCGAAGACCACCCGGCCCGCGATATGCAAGACACGTTCTTCATAGAGGCGCATCCGGACATAATCCTCCGCACCCACACATCTTCAGTCGAGGCACGTGTGATGGAGCACGCCCAACCACCCATCCGCATCGTCAGCCCCGGGCGGGTCTACCGCAACGAGGCCATAAGCTACCGCGCGCACTGTTTCTTCCACCAGGTCGAAGGGTTGTATGTCGATAGGAATGTCTCCTTTACCGACCTCAAGCAACTCCTTTTGCAGTTTGCCAAAGAGATGTTTGGAGATGGGACCAAGATAAGGCTTCGCCCGTCCTATTTCCCGTTCACAGAACCGAGTGCGGAGATGGACATCTCGTGCAACATCTGCGGCGGCAAGGGCTGCCCCTTTTGCAAAGGCACGGGTTGGGTCGAGATCCTCGGCTGTGGCATGACTGATCCAAACGTTTTGGAGAATTGCGGCATCGACAGCAAGGAGTACACCGGCTACGCATTCGGCATGGGTGTCGAGAGGATAGCGAACCTCAAGTACCAGGTGAACGACCTCAGGCTGTTTTCCGAGAATGACGTGCGCTTCCTCAAGGAGTTTGAGGCGGCCAATTGAGCTGGCGCGTCACTGAACACATAGGATGGTGCGGCGCGGGTTTGCCTTGCCGCACCTTTTTTATACCATAATATATAATATGCAGGTGAGATGAACAAATCGGAACTGTACGCTGCTGTCATCGATTACTTCAAGACCGCTATGCCTGTCGCCGAGACCGAATTGCATTACGAAACCCCCTTTCAACTCCTGGTGGCGGTCATCCTTTCGGCGCAATGCACTGACAAGAGGATCAACCAAGTGACTCCCGCGCTTTTTGCCGCCTATCCCACGCCGGAAGACATGGCGCAGGCATCGGTGGAGGAGATATATGGTTACATAAAGTCCGTCTCTTATCCCAACAACAAGGCACGCCACCTCTCAGGCATGGCGCGCAAGCTGGTCGAAGACTTCGGGGGAGTGGTGCCTGACAGCCTTGACAAACTCGTGACGTTGCCTGGTGTCGGGCGCAAGACCGCCAATGTCATCCAGTCCGTCGTGTTCAACAAGGCGGCAATGGCGGTGGACACGCACGTTTTCCGCGTTGCAAACCGCATAGGGCTGACTGACGACAGCAAGACTCCCCTTGCGACCGAGCGCGAGTTGGTAGCCCACATCCCCGAAACACTGATACCGACAGCGCATCATTGGTTGATACTGCATGGCCGCTATGTCTGCACTGCCCGTGCACCGCATTGCGACAGCTGCGGGTTGAACGCCGTGTGCAAATACAACCTTTCCCACCGTAGTGGCGATTGACATCCAACACCCGGCGATAAAACATTTCGCGCGCGACATTGGATGATGGCAGGACGATAAAAGTAGCCTGTTTGTTTGCATTGTATGTTATTTACATCTAATTTTGCAGCCGATTGTTCCGAGCCGGGTAGGAAAAGACATCATCATGCGATGCACCCGACGGACATAACCGTATAGATTAAAGGTAAAATGTACGTAATCGTAGAAATCCAAGGACAACAATTCAAGGTAGAAGAAGGGAAAAAGTTGTTCGTGAACCACATCCGAGACATCGAGGGCGGTTCTACAGTCGAGTTCGACAAAGTGCTGTTGGCAGAAAACAACGGTGAAGTGAAAGTCGGGTTGCCACTTCTCGAAGGCGCAAAAGTAGTCTGCGAAGTCATTTCTCCCCTTGTGAAAGGCGACAAAGTGCTTGTCTTCCACAAAAAGAGAAGAAAAGGCTACAGGAAGTTGAACGGCCACCGTCAACAATTCACGGAGTTGAGAGTTAAACAAGTGATTGCTTAATCAGTAAAAATCAGAAGTCATGGCACATAAAAAAGGAGTCGGCAGTTCTAAGAACGGACGTGAGTCTCACAGCAAGAGACTTGGCGTGAAGATATATGG
>CALULY010000035.1 GCA_944321635.1 uncultured Bacteroidaceae bacterium | reverse complement strand
GGCAAGCCGTTCTTCGGCTACTTCACCTACACCATCCCGCACGCCGAACTATGCCAGCCGCAGGACAGCATAGTGGCCAAGTACAAAGGGAAATTCCAAGAGCCTAACCCGTGGAACGACAACGGCGACTATGGCACGGCGACAGACCCGCGCACCCAATTCGCCGCCATGATAACGCGCCTCGACACCTACGTCGGGCAAATCATGGACAAACTCGAGGAACTCGGCATAGCTGAAAACACCCTGTTCATCTTCACCAGCGACAACGGCCCTCACAATGAGGGAGGTGCCGACCCGACATTCTTCAACACAGAGGAGAGGTTGCGCGGGTTGAAGCGCGCCCTCTACGAAGGCGGGATGCGCGTGCCGTTCATCGCATGGTGGCCAGGCACTGTCGAGGCAGGGTCAATCACCGACCTCCAGGCAGCCGGATGGGACATGATGCCGACATTCGTCGAACTCCTCGGCGAGAGCCAGGACTGGCGCGACGAGCAGATGGACGGATTGTCAATCCTCCCCACACTCACCGGCAACGGCACACAGCAGGAGCATGACTTCCTCTACTGGGAATTCCACGAGGAGGGAGGCCGTCAGGCTGTCCGCGCAGGTGACTGGAAACTCATCCGCCAGAACATAAATAGCGGCAATCCGACGCTCGAGCTTTACAACATCGCCGAAGACCCGCACGAGGACAACAATGTCATCAGTTCAAACCCTGACAAAGCCGCAGAACTTGAAGCAATAATGGACAGGGAACACGTCCATTCCGATATGTTCAACTTTGGCAGATAGACAACAGGTCACAAGACATCAACACGTCAGCGGCGGGCATCATGCGTGATGCCCGCCGCTTTTTTAGACACCACCCCGCATGGCGACGGAAGCCAATCATGGAGCGGGACAGGACATCCCTTGGCGCGGACAAAGACATTGCATGATTTGCCCTGGGACATACAATGATTTTGCTGAAAAGACCGTATGATTCCGTAAAAAGCATAGCACCTTTTCGTCCAAGGCAATGCTCTCCCTCCCTTGCGGCATAGCACCTACCCCCGCCCCGCGACAACCGTCCCTGACGGCACCGCCATAGGACTTGCGGCAGCAGGCAGGATGACTGCCGCCACGTGGTTCTTTGTAAGTGACAGTTACAACCCTTGTAAGTGTGACTTACAACCTTTGTAAGTCGCACTTACAAAAGGCATCCTTGCGGCTGTGCCCTGACATCGTGGTGGCAAGACACAGACATGGGCGGCAAATGGCCGCCCATGCATTCTCAACATTGCATCGATGTGGTCAATCGACGACTATCACGTCGGCCTTCACACCACGGAACTGTGGCATGGCCTTGCCTATCGGCGCGCCGATGTAGGTGGGGTCGCAGACGGTGAACCGCCGGCCGCCTATGCTGAGGTTGTCTCCCTCCACAGGTTCGTCAAACGCCACGGCGGTGGCCATGTGCTCGGGATAGTTGAGCAACACGACATCCAGCCCGAGAAGTTCGCGCACGAGGAACGAATAGAGTATGGCACGGTCCTCGCAGTCGGAATAGGGATAACAGAACATCTCCTCGACGAAAAACGGTTTCTCGATGCCAAATTGGTCGCCATCGGTCTTGTAGTCGAATGCCGTCTGCACAAACCCGATGAGCAGGTTGGCTGCCTCTGCTTGCCCCTTGCCCTCGACGTAAGGACGCAGGGACGAGAGCAGCGCACCTTTGACCACAGGATCAACAGAGGCACTGAGGTAGACGGCGTAGTCGCACTGCGGGTAGTCCTTGTAGAAGGCGGCAAGACCCTCGGGCACTGTGACGCGGGCGGTGAGCGGCGACTTCTTGGATGTGTGGACGGATGTGATCGACGACCCGGCGAAACGCGGCGTGGTGGCAAGTCCCATGGCTACGGGGCTTGCCGCGCCAGCCGCAGCGTCGTAGGTGTAAAACGGCGACACGTCACGGTCGGTGACGTTGTAGTAACGCCGCCCGCCGATCTCGGCATAAGGGTAGCCGAACAGCCCGCAGTCAGTCGCCATCATGAGCATGAGCCGCCCTGTGGATGCCTTGCGGCATATCCGCACGTCACAGCCCGACTCCTTGAGCAGGAAGAAACGGAGCATCGTCCTCTCGTCCGCCCCGCTGGCCTGGCGCAGGGCGACCGCCTCGATGAGACGGTTGTAGCCCCAGCCGTTGAGGTTCATCGCCCGGCGCACCTTGGCGCATTCGCCGAGCAGCGTGCGGTAGGGGGTGCGGGCAAGGGCATCATAGGCATCGGCGACGGCATTCTCTTTCGTCCCCGACAGTTTGAACACCCCCCGGGTCATGTCGGTCAGCCACAGGACGCTGCCGCCATAGCTGACCTGCACTTTGCCAGCACCCGGCGAGAGGAGGTCTGACGGGATGTCGGGTGCCATGCTTGACGGCGCGCGTTGCGGGGCTGGTTGAGGTGCAGGAGCAGGCTCCGGCCCGGCAGGTTGCGGCGGCTCGGGAGCCTCGGGCACGGGAAGTTCGGCATTTGCCTCGCCGTCATCGGCCGGTTGACCCTCCTGGTCGGGCGACTGGGGTTGCGGTGTCTCCTGACCGGCGTCTTCCCCGGGTGCTGTCGGCATTGGGCGTGGCGTGGTGTCAAAGGCAATCACCATCGTGTCACGCACGACGGTCTTTGAACCGCCCTGCTTGCGGCGGGGCGCGGTGCCGAAGTCTATCTTGTCGACATCCACCACTTTGATTGTCGGGTTGCCGCCGTCAGAGACGCGGTTGAGCTTGAAGATCTCGCCGATGACGATTGTCGCCGGCTGCTCGTCGGCGGGGTGCACCTTGGCGTCATAGTGCTCTGGCACGGGAGGTTCGGGACGCGGTGGGAGTTCGTCAGGCCGCTCGCTCTCGAACTCTTTCCACGGGTCGCGCAGGAAGTCGGAGAAAGCCTTCTCCTCTTCCTCCAAAAAAGCGTCGAAATCGGCATTCGCCTCCTCCAAAAAAGCATCGAAGCCGTCATCGACCTGTGCCAAGAGGGTCGATGACAGCATCGTTGCAAGGATGAAGGCCAATGCTCTCACTGTTGTGCGCATAAGCCTCAGGGTTTAGGTTGTGATCAGTTGACCGGTTCGCCGATGAAGTCCTCGACAGTGCCTGACAAATCTTCAAGGCTCGCACGCTCGTTGGCCTCCATGAAAGCCTCCTCGCGTGCCCTCTTCGCGTCCTTCTCGTTGAAAGACATATATGCCCGGAACATCTTGCGGCCTCCCTCGTCGCGGACAAGGACAAAGTGTTGCTTGACGATGCCGTAAATCTTCTGGTTGACGGCCGTCTGGTAAGCCTCGGCGAATTTGTCTATCTCGCGGATGCGGCTCTGGTTGTTGTCGGCTGATGTGAGCGACTTGATCTTGCCCACCACTTGAGCCGATGCGCGGGTGGCATAGTCGGCTATGCCATTAAGCACGGCGTTGTTGCGGCCAATCTTGACATTCGCACCCTCGGCAAGGCCGTAGATTGGCACTATGTCGGGATTTTCCTCGACGTAGGTGCGGAACTTGAGGTTGGCATACTCCAACGTGCCCGAACCGGTGAGGATGGTCCAGCCTTCCTTTTCAAGTGCTTTGACTTCTTTCTTCGAGTCTTTCTTCAATTGTTTTGATTGCGCCTCGGCCATGGTTGCATTCAACACGAATGCCATGCAAACGAGCGCGATGATGGTCGTAAGTCGTTTCATTATTTTACGGTTTTAATTGGTTTGTTTCACTTGGTTTCCTTTCTCAGGCAACGGGGTCATTGTCTACCCCAATTGGTCTCGTAGGGCAGGTATATCCTCACCCTCTCCATTGCTCCCGTCTCGGGGTTGACAAGCACCATTGCACCTTGAGCGAATGTGAAGGGGTCGCGGCGCGTCCCGGGTGCGTCAAAGCTGCCTTCCGCCACCATTTTAATCTGTATGACTCCTTTGGCTTCGTAGATCTTGTCTATGTCGTCAAAGATCAATGGCATGGGGAGGTCGGGGATTGTCAGTTCCACGGACTTGAGCCCAAATGGAGTGCCACCGACATTGTTGACTGTCATGCGCAATGTCACGCCATGGATGGTGCGGCCATCGACCGAGTCGGCCGTGAGATAGAGCCTGCCTTCAGGCACCACGGCGAATGACGACTCGCCTGTCGCTGAAAAGTAATGCCGTTTGGTCAGCCTCTTGCCGGCGACACGGAACACGATGTCCACATAGTTCTCCTCGTCGTCGAGACAGTCGCTGGAGTCGTAGGAGACGATGAACGCCCCATCGTCGGGTGTCACATCGAGACCGGATGCGCAGTTGGATGTGACTTTGGGCTTGGCGGAGATTGACACCGGCCTTCCCTCAAGGAGGATGTAGCAGCGGTATTCACCGTCAGACACCAATTCGCCAGTCACCGTCAATGCGCCATAGAGTGCCTCATAGCTGCGCTTCAGGCTCTCGGCCTCGCCCCTCCGCACGTCATCGAAGAAATAGTCTGCCAAAGCGTCAAGGGCATCAATGTTGCGGCCTATCTGCTCGACTGATGCGACTTGCGGCAACTCGGCTTTCAGTGCCTCGCACTGCCGGACCTTGGAGGCATCGAGCTTTTCAAACTCGGTGATCAAATCCTCCAGCTCGTATGCCGGGAATGGGTATTTGACCCAGTAGTCAATCCTTTCCTCCTTGGTCTTCTTGTCACGGAGCTTCTCCCAGTAGATTTCCTCCGCTTTGCTCATGGAGATGCCTTTGAGAAACGGGAGATTGGCCGACTGTGTTTTGGAGAGGTAGGTGTAAACGTCCTTTGACTCAATCTCGCCGTTTATGTTTTCCTCGCTCATGGTGTTCATCTGCGTGACGGAGACATTGTTGGCAACGGCCCGGATTATCTGTTCTGTGACCTCGTTGAGTGCTTTCTGCCGCGCCTCCTCCATGGTCTTGCCGCTCACGGAGACGATGAGATAGTCCTCTACGGCTGTATTAACCCACTCCGGCGTGCGTTTTGCGCTCTCTTCCACCACCTTCATCTGGGCTGAGACGGCGAGAGGCAACGCGAGCAGGGCAAGTGCTGTTAGAAATAGTTTGTTCATGGCTTTGTCGTTTGGGGTGAGTTTACCAATTGACTTTCAAATCTCGGATAGTCACGGTAGCATTGGTGACGAACTCAACATAGGTGAGCGACGGAATCCGCTCGTAGACATTCAGCACGTAGAACGTCCTTTGCACCTTGACGTATGGCGGCATCTTGATGTAACTGTCGCCTTCGTAGGAAAATGATTTCAACTCACGGCCCTTGTTGTCGATGACCGAGAGCAAGACGGAGTTTTCGTAACGGTTGCGGTCAGGGTCTTTGTTGACCATCTCGACGGTGATGGCGATGTGTTTTTGCGTCTCGTCGCCTTGGCACGACAAGACTTTGCAATCAAAATTGGGCTTCGAGATGGTGATGTCACAATCTATCGGGACATTGGCCGGCTCCGATTCCGGCAATACCTCCGGAGCTGGTTCGGGAGCAGGAGCAGGAACCGGGGCAGGTGCTGGTGATGTCTCGACCGGCACTGGCACGGCAACGGGCTTTTCGACTATCACCGTTCGCTCCATGACCACCGTGTCCGGGGTCTCGTCGGCGATGTAGCCGTGCAACTGCTTCATCAATTCGGCTGCTTGCTCAAAACATGGCAACGTCTCGGATATGGCTGAGAGGTAACTCATCGCCTCCTCTTCATGCCCGGTGTCTATCAGATTTTGCGCTTTGGAGAGGATGTACGGGCAGTTTTTGGCATAGTAGTCCTCTATCCGTTCCCGCCCCACGCGAATGAAGCGGGTGAACAACGGGTCTTTGGTCTTGATGCCCGTCACCATGTTTTTCAACGCCTTGGCCTCATCGCCCGACGCATCGCCCATGACTTCAAACTCCTCGCTGTGATAAAGGCTGCCATCCACCGTGTTGACCATGATGAGGGTCAGCGTGCCTTTGGCGAAACTCACCTCGTCAAGCAATCCTGCGGAAGTGTAGGTGTCATCTATCGTGACCTCGGCCTCGATGCCAAAGACATTGTGCGGGTTGGACGAGGCGGCTTTGTTACGTGTGACAATCTGCTTCACTTTGAGCTGGAGCGCGTCAGACACCGATGACGGGAGGTCATCCTGCGACGGCGGCAAGACAGTGAACTGTATGTCGCCCTGCGCCATTGCCGCAAACGAGGCAAGGCACAGCATTATGGTTATTGCAAAGTGTTTCATAATTCAACATTGTCTTCGATGTAAATGTCTATCTGCGCACCGTTTGTGTCAGTTTTGCCTATCTTGTAGTCAGACGGCAGCACTCCCCTCAGGAATTTGCGTAACATCGACATGGCATAGGTCATTGGCACCGGGCGGCCAGTCTGCTCCTCGTAGACGGGAATCTTGAATGACATATCCATGTAGTAGTCCTCAATCGCCGTCACCTCGCCTGTCCCATGGTAGGCATTCTCGGCGAAATAGTAGTTGAGCAGCGTCCCAAGGTCGTCGCCCGTCGCACCGAAACCATCATAAAAGGACATCTCGCAACCCTCCTTGACGTACATCCGCGCCACAATGGTGCGTCCTGAAGCCACGAGGTCAGCGAAACGTTCCTCGATTTGCCCGAAGAAATTGCGCGAGATGTTGTCCAAAGCCATGTTGACCAAGCGGACTGAATCGCTCGTCTCGAATTCATCACTGGAGAAATTGGCGTTGGCAAACGACTCACGGGTGTAAGCATCCTGGGCATCAAGCATCACAATCGCCTGCGAAGTCGAGCCGTTCTTGATGATGCGCGGTGTGATGTAGACGAAGATGTCAGCCTTGGACGACTGCATCATCTTTATTATCGGATTGCTCGCCGCTCCACGGTAGGCCTGAGCCATCGAGCTGTTCCTCTGGCTGCGGAGCAAACCGATGAAATCGACTGTGGGATAACCATTTAGCGAGAAACTTTCCTTGACCTTGCTCAACGCGAGTTGGAGCATGGGATTGTTGTCTATGAACGTCCGCAAGTCGGCCGGCGACGAGTCCATCTGCTCGTTGATGTATGGCACGACCATTATATTTGGCAACTTGGCCTGATGACCCGAGCCGCGTGTCTCATAGCCCTGCGCCATTGCCCCAGCCGCAAGCATAGCCATGACGGCGAAGCAGATAACCGATGACAGGATTTTTCTCATGGATTCTCCTCCTTTCATTATTAAATCAATACCCCAATTTCTTCACGCCTGAGGTGCGCAGATAACGCTCCAATGCGCCGATACGGACAGTGATGTCAAATGGCATTTTCTTGACCTTCAATCCTTTCTGCTTGGTCAAGCCGCCTACGGGGGTGACACTGCCGAGATAGTCCTTGTAGCGTCCACTCTCAAAGAACTCATCAAGGAACGCCCCGTGCCGCGCCTCAGCCTGTCCCTCTGACGGGAATATGGGACGAATGTCCCCCACCCCCGCATAAAGAGCCATGCGTGCCGCCCTGACCTCGGCATCCTGCTGCGCCTGGGCTTCTTTCTTGCCATATCCCATGACCCGCACCTTGACGATGGTGTTGCGCACATCGACGACTTCAATCAGGTTGATAGAGCCCCCGTAGTCCACAGGTTTTACTTTCTGCGCCACAGCCGCGAGGCATGAGGCGCAGAACAAAATGAAAAACAGCGATAGGTTTCTTCTCATACTTTTT
>CALULY010000034.1 GCA_944321635.1 uncultured Bacteroidaceae bacterium | reverse complement strand
TGCAGCATGGCTTCCAAAGCGCACAAGACAGGACGGACTACTTCACGGAACAATTCATCTTTATTCGTGAAGTAGTTATAGATATTCCCGACGCCAACACCTGACAACTCCGCTATTTCGCGCATGGAAGTCTTGGAATAGCCTTTCTGTCCGAATTGCTGTCTGGCAACCGTCAATATCCGACTCCGTATGTCCTCTTTCTGCACTTGCATTGATAACAAACAATGCCTGTTTTCAGTCTTTGCAAAGGTGTTTGGCTTGGATTTGTCAGGCAATACCTATTTTGGGGGATTTTAAGCGGATGCTTGCCGCCAATTTCCGGGAAGCGTTCAGGCGTGTTGGCACTGCCTACCATCCCATAAGCAAGTTTCAATCGACACTCGGCTTCCAGCGTAATCAGCGAGGCAAAGGAGTGACGTGCCGTGTGCATGGTTGCGTGTCGTGCAGTTTGACTGGTACGTGTAGAGACGCGATTAATCTCGTCTATAAGATGTGCGCGCTTTTTTAGTAGGGCAGGTTAGGAGGCAAATCCTGCAAGGCCTGGCATGAAGTTGCATGATGTCAGACCTAAACTTAAAAGATGTCTGACATAAAGTATATTCAGAAGTTTTGTTTATATATTCAAAAGTTCTGTTTATATAAACAAAAGTTCTGAATATATAAACAGAAGTTTTGTTTTTACTTTATGTCAGGGGGAAACGAACTTTTCCCGGCGAGCGGGCGGAGTTTAAGCACCGATGGGGCGGATTTTATGTCCGACTTCATCGGTTTCACGTCTGGATTGACCGGCTGTTTCCCCAGTCATGGCAAGGATGGACATCTTGCATGACCTGTGCAAATGTGCGACAGACGTCTCCCCAGCGTCATTGGCATCCCCCAATGTTATGGCGGCCGCATGGCGAAAAGTGCGGGCGTGCGGGCATCTGCCTTGGCAGCGGATGGAGGGGAGTGCCGCATTTCCGCCCACTCTGCGCTCATTGGTTGCGAAAAACGGTGTGGATGGCTGCGGTCTCGGCGGCTTTGCTTTTATTTGCACAGCTAAACACGTGTGGAATGGGCAAGCATATCGAGAAATGGAAGGTGCTGGGCAGCCGCTATCTCATCAAGCGGCCATGGCTGACTGCGCGTTGCGACAGCGTGGAGCTGCCGTGCGGGACGAGGCTGCCGGAGTACTATGTACTGGAGTATCCCGACTGGGTGAACGTCATCGCCGTGACGCGCGACGGCCGGTTTGTGATGGTCGAGCAGTATCGTCATGCGCTCGGCGAGGTGTCAATGGAGCTTTGCGCCGGCGTGTGCGAGAGCAGCGATGCCGACCCTCTGGAATCGGCGCGGCGCGAATTGCTTGAGGAGACCGGCTACGGCGGCGGCACGTGGGAGGAGTGGATGACCCTCTCGCCCAATCCGGGCACGCACACCAACCTCGTGCACTGCTATGTGGCGCGTGGCGTGGAGCAGGTCTCCACACAGCATCTTGACGCGACAGAGGACATCGCCGTTCACCTGTTGACGGCTGGTGATGTGGTCGGGCTGCTCACCCAGGGGCGGATGCGGCAGGCCATGATGGCAGCCCCGCTGTGGAAGTATGTCGCCGTCAACAACCTGCTGTGAGTGGCGAGCCGGGGCGGCTTCACCTTGTTTAAAAATGTTAGCTAAAAGCAAAAACAGTTTACCCCGCAGGCCTGTCCCGCCGCTTGTGGAATGTGGTCACGCAAGACCTAGTTAATTAATAATAAAAACTTAGGCGGCGTGGGGGATAGGACTTATTTTTACCTGCACCAAATGACAAAGATTGCAGGAATGGTTAGGTTTTTCACGTTGTTGATGTCTGCCGCCATGTTGGTCTCGTGCGGCGATTGCTATCACATAGATGGCAAGTCGTCATCGTCGCACTTTGACGGCAAGATGGCTTATCTGCGTATGCTCGATGATGCGGGGACGGTGGTTGATTCGGCGGAGATAGTGCACGGGACGTTCAAGATGTCGGGCGATGTCGATTCGGTGATGATGCTGATGCTTTATATGGATGATGCCTGCATAGCGCCGCTGGTGCTTGAGGACGGGGAGATGACGGTTGACATTTCCTATGCCGACGCGACTGTCAGCGGGACACATCTCAACGATTCGCTCTATGCTTTCCTGCGCCGCAAGAAGGGCTATGACAACGAGTTCAGCCGCATGGATTCGGAGATTGCGCGCCGGGTGCTCGACGGTGGCAACTATGACACGGTGAAGGAAGAGGTGGGCAACGCGTGCGACAAACTTTGCTCGGATTATTACGGGTACATCGAGGATTTCATCACATCCAATTATAACAACGTGCTGTCATCGGGGGTTTTCCTCCTGATTTGCCGCTCCACGCCTGTGGATGTCCTGCCTGAATCGTTCTTCTCAATCTTTGATGACGCCCCCGACACGTTCAAGGAACAACCGGCCTTGGCTGGCTATTTCGCCGGGCATGACGGACAGTGAGCGGGCTCAAAACACAATGAGGCAGCCGGTGCCAGGATTGTTGTCCTGTGTCACCGGCCGCCTCGTCATTTGCCTGTGGGGGATCAGTTGGTCTTGGTCATCTCCATGCCTATCTTGCAGCCGTCATATTTGCTGAGCAGGCTTGACACCGTGTCGAGCAACTTGATGTCAACCGCGCCAGAAATGGCCGAGACAATGGACAAGAGCTTGTCGGCATCGTAGAGCATCGTCATCGAGTCGCCTGCCGTTTGCACGGTGCAGGTTGACTTGACCACGCCACGCAGCATCTTGAGTGTCATCTCATGGGTCTCTGCGTTGATGGAGTAGTCGCCGCTGCTCTTGAGTTTTTTTGTCGTCGAGGTGAACGTGCTGTCGTCGTTGAAGGTGTAGGTGACGCTGCCTTGCTCGATCCCAATCTTCTTGAGCACGCCGTCAAGTTCTTCCTCGAGTTTGGCAGCGGCCACGGCTCCTCCAGCCTTTTGCAGGAAGTTGTCCGACTCGAATACTATCTTGCATTGCGAGTATGTCCAAGTGCCGGTGATTTGGAGATCGTTGCCTGTGGCTTTGTCCACTACCTTCTCGATTGTGTTCTTGATGTTGTCCTTGCTAAACAAATCTTTGAGCGACTGCGCACTTGCCGTTGCCGACAAGGTGATGAGCAGTGCCAATGTCATGATGTGTCTTGTCATTGCTATGTTTTTTATTGGTTCTGTTGCTTGATCATCTGGTTGATTTCGTCGATGAAGTCGAGGATTTCGTCACGCCCTGTCTTTTTTTCTGATGATGAGACGAAATGCCTGGGGAGTTCTTCCCATTGCTCTGACAGCTTGTCGAGGAATGCTGCGACGTTGGAGGCAGCTTTCGCTTTTGACAATTTGTCGGCTTTTGTGAATATTATTGAGAACGGGATGCCGTTTTCTCCCAGCCATTCGGTGAACTCGAGGTCTATCTTTTGAGGTTCGAGCCTGATGTCTATCAAAACGAACAGGTTGGTGAGGTTCATCCTCTTGGTGATGTAGGACTTGATGATGTCACCGATTTGCTTGACCGTCTTTTTGTCACGCTTGGCATAGCCGTAACCGGGCAAATCCACAAGATACCATTCGTTGTTGATGAGGAAATGGTTGATGAGCAGTGTCTTTCCCGGAGTTTGGGAGGTCATTGCTATCCGTCTGCCTGCCAGCATGTTTATGAGACTTGACTTGCCGACGTTTGATCTGCCGATGAAAGCGTACTCCGGTCTTGTGCCTTCGGGGCATTTTGCTGGGTCTGTGTTGCTTATGATGAAGTCTGCACTGGTGATGTTCATAGGGCGTTGGTTTGAAATTGCCTTTGGATGCGTGCAAATGTAATCATTTACCTCCTATTGTACGGATTGGCAGTGTGGCTTTTTGCCGTTTGTCGTGGATTATAGTGATGGAGGTGTGTGCGTTGCAACAGACAAAAAACAAGGCGGGGTGCTGGTATGTCAACCTATCCAGCACCCCGCTTGTCGCATTGTCAAGGCATCATTGCAGAGGTATCTTGTCTATGCGCCTTTGATGCCTTCCGCCTTCAAAATCTGTGGTCAGGAACGTTTCTGTTATTTCTTTGCCCATCTCCTTTGTGATGAATCGCCCTGGCATCGAAAGCACGTTGGCATCGTTGTGCTTGCGCGCCAAGGAAGCCAACTCTGGTGTCCAACACAAGGCGGCACGTATGCCCTGGTGCTTGTTGAGTGCCATGCTGATGCCATTGCCGCTGCCGCAGATGGCAATACCCTTTGCACATTCACCACTCTCCACTGCTTTGGCGAGTGGATGGGCATAGTCGGGGTAGTCCACGCTCTCGGTGGAGTGGCATCCGAAGTCTTTGAATCGGATGCCTTTCTCCGTCAATACTCCTTTTATATATTCTTTCAGTTCATAGCCGGCATGGTCGCTTGCAAGACCTATGATTGCGTTGTTGTTGTCCATTGTCGTGGATTTTAGAGCATTTCTTTCACTTGATTGTAAACATTCTCGGCTGTGAAACCAAGTTTTTCGTCAAGCACTTTGTAAGGTGCCGAGAATCCGAATGTCTCAAGTCCGAACACTTTGCCGTTGCATCCGACAAGCCCTTGCAGGTTGACGGGAAGCCCAGCAGTCAACCCGAAAATCTTAGCTCCGTTGGGCAGCAGAGTGTCTTGGTATGCTTTGTCCTGTGTCCTGAAAAGACCTTCTGACGGAGCAGAGACTATCCGCACTTTGATACCGCCCTTTCTGAGCAACTCTGCCCCGGCAACGAGTGTCGAGACTTCAGATCCGGATGCTACCATTATGATGTCAGGGTTCTCATCATTGCCTGCTATGTTGTAAGCGCCTTTAGCAGCCTGTTTGTAGTCTGTGCCTTCTGGCAAGCTTGCCACATCTTGACGGGAAAATATCAAGGTAGTAGGGCTGTCGAGGTTCTCCATCGCAAGTCTCCAGGCGATTGTCGTCTCGTCAGCATCGGCTGGACGTAGCACAAGCATCGAAAGTTTGCCGTCATGGTTCTTCATCTTTTCCAAGAGACGCATCTGTGCTTCGTGTTCGACCGGCTGGTGTGTCGGGCCATCCTCGCCGACACGGAACGCATCATGCGAGTAGATGAATTTGACTGGCAACTTCATCAGCGCAGCCATACGGATTGCCGGCTTCATGTAGTCAGAGAATACGAAGAATGTGCCGCAGGCGGAATGAACACCGCCGTGGAGAGTTATGCCGATGCAGATGCAAGCCATCGTGAGTTCAGCCACGCCAGCTTGCAGGAATGCTCCGCCGAAATCATCTTTAGTGATTACCCTTGTCTTTTTGAGGAAGCCATCCGTCTTATCTGAGTTGCAGAGGTCGGCGGACGAGACTATCATGTTTTCGACCTTTTCACCGAGTACGCCAAGGATAGTGGCAGATGCCGTCCTTGTGGCTACGTTAGGTTTCTGCTTGATGTTGTCCCAATCTATTTCAGGAAAACGGTTGGCGAAGAAGTTTTCCAGTTTGGCGGCGAGTTCAGGTTTGTCCTTCGCCCACATTTCTTTCTCCTTGCGTCTTTCGGCGGCAATTGCAATCAGTTGTTCCTTGCGGCGGTCATAGAGCTTTTGTACCTCGGGGAAGATCTTGAACGGGTCGTCAGGGTCGCCTCCAAGGTTTCTGACAGTTTCCTCGTATGATGCCCCGCTCTTGCTCAACGGTTGCCCGTGTGTGGAGCATTGTCCTTCAAAGTTCTTGTGGTCAGCCGTGACGACCCCTTTGCCCATTGTCGTCTTGCCAATGATGAGTGTCGGGCGTTTTTTCTCGGCTTTAGCGAGGGTGAGTGCCGCGCGGATTTCGTCGGCATTGTTGCCGTTGATTTCGATTACCTTCCAATCCCAAGCCCTATACTTCTTGGCTACGTCTTCACTTGTCACCTCCTTTGTGTCGGTAGACAGTTGCACATCGTTGGCATCATAGAACATAATGAGGTTGTCCAAGCCGAGATGCCCGGCGATACGTCCTGCGCCTTGCGAGATCTCTTCCTGTATGCCTCCGTCTGAGATGTATGCATAAATCGTTTGGTTCATTATGTCCCCGAATTTTCTGCGGAGGAACTTGGCCGCGATAGCAGCTCCGACGGCGTAGGTATGGCCTTGCCCGAGCGGACCGGAGGTGTTTTCGATTCCTCTTTCGACGTTGAGTTCAGGATGTCCAGGGGTGGGACTGCCCCATTGGCGGAAGGCCTTGAGCTCTTCTATTGTGAATTTGCCAGCCATCGCAAGTGTCGCATACAGCATAGGGGACATATGCCCAGGGTCGAGGAAGAATCTGTCCCTTGCCTCCCAATATGGATTGTAGGGGTCGTATATCATGAATTCCGAGTAAAGCACATTGATGAAGTCCGCTCCACCCATTGCCCCACCGGGGTGTCCTGATTTCGCTTTTTCTACCATGGCAGCCGTCAATATTCTTATGTTGTCGGCTGCGCGGTTAGTGATGATATTGTTGTCCATGCCTGAGATTATGGTTATTAATTAATATTAACGCAAAGATAAGGATAAAAATCCGATAGGATGCAATTATATGCCGCACCATTTGCCTATTGCCTCAAGTCCATTTGTCGGTGTGCTGACTGTGGGACATGGCGGATTCATTCCTATACATTTATATATATATGCTCAAAGAGCAGTGCCGATGGCCAGCTTGACAATCTCGGCTGGCGTGTTGACAATGTGGCGCGGGGCAAATTGCATCAGTTCTTCGACCGGGCGGAATCCCCATGTGACCCCGCAACTTTCAATGCCCGCGTTGATTGCGGTCTGCATATCCACGCCCGAGTCGCCGACATAGAGGACATCAGCATTGGAATAACCTTTGATTGCCATTATCCCATTGACTATGGCAGGGTCTGGTTTCGGGTTGATGCCTTGCTTGTTGCCTTCGGCGGCGATGAATGGTATGTCGGGGAAGTAGTGCCCGATGATCTTCTTGACCGCTCTGTCATATTTGTTGGACGCGACGGCCAGGTCCATGCCGTTGCTTGTCAACGCCCGCAGCATATCGGCTATCCCGTCGTAAGGGCGGGTGAGATCGCAGTTGTGTTTGTCGTAGTGGTCGAGGAATGCCGCCCGCATCCGTGCAATGTTCGCATCATTTGCCTCCCCGCTTGGCAAAGCACGCTCAAACAGTTTCATGATGCCGTTGCCCACGAAGAACTTGTAGGCTGCCGTGTCGTGCGTCGGGAATCCATTTACACGCAGTGCGTGGTTTGTGCTGGCGGCCAAATCGTCGATGGTGTTGAGCAATGTGCCGTCGAGGTCGAATATCACAAGTCGTTTCATCTTAATCCTGTTGTCAAAAGTGCCTGCAAACCTAATGATTTTGCCCGAATGGTGAAAGCCGCAACATCGCTTGCCCCTGTCGATGCCACGCCTGATACAAGGGACAGGGCGGATACCTACATATTGGTATTCTCACTTTGCGCCCGCCAAAAAGCGACGGCGCGTGTTGCCGTTTAGTACCCAATCTCCTACTTTTGCGGCAAAAATTAGCATATCATGCGTTTATCTGAGTTGAAGACAGGCGACAAGGGTGTCGTTGTCAAGGTCATGGGACACGGAGGATTCCGCAAGCGTATCGTCGAGATGGGATTTGTCAAGGGCAAGACGGTGGAAGTGTTGCTCAACGCCCCGTTGAAAGACCCGGTGAAGTACCGCGTAATGGGTTACGAAATCTCCCTCCGCCACTCGGAGGCGCAGATGAT
>CALULY010000033.1 GCA_944321635.1 uncultured Bacteroidaceae bacterium | reverse complement strand
CAACAAGCTGAGGGAATTCATCGAGGACTTCGACATTTTTGAGACTTACAAGGATGAGACAAAGGCTTTGCCCGTATATTACGTGCGCTTGATCTCGGACAGGAACGTCCCTGGGCTTAACTTTACGCCCGGGAGGAAACTGACGCCGGCCAACGCGCTTACGGGCTGGGCATTCATGGGGCACTACCCATCCATGCTCGAGTCACTGCGCAGCATAGCGTTGGAAGAGGAGTGGGACTTCCCCGAGGGCAGCGAAGAGCCTCATCCCATACTGTCCAACTACATTAAATACACCTTCTACAAGCTCCAGCGTGAGGGCAACAAGGTGTTCGTGTCGGACGACGACGAGTATGCAGTCTTCAACACCGGGCTCGTGGACAGACGCTACCTGCCCATCTACGCACTGTTCCGCAAGAACAGGCGCGAGGACATCCGCCAGAAGTGGTATCTCGTCGACTACTGCATCGAGGGCGAAAACCGCGCCGGCAAGACCCTCGTCAGCAAATTCGCAAAGCTCCCGGGAGCGGCACACTACTTCAACACCGTCAACGACATGGTCTACGACCTCAGGGCGGGGAAACCCGTGCTTGACATCGAGCACATCATCGTCGAGCGTATCAACCGCTTCCCGCAGGAATTCATCCAAAAGAACGCACCAACCGACTTCGACGTCCAGGACACCACGGACATGAGCCAGGAGGAACGCGAGGAATACTTCGAAAGGCTGCGCAACGCCATCCGCGACGACATGGAGTGCTACCGCAACATGGCAGGCCGGCTCGAGGATGCCCTCTCCATGTCGCTGCGGCGCATAAAGTGGAACTACAAGACGGCCGTCCCAGTCTACTACGCCACCAAAGACCGCCTCTGCCTGCTCCTGCCCCTCTGCCTCGTCAGGGACAGTGTCGTCGACGCGGCACTCGTCGTCTCGCGCACGCAGTCGGGACGCTACCAAGGCGAGACCATATACACCCTCGACTGGGCCTACAAGTGCGCGCGAATCATATACCACATCGACAGCGACTGGCTGCGCCTCCGCAAGCCCGGGGCAGGGAGCAACGACACGGCACAAACCAACGAAGGCAGCGAGGAGGCAGAAGACGCACCAGCATACCTCTGACCCCGCCACGCCGGCAATCACCCGCGCAAGTCGCGGCAATAACAGACCATGTCATCGAGGAGGCGACCCTCCTCAACGATGGCATGGTCATAGTTTTTTGTGAAGAAACCCTCCACCCTGTGCGAATAGGTGAAACCGCACGCCTCGTAGAACCCTGTCGTCCCCGGCACGTCACCCGTGCCGACCAACATCCGCGAGCAACAGCCCGCATAACGCGCGCAAAGCCACTCGACCAGCGCACGCCCCAATCCGCGACGCCGCACGCGCGGGGCCACTGCAAGGTTTTTGAGCTCGCACACCCCGCCCTCTTCCATCGTGACGACTGCAACGGCGACAGCCTCAAGGCCGCCATCCTCCAACACAAACACATCACCACGGTCGAGGTAACGTTCCACCATCGACTCCTGCTCATCCGCCATGAGCAGCAACGGCATCCAACGACGCTTGTCCCGACACACCTCGCGGACACGCATCCCAAACGGGAAATCAGGCATCTCTTGCATATTTTCTGGCAAAGATAACCAAGTCAGGCGACACCAACACCGCCCGCCAAACACGACGAGCACAGAGGAAACTCCAATCTGGTCGGACATGAAATGCCATCAAGTCAGGCCTAAACTTCACCCCACCGGTGCACAAAGCCCAAAGATGTCTGACATAAAGTTCATTCAGAAGTTTTGTTTATATAAACAGAAGTTTTGAATATACAAACAAAAGTTTTGAATATATAAACAGAAGTTTTGTTTTTACTTTATGTCAGGAGGCGACGAACTTTATGCGCCGAGGCGCTTGACTTTAAGCTCCGGGCACGGGGACTTTAGGCTTTACGTGATGGGAGCCAACGCACCGGGATGTGGATTTTTCACGGCAGGAGACAGGCGCAAGCCCTGCACACCGGATGCCAGGCATCCTTGGACACGGGCATGGCAAACAAGGCATAAGCCGTCAAGCAAAAACGGAACAGCCCCGGGCGCGGGCGGCCTTGGATGAAAATCATCCGTGCGGCGGCAGAGGGAAGCAAAGTTTGCAGCAAACAGTTTCGCCGTGGCGGCTCAAAGCCACAGCACGGCCTCGGGTCCCATGTTAAACAGCAGGTCAACACAACTGAGACCAGGGATGAAACCCAGCTTGGCGGCGAAGACTTGGTAGTAGGGACGCGGCTCAAAGCCGCCGAATGCCTGCCGCACGTCCGCCTTTGGTGTCATACAGGCTCGGAAGTCGTCTATCCCGGCGCACGACGACGGCGGGATGTAGGCGGTGCTTGCCTCAATGCGGCACTCGATGCCAATCAGCCCGCACACGGTGGCGAGCAGGGCGGCATTGTAATCGACAAGGCTCTGCCGGGCAGGACGGTAGAACGGGAGCAGGTCGTCGCGGTAGTAATCGTAGAACGGCGTGTGCCGGTAGTAGGAATCTAATGCCGCCAGATGCACGTGCCTCCAGTTGCCATGTTCCGACAACATAACCTCGGACATTGGGAGCGACGAGGCGTTGCCTGCGACGGGGACGGTCAAATCGACGACACCGTTGGGCGATGCCACGCGGCAGCGGTTGCGGTAGGTCTGCTTGACATAGTGCTCATGCACGTCCACCACGACGCGGGGGTAGTGACGCAGCACCCAGAGATAACCGACAGGGGGCAGATAGCACGATGGGAGCAGGGCAATGTCATTCATCGCACGGGACGGAATAGCCTGTTCCACCTCACCCCCGCGACAGAAGAATGCGAGAAAAGCGTCGTCACCAGCCTCCCGTCAAACGCCGAGCGGGGCATTATGCCACAGCGTCGCGAATCGTTCAAGTCGGCGACATTCTCCGATTGCAGCCAGTAGTAGTCGCGCCCGAATACGAGGGCGGCGACCGCCTGCCCGCCGACGACGAGCTTGCCGCCAACGGTGTCGGCATCGCATCCCTCGTACCGCCTCAACGCTTGGCACAAGAGCATCATGTTAGCGGGTGTGACATCCACGCGGCGGCCTTTCTTGGGTATGACCAGCGTGACCGAGCCTTCCGGCGCGCCGGATGCGAGGGGACGTATGCCGAGGTCGTCGGGATTGGCTCTTTTCAAGAATTCGCATTCCTCCACGGTCAGGGCGCGGACGAAATCATCACCCGAGTAACCGAGCAGTTCGCTCACCCCGAAATCATGTTTTGCCAGCAGCTCCGCCACGCGGCTGTCATAGCTGCTGTCGTAGCGATAGAATTCCCTGGCGTAAGGCAACGGCCGCCCCGCAGCCTCCACGGGGCGGAACGCGCTGTCAAGCACGATGGTGTCGCCAGGCATCCCCACGACACGGGCCACCGCTTGCCCCGCAAAAGCACCAGCGACACCGCCCTGCACATCGGACGGCACGGTGTAGACAACCATGTCGCCGCGCCGCAGGGCACGGTCACACCACCTTTTGACCACAAGCACCTTGTCCCCACGACAGAGGGATGGCTCCATGCCTCCCATCGGTATGGAGTAAGGACGGCAGACGGCAAACCATGCCACCGCCGCCAAGCAGACGAAGAGGATGAATGCTTTCCAGAATTTCATCGCGGCATCAGAGATTCACGTCGGCGGCAATCAGATGTCGCCAACCCACTTGAAAAGACGGTCCCAACGTATCTTGCCGTCAAACCAGCCTTTGTCCTTGTCAATGGACATCCAGATGAAGAGTGGCTTGCCGACGATGTGGTCTTCCGGCACGAAACCCCAGTAGCGCGAGTCGGCCGAGTTGTGCCTGTTGTCGCCCATCATCCAGTAGTAATCCATCTTGAACGTATAGCTATCGGCCTTTTCACCGTTGATATAGAAGCCGTCGTCACGGACTTCCAACGTGTTGCCCTCGTACGCGGTGATGCAACGTTCATAGACCGGCAGGTTGTCATACGTCAACTCGACCGCCGCCCCTCTGCTCGGGATCCAGATGGGACCATAGTTGTTCCTGTCCCACTGCTTGACGAGGTTCAACGGGTACAATGCCCGCGAGACTCCCATCTCGGGTTCGAGGGTGATGCTCTTGACCAACTTGGTGTTTGCCTTGAGCTGCGCCACCATGGCATCGGTCAGCGGCAGGAGATAGGCAAAGCCCGGGACGTTCAACCTCACCCGGTCGTCCATGCTCACACCAAGCTCATCAAACAAAATGTCGGGAATCGGCATCCCGTTGGTCTGCACGTAGTAGTTGAATTGGACGTTCTCAGGCTGCCGTTGCGCCTGGCCGTTTATGTAAATAGTCCTGTCGATGATCTGCAAAGTGTCGCCAGGAAGCCCCACGCACCTCTTGACATAGTTTTCCCTGCGGTCAACGGGACGGGTGACTATGCCGCCGAAAATCTCGGGGTGCTCCGCTATGTAGCCACGTCCCCATGCGTAGATGCCACGGTAGACCTCGTACTGCTCGCGTCGCGGCAGGCTGTCCAACCGTGACAGGATGGAGGCGTAACGCTCGTTGCCTATGGCGTAGGCCTCGGCATATATGTCCGTCGCCTGCATATTCAACATGACAGTGTCGCCGGTGGGATAGTTGAACACCACGATGTCACCCCTCTCAACCTGTCCGGTCCCGGGGACACGCTTGTAGTCCCACGCCGGCTTGTCAAAGTAGCTCTTGGTGCCAACGACCGGCAGGGTATGCTGTGTCAACGGCATGGTCAGAGGCGTCATCGGGGCGCGTGCGCCGTAGCTCATCTTGCTCACGAAGAGGAAGTCGCCCACGAGCAGGCTTTTCTCCAGCGACGAGGTTGGAATCTGGTAGTTCTGGAAGAAGTAAATGTTGACGAGATAGACCGCAACGAGCGCAAACACGATGGCATCGACCCAGCTCATCACGGTGCGGGCGGTCTTGTTCTTCAACCGTTTCCACCAAGTCCAGGGGACATACTTGGTTATGTAGGCATCAAAGATGAACGGCACGACGATGACGCCCAGCCAGCTCCTTATCCAAATGATGAAAGCAACGTAAAGGAGCATCACGATGCCCATGACTATCCATTGCCTGCGTGAGGCGCTGGCTATGCGGTTGCCGAATGTCCTGCGCGGGGCAACGTCCGACAACTCGGCTTGTGTCTTGTCTGTATCCATAAATATAGGCGTATTGATTTTTAGAAACCGAACATATCTTCCAACGACAATCGGCCTTTGTGCCCGCAGGCATACTCGGCAGCAAGCACAGCTCCGAGAGCAAAGCCGCTGCGGTTCTTGGCCTCGTGGGTGATGGTCAGCTTGTCGGCCTCGCTCTCGTAGCATATCGAATGCACTCCCGGCACTTCTCCCTCGCGGATGGAACGTATTCCGATGCTTCCCGGGTCGCCCGCATCGCCCTTGACCCAGCCGTGTTTGCGGTCGAGACGCTCGACGATCTGGTCGGCGAGGGTGATTGCTGTGCCGCTTGGCGCATCGAGCTTGTGGACGTGATGCACCTCGGTCATCGAGACGTCATAGTTCGCAAAACGGTTCATGAGCGTTGCCAGGAACTTGTTGACTGCCGCGAAAACTGCCACACCTATGCTGAAATTGGATGCCCACAACAAGGTTGCCCCGTTGGAACACAGTGCGTCAATCTCCTTCTCGTGCCCGGCAATCCACCCTGTCGTGCCCGAAACCACCTTGACACCACGGGCGAAAGCCTCCTTTACATTGTCAAAAGCGGCATCGGGGGCGGTGAACTCTATCGCCACGTCGGCGGAAAGAAATCCCGGGGAATCAAAGTCCGCGCGGTTGTCACGGTCGATTATGCTCACGACATCATGCCCGCGCGACAATGCCACGCGTTCTATCTCACGGCCCATCTTGCCGTAACCTATCAAAGCTATCTTCATTTTTCTGTCTTTCAATCGTTTTGCTTGCAAATATAATGAAAACATGACAATGCCTGCCCGCACGCTGACAGGTTTGCACCTGGTGCATCAGCCGGCGGTGCTCTGCCTTGGGCTGAAAACATCGTATGCAAACGGTCAAAACATTGTATGTCATCGGTCAAAACATTGCATGGTACCGGCAAAATCATTGTATGCAAATCGCAACAAGGCAGCTTGCCTCTACAGCACCGCAGCAAGCATTCCCCGCTCGCCATCGGGAGAAAGTGCGGGCGCAGCCTTTCATATTGTCGCCACCATCGCTAAATTTGCGCTGGACGAACAGACCGGATCGGCAATGAGAATCAAGACAGTCATCGACGACACCCATACCGGCAACAAGGACTTGGTGGCCGCCATCGTGCAAGGGCAGGTGGAGGCGGCGCAGACATTTTGCGACCAGCGCAATGTCGTCTATCTCGTCAGGAGCGGGGATGCCGAGTGGGTTGTCAAGAGATTCAAACGCCCGACACTCATCAATCGGTTTGCCTACACATTCCTCCGTCCGTCCAAGGCCAAGAGAGCCTACCTCTACTCCTACCGCTACCTTGCCAGCGGCATCGACACGGCGCGGTCGGTGGCCTACGCCGAGGTCTATCGGGGCGGGCTGTTCCACACGGGCTACTACATCTCGGAGTACACTCCCCTGCCCGACCTGACGCAGGTCTACGGGTTGGACGAGGGAGAGAGGCGGAAGCTCTTCCGCGACTTCGCCGCATTCACCGCCCGGATGCACGAGGCGGGCATCATCGACATGGACTACAACGTGAGGAACGTGCTGTGGAGGCGCATGGAGGACGGGCACTACCACTTCACACTGGTGGACATCAACCGCACAAAATTCCGCAGCCCCAGACCAAAAGACTGCGCAAGGGCGTTGACGACGAGCGTCGCACTTGACGAGTTCATCGACGAATACTGCCGCATCAGGCGCATCGACCGGGAGCGGTTTGACAAACTGCTGCGGGCTGGGAGCCGGAGGATCGAGCGGCGCATCGCCATGCACAAAAGGAGGCACTGGCTCAAGCAGCATTTCCAGAAGATGTTCCGCAGCAGGCGACACAGTTCAACAAAAGACGAGACAAAGACATGAAAACCTTGAGACTACTGGCAGCGGCATTGTCGGTGGGCGCATTGTTTCTCAGCCTCACAGCTTGTGACGACGACAACACGCATATCGGAATTTTGAAGAAACTTTCCTCTTTGACATGGGAATCAACGAGCAAGGTTTCGTGAGACATTGCACTCAGACCTACGACAACGGCGACACTTACCTACGGAACTTCGTATGCAACGACAAGGTGCTTCTCAACTACATGAAGCGTTCAGAGGGCGGAAACGAGGTCACGAAAATGACATATAGCGAGGGAAATATTATCCACACAGAGATGGTCTCTGAAGATGACAGCACCAACACCTATGCTTGTGACATCAAATACACCTCAGACGAGATAACCACGCCCATTGAGAACAAAGGCTGCATCATGCTGTTTGATGAGACATTCAGCATCGACATGGACGAGATGAAATATGCTTATTACGCCGGATTGCTGGGCAAGGCGACCAAGGACCTTCCAATCGAGTGCATTTCAGGCGATTTAGATTCTGACGTATTCGAGTGGGCACTTGATGGGAACGGATACCATGTCAGATGTTTTACTGGCTACGGTTCAGAAACCACCTTTGATTGGTGACTTGGATTAGGCATAGAAAGCCCAAATTGGCGGTGCATCTGTAAGGGCTTCAGCTTTAATAGCCAGATTAACCTATATATTTTTAGGGTCAACAACTGGTCAACAACAAGGATAAATTAGCTGATTTTTGTCATAATTTCAAGAATCAAGAGAAGCTGACTGATAATAAGAAAGCCCCACAAACAATTGTTTATGAGGCTATTTACCAGTGGACCAGCCAGGGCTTGAACCTGGGACCTCCAGATTATGAGAACGATAAGATGATGTTTTGTGATAGTTCGTTT
>CALULY010000032.1 GCA_944321635.1 uncultured Bacteroidaceae bacterium | reverse complement strand
TGCCGCCGACATCAAGGTCAAGATGCTGCACAACCCGCAGATGAAGAGCGCGTTCAACTTCGTGCCAGGCGTGATGGGCCTCATCCTCATGCTGCTGTGCGCGATGATGACCTCGATCTCGATCGTAAGGGAAAAAGAGACCGGCACGATGGAACCCCTGCTCGCGTCGCCCGTAGGGACCGGCACCATCCTGGCGGCCAAGGCAGTCCCCTACTTCATCCTGTCGTTTGTCAACCTGCTGACCATCCTGCTGTTGTCCGTCACCGTGCTCAAAGTGCCGGTCAATGGCAGCCTGTGGTTGTTGTCCGGGGTCTCGCTGGTGTTCATCCTCGTCGCCTTGTCGCTGGGATTGCTCATCTCGTGCCTGACATCGAGCCAGGTGGCGGCGATGCTCATCTCGGGCATGGTGCTGATGATGCCCACGATGCTGCTGTCGGGGATGATATTCCCTCTGGAGAGTATGCCCGAGTTCCTGCAATGGCTCTCGTGCATCATCCCCGCCAGGTGGTACATCGATGCCGTGCGCCACGTGATGATCGAGGGGGCAGGCTTCGCGGTGGTGGCACGCGACTTTTTCATACTCCTTGCCATGGCGGCCACATTGCTCGCCGCCAGCGGTAAGTTGCTCAAACAACGGTTGGAATAGGGAGGGACGCGCCATGCTCAAATACCTGCTGGAAAAGGAATTCAAACGGATAGCGCGCAACACCTTCATGCCGCGCCTCATCGTCATCTTCCCATGCCTGCTGTTGCTGCTCTTCCCATGGGCGGCGACGATGGAGGTGACTGATGTCCGCGTCGAGGTGGTTGACAACGACGGCAGCGTGCCTTCGCGCCGGCTGGCAGAGAGGATGGACGCATCGGCCTACTTCATCGTCACCGGGCACGGGCAGTCATACGCCCAAGCACTTGCCGAGGTCGAGGCGGGACGGGCGGACATGATCGTCGAGATCCCACGGGGCTATGCCGCCTCGCTCGCCGGGGGAGACAGCCCGAGCCTCTCGATCGCCGCCAACGCCACCGACGGGATGAAGGGGTCGCTCGGCGCGTCCTACATGACGAGCCTCATCATGGGCGACACGGGGGCGGTGTCTGTCGTATACAAGTACAACCCCTACCTCGACTACAAGCTGTTCATGGTGCCGGCACTGATTTCCATAATGCTCGTCCTCGTCTGCGGATTCCTGCCTTGCCTCAACATCGTGGGGGAGAAAGAGACCGGGACAATCGAGCAGATGAACGTCAGCCCCGTGCCGCGCGTCGTGTTCATCCTCTCGAAACTCATCCCCTACTGGATCATAGGGCTTGTCGAACTGACCATCGGCATGGCTCTCGCCTGGCTCGTCTATGGCATCGTGCCGGCGGGGAGCGCGGCGATGATCTACCTTGCCAGCGTCATCTTCATCTTCCTCATCTCGGGCATGGGGTTGATCATCTCCAACTACTCGGCGACGATGCAGCAATCGATGTTCGTGATGTTCTTTTTCATCCTCGTGCTGATCCTGATGAGCGGCCTGTTCACACCCATAGCCAGCATGCCCGGGTGGGCGCAGGCGGTCACGATGTTCAATCCGTTCCGCTACTTCATCGAGGTGATGAGGACGGTTTACATGAAAGGCCCGGCATTCGCCTACCTGCTCCCCAACCTGCTGGTGATGACGGCATTCGCCGCAGCATTCTACGTCTGGGCCATCGCGAGCTACAAGAAGACAAACTGACCCCGACGCCACCGCCCGCAGCATCCCTTGCCACGCCGACAGCAAGGCATGAAACGAGCGATAGCAAGGGATGACATTGCCATCGTCAACCGACCACGCGGACGACATTTCCTATGCTATTTATCAAACCTTCTTTGCTTTTGCTTTAATAAATGGGACAACAAAGCAGGAATAACAGCCGTTTTTAATCTTAAATTATGGTATCTTTGCCATTTAATGGAAAGCCAGTGAGATGGAAGTCCCACACCATAATTGCACGAGCTGGCATATATCCACATACGAGCCACCCACGCTTGATTACGAATGGACAACAAGGATAAGGACATAACACAAGAATGCGCAATCGCCCTAAATGAAATGTGCAATGGAAGCAAATTCGCATTACAACATTTCGGGCCGCACTCTGTTTGCGAAGATGGAGAAATCATGCCATTCAACACACAGATGGCCATAGTGACACATTACCTGCACAACAGATGCAGCAGATTCGCCAAGACTTATGAGGAAAAAGCCAACGGGCTGATTGAAGATATATATGACATAAAAAGGCAGCATTCGACCATCTCTTATGCCTGCGACAACGACGTACAATACTCATTGTTCAAAGACATATTCTCCGTGCCATTCCTGCCGGCAGAACAACCAAGGTTCTCTTTCATTGACCTTTTCGCCGGTATCGGCGGATTCAGGATTGCCATGCAAAATCTCGGAGGCAAGTGCGTCTTCTCATCCGAGTGGGACGCACAAGCACAAAAGACATATTTATTGAACTTCGGCGAAGTGCCTTTCGGGGACATCACAAAGGATGCCACCAAATCATATATCCCGGACGGTTTCGATATCTTATGCGCAGGATTCCCATGTCAAGCCTTTTCCATGGCGGGGAAACGACTGGGGTTTGAAGAAACAAGGGGCACCCTTTTCTTTGATGTCGCAGAAATCATACATAGGAAAAGACCCAAGGCCTTTTTCCTTGAAAACGTAAAAGGGCTACTAATACATGACAAAGGCAAGACAATAAAAACAATCCTAAGTGTGTTGAGGGACAATCTGGACTACTACGTACCTGAGCCACAAATAATCAACGCCATGGACTTCGGAGTACCGCAACACAGGGAAAGAGTTTACATTGTCGGATTCCGGAAAGACCAAGGTGTCTCTGAATTCACTTACCCTTCTCCTACAGACAGAAGCAAGACTTTTGCAGACATAAAAGAAGAGAATGTCGTTTCAACAAAATATTACTTGTCAACCCAGTATATCCACACCTTGGTAGAACACAAGAAAAGACATAAAGCCAAAGGGCATGGATTCGGGTATGCCATAGTCCAAGACAACGAAGTGGCAAACGCAATCGTAGTCGGAGGCATGGGACGTGAACGAAATCTGGTAATAGACAAAAGGCTCACCGACTTCACACCAGTCACAAATATTAAAGGCGAAGTGAACAGAGAAGGCATCAGAAGAATGACACCAAGAGAATGGGCACGACTACAAGGGTTTCCAGACAAATTCATAATTGGAGTCGCAGATGCCTCTGCTTATAAACAGTTCGGTAATTCTGTCGCAATACCTGCGATACAAGCTACCGCACAAGAAATAATAAAAAGAATAGACTTAAACCATAAGACGGCGTATGAGCTTAAAAGGTAACATCGGCGAATGGAGCGAGATATATACATTCCTGCACGTATTGGCATACGGCAAACTGGACGTAGCCGATGAAAGCTTGAAAGCCATACCAGGCGAATTCTATAGAATCATAGAAGTATTACGCCAAGAGTTTAAATCCAGCAACCGTTATATTCGTGAGGACGACCATATACGAATATTTATAAATGATGAGAAGTCGCATAAAGAAGAAGAGTTCTCGATCCCCGTTAAATCATTTGCAGACAATTGTCTCAACCTATTGAAGCACTTGAAAGGCAACACAAAACGCTCCATGTCGTTTGAGGACATTGAATCGTTCTTGCACGACATAAAAGTTTACTCCATAAAAGATACAGGGAACAAACGCGACATAACAATAAGAATAGAGGACTTCCGCAATGGCGGGTCTCACCTTCTGGGCTTCAGTATAAAATCATTAATCGGTCAGAATTCGACCTTATTCAATGCTGGTGCTGGCACAAATTTCATATACAGGATTGAATTTCCAAGTGACATCGCATTTGACATGGATAAGTTCAACCGTGAGACATATATACACGAAAAGATTTCCACAAGGATAAACCGTCTAGAACAAGAATTCTCCGCCCACCTGATCTTCGACCATATACAGTCAGATATATTACAACAGAATCTGATGATGATCGATGGCGATTTACCATCGATCATGGCTGAGATGCTACTTACGCGTTACCGCCACAAGTTGACAACCATCAAAGCCTGTGCCGACAGGCTATCAATAGACAACCCTTTGGGATTTGACCTGAGCAGGCATCAACCTTTCTATAAATACAAAATCAAGAAATTCCTGCAAGATGCAGCAATGGGAATGACCCCTGAAACAGTTTGGAACGGCCACTACGATGCCACAGGAGGACAAATAATAGTGAAAGAGAACGGCGACATCGTCTGCTATCACATATATGAACTAAACAGGTTTCTCGAATTCTTACTGAACTTCACATACTTTGAGCAGCCAGCAACAGGCGAGTCCAGCAATAATCCAGGTCATCAAAAGCCAGATTCCAAAAAGAACTTCTTTTTTGGCTGGGTTTACAAAGAGGGCAACGAGTATTTTATAAAGTTGAATCTACAAGTCAGAATGAGAGGATAACGACATTACAACCACTATTTGCAATCGAATACTCCTCTATATCTTATTAATCCACCTTAAGACACAGACAGCGACACCTCACATCATCCCCTGCTTTGCCAGTTCATCGGCGGCAAGGCACAGTTCGTCGTACCACTCTTGACCGAACCGCCTGACAAGCGGCTCGCGGAGGAACTGGTAGACGCGCACCCCCTTGGCGCGTCCGAGGACGACAGCAGCCTTGCATACGTCCCATCTATGGTAATTCAGGGCCTTGTATGGTCCGTAGTCTCCCACCCTGACAGGATAGAGATGGCATGACACAGGCTTGCTGAAATCGGTGCGCCCCTCGCGGCACGCCCGCTCGATGGCGCACATACAATTGCCTGCAGCGTCACGGCAGGTGAAAACACAGTCGCGCCCGTCCACTATGGAAGTGACGAGATCGCCGTCGGCATCGACGTATGCCACCCCTTGCCGCTCGATGACGGAACGGGCGGCATCGGACAGGTCGTCCCACACCACAGGCAAGACCTCCTCGAGGCGTGCCACCTCATCCTCGGTGACTGGCGCGCCGGCATCGCCCTCGATGCAGCATTCCCCGTGGCACGCGGCGATGTCGCACACGAAGCATTCCCTCAGGATGTCGAGAGAGACGACGACATCATCTATTTGTATCATTTCCTGATTGCGTTTCATCCGTTGGTTACGATAGGAGCAGGACACCCTCACGACGGATGCCCTGCCATAGACAAACTGCGGAAAGCCTCACAGCCTCCACTCAGTGCCGTCCTTGGTGTCTTTGAGGGTGAAGCCGAGGGCGGACAACCCGTCGCGTATCTTGTCAGCCGTCGCCCAGTCTTTGTTTGCCTTGGCATCTTGCCTCAGGCGCAACAGCATATCGACAGCTCCCTCAAACGCCGAGTTGTCGCCCGTCGCAGCACCCGCCGTCTCATCACGCAGGCCGAGGAGGTCGAAGGCGTAGGTGCGGAACACCGACTTCAGTTCGTCGAGGTCGGCGGCAGTTATCGCAGCCGTTCCGGCGTGTATCGAGTTGATTGCCTTGGCTGCGTCGAAGAGATGCGCTATGACAACCGGCGAATTGAGGTCGTCATCCATCGCCGCGCGGCACTTGTCACCGAATCCTGCTACGTCAGCTGTAGTCGTGTCAGACGGCACGAGTTTGTCGAGCAACCGTGCAGCGTCCATGAGACGTTGCAACCCCTTCTCGGCAGCCTGCAAAGCCTCGTTGCTGAAGTCCACCGTGCTGCGGTAATGCGCCTGGAGGATGAAGAACCTTATCGTCATCGGCGAATAGGCCTGTGCCAACAGCTCGTGACTGCCGGTGAAGAACTGTTCGAGGGTGATGAAGTTGCCCAGCGACTTGCCCATCTTCGTCCCGTTGATGGTGATCATGTTGTTGTGCATCCAGTACCTCACCATGTCGTCGCCTTGCGATGCGACCGACTGGGCTATCTCGCACTCGTGGTGGGGGAAGATGAGATCCATGCCACCGCCGTGTATGTCAAAGTGGGCACCAAGGTACTTTCGCCCCATCGCCGTGCATTCGCAGTGCCAGCCCGGGAAGCCATCGCTCCACGGCGAAGGCCAGCGCATGATGTGTTCGGGCTGCGCCGACTTCCACAAGGCGAAGTCGGCAGGATTGTGCTTCTCGTCCTGCCCGTCAAGCTCGCGGGTGGTGTTGAGCACTTCGTCAAGGTTGCGCCCCGACAGGCGGCCATAGTGGTGCGCCTTGTCATACTTTGTCACGTCAAAGTAGACCGACCCATGGCTGACGTAAGCATATCCGTTGGCCAATATCTCCTCGACCAGCTTAATCTGCTCGATGATGTGCCCAGATGCCAGCGGTTCGATGCTCGGCGGCAACACGCCGAGGGCATCCATGGCCTTGTGGTAACGGTTGATGTAGTACTGCGCCACCTCCATCGGCTCAAGCTGTTCGAGGCGGGCTTTCTTAGCTATCTTGTCCTCACCGTCGTCGGCATCATGCTCAAGGTGGCCGACATCGGTGATGTTGCGTACATAGCGCACCTTGTAACCCAGCCACCGCAGGTAGCGGAACAACAGGTCAAACGTTATCGCAGGGCGCGCATGACCCAGATGGGGGTCGCCGTAGACCGTCGGGCCGCAGACATACATCCCCACGTGCGGGGCGTGCAGCGGTTCAAACACCTCTTTGCGGCGGGTCAAAGTGTTGTATATCGTCAATTTCGTATCCATGACAATCATATTTTTGGTTAGTAATGCAAAGATATAAGATTTGGGGTTAAGACAGAAGATAGCACGAAAAAGGGTCTGCCGCCCTCAGAACCGCCTGTGCTTGACGAAGAAATAGACAAGAGCCTTGAAATGCCTCCACCCCATCGCCGTGAACAAACGTTTGCTCGTCACACGCTGGTAGTCGTGGACAAAGGAACAACCGGGCAGATAGTAGACCTTCCACCCCCTCTCGCCCATCCTCAGGCAATAGTCAGCGTCCTCCGGCCCGTAAAAGATGCGCTCGTCCAGCAGCCCCACTTCACGCACGGCCTCGCCGCGCAGCAACTGGCAGGCACCGATGACATACTCCACCTCAAAAGGCTCGACACCTGCCATCTGCCGGTGGTAGAACTGTGCCTCGTTGCGCCGTGCCGCCCACCTGCCAAGCCGCTTGAGCAACGGTGAACGCGAGCACAACGACACGACGACATTGAGCATCTTGTACCGGACTGTAGGCAGCCGCCGGCAACTGTCCTGCACATCCCCCGTGCAACTCACCAACTGGCAGCCACAGACACCACAATCAGAATGGGCATCCATGAACGAAGACATCGCCAGCCACGCATCGCGGTTGACCACAGTGTCTATGTCGAGGAGCCAGAGCAGCCTGCCGCACGCGGCACGCAGCCCGATGTTGCGGGCTGCGGCGACACCGAGGTTCTTGTCGTTGCAGTGAACGCTAACGCCAGCCCCCTCGTATTGACGCAGCAATGCCACCGTGCCGTCCTTGGATCCGTTGTCTACCGCGATGACCTCGTAGTCCACACCCTCAAGCGCGGCAAGCAAAGCGTCAAGGCAAGCCTTGGCGTAGCGCATGGAGTTCCATGTGATCAGTATGACGCTCAGATCCTTCACGCCTGGTCAGCCAAACAGTTTTATCCACAACGCCTTGGCCGCGCCGCAGAACTCCTTGAAGGATGAGAATTGTCTTATGTTCCGCCAGATGAAGGCAGGGGACAGGAAAAAACGGAGGTTGTTGCGGAACAGCAGACGCTCCATGTCCCGCGACGAGAGGTTGGGGTAACTGAGGATGGAGTTGCGCTGCACGTCCGTCGGGACATACTCTCCCCCCTCGATCCATCCGTTTTCCTTTGCCAGGTCGTAGAACTCCGTGGCGGGGAACGGCGACACGATGTTGAACATCACCTGATCGACCTTCAACGCCTTGGCCTTGCGCAGAGTGTCCTTTATGGTCTCCTTGGTCTCAAGGGGGCTTGTGCCTATCAGGATGTTGAGCTTGACGGGCACGCCATGCTCCTTGAGCAATGCTATGGCACGGTGGATCTGCTCCTCGGTGATGCCTTTCTTGATGTACTTGAGTATATCGTCGTTGAATGACTCAACACCCAAGTCAACGTATTGGCAGCCATATTCCTTGAGCATCGCCGCCACCTCCTCGTTTATGGCATCCACACGCGCCTGGCAACCCCACACGATGCCGTGGCGCAGCAAGGCCTCGCCTATGCCCTTGAGCCTTTTGGCCGTGACGATGAAGTTGTCGTCCATGAAGCCTATCGCCTTGTAGCCCTGCGCCGCAAGCTGGTCGATCTCCTCGACGACATTCTCCACCGAGCGGAAGCCCACAGGGGGCTTGCGTCCGTCATGGTCGCGTTTGTACTCTATCTCGCGGGCGAATGTCAGCGAACTCGGAACGCAGTAGATGCAGTGGAACGGGCAGTTGCGCGACGTCACCACCGCCATATAGGGCGTGACCTTCAGCTTGGGATTGAAAAAAGCATGGTCCTTGACAAAGTGTATTGCCGGGAATGGCAGAGCGTCCAGATCCTTTATCAGCGGGCGCGAAGGATTGCTGACCACCCCGCCGCCGTCACCATCGGACAAGTAGGACAGGCCTCTCGTCCCTCGCCAGTCGCCACCGTCACGCAGCAGCGACATCAACTCATGCACCGTCTCCTCGGGTTCACCACGCACAACCAATGAACGATGGTGGCTGAGCAACGATGAGGTGAAATAGGTGCCGCCCGGCCCCAAAAAGACGCACCAAGCATCGGCGCGGCGCGAGTGAATGAATGCCTCGACCTGCTTGTCCGTAGGTATCGACAGGTTGACCGTCCAAAAGAAATAGACGTCACTGTCGTCCCCCTCAAGGAAAGCAAAGCAATCGGCAGACGATGCCTTGTCTAAGACGAAATTCTTGTAACGCACGTCGAAACCGTCCCTCTCCAGGAGCGCGGCGACCGTCAACTCGTATATATTCACCATGTCATACACCACCCTCGTGCAACCAGCAGTGCGCTCCGCCGGCTTGTGACCGTCCAGCGAGGGAGGTGTCAGGAACGTAACTTTCATCTGTCTCACCATTTTGCCTTGATGTTTGGGACGGTAAAGTTACATCAATTTATCTTTGGGCAAACAGACACACGACAACAGGGAGACATTACACCAAAACTGCCACCTTCCGACCAGCCCAAGGCCTATGCCATCCAAGCCCAAACGGTCAGGCAGATTTATGAAGTGATTACGAGCAACAGATGCTTTAGTACGCTTGCATTTGCGCTACGTCTTTTGATGCGCAATGCAGGCATTATAAACAATGCAGCAATAATGGCTATGATCACCACGTCTATGCCTATAAACAGGGAAGCGGATTCATCAAAAGATGGCAACCCTGCTTTAAGCGTGTTTACTGCCATGTATGCCCAAGCGGCCACAAGGTCAATATCCATGAAAGCGATTGCCGAATAAGTGAAAAATTGGCCATGGAACTTCTCGTCAGGATCGCCAAAGATGAAGTAATCTATTATATCTAAGAACATGACTTCTAAGGCATTTTACTTAACACATTCAAAAACATTTGCAGCACAAGCAGCACTGCCGCAACGGCTATTGTCGGGATATGAAGCAATGCTGCTATCCTGCCTTCGCATTTAAACAATCGCCACGCAACACCAAACTGACGCAAAGCCAACACAGCCACGACAAGAACAATGATGGCCAGCACCATTTTTCAATACTAAAGAGAACACACGACTATCGACTGCCAACCCCACAGCGTATGCCATCCAGGAGAATATGAGGCACAAATCGAAATTGAGCAACCTCCCAAGGAGCGCATCAGCTTGTTGGGAGCTATCCCCAACTGTGCCATTTCCACGCCAAATACTTGTCTTCACAGCTTTTTAAGGATTAAAAACATTAAGTACAAACAAAGTAATATATGTATAAATGCCACTGGCAGATGCTTTTCATCTTATACTCCAAACCTACACAAAAACATCCATCACTCCAAGACCATGGAACAACGGGCATATCAAATCAGGCATTTGAGGACATAAATACTTACCATCAGAACACAAGACATTGTAATTTAAGCAAAAAGGCAAAAGCCGCCATCAAATGCAGCCAAACCTGGCACTTAAACAAATCCACTTCTACACTAAAACCCTGTTTTTAGTCTGCATTTACATATTTGCAGGTTAAATCTATATGTTTTAAAACTAAATCTATATATTTTTAGCCTAAAAATAGAACTTCCTTGCGACCTGACACATTTTGTCTCACGATGTTGGAAAAGAGACAGACAACGGCAGCGTGGCAAAGCCCAATTAGCACACCAGCAGCGGGGCAAGTAATGGAAAACTGTGCGTATCTTTGCCCCTGTTTGCCACCCCGCCACCTGCACGTGACGCCGTGCCGCAAGGATGGCAGCCATGGCAAGTGGCAGATGCGGGCGGCAAACGAGGAAGAAAGGATTGATATGCTTGAAGAGATAAGAGACAAAGCCCTGACCGAGGAGGGTATTTCCAGGCAGGAAGCCCTCTGGCTGGCGACCGAAGCACCGCTCGACGAGCTGTGCGGGGCAGCACACGAGTTGACGGTGCAAGCCGCGCCGAGGAGGTTTGACATGTGCTCAATCATCAATGCCAAGTCGGGACGCTGCCCCGAGGATTGCAAGTGGTGCGCACAGTCAAGGCATCATGACACGGGCATTGACGAGTATCCACTCCTGCCTGTCGAGGAGTGCCTGCGCCATGCACGGCACAACGAGGCACAGGGGGTGGGACGGTTTTCCATCGTCACCAGCGGCCGCAAGCCGAGACGCAACGAGCTGGAGGGCATTTGCACTATCGCCCGCCGCATAAAGGAGGAGACCAGCCTGTCGGTGTGTGCCTCGCTCGGGCTGCTCGACGGCGAGGAACTGGCAATGCTGCGCGATGCAGGCGTGACACGCTACCACTGCAACCTTGAGACCGCGCCGAGCTATTTCCCGCGCCTTTGCACCACGCACACGACGGAGCAGAAGGTCGCAACCCTCCGCGCCGCACGCGAGGCTGGCATGGAGCTGTGCTGCGGGGGCATCATCGGCATGGGCGAGAGCGTGGCGCAGAGGGTGGAGTTCGCTTTCGTGCTGCGCGAGCTGGGGATACGTTCCGTGCCGCTCAACCTGCTCCAGCCCATCAAGGGCACACCGCTCGGGGGAGCAGCCCCGATGACCGCCGAGGAGGTGCTGCGATGTGTGGCGATGATGCGTTTTGTGTTGCCCCACGCCTACCTGCGCTTCGCGGGGGGACGGTCGCAACTCGCGCCGCAGACACTCAAGATGGCGTTGCACGCCGGCATAAACTCAGCCATCGTCGGCGACCTGCTCACGACCCTCGGTTCAAAAGTGGAAGATGACAAACGATTGGTAAAGGAGGCTGGATATGAATTGTGACAACCCCAACTGCGACGACTTTGATCGCACGCATCTGTGGCATCCTTACACATCGCTGATAGACCCGCTGCCGACATACAAAGTCAAGAGCGCCAAAGGCGCGAGAATCACCCTCGCCGACGGCACTGAGCTTGTCGAGGGGATGTCGTCCTGGTGGTGCGCGCTGCACGGCTACCGCAACCCGGTGCTGGATGCGGCGATAAAGGAACAGGTGGACAAGATGTCGCACGTCATGTTCGGAGGCCTGACCCACGACCCTGCAATAGAACTGGGAAAACTCCTGTTGCGCATAACCCCGCCGTCGCTCACAAGGATATTTTACGCCGACAGCGGCTCGGTCGCGGTAGAAGTGGCGATGAAGATGGCCGTGCAGTTCCAGGCCGCGAGAGGATGCCCCAAGCGCACCAATTTCGTAACCATACGCTCTGGCTACCATGGTGACACGTGGAACGCCATGTCTGTCTGCGACCCGGTCACGGGGATGCACTCGCTCTTCGGCGCGTTCCTGCCAGTGCGGCACTTTGTCCCGGCACCGGCAAGCCGATTCGGCGGCCAGTGGGACGCTGATGACATCACCCCACTGCGCGAGACGCTGGAACGGCACTCTGACGAGATAGCCGCGTTGATACTTGAACCCATCGTCCAGGGGGCAGGCGGGATGCGATTCTACCACCCGCAATACTTGCGCGAGACGGCGGAACTGTGCCGGCAGCACGACGTTCTGCTCATCTTCGACGAGATTGCCACTGGATTCGGCCGCACGGGCAAGCTCTTCGCATGGGAGCACGCCGGCGTGGAACCCGACATAATGTGCGTGGGCAAGGCTCTCACGGGCGGCTACATGACACTGTCGGCCGTCCTGGCCAGTGACAAAGTGGCGATGACAATATCGGCCGTGCCGCCACATTCGTTCATGCACGGGCCGACATTCATGGCCAATCCGCTGGCGTGCGCTGTCGCACGGGCGTCAACCGGCCTCCTGCTGTCGTCACCTTGGGAAAGCCGTGTGAAGAGCATTGAAGCGCAACTCAAGAGGGAACTTGAACCGGCGCGCGCCCTGCCCCAGGTGGCGGATGTCCGCGTCCTCGGCGCGATAGGTGTGGTCGAGACCAAACAACCGGTGGACATGACCGTCATGCAGCGGCGACTTGTCGAGGAGGGGGTCTGGCTTCGTCCATTCGGACGTCTGGTCTACACGATGCCGCCCTATATAATATCGCCAGAAGACCTGACCACCCTGACCACTGCACTCGTCAAAGTCGTGGGGGAGATGCCTGTATGAACACTGGAACATCGACACAAGACCACTTTGCGGACGAACTGCACCGCATCGACCAGGCAGGCAACCTCCGCACGCTCCGCACCGCCGTCCACGATGGCAAGCACATCATCGTGGACGGCAGGCGGATGTTGAACCTCTCATCCAACGACTATCTCGGGCTTGCGGCTGACGGAGGGATGCTCAGCACCTTCCTCTCCAGCCTGGATGACCGTGTGCCGGCGATGTCATCATCGTCGTCAAGGCTGCTGACGGGCAACTATCCGGAGTTCGACCATCTGGAGAGACAGCTGGCGGCATCCTACGGCAAGGAGGCGGCATTGACATTCAACAGCGGTTACAACATGAACATGGGCATACTGCCTGCCATCTCCGACACGTCAACACTCATCCTGGCCGACAAACTCGTCCATGCCAGCCTCATCGACGGTCTTAGGCTCTCGGCGGCAAAGTGCATCCGTTACCGCCACTTGGATTACCGCCAGTTGACGGATCTCGTTGAGAAATACGCATCGACATACCCCCGCATCATCATCGTCACCGAAAGCATCTTCAGCATGGACGGCGACATAGCCGACCTCGCACTGCTGGCCGACATCCGGAAGAAGCACGGCAACATCCTCCTGTATGTGGACGAGGCGCACGCTGCCGGCATTCGTGGAGCACACGGCCTCGGGATTGCCGAGGAACAGGGCTGCATGGACGACATCGATTTCCTCTGCGGCACATTCGGCAAGGCGTTGTGTTCCGTCGGGGCATACGTGGCGTGCAGCGCGGTGGCAAGGGAATATCTCATCAACAAGATGCGGCCGTTCATCTTCACAACCGCATTGCCGCCGCTCAATGCGGCGTGGACAAGTCACGTCTGGGAGCGGCTGCCCGACATGGACGACCGCCGGCGGCACCTCGCCGCAATAAGCGAAAAGCTCAGGACGTGCATCGCCCGCACCGGCGAATGCCGTTCACAGAGCCACATCGTCCCGCTCATTCTCGGCGCGAGCACGGACGCCACGGACAAAGCGGAGGAACTGCAAGCCAACGGCTTCTATGTCCTGCCGCTGCGTCCACCGACCGTGCCGGCAAGGACATCGAGGCTGCGGTTCTCATTGACCGCCGCAATCGGCGACGAGGATGTTGCAAAACTCATAAAAGAACTGGAGAAATGAGACAAACCTACCTGCGCGACAACGGCAACGACTGCCTGCTGCTGCTCTTTGCCGGCTGGGGCGGCGAACCGTCACTCTTTGACCCGCCCGCCGACGGACGGTGGGACTGCATGGTGTGCTGGGACTACTCGTCGCTAGATTTTGACAGCGCGGTGCTGGGACGCTATGCCACCGTCCGCCTCCTCGCATGGTCGATGGGGGTATGGGCGGCGGCACAGACATTCGCGGGCGACGAGACGGCGCTGGACATGAAGATTGCCGTCGGGGGAAGCGAGACCCCGGTTGACGATGCGTGCGGCATACCCGAAGCCATCTTCCGTGG
>CALULY010000031.1 GCA_944321635.1 uncultured Bacteroidaceae bacterium | reverse complement strand
GCCCCGGCGGGAGTCACATTCGTAATCGTGAAGAATGACGCCCTCGGCAAGGTTTCACGCTACATCCCGACGATGCTAAACTACCAAACGCACATCGACGGCGGGTCGATGTACAACACACCCCCGGTGCTGCCAATCTACACTGCAATGCAAACGATGAGATGGGTCAAAGCCCAAGGCGGGGTCAAGGAGATGGAGAGACGCGCCATCGAACGTGCCGACATCCTTTACTCTGAGATTGACCGCAACAAACTCTTCCGTGGCACGGTGGCGGAGGAAGACCGCTCACGCATGAATATATGCTTTGTCATGAACGACGAATACAAGGATCTCGAAGCCGACTTCCTCGACTTTGCCACCCAACGAGGCATGGTCGGCATCAAAGGACACCGCTCAGTCGGCGGCTTCCGCGCATCCTGCTACAATGCATTGCCAGTCGAGGCTGTAAAGGAACTCGTCAAATGCATGCAGGATTTTGAGAAACAACACTAAAAGACCAACAACCTGAATCAATACCGACAATGAAAGTTTTAGTAGCAACAGACAAGCCATTCGCCAAAGTGGCGATTGACCAGATAAGGGAAGTGACCGACGCGGCAGACATGGAACTCGTCCTGCTTGAGAAGTATGGCACAAAGGACAACCTGCTCAAAGCCGTGGCAGATGCCGACGCGATGATCGTCCGCAGCGACATCATCGACGCAGAAGTGCTTGACGCGGCCAAACAGTTGAAAATCGTCGTGCGTGCCGGGGCAGGCTATGACAACATAGACCTTGCCGCCGCGACAGCACACGGTGTCTGCGTGATGAACACGCCCGGGCAAAACTCCAACGCGGTTGCGGAACTCGTCTTCGGGCTCCTTGTCTACACCGTCCGCAACTACTACAACGGCACGTCGGGGACGGAACTCAAGGGCAAACGTCTCGGCATCCACGCCTATGGCAACGTGGGGCGCAACGTCGCACGCATAGCCAAAGGCTTCGGGATGGAGATATATGCCTACGACGCATTCTGCCCCAAGGAAGTGATCGAGAATGACGGGGTGAAAGCCGTTGCAAGTGCCGGCGAGCTCTACAAATGCTGCGACATCGTGTCACTGCACATCCCGGCGACAGCAGAGACCAAGAACTCCATAGGCCGCGCCCTCGTCGCCAACTTGCCCAAAGGCGGCATCCTCGTCAACACAGCCCGCAAGGAAGTAATCAACGAGCCTGAGCTGATCTCACTCATGGAAGAGCGCCCTGACCTGCGCTATGTCACCGACATCATGCCGGCAGCGCATCAAGAATTCTGCGACAAATTCCCAGGACGCTACTTCAGCACGCCCAAGAAGATGGGAGCCCAGACCGCCGAGGCCAACATAAACGCCGGCATAGCTGCTGCGCGGCAAATCGTGGCATTCATCAAGGACGGCTGCGACAAATTCAGAGTCAACAAATAACCTACATCCACACAACCCGGGAGGAGCAGCGCGGCAAGGCGCACTCCTCCCTTTTTAACCCCAAAAGCAAAGACATGGCAACGATAAAACCATTCAAAGGCATTCGCCCACCAAAAGAACTGGTCGAAAAAGTCGCATCACGCCCTTACGACGTGCTCAACTCTGAAGAGGCGCGCGCCGAGGCTGAGGGCAACGAGATGTCCCTCTACCACATCATAAAGCCAGAAATCGACTTCCCCGTCGGGACTGACGAGCACGACGAGCGGGTCTACGCCAAGGCGGCAGAGAATTTCCAGAAGTTCCAAGAAAAGGGATGGCTCGTGCAGGACAGCAAAGAGTGCTACTACATCTATGCCCAGACGATGAACGGCAAGACACAGTACGGGTTGGTCGTCGGGGCATACGTCCCTGATTACATGAACGGCACGATCAAGAAGCATGAACTCACCCGCAGGGACAAAGAGGAAGACCGCATGAAGCACGTCCGCGTCAACAACGCCAACATCGAACCGGTCTTTTTCGCCTACCAGGACAACGCGGAGATAGACGGAATCGTGGCCAAGTACACCGCGACCGCCCCCGTCTACGACTTCATCGCGCCCAATGACGGCTTCGGCCACAAGTTTTGGGTCATCGACAACGACGAGGACATCAGGCGCATCACACAAATCTTCGCAGGCATCGATTCGCTCTACATAGCCGACGGCCACCACCGCTCAGCCGCAGCGGCACTTGTCGGCGCAGAAAAGGCCAGGAACAACCCGCACCACCGTGGCGATGAGGAGTACAACTACTTCATGGCCGTGTGCTTCCCCGCCAACCAGTTGACCGTCATCGACTACAACCGCGTCGTCAAAGACCTCAACGGGCTGACGACAGAGCAGTTCCTCGCCGCGCTGGAGCGTCACTTCACCGTCGAGCGCAAGGAGACGCTCTACCACCCGCAACGGTTGCACGAATTCGCGCTCTACATCGACAAGACCTGGTACAAGCTCACCGCCCGTCCCGGCACCTACGATGACAACGACCCGATAGGAGTGCTCGACGTGACCATCTCGTCAAAGTACATACTTGATGAAACGCTCGGCATCAAAGACTTGCGCAGCGACCGCCGCATTGATTTCGTCGGAGGCATCCGCGGGCTAGAGGAACTCGAAAGGCGCGTGGATAGCGGCGAAATGCGCATGGCTCTCGCCCTCTACCCCGTCACCATGCGGCAAATCATGAACATAGCCGACACCGGCAACATAATGCCCCCCAAGACGACATGGTTTGAGCCAAAACTGAGGTCTGGCCTTGTCATACACAAACTCGACTGACAGTAGAGCCAGCAGCATTTTGTCAGGCCAAACACCCAAAAGCCGCGTCGGAATTCAGCCCAATGGGCGAAAAACACAGTCCGACGCGGCTTTGTTTTGGAAAAATGACACTTGCCACGCAATTTAATCCATCAAAAGTTTGGAGTAATGGAATAAATCCTGCATATTTGTACTGCCTATCAAGGACACAATCTTTTTTGACCTTTACACATCTAATACCTATTGAACTACCGAATGGGTGCGGACTTTGCGAAAAGCCCGCACTTCCTTTTTTCAGACCCCACCCAGACTTTTGCAGCCAGCCATCCACCCGACCAGGAGGCAAGCAAGGCGCAAGTCCCTGCCGGCCGGGGAATCAGTGCCTGACCTGTGGGACGCGGAGGGGACGACATTGCCCCTCACAGCATCCATGACAGGCAAAATCATCAACAACACCTGCCTACCTGCGGCGGGCATACAGCCTCGCAATCGGACACGATATGGGATAAAACCGACGACGCCGGACACAAAGTCAACTTGCCCGCCGGGAAAAGTTGCATTGGGTCTGACATAAAGTTTGATTGCCCGGTGCATAAAGTATATTCAGAACTTTTGTTTATATATTCAAAAGTTCTGTTTATATAAACAAAAGTTCTGTTTATACATTCAAAAGTTTTGTTTTTACTTTATGCGCCGAGGAAAGGAACTTTTGGTCTGACATGATGGAACTTTAGGTCAGACCTGAATTAAGTTTATGCCAGACATCATCGCGCCCTCCCCCTGCCTTGTTCCAAAGGATTGCCAGCTCAGGTGCAGAGAACAACATCATGCGTCTTTAACACATCCCTGGCATTAGACAACGACATCTTGCCAGGCGTGATGGGGCACGGCGTGCGGACACAGGCATTTACTCCACAATCGCCAATTACGCCTACAACAGGATGCAGTGAGGCAGGCCACGCATCATTGCGGGTAAGAACGTACACGGCACGGGTGGAGGTGCGCAAAGCGGAGACGGCAGGGACAAAAAAGGCCGTGGGAGGCATGATTGCTTCCCACGGCCGTGTCTTTGCCTGTCTGCGCAGGCGGCAGCGCGATGTGGCTAACCGCGCTGGGCTGCGAGCTGCCTCATCATCTCCTGCTGCTCGCGGAGCAATTCGTTGCGGAGCTGCAAAGATGTCCACAGGCTGTTGAATGGCGTGGTGACGGCTTTCAACGCCACGCCGCCGCCTTGCCTTAGCTTGGCGAGCAACGGGTGGAGCGTGTCGTCTTCAAACTCGTGGAAGACGAGCATCTCGTCGTCAAATGTGCCTGCCGCATCGCCCGTGTCAGCAGGCAGACCGGCAAGCAGCTCATGGATGCTGCGACCATGGCAGGCTGGTGGAACGATGACGAGCGTTATGCCACCGGCATCGCAGAGCGACTTGACGAGCCGCTCCTTGGCTGGCGAGAGGTTGTAGGCGAGGATCTTTGCCATGGCCATCACCTCCTCTCTCGGCGCACGGAGGCGCGTGGCGCGGACTTGACCGGAGAACTGCCGCTGCTGACGCTGCGCTGCTTCTTGGACTTGTCCTTGGTGTACTTGGATTTCGTGGACTTTGACTTGGACTTGGCCTTCGTCGATTCGGTCTTCACGCCCTGCTCGTCGCGGCCGACGCGCTTGGAGTTTTCTTGCGGCTCGGTCGCCTCTTGCTCCTGGGTGTCGGCGGGTTGCTCTTCGACCTCTTCGTCCTCAGGCTCTGCGGCGAGTTTGTCCGTCGTCCAGAGATTGTTCTCAAATGCCGCGAGCTGCCCCTCGATGCGCTGTTGCTCGGCTTGCATGGCACTGTCGGTGGGGCAGTACTGGGCAAGCGTGCGGTTCAAGCGGTTTGTCGTCTTGTAGATGTCGCCTTCGTACATCTTGGATGCGAAGAAGTCCGAGACGGTGACATTCGCCACGTTGTTGTAGTCGCTCGTCATCAGTGTCGTGGACGAGAGATATGGTTCTATGTCCTTGTAACGCACCCAGAACATCGGGTATTTGGTTATCTCAAGCGTGAACTCGTCAGTGCGGTGCAGGACGGGACAGATGGCTTCGATCTTGGAATTGTAGGTCGAGTTGCGGTCGTCGAAGTAGTTGGTCTCCTTGACGAAGTAGCTCTTGACCTCGTTGCTGGGGATGTCGCTGTTGTCTATGACCAGCACGGTGTCGCGCCGGTTGACGAGCTTCTCGCGGTAGTAGATACTGAAGCGGTCAAGCATGTCCTTGGGCTTGATGATGTGCGCCGGGTCAAACTGCTCGTTGCCGTCGAGGTCGTACTCATAGATGTTGACCTTGCCCTCTATCGCGAGTTTGAACATGAGGGAGAAGAGGTTCATCTGCTCCCCTATTGGCCGCTCAGGGTAGTAAAGGGCCGTGTTGGCCTCTTTCTCGAGGTCGATGGTGCGGTAGATTTCCCTTTTCCACTTCATGTCCGTCGGGAAATCGGTCGTCGGCGAGTATTGCGAGGCGGCACGCACAGAGAGTTCTGACGCGGCATCCTTTTTCTCGTCATTCGCCCTGCGCCGCGATGGGGGTTGGGCTTCGACGACGGTGCAAATGCACACAAGGGAAACGAGGGCAAGACAAAATGCTTTTCTCATATTGCGTAGTTGTTTCTTTAATTGACTATAACTTCCAATGTCGTGGGCAATGTCCTTTCTATGCCGTCAGGGCCGATGGCCTTGACACGGGAGATGTAAAAGCGTTTGCCGCGCGACAGACGGCGGAACATATCCTTTTGCCGCTCCGTGAACGAGGAACTCTTGGAGACCTCTGGGACTGCGTTGCCCATGTTGTCGAAGAAGACGGTCTCGAATCCCAACACACGGAAGCCGATGTTCAACAGTCCGTCGTCGATGGCGGCGATTATCCCGTCGGTGTTCATAAGCACCGACTTTGGCAATCCGCGCCCGCCACGGTAGCGTTGCACCGTGCCTTTGTCCGTGTACTCGATGAACGGTGTCGGGTCGGGCAGTTGCCGCACGCGGAACGAATATTCTCCCATGTTCTGCGTCCTGCCATCATTCATCTGCGCGTTGACGGCGATGACGACATCCTTGCCCACAGTCGCCGGCTTGATTATGTAGCCGTCACCTGAGCTGGTGATCGTGCCGTTGCCATTGGCGATGGAGGCTGTTATCTTGGAGTTGGCCACTCCAGGGACGGATATGCTCAGCGGGTTGTCGTAGCCTGCGTAAAGCACGTTCATCATCGTGGCCGAGACGGTCGCCGTCGGCTCTATGACGGTGTAGGGCTGCGAGAAGTCACGACGCAACATAGTGCCGTCGCCTTGCATGAGCTCCATGTAACCGTTGAGGGTGAAGTCGCCTATAGAGTTGCAGAGGAGGCTGTAACTGCCATTGTTCTCCGCCGGGAGGAGCTTGCCGCCTACATATATATTAGGCTTCTGCGTCGAATCGACAGCGGCCAAGATGATGTTGGCCTTGAACTCCCCGCCGCGCACCACGGTCTGCGAATTGGGGATGACGTAGGCATTGACCTGGTTGACGCGGAGGTCGCCGACGTCAATGTTGTTCATCAGCGTGTGGATCACCTCGCCCTCGGCATAGCGTATGTCGTTTTGCAGTTTGGTGAGCAATGTCACGGCGGCTGCTACCGGCACGTTCTCAAACATATACTCTTGCCAATTCTTCGTCAACGTGTCTTCACGCTTGGGGACACTCGTGCTGAGGTTGTCATTTATGATCTGACGCTGCACAGTGTCCTGCACGAGGTCGATGATGTAGTCTCGGTAGGAGTTCACACTCTCAAAGAGCTTTTGGCCTTCTCCCCTCTTCGGGGCGAGCATGACGTAGGAGGCGGCCTCCAAGTCCTCCTTGTTCTGGATGTCGTCCACGTTGCCATCCTCTCCATCCACCTCGACGACGATGCGGCGTTTGAGGTAATCGACATAATCATAAAGCGAATCGGAACGCATCTTGACATTCATCGCCTTCTCGTACCATTGCGCCACCTTCTCGGGGTTCTTCTCGTAGTAATAGCGCAGCTCCTCATACATCGCATTGTTTTGCGACGTGGAGTTGCTGGTAGACCTGTCAAGACTTTCGTCAACGAGAGAGAAGCCTTTGAGCACATCAGATGACACGTTGAGTGCGAGCATCGCCATGAGGACAATGTACATCAAGTTGATCATCTTTTGTCTGGGGCTTTCCGGGCCTTGTGCTGCCATCTGTCGGTGTCCTCCTTAAGATTGTTTCATGTTGACCGTCATGGCCTGCAACATACGGGCATAGACGGCGTTGAGTTCTTCGATTTGCTTGGCCATGAGCTCCGTCTCCTTGTGGAACTTCTCGCTGTCCTCTTGCGAACCTTCATACATATCCTTGATACGCTCCAGCCCTTCATTCACCTGCTTGATGGTGTCGAGCTGGGAACTTATGCTGCGGAGCTGTATTTCATATATGGTATTCAAGCCCGACAAATTGCGGTTGAGGTTCTCCATCTGGTAGACATAGCCTTGAGAATGCGCTGTGATGTTGCCAGAGTTGTCTGATATGATTTTGTAGGCCTGCGCCAAGCTGTCGGACATCTCGGAGAGTGAAGCAGTGGCTTTCTGGAATTTGTCCAGCGATTCCGTCATTTCCTTGAGTTTGTCCAGGTATTCTTCCGAAGCCTGGCTGAGCGACTGCGCCATCTCCATGTCCATCTCCGGCTGCTGGGGCTGGGCTGGCTGACCGGACTGCACTATCGTAATCTGTTGAGGCGCGTCACCAGCAGCGACAGATTGGTTGCCATCCGCATGTGCCTGCCCTCCTCCACTGACAGGAGAACCGCCCACGATGACAGGGCCACCGACTACGCCGCCCACAAATTGCGGCCCTGCCACTCCACCAGTCACAGGCTGGCCGGTGTAAGCAGGTTGCTGCTGTCCACCAGAAGGCATCTCGCCTCCACCCTGCTGAGGCTGAACGGATGGTTGGGCTGATGCAGCCGCTGCCGAAGCCGATGCGGCTACGACCTGGGCAGCATTGATGACGGCAGACAGTTCGCCAGCATTCAACTTCTCGCCCTCGGCTTCATGCACCATGGCCTCGGCTTCCTGGGCTGCCTCGGTGGAACTCTTGCCCGAGAGGTCAACATCCGGTGCACCGTTGAGCTTGATTTGCGGAAAAACGCTCTCCCACTTATATGACTTGAACGGTTTGTCGAATGCCGACACAGCGAACACGAGCACCTCAGTCCCCATACCGATGAACAGCATGATGTTGCCACCCGGCAAGTGGGTCAGTTTGAACAACGCGCCCATTATGACGACCGCCGCTCCCCAGCTGTACGCATAGTTGAGGATGACCTTGCCCTGATAGCTGGACATGAAGTCCTGGATGGACTTTATCAGACTCTTCTTTTTCTTATTGCTATTGTCTTTGGTTGCCATTTCTATAATGATTTATCGTCTTCTACCACTTGTTTGTCCCATGCAGCTCCTGACACAGCGGAAACCTATGTATGACCTGCTCTCGTTCTGGTACTCATAGCTGCGCATATCCGAACGGACATTCTCCGCCACATCTTTCCAAGATCCGCCGCGCACCACCTTTTTCTTCATGCGGTAGGGGTCTTCCTTGGCGGCATTGTAGGTCAGTTCCGGATTCAAGTCATTCATCGACAGCACCCCCGCCTCCGTGTAGACTGTGGATGTCCACTCGGCGACGTTGCCCGCCATGTCATAGAGGCCGTTGGAGTTTGCCGAGTAGGATGCCACGCGGCTTGTTATGATGTTGCCGTCACGGGTGTAGTTGCCCCTCTCAGGCTTGAAGTTGGCATAGTAGCACCCATCGTCCGACTGCGAATCGCTCCCCTCCCACGGGTAACGGCCTGCCTCGGCCCCGCGTGCGGCGAATTCCCACTCGACCTCGGTCGGCAGGCGGTAGCGTTGTATCTGCCGTGCCGCGCCGGTCATGCCCTTGAGGAGATACTGCGTGCGCCAAGCACAAAAGGCATTGGCCTGCTCCCAGCTGACACCCACCACGGGATAATCGTTGTAGCTCGGGTGAGAGAAGTAGAGGCGCATATACGGCTCGTTGTAGGCATTCTGGAAATCGTTGACCCAGCACGTCGTGTCGGGATATATGTTTATGATATAGCTGTTCTCGAAATCATGCAGCGACAACAGCGGGCGGTTGATGGTCATGTTGACTATCCTGCCCTCGTCATCGATGTAAGCCGTGTCCTTGGAGATCATCACCACCGCGTCCTCATCCACCGGGATGTCGGTGTTGCGCACGCGGTCGGCGGGGTTGAGCCTGTTCTTGCGCAGCGCGGCCTGCATCTGGTCGAAGAAAGAGTAACGGAAATTCATCTGCGACGCATCGAGCATCCTCGTCCCCTCTACCGGATGGTTCATGTAGACACTCTCTATCGCCACCTGCTCATCCTCCGTCGCCTTCTTCCAAGGGATAGGCCTGTTCCAGTTCAGGTAAGGGGTGATGGGGTTGCCCTCCTCGTCCTCCTCGATTTTGAACAGCTCGTTGCCACCGTAGGCAGGGTCTGCCAGCCGTTCCCTTATGAGCGAGTCGCGCACCCAGAAGACAAACTGGCGATATTCCGAATTGGTGATTTCCGTTTCATCCATCCAGAACGCGTCCACGGACACCTCCTTTGTCGGCACGTTCACACCCCACAGCGAATCCACCTCCTGCGGGCCTATCTTCATCGAACCCTTGCCTATCAACACCATGCCGTAGGGCGTCGGCTCAGCCCAAGCCATCATCCCGACACCCGTCAGTTCGCCGCCGGCACCCGACGACCCCGCCCCGCCCATGCAAGAGCCGAGCACCACGCACAGCATCGACGCGACAAAGACATTTCTCACATTGATCATAAGATACGTATGCTTTTATGTTTGTTTTTCGTCTTCTTCTTGAAATTCATCTCAAACGAATAGCCCAACACCACGTCATGATTGCCAGAAGCCGCTCCCACCTTGGTAGTGAACATCTCGTAGGTGTAACCGAGGACGAAATCCTTGATCTTTGCCCCGAACATGAACGACACCGACGTCCCGGGCGAATAGCCGAGCCCGCCGTAGAAGCTCCGCGTCCCCTTCTCGTAAGTCATGCGGGCCGTGATGTCATAGCGGTAGAACATGAAGTCGGTCTGCATCATGAACGACGGTTGCATAGATATAAACGGATTGCCCGTCTTTATATTGCCACCCGCCATGAAATAAAGTGCCGGCCGGACCGAATACTCCCCGCTCTCGCCCCAGTCGATTGTCGGGGCAGTCAGGTGCGCGGCCGAGACGCTCGCCCAGAACCACGGGTGCTCCCAAGCCACACCAACGCCCAGGTCGAAACCCATCCCGTCAGTCTCCGACGTGGGGAACGCCGGATCCTGCATGTCCTCATCGGGGAAAACCAAGTCCGTCGGGTCAAACGAGACCGTCAACGCGCCGAGGCGAAAGCCGCCGCTCAGCATCCCCTTGCCGATAGGCTGGCGGTAGGTGTACTGGGCGTAGAACATCTGGTTCTTGAACTCGCCTATCGTCTCATTGAAGAACCCCGCGCCCGCCCCGTGCTTCTTCCCGAACAGCGTGAAAGGCAAGTCCGCGCCAAACCACATCGACTGCGGCGCGCCGTGGAAGCCAAGGAGCTGCATACTGTAAGTCCCGCCGATGTTTATCCTGTCGCCAAACCCTGAATAAGCCGGGCTGTAATAGCCCTTCAAGTGCCAATAGTTGCTGAAATGCACGTCAAACTGCCCCCTCGCGCCCAGCGCAAGGAGCAACAGCAGCAATGTCGGCAACAACCTCTTCATCGGTTACGGAGTTTATTCTATTCTTAATAAACTGAAAACAACGGGCAAAATTGCCCGCCGGCAAAAACAAAGCGAAAAACATCGCACGCATTCCCACCACACGCAGCCACCGACCCGCCTCACAACCACTTCCACCGCATCCACACGCCATGCCCGCACGACGGGGATGCAGCGGCGCACCGCCACGGACAGCTTTCCGCCAATGCAACAGCCCTGCGGCACACGGGGAAAACCGCAACAAAGTCAGGGATAAACTTCAATCCCTCGGTGCATAAACTTCATTTGCCCCGCACATAAAGTTGAAACAAAACTTTTGAATATATAAACAGAACTTTTGTTTATATAAACAGAAGTTTTGAATATATAAACAAAACTTCTGAATATACTTTTCATTAGGAGGCAACGGACTTTTCCCGCCGGGACGCGGGAGTTCAGGCCTATTGCCGCAGGTTTTGCCCCCGGTCCTGTCAGGAGGGATTGCCAGGACACGCGTCTTGACATTTCTCATTAAGCCATATTATTCCAATTAGTCTTATTAGACCAATTAGCCCTATCCCGGGAAAACAGCACCATGATTGCAGAGACGCAAAATCTTGCGTCTCCACCTAAACCAGACACCAAACGGCAACACGCCGCCCAGCGTAGAGAGGCGCCCAATCGCGTCTCTACCGCGTCCCAAGGCACTCACCGCCGCGTCAGGCATGACTACAAAACGAGAGGGATGCCACCAGTGTGGCATCCCTCCGTGAGCGCAGCACGCCGGACGTGCTCCGCGAGATGGGCGGATGACGGTCATCCGCAGTGGTAGTAACGCTCGACCAACCGCAGCTCCTCGTCGCGGTCGCCTTTGACCTTGGCGTAGAGATCCGCGTCGTCGTAGGCACGCAGCTCCCTGATTATGCCGTCGATCATCGATGGGCTGAACACGCCATACTGCTCGTAGACCGCACGTTGGTCCTCCAGGCAGTCGGCCGACTCGGTGCAGCACTTGGGCAGGGCGTCGAGGCTGGCGAGCTTGGCGGCGTTCTCGGGCTTGTGGATGTCAACGTCCACGTATTTGTCATCGGCAATCTTGAGCGCATCCTCGACCTCGAAGCCGTGGCGGCAGGCTACGCACAGCCCAGCCATCAGTTGATAGATGTCGGCAGACCCGTCGGGCGAACGCATCTCGACGGTCTGTTTGCCCGTGATGTCGAGGTGCAGCGGGCGGCTGGCGGGGTTGACGATGGATGACATATCGACCGTCGTCGTCCATCCCAACGGGACACGCACGAGGACGGAGCGGTTGCGGTCGCCCCAGCAGATGTTGGTCGGGGCTTCCTGGTGCGGCACGAGGCGGAAATAGGACGTGGGTATCTTATTGCCGAATGCGGTGATCGACTGCGCCATGAGCATCATGCCGGCTATCGCCTTGCGGGCTTCGACAGAGAGGCGGCGGTCGGCGTCGAGCATCACGTTGCGCCCGTCGCGCATCAGCCTCATGTGGATGTGCAGTCCTGAACCTGCCTTGCCGGCCGTTATCTTGGGGGCAAACGTCACGTCGAGCGAGTGGCGGAACGCGAGGTTGCGGATGACCCACTTGGCAAGGAGTATCTGGTCGGCGGCCGTCTCGATGGGTGTGGGGAGAAACTCTATCTCGTTCTGCTCATACACCTTGCCGTCCATGGTGAAGTTGCCTACCTCTGAATGCCCGTACTTGATACGTCCGCCGATCTGCGCTATTGCCAGCATACACTCGGCACGGAAGTCGTTGAACTTGGCGTAAGGCGACGACTCGTGGTAGCCGCGTTGGTCCTTGGCGGGGAACAGGGGGTTCTCGTCCGCCACGACGTAATATTCCAGCTCGCCCATCGCATCAAACGTCAGTCCGGTCACGTCCTTTAGCGACTTGACGGCCTTGCGAACGAGGTTGTCGGGTGAACAGTCCAACACTTCGCCATCCTTGTTGAAGAACGAACAGAGCATCGACACCGTGGGTATCTCGGCGAACGGGTCTATGAATGCAGTGTTGAAACGTGGGATCACATACAAGTCGCTGTTGCCTGCCTCGATATAAGAGAAGAGGCTCGACCCGTCCACCCGCTCGCCGCAAGTGAGGATTGTCTCAAGATAGTCGTAGTCGTTGATGACGAAATTCAACGTCTTGACCCGAGAGTCGCCCGCCGGGTACATGAAATTGACCATCTTGATGCCGTTGTCAACGACGTAACGGATGATGTCGTCGCGAGTGAAGTCCTTTTGGTCTTTGCCCAACGCCTCCACCAAGCGGTTGGGGCAGAGTCTGGGCTGTCGGTTTGCATTTTCCATAATAGTAGAGGTTAGTGTTAAAGTTCTGACGCCCAAATGTAGCAACCTTTGAATAATCCGCAAACATCGCGGGCGGGCTTTTTGAACAGCCCATATACGGCCGAGCCCGATCCCGACATCGAGGCATAGGCAGCCCCGGCGGCATAGAGTTGCTCCTTGATTTCCCCTATCCTCGGGTGGGCGGCAAACACGCCTGGCTCGAAGTCGTTGCGGATGACGTGCCTCCATTCCTCAACGGGCAGCAGGACATCCTCGGCCAACGGCCTTGAGGAAAGACGCGGCACGACTTGTGAAAAGGCCTCGCGGGTCGAGACGAAGATGTCGGGCTTTACCACCACGATGTGCCAGCCCTTGAGCGAAAGCGGCAAGGGGGTGAACAGATTGCCTGTCCCGGTGGCGAATACTGGACTGTTCCTGACGAAGAACGGGCAATCAGCACCCAGCCGCGCCGCACGCTCCTCCAATTGGTCATCGTCCATCCCGAGGGAGAACGCTTCATTGAGGCAGCGCAATGTGAATGTGGCATCCGCCGACCCGCCACCAAGCCCCGCACCCGACGGGATGCGTTTCACCAGGTCAATGGACAGATGAGGGATGTCAAAGTCGCGACGGATGCTCTCCACTGCACGCATCACAAGGTTGTCAGCGGCAGGACACCCGTCCAAAGGCGGATGGCAGTCAAATGAATCCTGCGCGGCGGCAGGGACTATCTCAATGATGTCGCAGATACCGACGGGGTAAAACACGGTCTCAAGGTCGTGATAGCCGTCAGCACGCTTGGCCACCACGTTGAGCCCTATGTTTATCTTGGCATTGGGGAACACAATCATAGGCTTATGTCTTTGAGTAGGATGTTGTCACACGACTCATAATATCGCTTGCGGGCATCGACGAATGCCGACCAAGCCTTGCCGGACATCTCCGGCACATCGCCTCCGCACACCGCGCCGCCTTCCTCAAGTCTGCCCAACACAGTGCCTATGCTAAGGTCTGAGACATCCTTGGAAGGGATGTAGGCGATGGTTTCCTGCCCTTTTTTGCCTGTCGGGATGGTGCGGCAGACGAGTTGCATGGCTTCCAGCTTGTTGAGTATGCGCTGGGAAAGGCGGACATGGGTCTTGGTCTTGCCCGACAAGTCGGCGCAGGTGTATGGCTTGCTGCCCATGTCCATGTGGTTCCGCACTATGAGTGCCATGAACCAGACGCACAGGAAGTCGGTCTTCAAGCGGGACTCCTCCGCCTTGCTCTGCATCTCGTAGTCGAAGTTTTGAACGTTCTGCCCGAGATAGGTTATCTCAACGCCCAACAGGCAGACTGTCCATGACAATTGCAACCATATCAACAGCAACGGGATTGCCGCAAAGCTACCGTAGACCGCGTTGTAGTTGGAGACAAACATCTGGCTGTTGATGTACAGCGTCTGGAGCAACTGGAACACCGTGCCTGTGATCACGCCGGAAATCAGTGCGTACTTGAAGTGGACTTTCATATTGGGCACATACATATACAGACCAGTGAAGACCGCCCACACAATGACGTACGGGACACACTTGATGAACAGTTTCAAGACATCGCTCAGCAGCACGTAACTCTCCATGTCCCGCAGCACCGTGGTCATATAGACCGAGAGGCCGGATGAGACAATGAGGAATACAGGCACGATGAGAAAGAGTGACATATAGTCGAAAATCTTGCGGTTGACCATGCCTCCCTTGGTTTCCCATATCTTGTTGAACGAGTAATCAATGTTCAGCACCAGGTTGATGACCGTCCACAAGAGGAGCAACAGGCCTATGCCGACGAACAGGCCGCTCTTGGCATTGGCGATGTAGGACTCGACAAATCCCGTCAACAGTTCTATTATCTCGGGCTGTCCGTCAAAGTAACTGGTGAGACGTTCGACCACCATGCTGTCAACCCCGAACCCCTTGGCTATGGCAAAGACCATGGCGAGCGCAGGGACTATCGACAGGAAAGTGCTGTAAGTAAGTGCAGATGCCATATTCATAATCCTGTCCTCAGAAAAGTGGCGCACAGAGAGGACAATGGTCTTGAGTATGGCAATCATGGTGTATTTGCCACGGCTGACTTCCTTCTCCGTGATCAGGAAAATGTCCGTGGTCAGGAAGCGCCAGATGTGCTTGAAACCTTTCATAATATCAGATGTAAAAAACAGTTGGCCTGTAAGCCGGGTTCTGTACGGTCGCAAGGACCGCGCCTGTCATTTATCTCGGCATGATGTCACCACCATGCTCCAGCAACCTACCCTCCGGTGCGGACGAGCAATCCTTAGTACCGGTTTACTTGGTCTTGCAACTCCCCGGGCGCACAACTCCTGCATCACCACAGGATTGGTGGGCTCTTACCCCGCCTTCTCACCCTTACCCGACTGGCGGGCGGTTATTTTCTTCTGCGCTTGACTTGCCCTCACGGACAACTTCCTTTTAAGAAGGGGGACGCTCTGTGTTGCCCAGACTTTCCTCCACCTTGCGGCGGCGACAGGCCGGCCAACTGTTT
>CALULY010000030.1 GCA_944321635.1 uncultured Bacteroidaceae bacterium | reverse complement strand
GTAACACTTCAGATTCTGGTCCTGACTTTCCAGGTTCGAATCCTGGTAGCCCAACTCAAGCGGTGGAACGGCAACGGTCGTCCCACCGCTTATTTTTTACCCCTGCCCAAGGCTTTTTGCCTGCCGTGCCGCTCAAAAAAACGGCGGGGCGGGACGAAAAGTTTATTTTCAGCCTGAGTTTATATGTTTGCAGGTTAAAACTACATAGATGCAGTCTAAATCTATATGGTTTTAACCTAAATCTTGAGTTTTCACAGCGTGCCGCCGCTTTCTTGCCCGCAACCGTCGCCGCAGTCACCGTGCAGCGCGGCGCGGATGTTGCGCATCAGCCCCGCATACTTGGCACGCTTGACAGCCGACCCTTTGAACAGGCGGCGGAAATGCTCCTCGTCCAGCCGCTCCCAGTCCTGCGGTGTCATAGACATCAATTCGTCTGACGGGGTGAACTCCTCTACCGTCGTCGGTGCCGCATCCTTGTTCCACGGGCACACCGTCTGGCAAGTGTCGCATCCATACAGCCGGTTGCCGAGGCATCTCACCGTGGCCGGGTCGAGTGCGCCGCGCCTCTCGATGGTCTGGCACGAGAGGCAGAGCCGCGCGTCCAGACGGTACGGGGCGCACAATGCGCCGCTGGGGCAGGATGCGAGGCAGGCAGTGCAGTTGCCACAGCGTGGCGGCATGGGGGAGTCAGGGGGGAGGTCGATGTCGCACACTATTTCCCCGATGAAAACCATTGAACCCGCGCCCGGGACAATGAGGTTGCAACTCTTGCCCATCCAGCCCAGGCCGGCACGCCATGCCCAGTAGCGCTCCAGGACGGGGGCGGTGTCGCAGAACATCCTGCCTCCCACCACCCTGCCACACAGCTTGCCGAGATGTCCCATGAGCAATGCCAGCCGCGCCCGCATCGCATCATGGTAGTCCTTGCCGTATGCGTAGCAGGACAATTGGAGCGATGACGACGGCATGAAGGTCTTTGGACGGTAGGGCAATGCCACGGCGATGACGCTTCTTGCCCCAGGCACAAGCAGCGTCGGGTCAAGGCGTTTGTCAACGTTGGCAGCCATGTAGGCCATGCAGTCGTGCATCCCCTCCTCGACCCAGGTGCGGAATGCGCTGGCGGACGGTTCGCCGACGGGCGCGGCGGATGCTATGCCGCAGGCGACGAAGCCGAGCCGTGCCGCCTCGTCGCGCAGTGCCGTCTTGATTTCACCAGGTGACATCTCACAAGAGGGCAAAACGGTAGCCCTGCTGCAACAGCCACTCTATTGAGCGGGGCAGGGCATAACGGGTGTTTGCTTGCGACTTGAGCGAGTCGTGGAAAGTGATTATCGAGCCGTTGCGCACGTACTTGCGGACCTTTGCAAACACCTCTTCGCCGTCGAGCCAGCGGCTGTAATCACGTGTCACCAAGTCCCACATGATGATGCGGTAGGTGCCGCGCAGGGCGCGGTACTGCCCCCATGTCATGTGTCCGTGCGGCGGGCGGAAGAGGTCGCTGCCTATCAGCGCATTGGCCTTCTCGACATTGGCTATGTAGTCCGATGTCTTCGTCCCGAAGCCCTTGAGGTGGTTGTAGGTGTGGTTGCCCGTGCGGTGTCCGCGTTCCTTTATCATCGCGAACTCGTCGGGGTGTTTGCGGATGTTGTCCCCCACGAGGAAGAACGTCGCTTTTATCCCAAACGAGTCGAGCACATCGAGCACCCACGGGGTCATCCCGGGGATCGGGCCGTCATCAAAGGTCAAGTAGAGTGTCTTGTCCGTATGGCTTTTCCTCCACTCGGCGCGTGGATAGAGCAGGCGCAGGATGGTGGGAGGTTGTTCAATCAGCATTGTTGTTCAGGTCATAAAAAGACGGCGGCATCTGTTCCTGACGGAAAGCTGCCGCCGTGCTGTGATTTGACTGGCGTGTTAGATTCTCGATTTCATTTCTACCGCTTTGTAGAGGGCATCGCACTGCTTGCGGAAATCGGCAGCCTTGGGTGCTCCGTAGGTTTCCATCTGGTTTGTCACGTCGTTGAGTATGTAGAGATGGGTGCCTACTTCCTGCACGCAGTCGTCAAACTTGCTTTGATTCAGCCCGAGATACCAGTTGAGGTACTGCACTGAGTTCTCCGCAACGGCCTCGACGATGCGGTTTGCGTGGTCGTTGTCTCCGAGCTCATAGTAGAGACCGCTCATCATCGTCGCCGCGCCTCGGTAATCGTATGGCACGTTGTAGGCAGGAATGTGCTCCTCGCAATAGTCCAAGACTTCCTTGGCACGGGCATTGTCGCCACTGCGGTGCAACTCTTCGGCCAGCATGATATAGACACGGCGGTGGTTGCTGCAAATCCTGAGGACGGTTTCATCGAGATATATGCCCTCTTTCTCTATGCCCCCGAACTTGAATTTATGCATGAGGTTGTCGTACATCCTCTCCACATCTATGTGCGTCTCGCCGCGTCCGAGGTTGAATGGTGTTATCCTGTAAGCCAGACCTTCGAGCACAAAGTAGTCCTCCAAGGCAGGCAGGTAGGCATCACCGCCTACGGTCATGGCGACGTACATCGGTCTTTCCCAGTTGGTGTTCGCCAACATCTCCAGTTGCATCACATCTGACAGGTAAAGTGACCGCTTGCCCTTGAGCGAGATTGCCATCTTGTCGGGGATTTCGCCGCCATATTCCTCTGGGATGGCCATGCCCGACCGCTTGACAGCCTCCTTGTCGATGGTGATATAGACGGTATCCGTCGGGATGAACCTCAGGTCTTTGTTGGGATTCCTTGCCCAGTATTTGAGGACATTCCGCAACTCAAAAGGTTCGTCACCGTACTGTTTGCGCCACTCCAACGAGTCCGGGCCGTTGTAGAGTTCGATGATTTGAGACTTGTATTCAGGTATCACCTGCACCGGCTCACCACGGTAGAGGCGCTCATACTCATAGCGCGTCCAAGTGATAGGCAATGACGGAGACTCGTAGGCGGGACGTTTCATCTGATCCACATACCAATCCGTCTGCAAATAAGAGAGGTTGCAGACGCGGGCATCAGTCCTTACGCCCTCGGTCTCCTGATTGTACCACAGCGGGAATGTGTCGTTGTCGCCGTTGCAGAAGATGATGGGGTTGCCTTCCTCCTGCATCGATGCAAGGTAGTTTTGACCAAAGTCGCGGCACACATAGCGGCCGGAACGGTCATGGTCGTCCCATGTCTGGCTCGCCATCTGGATCGGGACGAGCAAGCACACGACGGAAACAACGGAGGCAACCGCCAGTTTGTTGCCTTTGGTCAGGCGTGAGAGGTAATGGCACAAGGCGGCGACACCCATGCCAATCCATATCGCGAATGCGTAGAACGACCCTGCGTAGGCATAGTCGCGTTCACGCGGCTGCAACGGCGTTTGATTGAGGTAAAGCACTATGGCCAAACCAGTCATAAAGAACAGGAAAAACACCGTCCAGAAGCTTTGCACCCCGCGTTTGCCCCGCGCCGTCTGCCAGAAAAGGCCGACCAACCCGAGCAGCAGCGGCAAACCGTAGAAGACATTGCGCCCCTTGTTGTTGGCCAAATCATCCGACAAATTGCTCTGATCTCCCACCAAAAGCTTGTCGATGAACGGGATGCCCGTGATGCAGTTGCCATGTTCCAGCTCGCCATAACCCTGGATGTCGTTCTGTCGTCCCACGAAGTTCCATAGGAAGTACCTCCAATACATGAAATTGACCTGGTAGGACAGGAAAAACTTCAGGTTCTCCCACTGTGTAGGCATCTTCATCATCCCGGTATTGCCGCAATCATCGTAAGGCACCATGCGGCCCTTCACGCCGTGCAACCATTCCTCATAGTAGCGGGCATGACGATCGCTGTACATACGGGGGAACATCATGTTTTGCGCATACTGGTAATCGGGCATTTGCGCCGAAGCATAGCGGTCGGACTCGCCTTCCGATGCCTTCTCCTGGCGGTAGTAGGAGGTCGTCTCACTCGCCGCCGGACGGCAATGGTCGCCCTCGGGAATCCATTTGATATGGGAGGTATAGGCCTGGCCATAGAACAGCGGGCGCGTGCCGTACTGCTCACGTCCGAGGTATTCGCCGAGGGTGAAGATGTCCTCAGGCGAGTTCTGGTCCATGGGGGTGTTTGCAGACGAGCGGATCACTATGAGAGTGTAGGACGAATATCCCACCATGATGAGCATCATGCACAGCAATGTCGTGTTGAGCGTCCTTGCCGATGCACGGAAACGTCCCGCCACATCAGTGAAGAGGTAGAGCGCAAGCAATGCCAGAATGAAAAGCCCGATGACGAAACTTGCGATGCCGTGCCCGTAAAAGGGAATACCCATCATCGCGACCGTCGCAAGCAACGACACCTTTGCACGTTTGCTGCCTCCATTGTCACCCCTGGCCGCCGACAGGTGCGTCTCGCGTGCCGCCCATACAAGCACCGCCACGAGGACGACGAGATAGACTATCAGCCCCGTGTTGAACGGCAAACCGAGCGTGTTGACAGCGAACAGCTCAAATGCCCCGCCGACCTTGACCACACCGGGCACGATGCCATAGAGGACAACAGCCACGATGACTACCGAAAACAGCAATGCCAGGATCGTCCCCTTTGCATTTGAATCGGGATGTTTCTTGTAGTAGTAGACCAGGACAATGGCCGGAATGCACAGCAAGTTCAGGAGGTGCACGCCTATCGACAGGCCTATCATGTAGGCAATCAGGATGAGCCAGCGGTCTGAGTGCGGCTTGTCGCAGTTGTCTTCCCACTTGAGTATCAACCAGAACACGAGAGCCGTGAACATTGATGAGTAGGCATAGACCTCACCCTCCACCGCACTGAACCAGAAGGTATCACTGAACGTGTAGGCCAACGCACCCACAAGCCCCGACCCGATGATGGCGACCATCTTGGCGGGGGTCATGGCATCGTCTTTCACGATGAGTTTGCGCACCAGATGTGTAATGGTCCAGAAAAGGAACAGGATGCAGGCCGCGCTCATCAGCGCACTCATGATGTTGACCATTCGGGCCACCGACGCGGGACTGTCGGCGAAAAGTGAGAAGAAGTTGCCCGTCAACATGAAGAACGGCGCACCTGGCGGGTGTCCCACTTCGAGTTTGTAGGCACTGGTTATGAACTCAGGGCAATCCCAAAAGCTGGCTGTCGGCTCGATGGTCAGACAATAGACCGTCGCTGCAACGAGGAACACCAGCCACCCGGTAAGATTGTTGATCAGCTTGAATTGTTTCATTATGTCGTGATTATGCATTCCACTCCGAAATAGCGGCAAAATTATCTGTTTGATTGTAATATAGCAAATCATCACCGCCCTAATCGCCCCGTACCGCCGCAACTGGCACGACAGGACCTGCGACGGAGCATTCACCACTCCAGCCGATAGTGCCGGCAGCGTGGGATGACACCGCAAAAAACATACAATGATTTTGCCAGTTGCATACAATGTTTTTGGTGATTACATACAATGATTTTGGCGGTAGCATACAATGCTTTTGGCAGCAGATTATAACTTTGCGTTCCAAAGACTTCCTCCCCTGTTGGAACAGACGCGCACTCTTGGCCGTCTTTAGTGGTTGTGCGCGCACAGCGCGGGAAGACATTCCAAATGCAGGGATTGGCATTATGGTGATGGCAACGCTGATCATTGCCTTGCGTGGAGGTTGTGGTCGTCCGACCCGCCTTGCCCTTGCTGTGTGAAGTCTTGAAATCTGCGACGAATGGCACAAAGAATTGAATACATTGATCTGGCAAAGGGGCTGTGCATATCGCTCGTTGTCCTGTTTCACATAGGCCAACAAATCGATTCCGCACAGACCGTGTCGCACACAGGGGAGGTCTTCCAATACTTCAGGATGCCTTTGTACTACTTCCTCTCGGGTATGTTTTTTAAAGGATATTCCGGCTTTGTCGATTTCTCGACAAGGAAAATCAACAAGCTCCTCATACCATACGTGTTTTTCTTCCTTGCCTCCTACCTCGTGGGGATGATGTGCGGTTTCCTGGGATTTTATGAAAAGGGCATAATCCTCGAACCTTTCAGGTGGGACATCATATTTGAGCTGTTTACAGGGGCGGAAATCAGCTACAATGCCCCGATTTGGTTCCTCTTGTCATTGTTTGAGGTGAATGTGATGTTTTATGTCTTCCACAACTTCATAAAGGATGGCCGCCAGCTGCTGCTCATCTCTTTGGCATTAGGCATGACAATGTCCTACATCATCGTCCCTGGCAGTCTCCCATACTATCTGGACCGCACGTTGAAGTTCTTCCCGTTTTTTGCGATGGGGTTTTATGCAAAAGGCCTTGTCATCAACCATGACCGCCGGTTGGCAAAGACGTATGCTTTGGTGGCGTTGTGCTGTTTTGGCCTGATCTATGGGGTCACTTATCTGGATGAAGCGATAAAGGGCTCGCCTTGGGTGGGTTATCTCGCGGGGGCAATAGGTGTCGCAATGATTATGATTGTTTCCAACATAGTGGGCAAGCTGCCGATTTTCTCATACATAGGCCGCTATTCCATCGTTGTGTTAGGGTTTCACACTTTTTTGATAAGACCATTGAAGTTTGTCTTCTCATTTTTCCCCATACCACTCCCCTGCCTCTATGTGGCCATATTTGTCTGTGTGGTGCTTTTGATGCGGTTTTTGGTGATTCCGCTCTCATTGAGACTGTTCCCGTGTCTTGTCGCGCAAAGGGATTTGATTCGTTACAAACAGCGGTAGGTCTCTGTCTGGTTGCCAAAGCTCCTGATGACTTTTTGCCTGAGTCGGGCAATCCCGTCGATGTTGAGCGTTTACCGCCTGCGCGGCACGCATTGTTGTCGCCCTCAGCGTCTCAAATCAGCTGGTAGACATTGCCCGCCAGCACTCGCACCACGCCGTTCATCTCCAGGTTGAACAGGATGGCGGTCAGTTTGCTTACCGGCATCGACGTGGCAAGGACGAGCGTGTCGAGCTGCAAGTCGCCTTGCGCGCGGAGGGTGTCAAAGACCTTTTCCTCCTCTGGGGTCAGTTCCACGAACAGTTGCCTCTGTACATGGCGGTTCTTGCCCGGGGTCTTGTCAACGTCCCACATCATCCTTTTCACAAAGTCGGCAGCGGACAACAGCAGCGTTGCACGGTTGTCGGCGATGAGACGGTTGCACCCTGCCGAGTACTCGTCCCCGGCCCGTCCGGGGAAAGCAAAGCAGTCGCGGTCGTAATCATTTGCCAGCGAGGCCGTGATCAACGCGCCTCCGTGGGCGGCGGATTCGATGACGACGGTCGCATCGGCAAGCCCTGCGATGATGCGGTTGCGGCACACGAAGTTCTGCCTCTCGGGGCGGGTGCCGGCACCATACTCCGTCAGCAACCCGCCCTCGGCGAGCATCTCGACCGCCGTCTGACGGTGGACGGGGGGATATATCCTGTCAAAGCCGTGCGCAAGCACCGCCACCGTCGGCAGCCCTGCTTGCATCGAGGCGCGATGTGCCTCGATGTCGATGCCATAGGCGAGCCCGCTGACCACGAGCGTCCCGGGACAGAGGGCGGAAAGTTCGTTGACGAAGGTGTCACAGACGCTCCTTCCATACGCCGTGGCATGACGTGTGCCGACGATGCTCACCACCTTGAGGGCGTTGAGGTCGGCATTGCCTTTGGAAAACAACAACACTGGCGCGTCGGGGCATTCGCGCAAGCGTGACGGATACCTGATGTCTGTGTCGATGAGTATGTCCACATTGTGCTTTACCGCCCATTCCACTTCCTCCTCGCCTGCCTTGATGAGGTTGGGATTGCAGAGTTGCGCAGTGAGTTCGGTCGAGAGACCGCGCACGTGCGAGCGGATGTCATTGGCGTTTTCAATCACCGCTTGTGCACTGCCCATCACTTCTATCAAGGCTTTGAGCCGTGCGAGACCGAGGCCTCGGATGGATGCCAGGGCTATGCGGCAGGAGGCTTCCTTTTCATTCATGGTTTGTCAGGAACGGTGAGAACAGGTCATTGAACAGCTGGCTGTCGCCCAAACGGCCGTTAGTGAGGCACACTATCTCGACTTTGGCTTTGACCACGGGGCGGTTGTCCGGGATGCGGTAGAGGTCTTGGACGAACACAAACTTTATGCCCTCCTTATATAAGTCGATGCATGACCGGAAGCGGTCGCCCCCGCGCAACGGTGTCTTGAATGCCATCGTCAGACGCGCGACGACCGGATCGAGCCCCTTGTCATGCAGACCGTCGAACCTCACGCCCAGCGACTCGATGAATTCGTGCCGGGTGTGTTCCATGTAATGTTGGTAATTGGCGTTATTGACTATCCCTTGGGCATCACATTCGTAGTCGCGAGCCTTCATCTCTATTTCAAAAACATAGTCTCTCATGGGCTTGGCATTCATTCCTGTGCGTGCGGCCTGCCTTGTGCCACGGCGGTAGGCACTATCTTGTAGAGCTTGTCATTGGGACGCACCTTGACAGGGACCTTTGTCGAGAAGTATTCCCCTTTGTGGACCGTCCTCACCGGTTGCAGGTCAACACGCGCTTCGTCGAGTGTCATGTAAAACGCCCCCGTAGTCGTCCCCGTCACAAGCAGTTTGTCGCCGACGTTTAGTTCGCCCGCTTCGAGGAGGAACTCGGCGACACCGATGTTGCCGAAATGCTTGATTGCTTTGGCTGCATAGACCTTGCGCTCGGTCGCCTGCGAACCGTACTTGCAGCTCCATTCGCCCAAACGCTGCCCGAGGTAGTACCCGTCCCAGAAACCTCGATTGAAGACTGTCCGCAGCCTCTCGTCCCAGGCGGCGACCCTCTCTTCGTCGAATGTCCCGTCAAGGTATGCTTGGACGGCTTCCTTGTAGCATTTGACGACCGTCAACACATATTCCGGGCCGCGTGCCCTGCCCTCGATCTTGAATACCCTCACCCCGGCGTCCATCATCTTGTTAAGGAAATGGATTGTCTTCAGGTCTTTGGGCGACATGATATATTTGTTGTCAACCTCAAGTTCTATGCCGCTCTCCTCATCTTTGACTGTATATGCCCTCCGGCACACTTGCAGGCACGCCCCACGGTTGGCGGAGGAGCCGAATTCGTGCAGGCTGAGGTAGCATTTGCCCGAGACTGCCATGCACAGCGCGCCGTGGCAGAACATCTCTATCCGCACTTGCCGGCCGCTTGGACCGCAAATGTCCTCCTCGACGATGCGGCGGTGTATCTCCGCCACCTGGTCCAAGTTGAGCTCACGTGCGAGGACGACGACATCAGCAAAGCGTGAGTAGAACCTCAGCGCCTCGACATTAGATATGTTGAGCTGGGTGGAGAGATGCACTTCAACGCCCGCACGGTTGGCATAGTCCATGACGGCCACGTCGGCGGCTATGATGGCGGAGATGCCTGCGTCCTTTGCCGCGTCGATGATGCGGTGCATGAGCGGGATGTCCTCGTCGTATATGATGGTGTTCACGGTGAGGTAGCTCTTCACGCCCCGCGCCTCGCACGTGGCCGCTATCTCCCTCAGGTCGTTTATGGTAAAGGCATTTGACGAGCGGGCTCTCATGTTGAGGTTCTCGATGCCGAAATAGACCGAGTCCGCCCCCGCCTCCAACGCAGCCGCCAGCGATTCTCGCGAGCCGACGGGTGCCATGATTTCAAAGTCTCTTGCTGTCATAATCGGTGTCTCACCTTGCACATCCCCCCGCGCGGGCGGATGCGACGGTTGACGCAAAGGTATGTTTTTTTCCTTACTTTTGCAGCCAAAACCGCTTGCAAGCAATGAAAATAGGCAATTTGGAGTTTGCCGGCCGTCCAGTCTTCCTTGCCCCGATGGAGGATGTCACCGACGCGGCATTCCGGCACACGTGCAAAAGGTTCGGGGCGGACATGGTTTACACCGAATTCGTCTCAAGCGACGCGCTGGTGCGTGAAGTGGACCGCACGATGCAGAAGCTGGCAATCAGCGACAACGAGCGTCCTGTCGCCATCCAGATCTATGGCAAAAACACGGATGCCATGGTGGAAGCGGCCAAGATGTGCGAGGCCGCCCGTCCCGACATCCTGGATCTCAACTTCGGTTGTCCTGTGAAGAAGGTCGCCGGCAAGGGAGCCGGCGCGGGACTGTTGCGTGACATCCCCAAAATGCTCGAAATAACCAGCGCGGTGGTCCGTGCCGTCTCGCTGCCTGTCACCGTCAAGACACGCCTGGGGTGGGACGACGGCAGCAAGTGCATCGTCAGCCTCGCCGAGCAGCTCCAGGACTGCGGCGTGGCGGCAATCACCATCCACGGCAGGACACGCGCACAAATGTACACCGGCACTGCCGACTGGTCGCTCATCGGAGCGGTCAAGGACAACCCGAGGATGCACATCCCCGTCATCGGCAACGGGGACATCGACTCGCCCCAGCGCGCCAAGGAGGCATTTGACCACTATGGTGTCGATGCCGTGATGATAGGCCGCGCCAGCATCGGGCGGCCGTGGCTGTTTGAGGAAGTGAAGCACTATCTCGCGACGGGCAACCTCCCCGCCCCGCGCCCCTTGGGTTTCTATGTCGATGTCCTGAAGCAGGAGACGCTGCAAAGCATCGCGCGGCTCGATGAGCGGCGCGGCATCATCCACATCAGGCGGCATCTGGCCATGACACCCTTGTTCAAGGGCATCCCCAATTTCCGTGAAACGCGCATCGCCATGCTGCGCACCGAGTCGGTGGACGAGTTGTTCGCCATCTTTGACCGCATCGTCGAGATGCTCGGGGGCGGCGATGCCATCCCTCCGACCTTGTGCTGAACGTGCGTCACTGAGGGCAGGAAGCGGCAAGTCCCGATGCCCACGCAGCGGCATCGCCTGTCAAGACAAAAATCATGCAATGGTAATGGTGAAAACATACGATGATTTTGCCATCACCATTCTATGTTTTTGGCAAAATCATCGTATGTTTTTTCCAGTGACACCACGCCCCGCCGCCATTGCATCTGACGCGGCGGCACATTCGTGCATTGCCGGTCAGTAGGTGAAACTGCTGCCGCCGAGGAACTCGCGGAGGAGCGACGTGGGAGGTATCTCGTTGTCGCGGATTTGGACGAAGTAGTTGAGGAACTTCAACAGGCGGTAGGCCTCGGCATACTCGGCGCAGTTTTGCGGGACGCTCGACAGGATCGGCTCGGCATAGCGCTTGAGCACCGCGAACTCATAGAGCAATGCCGAGTTGAACATCACGTCGGCATTCTCCTGGTAGGGGAATATCCACTTGTCCTCGCCTGCCCGCACCGTCGGCCAACGGCGTATCGTCTCGCGTGCCGAATAGCCGCGAGTGTTGTAGTCGCGTATTATCCGCCGCAGCAAGCGGTTGTCCGTCGTGGGAATCCAGTTGTGGTCGTCCAAAGATATGCTTGTCAGCGCGGAGACATAGACCCTGAATTTATTGGCCTCGGGGACATTCGGGGTCAAGGCAGGGTTGAGGCCGTGGATGCCCTCAAGTATCAGCACCATGTTGTCGGTGAGGCGCAGCTTGTCGCCACGGTACTCCTTTTTGCCAGTCAGGAAGTTGTAAGTCGGGAGGCTGACCTCTTTGCCCGCCAGCATGTCATTCAACTGCGAGTTGAACAGTTCCAAATCGATGGCATAAAGCGACTCATAGTCGTATTCGCCCTTGGCATCGCGCGGCGTATCGGTGCGCTCGACGAAGTAATTGTCCAAGGAGACGGGATAGGGCTTGATGCCATTGGCCATGAGTTGGATAGAAAGCCGCTTGCTGAAAGTGGTCTTTCCCGAAGAAGAAGGCCCGCTGATGAGCACAAGGCGCACCGGATTGGGACCTGACTGGCGTTCTGCGATGCGGTCGGCTATGTTGGAAAAGATTTTTTCCTGCAACGCTTCCGACACATTGATCACTTCTGTCGCGCGGCCGGAATTGACCACTTCGTTCAAATCACCGACATTGGACATCCCGAGGATATCCATCCAGTGCAGGTGTTGTTTGAAGACATCGAGCATCTTGTCCTGCCTCACGAAATCGTCAAGCCTCGTCGGATCCTCGCGGGAGGGAATCCGCAGGAGGATGCCGTCGTAGTATTTGATGATGTCAAACACCTTTATGTATCCAGTGCTGGGGACAAGGTTGCCGTAGTAGTAGTCTATCGTGTCGCCAAGTGTGTAGTAGACGGTGTAAAGCCTGCCCGAAGTCTCCAACAGCTTCACTTTGTCGTACATCCCACGGTTGTTGAACAGGCTCATTGCCTTGGTCGTGTGGCACTCTTGCCTGCGGAACGGGATGTCGCTGTCAACGATGTCATGCATCCTTGCCCTTATCCTTGAGATGTCGTCCTCGGTGATTGGCTTGCCGATGTTCAGGTTGCAGTAGTAGCCACGGGACACTGGATGTTCCAGCCTGATCGTACCAACAGGGTAGATGTCCGCGACGGCCTTGCACAAAATGAAGCACAAAGAGCGGACGTAGGTGCGCATTCCCGACAGGTCACGCACGTCGAGGAACTCGACATCTTTGTTATTATATAGCTTGAAGTTCAGACCTTCCGAGACGTTGTTGACTTTGGCACTGACGATGCCGTAGGGCATATCGAGCTCAAGCATACGCGACACTTCCAGCAGGGTAGCACCTGGCTCGACCTGGCAAGTAGTGCCGTTATTTTTGCAATAGATTTGTAACATAGTTTGCTAAAGTCTAAATTTGTGCATTAAATATAGTGCCAGATTCCAACATCGAGAGTCAAGCACCCATTAATAGAAGCTGATGGAATATTCCTTTTATGATTTTTTAAAACTCATCGGTTCTCTTGCCCTCTTCCTCTACGGCATGAAAACGATGAGCGAGGGACTTCAGAAATTCGCGGGTGACAGGTTGAGGCGCATCCTCACCGCCATGACAAAGAATAGGATAACCGGTGTCTTGACCGGCGTGCTTATCACCGCCCTGGTGCAATCGTCGTCGGCGACGACAGTGATGGTCGTCAGCTTTGTCAACGCAGGACTTCTCACACTGACACAATCCATCGGGGTGATCATGGGGGCGAACATCGGCACGACCGTCACCGCTTGGCTCATCTCGGCACTCGGCTTCAAAGTTGACATAGCAACGTTTGTCCTGCCCCTGATGGCACTGGGCATCCCTTTCATGTTCTCGGGCAAGAGCCAGAGGAAATCGGTTGGTGAATTCATTTTCGGCTTTTCTTTGCTCTTCATGGGGCTTGGGGCGATGACGGCAAATGCACCCGACCTGAGCAAAAATCCCGAGATGCTTGAGTTCCTCACCAGTTACACCGACATGGGCTTCGGGTCTGTCATCCTCTTCCTCCTGGTGGGAACGGTGGTTACTATGCTTGTCCAAGCGTCTTCGGCAACCATGGCCATCACTCTCATCATGTGTGCAAACGGGTGGATTGATTTCCATTTGGGTGCAGCACTCGTCCTTGGGGAAAACATCGGCACGACTATCACGGCCAACCTTGCGGCGTTGACGGCCAACACACAAGCCCGTCAGGCGGCTTTGGCCCATCTCACGTTCAACGTGTTCGGTGTGATCTGGGTGCTGGCATTGTTCTATCCATTCACGAGCGGCGTGTCCTGGTTTGTTGACAGCGTTATGGGCGTGTCGGATCCGGCGGTGGCGGTGACGTTCAAGCTCTCGGCTTTCCACACGGCATTCAATGTCTGCAACACTTTCGTTATGATCTGGCTTGTGAAACTCATAGAGAAGACTGTCTGCACAATCATCCCGAAGAAGAACGACGTCGATGAATACCGCCTCAAATACATCGGGGGAGGCCTCCTTTCAACCGCCGAACTCTCGATCATGCAGGCAGGCAAGGAGATAGACCAATTCGCCGAGCGCGTCAAAAGGATGTTTGCCATGGTGCAAGACTTGCTGCACACCAAGAAAGACGATGAGTTCAACAAGCTGTACAGCCGCATCGAAAAGTATGAAAATATCTGCGACAGCATGGAGATAGAGATTGCCCGCTACCTCGACAAGGTGGCCGAGGGACGGTTGAGTGCCGAGGGCAAGGCGCAGATCCGCTCGATGCTGCGTGAGATAAGCGAACTCGAAAGCATCGGCGACAGCTGCTACAACTTGTCACGCACGATAAACCGCACGCGGCAACCGGGTATGTCTCCCTTCATCGCCGAACAGTCGGACCACCTGCACGAGATGTTCAAGCTCGTCGATTCAGCCCTTGCGCAGATGCTCGCCATAGTCCGCAGGGAAGACCATGCCGAGGAGAGGCTCATGTCGGTGGATGTCAACCGCTCGTTCAACATAGAAAACGAGATAAACAATTTCCGCAACCGCCTCAAGGAAGAGAACCTGGCGGACGTGAGTGCGAAGAAATACGACTATAAGTGCGGAGTCAACTACATGGACATGGTGTCTGAGTGCGAGAAGCTCGGCGACTACGTTGTCAACGTGGTGGAAGCCCACTGCAACGTCAACGAAAAGAAACTCTCGGGCGTCGTCTCCTGACCTCGGTGTCACGGCTCACAGCCAGCCGTTGGCCTTGTACCAGGCGACGGCATCCCTCACCCCCTCGGGCAGCAGCCACCGTGGCGTGAAGCCCAGCTCGGTGCGCAGCCGTGTCGTGTCGCAACGCCAGTTGCGTTGGCGCATGATGCGGAATTTGTCGGTGTTGAGCGTGCTGCTCTTGCCGAACCACCCAGCCACCTTTTCAGCAACGAATGAAATCAGCCGCAGCAGTGGCAGCGGGCAGGCAAACCGTATGACGAGCGGGTTGCCAAGCTCCTTTTGCAGCAGGCGGGAGAACGTCGTGGCCTCGTAGGTCTGCCCGTCCGCCACGTTGTAGGCACGGCGTGTCACACCGCTCCGTATGGCGAGGAAGACAGCATTGACCAAATCCTCCACATATATAAAGGTAAGCCACTGTTTCCCCAGCCCGGCGCGGAAGTCGAGATGCCCCTTGACCGACCGCGCCATCAGGTAGTAGTCACGCTCGTGCGGACCGTAGACACCCGTGGGGCGGATGAAGACATAGGGCAGGCCGGGCATCGACGCGAGGAAGTCCTCAGCCGCCGCCTTGCTGCGCCCGTAGGCGGTGTCGGGACACCGCTCGTCGTCCTCGGTGTATGGCAGCCCGTCGTTCTCGTGGATAGGACCGAAGACGCTCAACGTGCTCATGTAGACGAATTGCCTTGGCATCGCCCCGACAGCCGCGAGTGCGGATGCGAAGTGCGCCGTGGCATCGCGGTTGACGCGCATGAAGTCATCCTTGTGCCGGCACTTGGTCACGCCGGCATTGTGCACGACCACGTCCCACCGGCCATGCTCCGCCACGTGGGCGGCAAGGCGTGCCTCCAGCGCGGCGCGGTCTGACAAGTCCAGCTCGATGAACCGTATGCGCTCGTCCGTCAGACATTCCCGGCTGCTCGTGCGGCGCACAGCCGCCCACACTTCGAAGCCCTGCCTGAGGGCTTCTGCCACGAGGAAGCCGCCGATGAACCCGCTTGCCCCGGTGATGAGTATCGATTCCTTTTTCATGCGTTCTCTCCGTAAGGTTCAACGTGCACCGTGACGTGCGTGCCCTTGCCGAATTTGCCTATCAGCAAGTCCTCGACGCGGGTGGCTATGGCGTGCGCGTCCCTGAGGGGCATATCGCCGTCAACGAGGATGTGCATCTCCATCACGTAGGTGCTGCCCACCCGCCTCGTGTGCAGGTTGTGCGGCTCGACCACGCCGGGGACCGAGGCGGCAAGGCGCACTATCTCGTCCTCGACCTCGGCGGGCAACGCCGTGTCCACCAGCTCGTTGACGCTCGGCACAATCAGCTTGAACGCCGCTTTCACGACGAACACGCTCACCGCCACCGCAGCCACCGGGTCGAGCACTGCCCACTTGTCACCGATGAGCAACGCCCCTCCGATGCCCACCAGCGTGCCTATCGACGACAAGGCATCGCTGCGGTGGTGCCAGGCATTAGCTATCACGGCCTGCGAGTCCAGGCGGCGGCCGCAGCGCACCGTGTAGCGGTAGAGCCACTCCTTGGAGCCAATCGACACGGCAGCCGCCACCAGCGCGACGACGCCCGGCGATTGCAGCCGTTCCCCACGGCACACCGCCACGATGCTCGACATCCCGTTGTAGAAGATGCCCAGCCCCACGGCCAGCAGCACCACGCCGATGATGAGCGTGGCCAGTGTCTCGTACTTGCCGTAACCGTACTCGCGCCGCCCGTCCTCGGGCTTGGACGAGATGCGGACAAACAACATCACGACCAGGTCGGTCAGGAAGTCGGACAACGAGTGCACCGCGTCGGCAATCATGGCGGCACTGTTGCCCAGTACCCCCGCCGCGAATTTGAACAGCAGCAGGACGAAATTGACCACCGACCCGAGTGCCGTCACCCGGTAGATAGACCTTTCCCTGTCGGAAACCTTGACCATAAGACTTTTGTTTTGGGACGGCAAACTTAGGAAGTGTTTCC
>CALULY010000029.1 GCA_944321635.1 uncultured Bacteroidaceae bacterium | reverse complement strand
CTAACGCACCGTTTTGTCGGTGCCGCAGCAGCGGCGATTGCGGGTGCAAAGGTACTAACTTTTTCTTCCCATGCAAGAAATCAGAACCATTTTTTGCTTTCAAGGGCAAGATTTTGACGGACACCCGCGACTTCCCGGGTGAAAAGGAAAGATGGAAAGGCTGCATGGGAAGTTTATTTTTAGGCTAAATCTACATATTTTTAAGTTGAAAATATATAGACTTAACCTAAAGTTATATATTTTTAGCCTAAAAACAAACTTTCAACCCTGCCTCGCTCAAAACTTGTCCGTCCTGGCAGCGACGGCCTTGCAATGTGGCAGCCGAAGTGCCGGGACACGTGCGCAGGAAGCAGCCATGGAGATGCAAATTGCATACAGTTTGCATAATAACAACAAAATCCCTAACTTTGCCACGACAGAATGGGAAATCCCGCCCCACAGCACTACGTGTGGGCGCGGCATGGTGTCCCGCCCGGGATGCCGGCAAAAAGTAGGCAGTATGTTCAAAATCATTGGAATGATGTTTGTAGGCGTAGGCATAGGTTATGCCTTGCGCAAGGTGCGCGCGGTCAATGTGGTCGGCAAGACCATCCCGCTGACCATCTACGCACTGCTGTGCCTGTTGGGCATCACGGTCGGCGCAAACAGCTATCTGGTCAGCCATCTCGGCGACTTCGGCGGCCAGGCGTTGCTGCTTGCCGTGCTTGGCCTGGCCGGGAGCATGGCAGCCACCGTGGCCTTGTCACGATGGACGCGGAAAGGAGGCGGGAAATGAAAGGGACGTTGTGCGTCGTCGGCTCATTTGCCATCGGATGCCTCATCGGGCATCTGAGCGGGTCTGACATGGGGGCGCAGGACATCTCGCTCATCGCACTCTATGCCTTGATGTTGCAGGTGGGCATCAGCGTGGGCAGCAACAAAGGCCTCAAGGACATTGTTGCGACCATCCGCCCGCAGAGCCTCGTCCTGCCGCTGGGGACGATAGCCGGGACACTCATCCTGTCGGCGGCCGCGAGCCTCGTGCTCAGCCGCTGGAGCGTGTTTGACTGCATGGCGGTAGGCAGCGGGTTCGCCTACTACTCGCTGTCGTCCATTCTCATCGCGCAGGTCAAAGAGCCTACCGTGGGGATGCAAGTGGCGACGGAGCTGGCGACAATAGCCCTGCTGGCCAATATATTCAGGGAAATGATGACCCTCATCCTCGCCCCTGTCATCAACAAGCACCTCGGTGCCAGGGCACTCATCTCGGCGGCGGGCGTGACATCGATGGACGTGCTGCTGCCGTCGATTGTCAATTGCTCGGGAAAAGAAATGATTCCGCTCGCCATAGCTCACGGAATCATAATAGACTTGAGCGTACCTTTCTTCGTCTCGCTCTTTTGCAGCCTCTGAGGGCGTGCAGCGGGTCACTCGTCAAACCCGTACCACGCATCACGCAGCTGGCCGACCTCAAGGCTTGTGATCTTGCCGGTGCCGTTGAGCCAAGCCTCGACCGCCTGCCTCTGATCCTCTGTCACGCTGCCCCGCTTGGCGGAGACGACAAACAACGAGGCCTTGCAGCCATCTTCCCCGAAATAGCCGCCGACACACAACCCCTGCGACAGGGCATAGTCGATGAACTCGTCCAACAACGCATAGCCGTCGTCGGTGGTCGCAGCGTCATAGGTGAAAGACACGTTGAAACCAAGCTCCTTGAACTCTCCTTTGTAGAGTTTCTTGCGCAATCTCTTTTTCATAATAAGACCATTTAACAGTTATTGCAGCACCGCGCGCCGACCTGCGCCCCCTCAGAAAGCCCCAGACGACGATGCCGCGCGGCAAAGCCGCGCTCCATTGCAGCCAACAGGGACAATGACCGACGTACTGCGCCCTTTATGTGCAGTCAAAGTTAGGTTTAAAAATTTGATATGCAAGCCCTGCCGCGACAAAGATGAGTGACGGCGCGCGTTTTTGCCCCGCTCACTGCGCGGACGTGACTTGACGAAGGGTCAGAGGTCCACTTCCCCTTTGCCTTGACGGATGATTGCGAACTCGTCTGACGAGCAATCGACGACGGTCGAAGGCACCAACCCGCCGTAGCCACCATCGACGACGAGATCGACGAGGTTGCCATATTTCTCATCAATGAGTTCGGGGTCGGTCGAGTATTCCACCACCTCATCATCATCGCGCAAGGACATCGAGAGCAACGGGTTGCCGAGCTCGGCAGCTATGGTGCGGGCGATGTTGCTGTCTGGCACACGCACGCCGACCTCGCGTTTGCCCTTGAAGATCTTAGGGAGGCGGCTGCCAGTCGGCAGGATGAAAGTGAACGGCCCCGGCAGGCAGGACTTCATCAGACGGAAGGCGGCGTTGCTGACCTTGGCATACTCGGCCACGCCAGAAAGGTCGGTGCAGACAATCGACAAGTTATGTTTTGCAGGGTTGACACCTTTGATGGCGCAGATGCGCTCGACGGCCCTGACATTCAGGGCATCGCATCCTATGGCATAAACGGTGTCCGTCGGGTAGATGATCAACCCGCCATCGCGTAGGACATTCACGACCTTGAGCACGTCACGGATGTTTGTGTCCTTGTCGTACAACTTGAGCAACATGGTTTGCTGTGTTTGATTGGTTAAAAAAGAAGCGCAGCCCCGGGAGCGGAACTGCGCCTTGTTAGTGTTTGGGTCAGAGGCTCAGAAGAAGAGGTAACGCTCATCCTCGACTTCCGCCTTGTCTTGCAGGTCGGAAAGTATGCCCGAAGCAGACCTTTCGTAGGCCGACGAGATGATGCGAAGCTCTCTTTCAGCATCGTAGGTCTCATTTGTCTTGTTTTGCCCATAAACGTCGAGGACATAGACTGCGGAGTTGCCCTTGACAGGAGCGGTCACTTTGTTCATCTCCGCCTTGACAGTGAGGCCGTTGAGGACGTACTCACCGCCACCGACACGCATCACATTGACAGGAGCTGAGAATGAAATCCTCTTGAGGGTGTCGCACACCACGTTGTCAAGCTGCTTGTAGTCGGCGATGCTGGCAAGGCCTTTGGACTGCCAGTCGGCGATGATCTTCTCTGCCTTCTTGTCTTTGATGGCCTCGGGACGCAACTGGTCCTTGACAGACTCAAAGTCGAGATGCCCTTTGGGGTGCTCCCCGGTGACTGCCATCACAAGCATCGTGTTGTTGTCTTCACCGCATTCAAAGATTTGTGAGACATCTCCGGTCTCAGCCTTGAACACCCAGCGCAAAGCCTCACGGCTGTTGGCGACATTGCCTATGCCGTAGCTTGACGCAAGTACGTTCTGGCTGTCCATGACACGGTAGCCTGCCGCCTCTGCATTGGCTGCAAGCGAGTCGATCGACTGGTTGCTTGCCACGAATTGACTGAACTTATTGTACTCGTTGCTGTATGTCTCGTCGCTGAAGACGATTGGACGCTTGACAACGGCAATGTTGTACTTTTGCTTGCTGCCTTTCTTTTCAAACACTTTGGTGATTATCTTCATGTCACCAATCTCCGACTCGTAGACAGCACCGTTGGCTGCTGCAAAAAGCTCGTTGAAGTATTTTGCGTTCTGCTCATCTATGCCGGCGTTAAACTGCGCGGTGTAGACCCATTGGGGCTCTCCCGGAGCGTTGTAGCGGTCAGCAAGTTCGTTGAAGTCCGCACCACCCTTGACGGCATTAACTATGCTGTCGGCAAGAGCCTCTGTTGCCGCCTTGGTTTCACGCACCACAGCGATGTTGCGGAAGCGCACCGAGTCAGCCTGGCTCTGCTTGGCGATGAGTTTGAACACGTTGTAGGAGTTGTCAGACAGGTTCATGTAAGGACCGACTACCTGCCCCACGCCTACGGTGTCAAGACGTGTGGTCACGTCACGGGGAAATGCTTCCTCAGCCCTTAACATATCCACGTAGGAGACTGCGGACTCGTCGGCGCGGACAAGGGCGAAGTAGTTGTCTACATCCCCCTTGAGCGTCGCAGCAGTCTCATTCATCTTGGCGAGCAACTCGTCTTTGTCCTTCTGGCTCGGCACGACAGTGACTTGCACATACTTGATGTCACGTCCCTCATACGGCTGTTTGAAACGCACGTCACGGTATTTGTCGTACAGCACCTTGAGATCTGCGTCCGTCACCGTTACTGCCGTGTCGGGCATATTCCTGTACGGGTATGCGGCATAGAGTGCATCGTACTGGTTGACGCGCCCCTCGTAGAAATATTCCGTCTCCACATTGTTGGAAAGCATCGAGCTGGCAAGCAGAGCGTGGTACTTTTGAGCGAGGAGGTTGAGCCTGAGTTCTTTCTCGAAAGCAAGCCATTGCGAATGCACCGTCTCGTACATCTGCGCGGTCTGGGGATCCATCTGCTGCAACTGGGTGTTGTAGGTCACAAGGAACTCCTTGAGCGCGTCTTTGTCAAATGCCCCGGTCTGAGGGTTGACCCCTATGGGTGCTTGGGACAGAGCCGGATTGGTACCTTCGTCTATGACATTCTGGAGTTCAGCGTCAGTAACGACGAGACCAAGCTTGTCAGCCTGCTCGTTCACCAGTTGCTCGACCATGAAGGTGTTCCACACCTGGTCGCGGAGATAAGCCATATCCCTGTCGGCAAGCGTGCGTCCTGTCCTGGCCTTGTACATCTCGGCCTGCTCGTTCACAAGCTGCTGGAACTCCATCACCGGGAAGCCCTCGCCATTAACGCTCCCGACATCGGTTTTACTCGTATGTGTCTGGAAAATCTTAAAGAAATCGCCAGCTATGAAAGCCAGCAATGCCACGCCGATCACGATGACCAGCAGCGGACCTTTACTCCTAATTGATTGTAAAGTAGCCATTTATGTTTGTCTGTTTTATTGTTTTTACATTCAACATACTGTGATTAGCGCACGAAGATACAAAAAAGCAGGAAACAGGATGCCAATAATCAAAAAAAGTTAGCAACCCTCCGCCAGGCGGCATCATCCCCCACGGGAAAAGGGCGAAGAGGCCACGGCAGAGTCATGCTCCAGCGTGTCCCTGGCCATGCCGACATCGGCGTCGCCGGCAACGCTGTCCTGCTCGGACTCATCGACATAGAAGATGCCAGTGATGTTCCTTATCACATACTCGGTCATTTGCTGGTTGGAATCAAAGCCATATCCCGTGATGGTTCTCTCGGGCTGTTCGATGCGGATGTACTGATCCGAATAGACACGTTGCGTCTTCTGGTTCCAATACATCAGTTGTGTGTCAAACCGCTCCCCCTTCAAACTCTCGATGTGCACGTTGCCACGGAGCGTCCATATCTCCGCTTTGGTGTTGTAGTAGGCAGTGTCGGCCTTGATGCGCGCCTCGACCTGGTGCAGGGTGTCAAATTTCTCAAGGTAGACACCGCGCTCAAACGCCCAAAAGGGTGGATTGCGCTTGTCGTAGACGAGCCACTCGTCGGCAAGGATTTTATACCTTATTATTCCTGAGTCAGATATGAGCGAATTGACACCGTAGGTCGTCATCACCGACATCGAATCACGCTCGACGACAGCATCGGTGACGAGCTGCTTGTTCTTGGAGCAAGAGCCTGCCGCAAACGACACGACCAGCACAAGCACCGCCAGCATCGGGCCGCACGGGCGGCGGGAACGGGCGACAGCCCTGATGTGTCTGCTCAAATCCATCGGCAAAGGGACGGCATCATCTCACCTTCATCTTCATGAACCAGCGTTCATTGAAGGTGATGCCTATGTTTAACTTGAACATATCCTCGTCGAGACCTATGCCATCACCCGACGACGAGACCTTGACGTACTGCCCGCTGACCTGCACCAACGACCTGTTTTGCAGGATTGGGAAGCCGAAACCGACCGAGATGCCATACTCACGCGCCCCGTCCTCGCCGTTGATGCGGACGTAGGGGTCGGAGTAATATGCCCCGAGACGGTAACGGACGGTCGAAAGGTAGCGTTTGGACCGCACGTCATGCACGTACTCAGCACCGAAAGCATAAATGCTGCGGTTGCGCAGCGTGCTGCTCCCGAGGAAAAGATTGTCACCCCAACGCTGCAAAGTGTAGTCTGCTGCGACCGTCAGCCTGCCGTCATAGATGTAGGAAAGCCCGGCCCCGATGACGTGGGGCAAGTAGATCTCGCCAGAGATGCGCCGCTCGTCATAGGAGACGACCGTCGATGACGAGTTTTTCACATAACCGATGTTGGCCTCGGAGTTGAGCTTGTGGCCCAGCGAATAGGTGATGCCTGCCGCCACGGTGTGCTTGTCCTTGAAATCCAAGGCATATTGCAAACCGAAATCCAGCTTGTAGTCCTTGACTTTTATGGCCTCGGTCTGCGTGAAGCCGTAGGAACTCGCGTTGGACGAGGCGACTGTCAAACTCCTGTTTATGGAGCCATGGATGAACGACGCGTTGACACCGACCGAAAGCCCGCCGTAAGGACGCGCGCCCAAACCGAGCATCGCCTGCTGGAGACCGCCAGTGCCACTATAATTATAGGTATTAGTACCAAAGTCTATGCCTGTGCCCGTCACGTCGTTGACCACATCGCTCGAACTGAAGTCATATCCCACTTTGGAATACGGCAGGTAGGCAATCGCGAGCCCGAGCCTCTTGCACAGGCGGAACTGGAGTGCCACATAGTCGAATGCCGCGTTTTTGGCACTTGCCGACGACGCACCGTCGCTGAACTTTGTAGTGTAGACCGACATCCCCGCATCAATCAGCATCGTCAACGAGTCTATCGAGGCATACGAAGCAGGGTTTTTGAGATTTATGGACGACCCATCTTGCAGCGCATAGCCGACCCCGCCCATCCCCTTGCCCATGGCAGTGGCCTGGTCGGAGAGGGAACCGAACCCGTACATGGAGTACGGCGAGTTGATGTTTGGTATGGGAGTGTCGTCCTGACCGTATGCAGTGCCGCAGACGATTGCCGCCAACGCCACGCAAGCTGCTTTACAGATGGGATGCATTATGTTCAAGAATTCTGTTAAGACCTTTCAAAACTAAAAATTTATCGGCAAATATCTCATTTTTCGTCTGGACTTCAAAAGGAAACTCCTTACCCCCAGTTAAAAAAATCAAAAGCCCGGGATGCCTGCGCGAGTACTCATCGATGTAGCTCCTGACCTCGTACTCGACACCACGCACCACGCCAAGACGGATGGCGGTCTCGGTGTCCTTGCCGCAGTCGGGCATCCTCCCATCCCCGCCGACAAGCGGCAGCCGGGAGGTGAACGCGTGCAACGCCTTGAAACGCATCGACAGCCCAGGTGAGATGTTGCCGCCGTGGTAACGGGACGAGGCATCCACGAAGTCGTAGGTTATGCACGTGCCAGAGTCGATGACGAGGATGTCCCTGCCGGGGAACATCGCGTTGGCTCCCACCACGGCGGCTATGCGGTCGTTGCCGAGCGTCTCGGGTGTCTCGTAAAGGTTGGTGACAGGCAGGGGCGTGCCGCCGCCTATCCTGAGGCAAGGGAACGGGAGGCGCGACAACCGCTCATCGACTTCGTTTGCCAAGTCAACGACAGTGGACACCACAGCCTTGCCAATCGACCCGCGCCACTTGGCCACGAATGCAGGAAGCCCCTGCAACGCCCCGTTGTCCGTGCGGGCCACCTCGACGAGCCGGCCGCCGTCAAACACCGCGAGTTTGGCAACCGTGTTGCCTATGTCAATGATGAGGTTCAAAACGTTTTTGGCTGCAAAGTAAGGGATTTTATATCCATATAGCCAAACGATACCGCCCTTTTGTCCCACGGCCGACATGGCGGGCAGCACCGGCGGCATGGCAATCAAACGCCGGGAACACTATGATGACTTAGCCGTTTGCATACAATGATTCCGCCATTTGCATACAATGATTTTGCACCAGGCATACAATGATTTCACCCCTACCATGCAATGATTTTGCCTCTGCCGTGCAATGTCGCTGCCGCAGCCGCGCGGTGATCCCCCATGCGCCTCGCCGGCCGGCGGCATCCAAGCCCCACGCTCCATTCGCGGCAAGCGATGTTGTCGCCGTTTGCCAAAAAATTAGTAACTTTGCATGATGTTCGCCACACGGCGGGCACACCGCCCGGAGCGGAAAGAGACAAGACAGAAAGAGAACAAAGGAATATGGCAGAAGAATTAGACAAACAACAATCTTCCAACTACACCGCGCACAACATCCAGGTGCTCGAAGGGCTTGAGGCAGTGCGCAAGCGTCCCGCGATGTACATCGGCGACATCAGCGAGAAAGGGTTGCACCACCTCGTCTACGAGGTCGTGGACAACTCCATCGACGAGGCACTTGCCGGCTATTGCACCCATATCGAGGTGTTCATCAATGAGGACAATTCCATCACGGTGCAGGACAACGGGCGCGGAATCCCCGTCGATATGCACGAAAAGGAGAAGAAATCCGCCCTCGAAGTCGTGATGACCGTGTTGCACGCCGGTGGAAAATTTGACAAAGGCTCCTACAAAGTCTCAGGAGGACTGCACGGCGTGGGCGTGTCATGCGTCAACGCGCTCTCGACACACATGAAAACCGAAGTGTTCAGGGGAGGCAAGATCTACCAGCAAGAATATTCCTGCGGCAAGCCCCTATATCCCGTCAAGGAAGTCGGCACGACAGAGCTGCGGGGCACGAGGCAAACGTTCACGCCCGACGGGTCGATCTTCACGGAGACCGTCTACAAATACGACATCCTCGCAGCCCGCCTGCGCGAGTTGGCATTCCTCAACAAGGGCTTGCGGATTTCCCTCACCGACCGCAGGGAGAAAGACGAGGATGGCAGTTACAAGCACGACACATTCTACTCCGAGGAGGGGCTCAAGGAGTTTGTCCGCTACATAAACACCAACCGCGAGCCGCTCATTCCCGATGTGATATACCTCAACACGGAGAAACAAGGCATCCCAATCGAGGTGGCCATCATGTACAACACCTCGTACAACGAGAACATACATTCCTACGTCAACAACATAAACACCATCGAGGGCGGCACGCACCTCGCAGGTTTCCGCCGCGCCATCACAAGGACGCTCAAGAAATACGCCGACGACAACAAATACCTTGAGAAGGCAAAGGTTGAAATATCGAGCGAGGACTTCCGCGAAGGCTTGACCGCCGTCATCTCAATCAAAGTAGCCGAACCGCAGTTTGAAGGCCAGACCAAGACCAAGCTCGGCAACAACGAGGTCATGGGAGCTGTTGACCAGGCAGTCGGCGAGGCACTCTCCTACTACCTGGAGGAACACCCGAAAGAAGCGAAGATGATCGTCAACAAAGTCATCCTCGCTGCAACGGCACGCATCGCCGCACGCAAGGCAAGGGAAACCGTCCAGAAAAAGAACCCACTCGGCAGCGTCAGCCTCCCGGGCAAACTGGCCGACTGCTCAAGCCGCAACGCAGAGGAATGCGAGCTCTTCCTCGTGGAGGGAGACTCGGCAGGCGGATCAGCGAAATCCGGACGCAACAGGAAGTACCAAGCCATCCTGCCACTCAGGGGAAAGATCCTTAACGTCGAAAAAGCCATGTGGCACAAGGCATTTGAGAGCGACGAGGTCAACAACATAATCCAAGCACTCGGCATCAGATTCGGCATGAATCCCGAGAACGAGCGCGAAGCAAACCTTGAAAAACTCCGCTACCACAAAGTCATCATCATGACAGATGCCGACGTGGACGGCTCACACATCGACACGCTCATCATGACATTGTTCTTCCGCTACATGCCGGAGGTCATCCAGCAAGGACATCTCTACATCGCAATGCCCCCCCTCTATTGCTGCAAGAAGGGCAAGGCGGAGAAATACTGCTACAATGATGCCGAAAAGGATGAATTCGTCGCCCAAAACGGCGGGACAAGCGGCATGGACATCCAACGCTACAAAGGTCTGGGCGAAATGAACGCCGAAGACCTCTGGGAGACGACCATGAATCCCGAGACACGCCGCCTCAAACAGGTGACGATAGAGAACGCCACGGATGCCGACTACATCTTCTCCATGCTCATGGGCGAGGACGTAGGACCGCGACGCGAGTTCATCGAGAAGAATGCAAAGTACGCCAACGTCGATGCCTGACCACCCAGGCGGCACGGCACGCGGCGGGCGGGGCAACCCGCCCGCCTTTGTTTTACCAAAACGACAAGACATGACCGAAAAAGAAAAGGCTGCGGCAGGTCTCCCCTACGACCCCAACCACGACAGCGAGCTGCAAGACCTCATGCACCAAGCCGCCTGCAAGCTGTTCGAGTTCAACAACACCCCGCCCGCCAAGCGCGACGAGCGGCAACACATCCTGAACCAACTGCTCGGGTCGCTGGGCGAAGGCAGCATCATCCTTCCCCCATTCCACTGCGACTACGGCAGCAACATCACCATCGGGCGCAACACATTCGCCAACACAAACCTCACCATCCTCGACGGGGCGCGCGTCACCATCGGCGACAACGTGTTCATCGCCCCCAACGTCGGCATCTACACCGCAGGGCATCCGCTCGACGTGGCCACGAGGAACAAGGGCATCGAGTATGCCCGCCCCGTCACCATTGGCGACAACGTATGGATTGGCGCGGGCACATCTATCCTCCCCGGCGTGACCATAGGAGAAGGGTGCGTCATCGGCGCGGGCAGCGTCGTCAACCGCAGCATCCCGCCAGGCACGCTCGCCGTAGGCAACCCCTGCCGCGTCGTAAGGGAAATCGACCAGGACGGCAACCACGGCTGACACGCCCCTGCCCATTGGCCGCCGACACGCAACCGCACCACGCCGGCACCTATATATTATTAAGGTATATGTGCTCCCCCAGCCTCCCATCACCCGAGGGCAAGAGACCGCCGTCCCGGGGACAAAACCATTGTCGCCAGACATAAACTTCACCAGCCAGCCGGGAAAACTTCCACCACGTCAGACACAAACTTCCATTGCCAGGCGCATAAAGTAAAAACAAAAGTTTTGAATGTATAAACAGAACTTTTGTTTATATAAACAGAAGTTTTGAATATATAAACAAAACTTCTGAATATACTTTATGTCAGGACATGATGAACTTTGTGCCAGACCCTTTTTGACTTTAGGCCAATCCTCATGGACTTTAGGCCTGACTAAAAGGGACTTCATGTCCGGCATCTCGGATCCGGCGTCCGGCACCACTGTCTTTTGCCCAAGGTGCGGCGGCCGGCATCGCTGCGACTGGATGGCGGCGATGGCGGAGGCAAAAAAGGCGGCAATCCGGGCGGCGGGCGTGGGAAAAGACATATATTTGCCCATCAACCAACGCAGCGCGGCCATGATTGAAGCATTGAACTATCTGAAAGAGGCGGCTTACGTCTTTTATATCCTCGCCATCGTGGGCTCGGTCGTCATTGTCATCCTTGAGAACAGGAACCCGCTCAAGACAATGGCGTGGATACTCGTGCTCACGTGCCTGCCCGTGGTGGGGCTGGTCGCATATCTCGTCTTCGGGCAAAAGTGGTACAAACGCCACCTCATAGGCAAGCGCAGCTACAAGCGGACGGTGCAGAGCCCTGCTTTGAGGGAATTGAGGAAGACGCGTGCGAGCTTCCCCAAGGAATATGCCGCGCTGGCCGACCTGCTCGGCAAAACGGGCGGCGGTGTCCCGTTCCCGGGCAACAGCGTCGTGCCCTATTTCGACGGGGCAAGTTTCATGATCGCCCTGCTGAGGGAGATTGCTTCGGCCCGCAGCCACGTGCATCTCGACTACTACATCTTCATGGACGACGCCATTGGCAGCCTGGTGGCGGACGCGTTGATTGACAAAGCGCGGCAAGGGGTGAGGGTTAGGCTCATCGTGGACGACCTTGGCAGCTGGAAAGCCAAGGAGAAGTTTTTCAAGCGGTTGCAGGCCGGGGGTGTCGAGGTGGTCAAGTTCATGCCTGTGCACCTGAGCATACAGAGCCGCATAAACTACCGCAACCACCGCAAAATCACCGTGATCGACGGCGACAGGGGATTCATCGGCGGGATGAACGTCGCCGACCGCTATGTGCTCGGCGTGCCGTGGGGCGATTGGCGGGACACTCAGGTGATGGTCAAGGGATATGCGGCGCACCAGCTCCAGATGGTGTTCATCCGCGACTGGTACTTTGCCACGCGCACGTCGCTCATGTCGCCGGCCTACTTCCCTACTTGCAGCCTGGACGGCAGCGCGTCGGTGCAGGTAGCGACGAGCGCCCCATTCGACCAATGGCGGAGCATCATGCAGGGCTTGGCACTCGCGCTGGCGCGGGCCAAGGACTATTTCTTCTGCGAGACCCCCTACTTCATGCCTACCGAGCCCGTGCTGTGCGCCATGCAGAGTGCCGCGCTGGCGGGGATCGATGTCCGCATCATCATCCCTCACCGCAGCGACAGCCTGCTCACGCAGCTGGCGACGCGATCCTACGTGAAAGACCTGCTCAGTGCCGGTGTCAAGGTCTATATGTACGAGGGCGGTTTCATCCACTCCAAGATGATGGTCTCCGACGACCTGCTGTCAGTGGTGGGGTCAAGCAACATGGATTTCAGGAGTTTCGAGCAAAACTTCGAGGCAAACGTCTTCATCTACGACAAGGAGGCGGCCGCCGCCATCAAGAAGCAATTCCAAATCGACCAGTCGCACAGCCGCCGCCTGACACTCCAAGTGTGGAAGCACCGTCCAAAGCACATCAAGGTCAAAGAGTCGCTTGTGCGCGTCTTCAGCCCGCTGCTCTGAATGCGGATAGCCAAACGCTATTCCCCCTTAGTGAAGATGGTGAAGTTGACACTGCCGTACTCGCGGTGCTCGACGAAGTGGGGATTGGATGAAAAGTCCAGGTTGCCGCCATGCTCGAATACGAACAAGCCGCCATCACGCAGCACGCCACTGCCATCGAGGATGAGCGACGGGATGGTCTCGATTGCGGGCAAGGTGTAGGGCGGGTCGGCGAAAACAAAATCAAACTGCTCCCCACAACCCCGGAGATAGCGGAAAACGTCGCCGCGCACCAACTCTGCCGTCGGGTCGCCCAGCTTGTCAAAGATGTTTTTGATGAATGAACAGTGCAACGCGTCCTTTTCCACCGCCACGACACGCCGGCAGCCACGGGAGACGAGTTCCGCCGCAATGCTGCCTGTCCCGGAGAAAAGGTCGAGGGCGCAAACGTCATCATCAAAGTCAAGGTAGTTTGCCAGGACGTTGAAGATGTTTTCCTTGGCAAAATCAGTCGTCGGGCGCGCCTTGAAAGTCTTGGGGATTTCAAAACGGCGGCGTTTGTATTTTCCTCCTACTATTCTCATTCCATGTCAGTTTGTCAGGTGCGACGAGAGCAAAGACACCATGTCGGACGTCAAGCATCCGCCGTCACCATCCACGCCAAAGGGCGGGCGCGACTGCGGCATGGGACGCACGTCATCGACATACAGCTTGACGAGGTTGTCAAGGCACGATGTCCCGCCATCCTCCTTACATATATATATGGTGTCTTCCTGTTGGGAAAAGCCTGTTGCACGCATCACATGGAGCAGGTAGAACAGGCGCAAGTTGTCCTCGGTGCAATCAAAGACGTTGGCAAACACGAGCCTGCCGCCATCAGCGACAAACACCCCCATCGTCTCGTCTGACACATGGACACGCATCACACGGCCGTCCTGCGCCGATGACTCCGACATCATGGCCTCAAGGAGCAATGCGTATGAGTTGAACGTCCTGACCTCTGCCGCCAATGCAGCCATGCCACGACGGGCAAAACGGTTGAAGGCAAACAAGGCTACGCACCCAGCCGACGGCAACTCTCGCACCTCAACGGCCTCATCGCCTGCCAAAGTGAAACAAGCGTCAAACATCGCCGCAGCAGACTTGCCGTCAAAGCAAGCAGATGGCACAAAGGTGACACGTCCGTCGCACGACACAAGGTCGATCCTCTCCCACCCGTCTTGCGGGCAAGGCCGGGAGGCGACAGCCGTCTTGAGGTTGGCAACGAGCGAGACGGCAGGATCCGGATCAAAGCAACGTGCCGTCACGCCGCCCCGTCCATCCACCCCGCCAATCACGACGGTGGTGAATGCTGACGACGACAAGCGCACTGCCAGCACGCTGCACGCCGTGACGGCGGCAGCGGTGCCGGTTGCCTGTTGTCCTTTTACCATATCCATCTGATGACATTAGCCTCGATGCTGGTTCTGGCACAGCACGCCGTTGGCGGGTGCAATGCAGATTTTGCCTATCTTCGTGGCTTGATAGCGCAAAAATAAGCCAAATTGCACGTACCATCCAAGCCAGCAACACCATTTTAGCCACCACCCAAGATGATCAGCACACTGCTCACGCAACAAATAAGGGAAAACTGCGGCTTCACACCCACCGACCAACAGGATGAAGCCATCACGCGCATCAGCCGTTTCCTCCTGGCCAAAGACAACGAGACAATCTTCCTGCTCAAAGGCTACGCTGGGACAGGCAAGACCTCCCTCGCCGCCGCGATAGTCAAGACGCTCGGCATGATCAAGGCCAAGGCGGTGCTGCTCGCCCCGACGGGCAGGGCAGCAAAGGTCTTTTCGCTCTACTCCGGGCACAAGGCATACACCATCCACAAGGCGATCTACCGCCAAAAGGTCTTTTCCCCCGAGATGAACAATTTCGTCATGGGACGCAACCTTGCCCGTGACACAGTGTTCATCGTCGATGAAGCGTCGATGATTGCCAATTACCCGGGAGGCGAAGCGCGCTTCGGCACGGGGCGGCTGCTCGACGACCTCATCACATTCGTCTACTCGGGCGACAATTGCAAGCTCGTCATGATAGGCGACACCGCGCAGCTCCCACCCGTAGGCGAGTCTGAGAGCCCCGCCCTGTCGCGGACGGCGTTGCGGGACATCGGTTTCAAGGTCGATCAGGTCGAGTTGTGCCAAGTGGTGCGGCAAGGGGACGGGACGGGCATCCTGGCTAACGCGACCGCAATCCGCGAAATCATCAGGGCAAAGAGGACGGTTGACCGCATCATGCTGTCAGTGACACGCTACCCCGACATCAAGAGGGTCAGCGGGGCAGACCTCGTGGATGCCATCAGCGACTGTTACTCACGCGACGGGATGGATGAGACAATCGTCATCACACGGTCAAACAAGCGGGCCAACATCTACAACATGGGAATCCGCAACACGATACTTTACAGGGAAGAGGAGCTTGAGCGCGGCGACATCATCATGATCGCCAAAAACAATTATGCCGCAGACCTGACGGGCACTGACATCGAGTTCGTTGCCAACGGCGACATCGCCGTGGTCAGGCGGGTGCGGCGCAGCATGGATGTCTACGGGTTGCGGTTTGCCGACGTGACAATGACGTTCCCCGACTACGACGGCTTTGAGCTTGAGATGAAAGTTATCCTTGACACGCTGCACAGCGAGGCGGCATCGCTCGGCAGGGAGCAGAGCGAAAAGTTGTTTGAAGGCGTTTATGACAGCTACGACGACGTGACCAACAAGCGCGACCGCATGAAGAAAGTGAAGGAAGACCCCTACTACAACGCCCTCCAGATCAAATATGCCTACGCCGTCACCTGCCACAAGGCGCAGGGAGGCCAGTGGACGAACATCTTCCTCGACCATGCTTTCATCCCCGAAGGGCGGATTGACAACGACTATCTCCGCTGGCTATACACGGCCGTGACGAGGGCAAAGGGGACACTCTACCTCGTCAACTACCCGGACAACGAGTGTGTCTGACAGCACGGGCGGCACAGCCGTGCGCGGCATCAGCCAGCAGCCCCGTCCTCACCCTCCACGCGGCATCCGGCAAACTCCCTCTCGTCCCTGGCACGCTCGGGCGGATAGTCATAGTAGGTGCACAACGCCCTCGTGCACAGTTCGCCGGCGGCGTTGTAGAGGCATGACTCGATCTCAGCCAAGTTTCTCACCGTGCGCAGCACACGGGCACGCACCGTCAGCACAGGGGCGTCAGCGGCGACGGGGCGGATGTACTTGACTTCCATCTTTGACGTCACGCCGATAGTCTGCAACTTGCGCATGACAACCCAAGCACATATCTCGTCAAGCAGCAGTGCCTGGATGCCTCCATGGAGCACATTACGCCACCCCTCGAATGCACGTCTCGGCTGCCAACGTGCCACCACGTAGTCGCCATCTTCGTAAAACTCCAGTTTCAGCCCCGCTTCGTTTGTGGGCGAGCACCCGAAGCAGTTGTGCAGGGGATGCCCCTCGTAAGGGTCTATGATTCTTTTCATAATTATACACATTTAATATGCAAATATAAGAAATCGCACGCAAGGACTGCGGCACCTCGGGGCAATGGCGGGGACGCCGCAGGCTTTGACCGGGAGCTTGCTTTGTCACTGGCAATGACAATAGATGTTTTCGGGAAAAAACATACGACCTTTTTGCCGAAAACATACGACCTTTTTGCCCGTTACATTGCATGATTTCTTCAAAGACATAGTATATTCCCGTCCCTTCCACAAGACGGTGCAGGCGGGATGCGGGGCGGATGCTGTCATATCTTTTAACGACGCAGGTTGACGCAACTCACGCAAAATGCGTACCTTTGCAAGATAGAGACACATCCAGACGCAGAAAATGGCTACGATACTTAACATAGAGACCTCGACCAACGTGTGCTCGGCGGCGGTCGGCAAGGACGGGGAGATAGTCTTTCACCTTGAGGACTACGACGGCAACACACAAGCCAACAACCTGGGCCTGTTCGTCCAGCGGGCATTGTCCCACCTCGACGACGCGGGGGAGCACCTCGACGCCGTGGCCGTCAGTTGCGGGCCTGGCTCCTACACCGGGCTGCGCATCGGGGTGTCGATGGCCAAAGGCGTCTGCTTCGGACGGCAGTTGCCGCTGATTGCCATCCCGACGCTTGAGACACTGTGCGTCATCCCGCTGCTGTACAACGACCTTGATGAGGATGCACGGCTCTGCCCGATGATCGATGCAAGGCGCATGGAGGTCTACACCGCCCTCTACGACCGGGCATTGCACCAATTGATGCCCACCACGGCGATGGTAATCGACGAGGGCTCGTTCCAAGAGGAGCTGGAGCAGGGCATAATCTACTTCATGGGCAACGGGGCGGACAAATGCAAGCAGGCAATCACGCACGCCAATGCACGATTCATCGACAACATCGCGCCGCTGGCCAAGTCGATGGCGATACTCGCCGAGAAAGCCTACGCCGCAGGGGACTTCAAGGATGTGGCCTACTTTGAGCCATTCTACTTGAAAGACTTCGTGGCATCAACTCCCAAGAAATTGATATAAGACATGAGATACAACACCGAAGAGAAAAAACTCCCACTGCCCGAGTACGGCAGGAGCATACAAAACATGGTGGATCACGCATTGACCATTGCCGACCGCGCGGAAAGGCAACGTTGCGCCAACACCATCATAACAATCATGGGAAACATGAACACGCAGCTGCGTGACATACCCGACTTCAAACACAAGTTGTGGGATCACCTGGCCATCATGTCCAACTTCCAGCTCGACATCGACTATCCATACGACATAATCCCAAAGGACAACCTGACGAGCAGGCCGGGCAAAGTGCCATATCCGAAGCACAAAATCACGTATATGCACTACGGCTACAACGTCCAGGAAATGATAAAAAAGGCGGCCGCGATGCCCGACGGCATGGCGAGAAAGAACCTCATCGACCTTTTGGCCAACATGATGAAAAAGGACTACTACGCCTGGGCCAAGGACATCGCCGACGAAAACAAGATAATCAAAGACCTCTTCACCTTGTCCAACGGGGCCATCGACCTCAAGCCGGGGGACATCACGTTTTTTGAAGCGAGGAACCACGCCAAAAGGAACAACAAGAAAATGCCCAAAAAGGGACATTGACCAACTAACACCACAAGACCATGGCATCATTCATCATCGAAGGCGGGCACAAGCTCAAAGGGGAAATAGTCCCGCAAGGAGCGAAAAACGAGGCACTCCAAGTCATCTGCGCGACAGTGTTGACCGAGGAGGCGGTGACAATCAGCAACATCCCGGACATACTCGATGTCAACAACCTCATCCAACTGATGATGGACATGGGTGTCAAGGTGTCAAAGAGCGGGGCGGGCACATACACGTTCCAAGCGGACAACATCGACATGGGCTACCTTGAGAGTGACGACTTCCTCAACAAGTGCACGAAGTTGCGCGGTTCGATCATGCTCGTCGGGCCACTGGTGGCACGTTTCGGGAAAGCAATCACACCGAAGCCCGGGGGCGACAAAATCGGCCGCCGCAGGCTGGACACGCACTTCCTGGGCATAGAGGCGTTGGGCGCGGAGTTCAACTACGACAAAGCGAGGGGCATCTACAAGATAAACGCCAAGGAACTCAACGGCTGCCGGATGCTGCTTGACGAGGCATCAGTCACCGGCACGGCAAACATAATAATGGCCGCCGTGCTCGCCAAAGGCAAGACAATCATCTACAACGCCGCCTGTGAGCCCTACATCCAGCAACTCTGCCGGATGCTCAACGGCATGGGAGCGAAGATTTCGGGCATTGCCTCCAACCTTTT
>CALULY010000028.1 GCA_944321635.1 uncultured Bacteroidaceae bacterium | reverse complement strand
GTATAAACTCTTTTCTTGTCCATAATGATTAACTATTTTTAGGATTCAATGTTTTACGAGCAAAAATAGTTATTTTCTGTAAAAACGAAACACTTAGCAAAAAATATGATAATCTGAATCACTTCACTGCCACGCAAGCACGATAACAGGTCGCCAAGACGCGGCACGGTTAAGATAAAACATTGCAACCGCGCCATGTTATTAAACCAATCACAGGCAGAGAGGACAGAAAACAAAAAGCTCTTGCCAACTGAAAATTGACAAGAGCTTCCGAGGTTCCTGGCGGATTCGAACCGCCGTGCGCGGTTTTGCAGACCGCTGACTAAGCCACTCATCCAAGGAACCGTGCCTTTTGCGATTGCGCTGCAAAGGTATAACAAAGTTTCAACTATGCAAACTTATCGGCGAAAATATCTGGCAATTGAGATATATGCAGACACTCTTTCTATTTCTCCAATACCCTTTGTTTACACCTTAGCACTTGCCTTTTCAAAGTGAACAAACGATTCTTGAGGCAATCACTACATTATATATAAATAGTATAACTGTACTCCTTGCCTGCCGTTCATTTGGCATTGTCCTGCATCCGGTAGACGTAGGTCTTGCCGCCGGTGGTGGAGATGGTGACGATTGCCGTGCCCTGAGCCACGCTTTGCGGGGCTACGAGGGCTTCGTAGATGGTGCCGCTCCCTGCATGGTGGGCGGTTATCTCGCCGGGGTTGCCGTCGGCGGTGGAGAGGTTCGTCAGGCGCACGGAACTGACATCCGATGTGCTGCCCGACAGCGTGAGGCTGATGCGGGCGGTGCAGTGCGTGAAGGCGAGCGTGGGTATGCCTCCGTTGTAATGCAGCTGTTCCTCCGCCACGGCGATGTGGTCGCTCTTGGCATATCCGTCGCCGCTTTGGTCTGCTTGCACCACCACGGCGGGCATCGCGGTTTCTCCGTCCGTGCAGGGCCACCATGCCGATACGGTGACGATATCCGTTCCCTTCCAATAATACGGGTCGTCGCTGCTGAGGGTGGCGGTAAGGTGGTCGGCAGAGGGGGTCACGCGATATGCTTTCACTTCGCTGCCTATTTGGACGGCAACCGTAGTCACGCCCTCCCAGTCGCCGTCCACCGTGGCGCGGGTAGCGGTTGCCGGGGTCAGCCCCGTGGCGGTAAAGACTATGGGTGTGCCCTCCGATGCTTCGGGGAGCAGACCCGCATCGTCCTGCGTGCAGGCGGTGGCCGCAAGGAGCAGGGCGAATGCTGCGGATGTATAGATGGTTGTTCGTTTCATATCGTCCTGCTTTTATTTTCTTTTCAGTTCGAGACCATCGGTGCCGGATCTCCATTGGTAGGCGTTGTCGGTAAGGGCAGCATTCATGCCGTTGATGGCATCCGTCCAGTCGTTATCCACTTTCGTGGTTCCGCTGGTGTCGTATCCTCCACCTACGCCATTGCTAATTTCCTCACTGCTCCAGTAGCAGGCGGTGATTTTTCCAATATAAGAACCAGCATTCGTATTGCTCCCTGCTACACCGCCTATTATGCCTCCTCCGCTTATCGTACCGTTGAACCAGCAGGCGGTGATGTTTCCCAGATTGCTTGCCGCGATACCACCGACAGCAGCAGCATTAGACGTAGTAGTCAGTGTCCCCGTTACGGAGCAGGCGGTGATAGTGCCGGAGTTACTATGGGCTATTCCGCCCATAGCCGTAACACCATCGTAAGTTACATTTTTCAGCTGTAGATTCATGACCTTTCCATCACCGTTGATATTATAGAATAACGCTGCTGCATCCTCCGAAGGTGAGATATTTAATCCCGTGATGGTATGACCTTGCCCGTCGAAAGTGCCGGTGTAGCCTCTGGACATACCTATCGGAGTCCAGTCCTTGCCCGTCATATTGATGTTGTCGGTAAGGGTGCAGTTCAGCGAGGGGTCGCTTTGTGCGGCTTTTGCCCATTCCGTCAGGCCGTCGGATGTATAGACGGAGTAGGTACGGGTGTTGGGGTTGTAGGTAAAGCCCAAATCCTCTGCCGTGCCGCTCTCGCCGCCGCCTTCGGTCCAGCCGGTGATGGTGCAGCCTGCCAGTTCCAGCCCCTTGGCGGTGACACGGACGGTGTAGGTGTAGCGGCTATTGGCTGTCAGCACCACGTCGCTCTGCGGACGGAAGTAGAAGGTGCTGCCGTTCAAGTCCACTTCAATGAAAGGTGTGTTTGCCTTCACGGTCTGCGGTGCGGCAAGTGCCTCGTAGGTGTCGTTGCCCGATGCGTAGGTGCTGATGGATGCCGGATTGCCGCCGTCCGTGGATAGGCCGGTCACATAGACATCGGCTCCCGTCACGTTCGTGATGCCGTTTCCCTTTTCAAGATTAACCGTTATACGCGCCGTGCTGTGGCTGAAGGTCAAATTCGGGTTGTCGAACTGCACGGTCTGGTTCTCGGCGGAAATGAAGTCGCTGGCTACAAAGTCGGCTTGCGTGCGTTGGTCGGATTTCACTACCACATCGGGCATAGTCGTGGCGTAGGGCCACCATGCGCTGACGGTAATCGGGTTGCGGCTCGTCCACCAGAACGGGTCGGAGTTGCGTGAGAGCGTGGCGGTCTTCTTTTCGGTGTCAGTGGTTGTCACGCTGTACTCCTTCACCGTGCCGCCCACGCTGAGGGCTACGGAAGTGACTCCGTCCCAGTTGCCGTCCACCGTGGCACGGGTGGATGCCGGGGTTGCCACGGCTTGCAGGCCGGTGGCGTTGATAATCAGCGGGTATTCGCCTTCGGGCAAAGTGCCGTTGCTCAGTTCGTCTTGGGTGCAGCCTGCCGTTATGAAGAGTAAGGCAACTGCGGAAAGTATATGTAATGGATGTCTGATATTCATATCTTTTTTCGTTTTAAGTGATTAAACTTAGAGTTCTGCGCTCACTCCACCGCCGATTACCGGATTCCAGTCAGTAATCTCGGCAGAGCCGATGCTCAGGTCTTCGTTACGGACGGTGACGGTGTAGGTGTAGGTGTAGTTGTTGCCGGCTTTCAGTGCGCCTTCGGGTACGGTGAGCATGGCGTTGTACTCATTCCCGTTAAACTTCACGGCCAGGCCGATGCTTTGCACTTCCTGCGGGAAAAGGATGACTGACGAGGTGAGCGTGCTGCTTGTCGGCATCTCAAGGTCGGCGGTCTGTGTGTTCTCATCCGTCTTGGCTATGCCGGTAGTGGTGTCGAAGCTGCCCGTCAGCACCAGTTCGGAGAGCGTGTAGCTTTCAGGCTGAATGGTGGAGAAGTCCACGCCGCTGCCTGCCTCGAAGGTGAGGGTAATCTGGCTCATGCAGTGGTGGAAAGAACAGTCCTTGCCGCCTGCCTTGGTGCCGTTGGTGAAGTTCACCTCAGGATTGTGCGTGCTGGCTGTGGCTCCGGTGGCATAGAGGAAATCTATCTTCGGCTGGTTCTTCTGCGCCGTGGCATCGGTGGTGGCGGTCAGTGTGCCGCCATTGCTGTCGTAGGGATAGTAGGCGGAAAAGGTGGTCGAGGCATCATCCTCGAAGAAGATGATGCTCCCCGCCGGTTCAAACTTTCCGTTGGCCCTCCGGTAGCGGACATTGGTGTAGCCGTAGCGGTTTTCGGAAACACCTATCTCGTCCTTGTCCGCCCAAGTGGTGCCGCTGGCACGGGTGGCTACGGCATCAGATATTTCGGCGTTAATCACTGCGGCCACGGGACCATTGTCTGTCATTTCGTTGTCGTTAGTGCAGGCAGTGAGCGCGATGCCCAAGGCTGCAAAGGCGAATAATCTTGTCTTCATTGTATCTTTCTTTTATATGATTTACATTTCTGCGTTTACATCGTCTCCGTCCACCGTTTCCCACCCGGTGATTTCGGCGGTGGCTTCCTCCATGCCGACAGGCGTTTCCAGTGTGCCGGTCACACGGTAGGCGGTATTCATGTCACCGTTGAAGTCCGCAAGGGCTTCCGTCAGGTCGACTTCCGTGCGCTGAGTACGCCCGTCGTCCACAAAGGCAATATCGAGCACCAAGGTCTGCACAGTTCCTATCGTGCCCAATAGCCGGGCATCGGCAGTCAGCTTGTCGCCGTCGCGGGTGAAGGCTACTACGGTAGAGGCAGGTTCGCCCGTGGTCTGTCCCTTCTCCATATCAAAAATACCGGCTATGCCGCTAAGTGTGCCTGTCACGGTCTGTATCAGTTCGGGACGTCCCTGTGTCACGGTGAACTCAATATGCAGGTCGCGCACCCGTTGCTGCGGTGAAGGAGTAATGCGCAGCGTATCGTCTGCCACAACCGTAATCTCCTGACTACTGGTCTTCAGATAGCCCGGCAGGGGGATAATGGGCGCACCGTCCGCACGGGTCTTGTCGTCCCGTGTGTTGACTTGCGCCATCCGTCCGTCGAAGGTGAAGCCCCCGGCACGGTTATAGACCACGAGGCTGTATGTGCCGGGCAGAAGCAGGTCGGGATAGACAAACGGCGAACCGGTGATGCCGGCTGTCTTTCCATCCATGTCGAGCACATAATCATCGCCCGCCGTCCATCCCGTCAGACTGATGGTGACCGCCCCCTTGTCAGGGTGCGGAGTGTTGTAAAGTTCATCCTTCACGCAGGAAGACAGCAGCAGGGTTGCCATACCTATTATTATAATTCGTTTTGCTTTCATACGTTAATCTCCTTTCTTAGAATAGCGTCCAGACAAGGGTGACACCCGCGTTTACCGGACCCCACCAGTTTTTTGTATCATTTCCACGGCGCACACGCACACCGTCGATAACCTCATATTTCTCATAGTCTGCATTCAGATAGCCGAGAGCCAGCGAGAAGTCGAGCGACAGGGCATCGTTCAGCCGCAGCTGGTAGCCGGCGGTGATGCCTCCGCCCTTCAGGTCGCCCTGCTTGCCCGTGCCGGAGAACTTGTAGTTGAACTCGCCTGCCTTGAACATTGCGCCGAGATAGCCGCGCTTCTCCTTACCTATATAGTAGCGCACTTCGGGCGCAACTTCCCAAAGGGCATACCGCCTGTCCTTGTCGTTCCACGACCACGAAGTCCACGAGCCGTTCACGAGGATTCCCCATGACGGATGGATGCGCCACTCCAGTCCCAAGTCGGGTGTGAGCGTCGCCCAGCGCAGCAGGTTGGCACGGAGGGAGAGATGAGATGGTTTGGATTTAGATGGTGTGTCGGCTGTGTTTTCTTGCTGTTCAGACTGTATTGCCGCCGGTTCTCCAGTGGGTTTGTCCGCTTCGGCTTTTTCGGCAGCACGGCGTGCTTCTTCTGCCTTGCGCCGTTCCTCAGCGGCTTTGCGTTCCTGTTCGGCACGTTCGGCGGCAAGGCGTTCTTCCTCTGCCTTGCTCAGCCCTTCCGATTCAACGGCGGATGCTTCCGGTGCAGGTACTGTCAGACGGACGATGACGAAATCACCGTCGGCAGCATGGTTCTTGGTGATGAAACATTCCTCTTTGATCCCGCCGCGCACAATGAGTTCCGATTTCACCCGGTTGGAACGGATGGCGGCAATGCGCAGGTTTTCTTTTTCGTTGTCAAGGGAGTTGCAGTAGCCGTCCACACGAAGCGGCAGGTTGCCGTCGAGTATGTCTGTTTTGTTACTTTCTATGCACTCCAATAGACGGGCAAGTTCAATGTCATTGCCACCCAACGGCACATAGAACATATCCTTCTGCGGCACGAAGCGGAAGGTGTAGGTGGTGTCCGCTTTCTGCCCGGCAAAGACGGGAGAAACCGCCGCTGTCAGCCACAAAAACAGGATAAGGAGATAGGTTCTTTTGCTCATATTTATATGCTTTTTTGATTTCCGTCACGAAATTCAGTGCATAAAATGAGCGAAAAGATTTCATTATCTACCGATTCCCAATCATGAAAATTGTCTCAATTGTCAGAATCACACTTCTTTGTCGTTTGGGCTATTCCCCCTTTGTCGTTCAGGCTATTTTTTGTTGTTTAGGCTATTTCCTCCCATTGGTAAAGCCTGCTTATTCCGTTTCTGTTTTCCTCCATTTGACGGGCGTACAGCCTGCATTTTCCTTGAACAGACGGATAAAATGGCTTGGGGACTGGAACCCGGATTTTTCCGCAACGTCGGCAACTGTCAACGTCTGATGTTGCACAAGCAGACGCTTTGCATACCCGATGCGCAGCCCGATAATCCAGTCGCGGAATGACTTGTTGTATGTCGTCTTTATGTATTCTGACAGGTAGGTGCGGTTGGTATGAAGTATATCCGAAAGTTCCTTGATGGTAAGACCCGGACGAACATACCCGTCTTTATCTATCCATTCCTTTATTTTCTCCGCTATCTCGGCATGGTAGGAAGGTGACTCTTGTTCTGGTTTCTGCTTCTCTTCCGGCTTTATATCGCACAGGATTTCTTCTTCGGAAGTTATCTCGCTTTCCATAGCCCTTTCCACCTGTTCGTAAAACAGCAGGTAGTTCTGATAGCAATGGTAGAGATAAATGTAAAAGGGCACGGACGAAAGAATCCAGATGAACACCCACTCGTCAGGCAGGAAGGTAAGCAGTCCGCAGCTTATGCCGAAGATGACAGCCCACCAGGTAAAGACGTACATCCACCGGATGTACGACCCGATGTCATCCGAATGCGTGTCATTGAAAATGCGTACCGCCTTGTAATAAGCCAGCAACAGCCTGCGGACAAGGAAAAGCCCGTAGCCGATCAGCCATGCCGCCATGACCGCCAATCCGATTTTCTGCATCGCCCCATCCGGCAACAAGAGCAATATCACCCCGGAGAAGATGGAAAACAGCAGCCATAGACCGAGGTGAGTCCGCAACCGCCGCCGCGTGATATAGAAGCGGTCAAGCAGCGTGGTAAGCGCCGAACTGAACAGCCAGTAGCACAGGAAATAGGTGGACAGGTTCATCAGTATGGCGGCATTGACATCCACGAACCGGACGCCGAAAAAGAAATGTACCGAATAGTTGGCGGCGAGCAATAGCATGGCTGCCCTCATAATCCGCCGGGAGCGCAGGTAATTCTCGAAGATGGCTCTCTCCGGCGTTTTGGCAAAGAGAAAATAAAAGCCGAAGAACAACATCAACGGCAAGGCGACGCAAAGTGAATAGCTGTATAGGATGGTTGCATTTTGTCTTTAATTTAATTCCAAATCGGGTACAAATTTAAATGCTCTCCGCATCTTTACGCACATTCCGGCCCAAATCCCCAGCAAATGACAAGGCCGCAGCACGGCGACACGACGCGATGACATGGGAGGCGGAGCCGTTGAGATCAGGCCTAAAGTTCCTTTACTCGGTGCTTAAACTTCCATAAGGTCGGACATAAAGTTCATTTCCCCCGTACATAAAGTTAAAACAGAACTTTTGTTTATATAAACAGAAGTTTTGAATATATAAACAAAACTTCTGAATATACTTTAGGTTAGGACATGACGAACTTTATGCACCGAGGCATCGGATTTTAGGCCAAACCTTGTGGGACTTTTCCCGGCGGGCAAGGGAACTTTATGCCCGGCTTCCTGGACTTCGCTCCTGGCCCCATCGGCGCATCATCAGTCGCCTTGGCTGCATGGTGGAGCGGAGGGACGGTGGGGGCATACGGCTAAAAGTCTTATATTTGTCGCCGTTAAACGTAAATGCAAAGTGATGATTGTCAATATCAAGACTACGATGGGCGACATCAAGGTCCGCCTTTATGACGAGACACCAGCGCACCGTGACAACTTCTTGCGGCTGGTGGGCGATGGGACCTACTGCGGCACGCTGTTCCACCGTGTGATCAAGGACTTCATGGTGCAGGGCGGCGACCCAGAGTCCAAATCGGCTCCTGCCGGCAAGCCGCTGGGATCGGGTGACGTAGGCTATACGCTGGAGGCGGAATTGGACTGTCCCCGCTACTACCACAAACGCGGCGCGCTGGCTGCGGCGCGGCTGGGGGACGAGATGAATCCCGAGCGGAGATCGTCGGGCTGCCAGTTTTACATCGTGACGGGCAGGAAATATTCGGAAAAGGAACTGAGGAAACTTGAGACACAGATCAACGATGGACGGGTGGCCGAGGCATTCAACCGTGAGGCGCGCAAGCACTATGACCTGATAAAGCAGTTGAGGATGCAGCGTGACCGCGCCGGGCTGGAGGAACTTGAGAGGCAGTTGACGCAACGTGCCATCGATGAGACGCGTGCCGGGGGGCTTTTCGCTTTCACCGAGGAACAGCGGCGCGACTACACGCAGGCGGGAGGCGCCCCGTTCCTTGACGGGCAGTACACCGTCTTTGGCGAAGTGGTAGAAGGAATGGACGTTGTTGATGCCATCGAGCGTGTGGCGACGGACAAGCGCGACCGTCCATTGGAGGATGTGATGATCACAGATGTCGAGGCTTATGCTCAAGATTGACCGCATGACGCTCGGCAACGGGCTGCGCATAGTCCATTCGCGCACGGCTGGTACGCAACTGGCGGCGGTCGATGTGCTCTACCGCGTCGGCTCGCGCGACGAGGACGAGGCGAGGACCGGGCTGGCGCACCTGCTGGAACATTTGATGTTCAACGGTTCGCGGCACGTTGCCGACTTCAGTGCCTGCGTGCAGGACGCTGCCGGCGAGTGCAACGCTTGGACCAATTGCGACGTGACAAACTACTACATGACCCTGCCGTCGTGCAACATCGAGACGGCTTTCTGGCTTGAGTCCGACAGGATGGCGTCGCTGAACCTCGACGCACGTTCCATCAAGACGCAAAAGGAGGTGGTCGTCGAGGAGTTCAAGCAGCGCGTCCACAATGCCCCTTACGGCGACGCGGGGCACATCCTGCGCGGGCTATGTTACAAGCGGCATCCCTACCGCTGGCCTACCATAGGGATGAGCCTTGAGGGCATCGAGGCTCTCGGCGAGGAGGATGTGAGGGCGTTCCACGATGCCTATTATTCACCGTCCAATGCTATCCTTTCGGTGGTCGGGGACATCGATTTTGAGACGGTGGCCGGCCTGGCCGACAAGTGGTTTGGCGACACCGCCCCGTGCGACCGCCCAGCAAGGGCATTGCCTGCCGAGGAACGGCAGCTGGGCAGGAGGGAAGTGACGGTGATGAGGGATGTGCCGGTCAACACCATCTACATGGCTTTCCCGATGGGCGGGAGGATGAGCAAGGACTTCCACACATTCGACATGATTTCCGACTTGCTCTCCAACGGCAAGTCAAGCCGCATTGTGAACAACCTGGTGAAACGCGACAGGCTGTTTTCATCCATCGACGCTTACATCGACGGGAGCCTTGACCCTGGATTGTTCCACATCGACGGCAAGATGAACCCTGGCGTGGACTTTGAACTTGCAGAGAGGAAGATACGCGAGGAGATTGGCGACCTGCTCACTGTCCCGATAACGGATGATGAGATGGCGAAGGTCAAAAACAAGTTTGAGAGCAACTTCCTCTTCTCCAATCTCAACAACCAGAACCTTGCTTACAGCCTTGCCTATTACGAGATGCTCGGTGATGCCGGCTGGATAAATGCAGAAGTGGACGCCTACAACGCGACGACGGCAAGCGACATCGCAAGGGTCATCGGCGACAGTTTCACAGAGGACAACTCGTGCGTCGTCCGTTATCAGGCGCGACATGATGGATGCCATTGTTGAATTCGCCCCAAATGCCGCTGGGTTGACGCTCGACATCACTTTGCCGCCGTCAAAGAGCGTGCTCAACCGTCTGGCAATCATCCATGCTCTTTGCGGCAGTGTCGAGGCTTTGCGCCCCTATGCCACTGCTTGCAAGGACGTGGAGGTGATTGTCGATGCCTTGGAACGCGGCGGTGATTGCTGCAATGCGGGGGAATCAGGCACGGCTATGCGTTTTTTGCTGTCCTACCTTTCCTATACAGGCAAGCCTGTCACGCTCACTGGCAGCACAAGGCTGTGCGAGAGGCCGGTGGGACAGCTCATCGATGCTTTGGTGTCGCTTGGTGCCGAATTTGCCTTTATGGGACGAGAAGGCTATCTACCGGTGCATATAATAAAAGGTATAGACCACCGTGGCGGGGTGGTAGATTTCAGCAGCGGGGCGGTCAGTTCGCAATTCATCTCGTCATTGATGCTCATTGCCCCGATGCTTGACTGTGGGTTGAGGATTGTCTTGCCTGAGGCAAAACTCTCGTTCCCATACGTGGAGATGACCGCCGAGGTGATGCGCGAGTATGGCATCCCTGCCATCTTGCGCGGGAATGAAGCAATCGTCCCCCATGGCAATTACACATTGCCGCGCCGTTGCGGAGTAGAGGCAGATTGGAGTGCTGCGGCGTTCTGGTATGAATATGCCGCCATCACCACCGCCCCACATATCAGGCTGCATGGGTTGAGCCAGACGGACACGCAAGGCGATGCTGCCGTCGCGCAACTGTTTGCCGGATTGGGGGTCTCGACCACATGGGAAAATGATGTTTGCGTGATCACCCGTAACGGGGATGGGCAAAGGCACATGGAACTGAACCTCACGGACACACCGGACTTGGTAATCCCGTTTGTCGTCTCATGCTTGCTCAGAGGCGTGACATTCAAAATCAGCGGCATAGGACACCTGCGGCTGAAAGAGTCGGACAGGATCGGGGCTGTCATTGCCAATGCTGCCGCACTCGGCTATATGTTAGTCTGGGAGGACAGCCTCGGACAACTCGTTTGGTCAGGGGACAAGATTGCCGTGGGCGATGTCATGCCCGACATCAATGCATTCGGTGATCATCGCATAGCCATGGCATTCGCCATGACTGCCGTTGCAGGCAAGGTCATGGTCACGGACATCGGTTGCGTCGGCAAGTCCTATCCGCATTTTCTGTCAGACATATCCGGGGCGGGATTCAAAGTCTCAAGCACATTATAAGAATATTGATTAGGATTGAGCAAGGCATTGCACTTTCTTCTTATATTTGTCGCAAAATTTTAGTTAAAGCTAACAACAATGTACAGAACACATACTTGCGGCGAACTCCGTCTGTCAGACGTGAACAAGAATGTCACTCTGGCTGGATGGGTGCAACGAATCCGGAAAATGGGGGCGATGACTTTCGTTGACCTCAGGGACCGTTACGGAATTACACAATTGGTTTTCAATGACGAACACAAACCTGGCATCTGCGAGCAGGCAAACAAGCTGGGACGTGAATACGTGCTGCAAGTCTCAGGCCGTGTGGATGAGCGCAGCAGCAAGAATGCCAACCTCCCGACAGGCGACATTGAGGTGCTTGTGGACGAGCTGACAGTGTTGAACCAATCAATCGTTCCGCCGTTCACTATCGAGGACAACACTGACGGTGGCGATGACTTGAGGATGAAGTACCGCTATTTGGATTTGCGTCGCACTGCTGTGCGCAAAAATCTGGAGTTGAGGCACAAGATGGCATTCGAGGTGCGTTCCTATTTGGACAAGCAAGGTTTCCTCGAAGTTGAGACCCCGGTGCTTGTCAATTCCACCCCGGAGGGCGCAAGGGACTTTGTCGTGCCGTCGAGGATGAACCCGGGGCAATTCTACGCCCTTCCACAATCACCGCAGACATTGAAGCAGTTGCTGATGGTGTCGGGATTTGACCGCTATTTCCAGATTGTGAAATGCTTCCGTGACGAGGACTTGCGTGCAGACCGTCAACCCGAGTTCACACAGATCGATTGTGAAATGAGTTTTGTCGAGCAAGAAGACATCCTGCAACTCTTTGAGGGAATGGCAAAACATCTGTTCAAGACAATCAAAGGCATAGAGTTCAACGAGCCCTTCCGCCGCATGACATGGAACGATGCTATGCGCCTCTATGGCAGCGACAAGCCGGATTTGCGTTTTGGCATGGAGTTCGTCGAGCTGATGGATGTGATGCAAGGCCATGGGTTCACAGTGTTTGACAACTCAGCCTACGTTGGCGGCATCTGTGCCAAAGGGGCTGCAACCTACACACGCAAACAGCTTGACCAGTTGACAGAGTTTGTCAAACGTCCGCAAGTTGGTGCAAAGGGGCTTGTCTATGCACGAGTAGAGGCCGACGGCAATGTGAAATCGAGCGTGGATAAATTCTATTCGCAAGACACTTTGCAAGCCATGAAGGCGAAATTTGGTGCTGAGCCTGGAGACCTGATTCTCATTCTCTCCGGGGACGATGCCATGAAGACGAGGAAGCAGCTTTGCGAGCTCCGTCTTGAGATGGGCAACCAGTTGGGGTTGAGAGATAAAAACAAATACGAGTGCCTTTGGGTCATTGACTTCCCGTTGTTTGAGTGGAATGAGGAGGATCAACGCTACTATGCAATGCACCATCCATTCACTTCCCCAAAACCAGAAGACATTCCGCTCCTTGACACCGATCCGGGCAAGGTGCGTGCAAATGCCTATGACATGGTAATCAACGGTGTCGAGGTCGGAGGCGGCTCCATCAGGATACATGACAGCCAATTGCAAGACAAGATGTTCAAGCTCCTCGGTTTCACTGAAGAGAGGGCACAGGAACAATTCGGGTTCTTGATGAATGCATTCAAGTACGGTGCGCCACCGCACGGAGGTCTGGCATACGGGCTTGACAGGCTCGTGTCTCTGTTTGCCGGACTTGATTCCATCAGGGACTGCATCGCTTTCCCAAAAAACAATTCGGGACGCGATGTCATGCTCGATGCACCATCCGTGCTTGACGATTCACAATTGGATGAGTTGCAAATCAAGGTAGATTTGAAACGCCAATAAAACAGATTGGGGGACACGTTCCCCCAATCCTTTATTATATGAAAAAGGAAAGCCCCAGACAACTCATCAGGTTTTGCATCATCGGGATGCTCAACGGGGGCATCACCTACATCTCACTCTTCTTTTTCTCCCACATCGTCGGGCTGTCAGTCCCGATGTCAAATTTCATAGGCTATTTGATTGTCCTCGTCCACAGCTACATCTGGAGCCGTGCGTGGATATTCAAGCCATCTGACGGCAGGCTGCTAAAGGAGTTCGCATTGTTTACCCTCACATTCCTCATAGCCTACACGCTGCAATTCATAACATTCTATTCGTTGACCGAATTTGCCGGCATCAGCAAGTACTGGGCAAACCTTGTCAGCCTCGTGGTGTTTGGTGGTACGAATTTCGTGGTCAACAAACGCTACACATTCAAGCACAAATCCTGATAGTCTGGCAGTGCCTCAAGCCGATGAATCTCGTTGGAGGCGTAATCCACTTGGAAACAGTGGTGCGCCAGCCCGTTGCTCAACACGAGATAGCCTGCCCTCAATGCCATGTTGTAGACGTATGCTTGCCTCAACACAGCCTCATCGATATGACACGTCGGCGCTTTGTATTCAACAATCATCAAAGGCCTCATGTCACGCCCATAAACCACAGTGTCGCACCTCAACTTGACCGAATTGATCTCGATTGCCACCTCGTTGCCCATAAGACCGCGCGGATACCCCTTGTGCATCACGAGGAAATTGACGAAACTCTGCCTCACATATTCCTCAGGGGTGAACTTCACATAACGCCGCCTCAACGCATCAAAGACTTGCACGCCGTCATCATCACGCTTTAATCTTAGGTCAGCCTTGGGAAGATTCAATGCAATCATATTATATTTGCCTACACTATAAGGCAAAATTAGAGATAAAACATGAAAACCAAGGAAGAAATAGTCAACAACTGGCTGCCCCGCTACACCAAACGCCCGTTGGAGGAGTTCACCGAATACATCCTGCTGACCAACTTCAACAAATACGTCGAGATTTTTGCCGACACATTCGGTGCTCCAGTTCTCGGTCGTGATGCCAACATGACCTCATGCAGTGCAGAAGGCATCACCATAATAAACTTCGGTATGGGCAGCCCCAACGCAGCTATAATCATGGACTTGCTCAGCGCGGTCGCTCCCAAAGCCTGCCTCTTCCTTGGCAAATGCGGAGGCATCAACCGAAAGAACAAGATAGGCGACTTCATCCTCCCCATTGCCGCCATACGCGGCGAGGGAACGAGCAACGACTACTTCCCCAGCGAAGTGCCTTCTCTGCCGGCGTTCATGTTGCAGAGAGCTGTTTCGTCGGCTATCAGGGATCATGCACGCGACTATTGGACAGGTACGGTCTATACCACAAACCGCAGGATATGGGAACACGACCAGCAGTTCAAGGACTACCTCGTCACGACACGCGCCATGGCAGTTGACATGGAGACAGCAACGCTTTTCACCGTAGGATTCGCCAACCACATACCCACTGGAGCCTTGCTGCTCGTCTCCGACCAGCCGATGATACCCGAAGGTGTAAAGACAGACAAGAGCGATGACATGGTGACACGCAACTATGTCGAGGATCACGTCAAGATAGGCATCGAGGCGTTGCGCATGATCATCGATGAGAAAAAGACAGTCCGCCACCTCAAATTTGACTGGTGACATGGCGGCAGCAACCTTTGACGAACTGGCAAAGTCGGTGGCTGCACGCGACTACCGCCCAGTCTACCTGCTCATGGGGGCAGAAGCCTACTACATCGACAAGGCGTGCGCCCTCTTCGAAAAAGGTATTTTGACCGAAGAGGAAAGCGAGATGAACCTTACCATCCTCTACGGGAAGGACGTTACTGCTGAGGCAATCATGGGCGAAGCTCGCCGCTATCCCGTCATGGCAGAGAAACAAATCGTCATAGTAAAGGAAATGCAAGGCATGGACGACGACCCCGACAAACTCATCCCTTACATACGCCGTGCCGCACCAACGACCATCCTCGTCCTTTGCTACAAAGGAGGCAACATCGACAAACGGAAGAAAATCACAGACGAGGTGTCCCGCACTGGCATTGTCTTTGTCTCGGACAAGCTCAAAGAGAGTGCGTTGCATGGATTCATCAACACATACGTCCGCAACCACCGCGCAAAAATCGACCCTGACGCTGCCACGCTCCTCGCCGAATGCGTCGGTTGCGACCTCGGCAAAGTGACTAACGAGCTGGACAAACTCTTCATAAGGGCCACCTCTGGCAGCATAACGCGCGACATGGTGGCATCGAGCGTCGGCATGACACGCGACTTCACCACATTTGATCTCAAAGAAGCACTTATCGCCAAGGACATCCGACGCGCCAACATCATTGCTGCATACATGGAGGAACACACCAAAACGTTCCCGCTCCAGCCAATACTGGCGTTGCTTTTCAACTACTTTTCCAACCTCATGCTGACCTATTACGCCCCTCAAAAGTCCCAATCGGCCATAGTGTCCTACCTCAAGCTCCGTAGTGAATGGCAAGCACGTGACTACGAGCGCGGAATGCGCAGTTTCTCAGGCAAAAAGACAATGCTCATCATCGACCGCATCCGCGAAGCAGACGCACGCAGCAAAGGACAAGGCGGCACGGGCGAACATGCTTTGCGTGACCTCGTGTACTTCATCCTGCATTGACATGAACAGACGCTCTGAATAAACTTTAAAGGCCCCCCATCAAGCAAGGAAGCATAGTATATGTCTCCTATACGATTCTCACATTTCCCCACAACACCATCCCTGACAAGGATAGATATTTACCATACCACCTATCTATGTATGTAGCTCAACGGCCGCACAGCGCACGGAAATCGCAGAAAGCACACTTTTCTGTGTCATCAGTCTGCACGTAGTCGCCCGTACCGTTGAATATCTCATCGACTATGCGGTCGATGTTAGCATCCACTTCCTGCTTTATGCTGCGCACGTCTGTGATTTCGTCACGTCCGATGGCAAGCACGGGCAGCGTGTCCCTGCGTTGTTTCTGGATGTAAAGGAGCGACGGCGCGACTGCCAGGCGACCACCTGTCATGTCACAGATTATCGAGGCGTAAAGGAGCGTTTGCAAGTGGTATCCAGAACGTTTCTTACCTCGCTGGAATACCGCATCGAGGCTCGATGCCTCCGCCTCTTTTGTACCAGTCTTATAGTCCACAACACGCACCGTGCCACCATCGGCCATGCCTGCCCCTTGCACATAGTCGAGGCGGTCGATATTACCGCCTATGTCAACGCCTATCGTGCTGCCATCGCCCAGCGCGACACTGACGCGGCGGCTGACATTGACCTCGGAAGCAAGGTAGTGGAAACTACCAAGATTCGTATCCAGCGCAAGCAGTTTGGCAAGCAAGCTTACGATGACGGCGCGGTTGATGAGTTGGATGCCGTTGTAGTCTGCTGGAGGACAGGACACACCACACGCCTCTTGCTCGGCGAAGGTGTCTATGGTGGCAAGCTGTGGTTGCTTGAAGAGGTGTTTGCGGAAGTAAAAGTCGGCTATGCCATCAATGGGCAGCGAAGCCGCAGCTGCGTCAATCTGCTTGGAGTCGATGTAGTTGCCTTGCGCTGCGAGGCGGAAATAGATTTCCTCTGCTGAAGCATGGAAGATTGTGCCAAACAATGCGCTGTCGATGCCAGCATCCATCGTTTCCAACGGCTTGATGCGTACAACGTAACGGTAGTAGAACATCAGACTGCAATCCAAGTAGACATTGATTGCCGACGGAGAGAGTATGCTCCTGTTGGCATATTGTCGGTCGTCGCCATCAAAAACCGCCACGGTCTTGGACGGATTGTTCACCCAACGGGCAAGCCATCCTGCAACGGGAGGGCGCTGTCCGCCGTCCTGGCAGGCAAAACGCCTCTTGAGCTGCTGCAATGTGTGGGCAGTGCGGGGGATAGCTATCACTGGCGGTTTCTTCAGCTTCAGTTCTGGTACGAGGGCATAACGGCCTACCCTCCCCTTGCCATCGGCAATGAGCTGGAGGAGGAAGCGCGACATCTCACACTTCTTGCCATTCTCCACCTCGTCATTGTAGATGAGACAGAGCCTTTTGCATCTCCTAACGAGGCGGTAGAAATAATATGCGAACACAGCAACCCGCCTGTCCGGGGTCGTCATGCCGAATGCGCTGCGCAACGTAGCGGGGATGAATGACGGCCGGTCGTCGTTGCGCGGCAGCATTCCCTCGTTGACACCAAGCATGATGATGTTGGCAAAGTCGAGATTCCTCGTCTCAAGCATACCCATCACTTGCAAGCCTACGGCCGGTTCGCCATGGAAAGGGATAGTTATGCCCTGCATCACCCTGCATATCAGTTTGAGCAGCGTGGCACGATTTACCGCGAGGACACCGCTCTCAACGAGATTGGCAAAGCGTGTCAACGTAGTGTAGGTGCGGAAAAGGCTCTCGTTGTACAGTTGTTGGAAGAGTGCAGCCTCGTCCGACAAGCTGTCATATGCGCCGCTGCCATCCCCGTCTTCAGTCGCAAAACCGTGCCGCATAGCCACAATGGCGACAGCATTGCGCAGGTAGTTGCAATAGCCAAGGTTGTCCGTCTGCGGGGTAAAGATGGCACGCAGGTTGGCATCTTCGTTTCCACCTGGTGTGCAGAGCTGTTCTGTCTGTGGATAAAAGATGTTTTGCTTGATCACACGTTCCAGTATCTCCACTGCCGATGGCGACACCTGTGTTGCGTAAGGGTGACGCAACAGTTTGCAAACAGACTGGTAGGAAAAGCCACGCCTTGTAGCATCATAACTGTCCTGCAATTCAGCAAGGCATTGCACGAAGCCCATTGCAGGCGTTTCGCTCAATGGATAGCCCATGGTGACATTGAGTGAATCGACATTCTCTGGGATAGCGTGCATGACCTCCTGCAACTGCCGCTCGTCGCAAAGCACGAGTGCGGTGTCGCTCTCGTCCATGGTGATGTTGTCGGCGACCCACTGGCGGGCATACTGCGCCTGGATGTCATTGGTCTTTGACGAGATGACGCTTATCTCAGGAGCCTCCATCGCTCCATCGAGGTCAGCAGGCAGGGCATTGGGGAACTCCTCAATGTTGCGCCGGACAAACCGCGCCGCATCCGATTCGCCCCAACTCTCATCATAATCCCAATAAAACAGAGCCTTGCCCGCAGCAGCAAGCTGGCGGAAAACGGTCTTCTCCACCTCATCGGTAACGTTGAACCCGATGAAAGCAAAGTGTTCATAAGGCAACGTTGCTATAAGCCCGCGCACCGCTGCGTCACGGTACAATGCCCCCTCATAGGACAATCCCTCACGCCCAAGTTCTTCATTGAACTTAGTGTATATGCCGCCGAGATTCTCCCACATCTCCATGAAACGTTCCTTGAGCTTGGTCAGCTTGTCTATGGAAAAGCCTGCAAAGAACTGTTTGATGCGTTCCTCCATCTCATTGTCGATATATCCTGTATCTTCCATCTTGTTCCAGTCATTGATCTGGCGGAACAGGGAGTGCGCGTCAATCATATTCTTGTCTATATCGTCAAAGTCCGAGAGCAACGTCTCACCCCACTGATAGAAATAGTCCAAAGTCTCCAGCACAGCCGCCGCATCCTCGCCTTCGTTTTTGGCGTTTGCTTGCACTACCTCGCAATAGGTCTTGTAAAGGCGGCATACGAGTTCAACCGAGTCTGGAACAGAGACAGCAGGATTGGCCTCTCGGAACAGTTCGCTGATGGTCAAGTATCTTGGCGACCAGATGGGGTTGTCCTCATCCTCGACAAGGTAGCGGTCAAAGAACAATGCCGCACGTTTATTGGGAAACACGGCGACGGTCGTTGACAAATCCTTGCCTATGCGACGCTTGAGGTCGCGAGCTACTGATTGCAGGAATTTCGCCATCACACTTCTATTATATTGTTATCATATACATACCACAAATATCCTTTGACAATCCTCCCTGCGACAGGCACATCCGGCAATGCGACACGGGAAAGCAGCCGTTTGTAGTGTTCGACTTGCTCCTTGTACTCCTCCTTTTGCTTTCCGAATTTGAAATCCACCACCGTCACCCTCAGTCCATTGACCATCACACGGTCAGGGCGGCATTGCTCAAGTGCGCCGTTCTCGTCGCGACAGATGAGGTTGCACTCGTTGTAAAGCCGATTGCCGCTGTCAAACCATCCGTAAGCCTTGGCCCAGGCGATGCGTTTGACGGCCAGTTCCCGCATTGCCGCCTTTTGTTTCACATCATCAATCAGGCCCTCATGCTCGATGTCGGCGATGGCTTTGTCTATTTCCTCCTCACTCCCGGTCTTGAGTGAAGAGAAAAGGAGGTGCATGACAATGCCTCTGTCAATGTAGGCTTGCTGCTCCGCCATGCCTTGACGCATGAACTTTGCCGACTTGTTGCTTTGCCTGAACTTTATCCTCACTGGCGTGTTCTTAGTCTCACAACGCAAATCTGTCGGCGCATCGGCAAATGGATTACCGCTCTCCTCGCTGTCCTTGACCTTGCATTCATACACTTTGCTGCCAACCTCAAACGTCGCCTGATCGGATGTGCCAATCGACATCAGGCTATCTGACGAGAGTGCAATCGTGAGCTGTTCGCCAATGGTGTTGGACTTGTGACATGTGAATGTCACCAGATTCTTTTCCGCCCTCGTGAGTGCCACATAAAGGAGGTTGATGCTATCTACAATCATCTGCTCAGTTTCCGTCTCATAGTCCTCTGAAAACTGGCTCTCCCCCATCGCTTTCGAGTATTTGACTGGGAGGATGGCGAACTCGTCCCTATATTCATTATATGGATTGGCACACCACACTATGTTTTCTTTTCTTGCATCCGCTGTCAGCTTCCAGTCGCAGAAAGGTATAAGCACAGTGTGAGCTTGCAGCCCCTTGCTCTTGTGGATGGTCATGATGCGTATGCCATCGTCCGCATTCGCCGAAATCGCCCGTGACGACAGGCTTTCGTCCCACAGTTCCAGGAACGTAGTGATGTCTGTCACACCGTCATGCATCGTTTCCTTTAACAAATCCATGAAAGTGCTCAAATAAGCCTGCTCGTCTCTCCGTTCGCAGATGTTGAAGATGTCTATCACATTGACCACTGTCTCATAAAGTGGCATGGCCCTGAGTTCATCGTAACGGGCAATGAAGTCCTCTGGCAACCGTGCCTTTGTAGCTCCACCCTTGTGTCGGAGGAGCGTGTCGTTCCACTCACTCATTGCACAGCCACACAGTGCGAGCTTTGCCATTGACACTTCGTCAGCACTGTCATTGAGATAGCGCAAAGCGGCAATTATCACACCTATCCCCTCTGAAGAGCTGAGGGTAAATGCTTCATCGCTTATCAAAGTGACATCGGGCAGGTTGGCCGCCATGGAATCGGCTATGTCATGCATTGCCGCCCTGCGCCTGACAAGGATGCAAATGTCTTTTTGCCGCAGGCCACCGGCAAGCAAGTCCCTTATTTCATCAGCCAGTGCCGCAAGTGTTTCCTGCTTGTATCTTTCATCTGACTGCCTGCCACGACTTGCATCGCTATCATCTGAGGAAGAAATCCCTAATTGCATCACTTTCACATATCCCGTTCCCTCTTTCTTACCGGCAGGGATGTCTTGCCTGACATCTTTGTAGGCCTGTGTCAACTTGGGCAACCCGAGATTGCCAACAATGACGGGGAACAGCGCGTTGTTGAATTTGATGATATTCTCCTCGCTCCTCCTGTTGGTGGTGAGCGTCCTCTCGTCGCATCCGAAGGGGTTGATGTCGGTCTCTATCTGCGAATTGAGTATGTTCCAGTCACCGCCACGCCACCTATAAATGCTTTGTTTCACATCACCGACGATGAGACTGCGTTTGCCGGCGGCAAGCCCTTCTTTCAACAATTTGCTGAAATTCTCCCACTGCATCGACGAGGT
>CALULY010000027.1 GCA_944321635.1 uncultured Bacteroidaceae bacterium | reverse complement strand
TCGCGCTGTGCCTTGTATTCGGGGTAGGCCTCATGCCTGAATGTCGGCCCTGCCGGGTCGAAAGCCACGCCGATGTGCGTCGGCTGCTCCTTGGTCAAGACCTGCTGGAGAGTGTTGACGAAGCCGAAGACGGCGGATGTGTTGAAGCCTTTGGAGTTGACCCGTGGCATCTTGCTCAGACCGAAGTAGGCCCTATATATCAATGCGTAGGCATCGAGTAGGAATAGTTTGCTGTCTGCGTGCATGGATGTGTCGCTTTTGTCAGGTAAAAGTAGCAAAAAATGTGCGATGTGACATTTTATTGCTACTTTTGTCCCCCGATTTGCACCTCATGGACTTACACGCGCAGATAAAGCATCCCATCGAAGACGAACTCCGCCGGTTCACGGAGCTCTTCGACAACACGCTTGAGTCGACAAACACAACTCTCCACAACGTCTATTCACACCTCATGCAGAGCAAGGGCAAGATGATGCGCCCCACGCTCATGTTGCTGTTGGCCAAGGGACTGGGAGGCGTGAGCGACGTTACATTCCGCGCCGCGCTCGCCTTGGAGCTGCTCCACACGGCGAGTCTCGTGCACGATGACATCGTGGATGACAGCCAGGAGCGCAGGGGGCAAATGTCGGTCAATGCGATGTTTGGCAACAAGGTGGCGGTGCTCTCGGGCGACTACATCCTCGCTCAGGCGTTGGAATATGCCTCCCTCACCGACGACACGCGCATCGTCAAGTCCATCGCCATGCTGGGCAAGCACCTCTCTGAAGGCGAGTTGCTGCAATTGCACAACACGGCAGCGACCGATTACAACGAGGAAACCTACCTGGAAATCATATCCAAAAAGACCGCATCACTCTTTGCGACCTGCACCAGGTGCGCGGCTATGTCTGCGGGGGCAGGTGAGGAAGAGGTCGCAACGTGCGAGGATTTTGGCCGCTATGTCGGACTTGCGTTCCAGATAAAGGATGACATCTTCGACTATTCCCGCAATGCCGAGATAGGCAAGCCCACAGGCAATGACATGAAGGAACGCAAGCTCACACTCCCCGCGTTGCACGTCCTCAACACCTACGGCGAGCCATCGATGCTCGACATCGCGCGCCGCGTGCGTGACGGCAAGGCGACGGACGAAGAGATAGCCTTCCTCATCGAATTCACCAAGGCGAAAGGCGGCCTTGACTATGCTGCCGAAGTGATGGATTCATACGTCCTCCGTGCCAAGAGCCTCCTCGGCATCATCCGTGACGAAGAGGTGAGACGTTCCCTTGCTCTCTATGCCGACTACGTGGCACGCCGCGACCACTGAGCCAAGGCGGCACATCCAGCGAAAAAGCATTTAAACCCGCTCTGGCGGCACTTCTACGTTTAGAGGTGTCACCTGTCCTTTGCGTTGTTCCGTGCGTGTGTGCGGCGCGTGAAGCCCTCACATGGCAGTGTTTCCCCACAGGTCATTGCTTGCTTTGGCAGTTTAAATCGGCGGCGGCATCCTGCCGCATCTTCTTGCGTTCGGCGCGAATAGTCCCCGTCATTGTCAGAAAACTTTGTTTTTAGACTAAAATCCTGTATTTGCAGGTTGAATCTATATGTTTGCAACCTAAATCTATGTGTTTTCAGGCTAAAAACAAAGTTTGTTTGCCTTGCAGCTAGGTTTTTCATTTTCCCCATTGTCTTGCTTGTTGCCCGCAAGCCATGCGTCAAAGTGGGGTGGGGGTGTGCCGTAAGGCAAACACTGATGCAGTCAGAAATGATTTGACCTTTAATGCTTTGTTCAGATTAAGGTCTGCCTGCGTCTCTTTGCATGAGCAGTTTGATGGATGCTTTGCAGGCCAAATGCCCGACAGCGGTTTCCACCATAAGCAAATGGTTGAAATCTTTGGCGATTTCCGCCTTCATGCAGTTCTCGCCGTGCGAATATTTGCCTGCCTGCAAGCGCAGGGCAAAGCCTAATGCGACACCATCTTCAACCCCACGATCGAGGCTATCAACGTGGCGATGAAGAACAACCTGAGGAATGATGCCGGCTCGTGGAAGAACACGATGCCGAGCACGACAGTGCCCACCGCGCCTATGCCCGTCCACACAGGATAGGCCGTGCCGATGGGCAACGTTTGTACCGCCTTGGCAAGCAATGCCATGCTGAGCGCAAGGCTGGCAAGGAACCCGGCACCCCAGAGATACCACTCGGTGCCTGACACTTCTTTCATCTTCCCCAAACAAAAAGCAAAGCCGGATTCAAAGAATCCGGCAACAATCAGAATAATCCAGTTCATACGGCTTTCTTATCTCATAAGAGAATATGTCAAATGTTGCTGCAAAGATATAGATAGCCTCTTTTGTCCCAAATTGTTGATCAAATAATTTTAAAAACAACAACCCGCGCTGCCGTTGATGCGCAAGGCGGCAGTGCGGGTAAGTCTTGTTGTGTCCTGGACGTATTTAGAAGAACTTCGTCTCCTCCCCGACGATTTCCGACAGCAGGAGGTTTGCCAGGCGGCTTGTGCCGAGGCGGAAGAGTTCCGGGGTCAGCCATTCATTGCCAAGGATCTCCTTGACGATGGTGTAGTAGGCGACGGCATCGGCCACGGTGTTTATTCCCCCGGCAGGCTTGAAGCCTACCTTGCGGCCTGTGCGTGCGTGGTACTCCTTGATGGCGTTGCACATGACGTAGGCGGCCTCGGGCGTGGCGGCCGGGTCGAGCTTGCCTGTGGATGTCTTGATGAAGTCCGCGCCGGAGTACATGGCGAGCACTGAGGCTTTCATCACGTTGCTCATCGAGCCGAGCGCGCCTGTCTCAAGGATGACCTTGAGGTGGTGGTCGCCGCAGGTGCTCTTGATTTCCTCGATCTCGTCGCACATTGTCTCATAGTCGCCAGAGAGGAACTGCCCGACTGACAGCACGATGTCGATCTCATCCGCCCCGTCGTGGATGGCGAGGGCGGTCTCTGCCACCTTCACCTCGGTGAAGGTCTGCGACGAGGGGAAGCCTCCAGAGACGCAGGCGAGCCGGACATCCTCGACCTCACAGGTGTCATGCACGGTCTTGGCCATATTGGGGTAGACACAGATTGCGGCGACGCTGGGCAGGTCGGGGTAGGTCTCGGCGAAACGGTTGACCCTCTCGGTGAATTGCATCACACTCTCCACGCTGTCGGTCGTCTTGAGCGTGGTGAGATCGATGCAGCCGAAGAGGAATTTCTTGACCTCCACCGTGTCGTTCCCGGCGCGTTTGTCGTCGAGGAGTGCGGTGACGGTCTGGTGGATTGCGTTGTCGTCGAGGTTTGTGTCGTAGAGCGCAAGCGCTTCGTCGTACTTGCTGATTTCTTCAGCACGGTTATGTTTGTGTTCCATGTCGATGTTATTTGAGTTTGTCGTTGTTGATGTGGCGCGTTTTGTCCCTCCTTGTCTTCTTCTCAAAGCTGTCTTCGAGGGCTTTAGTCAGGTCGATGCCAGTCTGGTTGGCGAGGCATATCAGCACCCACAACACGTCTGCCATCTCCTCGGAGGGGTCTTGGTTTTCACCAGGTTTGAATGATTGCTCGCCATACTTGCGTGCCATGACACGCGCCAATTCGCCTACTTCCTCGGTTAGCACGGCCATGTTGGTCAGTTCGTTGAAATAACGCACGCCGTAGGTGCGTATCCATTCGTCCACACGTTGCTGGGCTTCGCGGATGGTCATCGATGATTGTTGCATGGTCATTCCTTGTTTTTGGTGTCAATGATGATTGTCACAGGACCGTCATTGATGAGTTCGCATTGCATATCCGCGCCAAAGATGCCTGTGCGTACCGCAGTGCCGCTCACTTCGGAGAGCTTGCGGCAGAATGCTTCGTACAGCGGTTCCGAGATCTCTGGGCGTGCCGCCTTGATATAAGAGGGGCGGTTGCCTTTACGGGTGGATGCCATCAGCGTGAACTGGCTGACTGCGAGCATTTCGCCTGCGGCGTCGATGATCGATTTGTTCATCACCCCGTTTTCGTCATCAAATATCCTGAGGTTTACCACCTTTTTTGCGAGCCATTCGATGTCGTCCTCATTGTCTTCGTCGCAGATGCCAATGAGCAGCATCATGCCTTTGCCGATGGATGAATGCAGCTTGCCGTCGATGGTGACACTTGCCCTCAGGACGCGTTGTATTACAGCTCTCATGCCTTTTTGTCAGATGTTTGTGTGGCAAAGATAGGACGTTTAGTCCCGAGCGATGAAATGTTCGGTGAGCAATTTGGCTTTGTTTTCGCCGATGAGGTTGCTTATTTCTTCGTATGAGACTGATTTTATGCGTTTTACGCTTTTGAATTTCTTCAAGAGGGCATCCTTGGTCTTAGGTCCTATGCCTTTGATGTCGTCGAGTTCTGAATGCACCTGCGCCTTGCTCCTTTTGGCTTTGTGGAACGTTATGGCAAACCTGTGCACCTCGTCCTGCAAGCGTGTCAAGAGGCGGAACACGTCGCTGTCGTGCTTCATGCCTATCACAACCTGCGGGAAGCCGAAGAGCAGTTCCGACGTGCGATGCTTGCCGTCCTTGGCAAGTCCCGCGATGGGGATGTCGAGGTGCAGCTCATCGCGCACGATCTGGCGGATTGCCTCCATCTGTCCTTTGCCTCCGTCGGCGACAATGAGGTCGGGTAGGGCGGATTGCTCTTCAATGAGCCGAGTGTAGCGTCGGTAGACGACTTCGCGCATTGAGGCGTAGTCGTCCTGTCCGTTGACTGTCTTGATGACGTACTTGCGGTAATCGTTTTTTGACGGTTTGCCGCCCTTGAAGACGACGCAGGCTGCCACGGCTTCGGCTCCTTGCGTGCTCGAGTTGTCAAAGCACTCGATGTGCATCGGGGTCTTGTCCAGTTTGAGCAATCCTTGCAGCTCTTTGAGGACACGGGTGTAGCGTTGTTGCGGATTGAGCTTGTCTGACTGTTTGAGGCGGTCGATCTTGTATTGTTTTACGTTCATCATCGACAGTTCGAGCAACTTGCGTTTGTCCCCCTTTTGCGGTATGGTGAATGTGACGCCGCCGAGCTCCATGTCCATTTCAAACGGCACGATTATTTCTCTGGAAGTACTTTTGTAGCGTTCACGCATCTCGATGATGCCGAGAGCGAGCAGTTCTTCCTTTGTCTCGTCCAGACGTTTCTTGTACTCGAATGTGAATGCTTGGTTGATGCATCCGTTGGTGATGTGCAGGTAGTTGATATATGCCTCTTTCCCCGTTGCACTTTCGTCAATGCTGAACACGTCGATGTTGTTGAGGATGTTGCTCACAACCTCGGATTTCGCACGGTAGTTGTCGATGAGAGTTATCTTGTCTTTGACCTCTTGTGCCTCCTCAAACCTCAGCTGGGCGGCAAGCTCTTCCATTTGCTTGGCAAGTTCGTGTTTGATGTCCTGGGTGTTGCCGCGCAGGATTTGCTTTACTGCCTCGATGTTCTTGGCATATTCCTCGTGCGAAATATGCCCGGTGCAAGGGGCTTTGCAGTTTTTTATGTGGTATTCCAAGCAGACTTTGAACTTCCCGCTCCTGATGTTTTCGGCCGTCAGGTTGAGATGGCAGGTGCGGATGGGGTATATCTTCTTGACCAGCTCCAGGAGTGCGTACATCGATGGCAGGTGGCTGTAAGGGCCGAAGTACGTCCCACCGCGTTTGTTTATCTGACGTGTCTTGAACACACGCGGGAAGTATTCGTTTGTGACGCAGATTGACGGGTAGGTCTTATCGTCTTTTAGCAGGACGTTGTAGCGTGGCTTGTAGCGTTTGATAAGGTTGTTTTCGAGCAAAAGGGCGTCCTCTTCCGTTTTCACCACCACATATCTTATGTCCCTGATCTTGGTGGTGAGGATGGCTGTCTTGAGTGATTTGACATCTTTGCGGAAGTAAGATGAGACGCGCCGTTTGAGGTTTTTGGCCTTTCCGACGTAGATGACAGTCCCCTCCTCGTTGAGATACTGGTAGCAGCCAGGTGTCTCGGGGAGGTTGCTTATGATGCCTTTCAGGTAGGCTTCCAAGTCTTGACCGGTGTTGTCCTGCATGATTGTTGTAGACTTACATCTCCAGGATGGAATCAATCTTTGTCCCAGCGTCAAACACTTTGCGGCCGTCGAGATCTTTCAGTTCGATTATGAAACTCACATAGATGTCTTTCGGACTAAACATCTTGACCAAATCGACAGCAGCCCGCATGGTTCCGCCCGTTGCGAGCAGGTCATCGTGGATGAGCACTGTGTCTTCCGCACTGATGGCATCCTTGTGTATCTGGATTGTGTCCGTCCCGTATTCTTTGGCATAGCTGATTTCGACAGTCTCGGCCGGGAGTTTGCCCGGTTTGCGTATGGGGACAAAGCCAGCGCCAATGCGTGTGGCGAGTACGGGACCCATTATGAAACCTCTCGACTCTATGCCTACGACCTTGGTGATGCCTTTGTCTTTGTAGGTTTCATAGAGCAGGTCGGACAATTCCCTTAGTTTGTCCGCGTCTTTGAACAGTGTTGTCACGTCTTTGAATTGCACGCCCGGAATCGGAAAGTCGGGTATGTTCCGCACGGCGTTCTTTAGTTCTTCTCTATTCATAGCCAGTAGTTTATCTGTGCATAGTTAAATCATTTGTTTCACGTGGAACATTGCAAGTCCTTGCTCTTGGCCTTTGCCGTCAACGCCCGCTCAGCACGAGCAATACGTTTATGTCGGACGGGGAGATGCCGGGGATGCGGCTTGCTTGTCCTATGGTCTCGGGGTCGATGCGGGTGAGCTTTTGTCTCGCCTCGGTGGATAGTGATTGGATGGAAGAGTAGTCGAATTTGCCCTTTATCCTTATGTTTTCCAACCGAGAGTTGCGGTCTGCTATCATTCTCTCACGGTCAATGTAGCCGGCGTACTTTATCTTTATTTCCGTCGCTTCGATTATTTCTTCACGCCGCTCGTTGATTTTTTCCAGTTCCCTTGCAAAGGCTGGGATGAACGGGGCGAGATTTTTGATTGTGATCTGGGGGCGTTCAAGCAAATCTATCAGTTTGCAACCTTGGCGGAGTGGAGTGGTGCCGAGCGATTGCAATGCATCATTTATGAGATTAGGTTTAATGGAATATGAGGAAACATACGATGTTATCCTCTCTATCTCCGTATGTTTTTTCTCCATGCGTTCAACCCTTTCGCGGCTTGCCAATCCCAGTTCGCGCGACAGTGGGGTTAGCCGGATGTCGGAATCATCCTGGCGGAGGAGTATGCGGTACTCTGCACGCGAGGTGAACATACGGTAGGGCTCATCAACACCCTTGGTCACGAGGTCGTCGATGAGGACACCTATGTAGGCCTGGTCGCGTCCCAAGACAAATGGTTTGCCGCCGTGGCAGTTGATGTGCGCATTGATGCCGGCGATGAGACCTTGCCCGGCGGCTTCCTCATAGCCTGTCGTTCCGTTGACTTGCCCGGCAAAGAAGAGGTTCTTCACGACTTTCGACTCCAGCGTGTGAAGCAATTGTGTCGGGTCAAAGAAGTCATACTCGATGGCATAGCCTGGCCTGTATGCAACAACCTCCCTGAAAGCCGGTATGCACCTTAACGCCTCCAGTTGTATGCGGAGCGGCAGGGAGGACGAGAAGCCGTTCAGGTAGAGTTCGTTTGACGTTTCGCCTTCCGGCTCAAGGAACAACTGGTGTTGCTCCTTGTCCGGGAACGTGACAATCTTGGTCTCGATGCTCGGACAGTAGCGTGGGCCGATGCTTTGTATCTGGCCGTTGTACAAAGGAGATTCGGGCAAACCCTCGTTGAGGACCTTGTGTGCCTCCGGATTCGTGAAGCAAGTCCAGCAATTGAGTTGCTTGAGTTGTCTCTCTCCGTCTGACATGAATGAGAATGAGTGGAAGTCGTTTTCTCCCTCCTGCACTTCCATGTCCTCAAAATGTACGCTCCTCGCGTCGATGCGGACAGGAGTTCCGGTCTTCATCCTCCCATGTCTGATGCCGTGCCTTGTTATCGATTCGGTCAGGTGCAGCGATGACGGCTCGGCCACCCTGCCGCCTTGCAGTTTGACACGTCCCACGTGCATCAACCCGTTGAGGAATGTCCCCGCAGTGACAATGACGCATTTTGCCCGCATGGTGACATCAAAGTCTGTCACCACGCCGCGCACCTCGCCATCTTCCACGATGATTTCGCGCACTGTGTCCTGCCAGATCGTGAGGTTGTCGGTGTTGTCGAGGATTTTCCTCCATTCCCAGATGTATTTTCCTCTGTCGCATTGCGCCCTTGGGCTCCACATGGCTGGTCCTTTGGAACGGTTCAACATCCTGAATTGCAGGGATGTCTTGTCCGTTACAATGCCCATGAAGCCGCCCAAGGCATCTATTTCCCTGACAATCTGTCCTTTGGCAATACCTCCTACGGCGGGGTTGCAGCTCATTTGGGCTATTTTGTTCATGTCCATTGTCACGAGGCAAGTCCTCGAACCCAAGTTTGCCGCCGCTGCCGCAGCCTCACATCCTGCGTGTCCGCCGCCGATGACTATCACGTCGTATTTGAAGTCCATTGTCTAAGGATTGATTGTGCGGACAAAATTACTAAATAATGATGTCCAAAAGAAACGGGCTGGACTTAGCCCTGCCCGTCGTTTTGCTCATGGCTGTCTGCCTTTTGCCTGTCAGAATGGGAAGAGCAGCGGCAAGACAAACACCATCACGATGCCCATGATGATTTGCAAAGGCAGCCCTACCTTGACGTAATCCATGAAAGTGTACTGTCCCGCGTGCATCACCAGAGCGTTTGGTGGTGTTGAGAACGGCGAGGCAAAGCACATGCTTGCGCCGACCGTGACGGCGAAAAGCAGCGGGACAGGGCTAATCCCCATTTGTGCCGCGCTCTGCATCGCAATGGGAGCGAGCAGGACGGCGGTGGCAGTGTTGCTGATGAACATTGTCAGCAGTGACGTGGTGAAGTATATCCCCGCCATGAGTGCGAACGGACCGTAGCCGCCAAGCCACCCTACGAGCGAATTGGATATGAGTGCCGACGCTCCGGTCTTCTCAAGGGCGTTGGACATGGGCAGCATTGCGGCGATGAGGACGACACTTTCCCAGTTGATAGTCTTGTAGGCATCCTCGACATTGCGGAAGCAACCGGTCAAGACCATCAACAGCGCGGCGACAATGACCGCAGTGACCGGCTCGATGGGTATGAAGTCAAGGACCATCATGCCGATCATCAGCACCATTATCGCCGCCGCTATCGGGGCTTTGTAGTCGAGTGTCACCTTCGCGGCTTCTGCGAGAGGTTGGCCGAGGACGACCCAATCGCCGTCGTCCTTGCTCAGCTGTGCTATGTTTGACCAAGTGCCTTGCACGAGCAGTGCGTCACCGTCGTGCACTTGCTCCGACCCGAGGTCTTGCAGCAAGTAGTCTTTCTTGCGGCGGATGCCGAGCACGTTGACGTTGAATTTGTTGCGGAAGTCGATTTCCTTTACCGTGCGGTTGATGAAGCGCGATGTTGGCAGCAGCAATATCTCAGCTATCCCGATGTCATAAAAGTCCAATGTGTTGCCGCCGTCCTGTGTCTCCTCCGTTGTGTGCCAATCGATGAGCGGCAGGTTGTAACGTTCCGAGAAGCGTTGCACGTTGTCAAAGTCGCCCATGACGTACAGTATGTCGCCGTCTTGCAACGTGGTGTCCGAGGAGGCCAGTTTTTGCGTGATTGTCTTCAGGAACCTGTGTTTGGAACTGTCGCCCCTGCGGATCTCAAGTATGTTTAAAGCGAATTCACGCCTCACATCCAGTTCCATCACCGTCTTGCCGAGCAGGCTGGAGGATGCGTTGACTTGCAGGCGGAACAGGTTGTTGGCGATGCCATATTCCTTGACGAGCTGTTGCAGTGTCTTGCCCGAGCCTTTGTCCCTCTTCTTATTCTGTTTTGAAAGGAAGAGTTTGCTCAGTGGCATGAGCACGATTATGCCCACGATGACGCATATTATGCCGACAGGGAAGAACGAAAAGAATGACAACGGCTCGTGCCCCGCGTTTGTCAACGCTTCCTGTATCACAAGGTTAGGCGGCGTACCGATCAAAGTCATCATCCCTCCCATGCTGCTGGCGAATGCCAATGGCATCAACAAGCGGCTCGGGGACATCCCGGCACTGTTGGCGAGGCTCACGACGATAGGCAGCATGAGCGCGACAGTCCCCGTGTTGCTGACAAATGCGCCGATGGCCGACGTGGCGATTATGACGAGCAGGAACAGGCGCCGCTCACTTTTCCCCGCGAGGCGGAGCAGTCGCGAGCTCACCATCTTGGCCAGTCCGGTCTGGAATATGGCTCCGCCGACGACGAATAGCCCGATCATCATTATGACTACCGAACTTGAGAAGCCCGACAATGCTTCTTCCGGGCTGAGGATGTGGAACAGCAGCAGGGAGGCCAAGGCGCACAGGGCCACTATGTCAGAACGAATTTTGCCGTTGACGAAGAATACGGCGGCGAGGATCAGGATTCCAATGGTTATCCACATGGTGACAGGTGTTGTTTCAAGATTGGAAATGTGTGAAGCGCGGGAGCTCCAGCATACAAACAAAAAGCCTCGAAAGTACATCCTTCCAAGGCTTTTGTCGTTGGACTACCTGGATTCGAACCAAGACAAACAGAACCAAAACCTGTTGTGCTGCCATTACACCATAGTCCAAACAGTGTAGCTTCCTTTAAAAAGCGGTGGCAAATTTAGGCACATTGCATCAATTGGCAAAACGTTTTGAAGTTTTTTTGCGCTTTGACCCGCCTTGAGGCAAAAATGAAAAACCTTTGGCAGCACACGGCGGGATGTCCCTGTTGTCAAAAATGTTATCTTTGCCCTATGACACACCGAGACACAACCGATAATTGCATGGATACAAACCAAAATTCCACTTGCGCTTGGGCAGAAGAAATGAATTGCGCGGTGACAGTGTGCGATGCCAGGGGCACGATAATCTACATGAACGCGAAAGCCCGCGAGACCTACCGCAGCCACGGCGATCTCATCGGGCACAATCTCCTTGCCTGCCATTCGCCACGCTCGCAAGAGATCATCCGCAGCCTGCTTGAGACGGGTGGCAGCAACTCTTACACCATCCACAAGCAAGGGCAGCGCAAGATGATCTATCAGACCGCGTGGCGACGTGACGGCGTGGTGGCTGGTCTGGTCGAGATCTCGATGGTCATCCCGGAGCAAATGCCGCACTATGACAGGGGATGAGCGTTGCGCCATGCAAAGTGGATTTGCTGGCATCTCCGGCAGTTATCCCCGCCACGGCGGCAAGGAATGCGGCCGGATGTGGGTTTTTCTTATCTTTGCTTCCCATAGATACATATAAATCAATCAATAAGATAACAAATGAACAGAGTGAAATCAACCTTTTTGGCTCTTGCCGTCTCCATCACGGCAGTGGCTCAAGAGCCTGTCGATTGGGTGAATCCATTCATCGGGTCTTCCAATTTCGGCACGACCAACCCGGGTGCCATTTGCCCGGCGGGGATGATGTCTGTGGTGCCGTTCAACGTGATGGGCTCGGCAGACAACAAGTATGACAAGGACGCACGGTGGTGGTCAACGCCCTACACGAGCGAAAACTGTTTTTTCACCGGCTTTGCCCACACGAGCCTGAGCGGTGTCGGCTGCCCGGACATGGCTTCGCTGCTCCTGATGCCGACAACAGGGGAGCTTGTGGTGGACTACAAGGACTATGGGAGCAAATATGTGGACGAATATGCCACACCCGGCTACTACTCAAACCGTTTGACCAAGTACAATGTCAAGAGTGAAGTCACCGCTACCCCCCGTACAGGCTTGTCGCGATTCACTTTCCCTGAGGGGCAGGCAAACATACTCCTCAACCTTGGCGAGGGACTTACCAACGAGACGGGCGCGACGGTGCGGTTTGTCAGCGACACCGAAATCGAGGGCACCAAGCTGTTTGGCAACTTCAACTACTACACGCAAGCGGTCTATCCGGTCTACTTCGTGATGCGCGTCAACAAATCCCCCAAGGCATCGGGCTATTGGAAAAAACAGAGACCAATGTATGGTGTCGAGGCCGAGTGGGATCCAGATCAGGGAAAATATAAAATCTACAAGGACTACCGCAAGGACATTTCCGGCGACGACATAGGAGTCTGGTTCACCTACGATGCTACCCAGGGCGAGCAGATCGAGGTCCAAATGGGCGTTTCGTTTGTAAGCATCGAGAACGCATGGGCGAACCTTGAGGCCGAACAGCCGTCATTCGACTTTGACAAAGTGCGTTCGGACGCGCGTGATGCTTGGAACGAAGCATTGTCAAAGATAAAGGTCGAGGGCGGGACGGACGACGAAAAGACCATTTTCTACACGGCCATGTACCATTTGCAAATCCACCCCAACATTTTGCAAGACACCAACGGCGACTATCCGATGATGGAGAGCGACAAGATCGGTCACACCGATGGCGACCGCTATACGGTCTTCTCGTTGTGGGACACCTACCGCAACGTGCACATCCTCAACACTCTCATCTTCCCCGACCGCCAGTTGGACATGATCAATTCCATGCTCGGGATGTACAAGGAGTGGGGTTGGTTGCCCCGCTGGGAACTCTACGGGCGTGAGACTTTCACCATGGAGGGCGACCCGTCCCTGCCTGTCATCGCCGACACTTGGCTGAGGGGGCTGCGGGACTTTGACATCGAGCTGGCCTACGAGGCGATGCGCAAGTCTGCGACGACACCAAGCGCGGAGAACCCGATACGTGAGGACAACGATGATTATATGTCACGGGGCTATGTGCCGTTGCGTGCGCCCTACGACAACTCCGTTTCCCATGCTTTGGAATACTACATTGCCGACTGGTCCCTCGGCCAACTGGCCAAAGCGTTGGGCAAGGACGATGACTATGAGCTGTTCAACGAGCGGTCGATGGGCTACAAGCACTACTATTGCAAGGACTACGGGGCGATGAGGCCTATCCTCCCCGACGGGTCGTTCCTTGAGCCGTTCAACCCCAAGCAGGGCGAGAACTTTGAGCCTGTGCCCGGATTCCATGAGGGCAGCGCGTGGAACTACACATTCGCCGTGCCGCACGATCCCAAGGGGCTTGCCAAGCTGATGGGAGGCGACCGCAGATATGTGGCCAACCTGCAACGCATCTTCGATGATGGTCACTTTGACATGGCCAATGAGCCGGACATCATCTATCCCTACCTGTTCAGCCACTTCAAAGGTGAGGAGTGGAGGACGCAAAAGATCGTCCATGAGCTCCTTTCCAAGCATTTCCGCAACGAGCCGGCCGGATTGCCGGGCAACGATGACACCGGCACGATGTCAACATGGGCGATATTCAGCATGATCGGCTTCTATCCCGACTGCCCGGGAGACCCGACCTACACATTCACTTCGCCTGTCTTTGACCGCGTGGAGGTAGCACTCGACCCGCGTTACTGGGGCAATGACAAGGTGGTGCTTGAGGTGCAACGTCCCGATGGGGGCAACTCCGTGTACATCGACCACATACTTGTCGATGGCAAACGTCACAGGGACTACACCATCAGCCACGATGATTTCGTCAAGGCGAGGAACATAACATTTGTCATGAAAGGCGAGTGAAGCCCTTTCCTTAAGGCAGGTTTGTCTGAAAGCAGCCGTCGCGTGGATTTCCCACGCGGCGGCTTTTCCGTTTGCCTCTGATGGTTTTTCCCGCAACGATGGCATACCGGCGGATAGCCTGCGGTGTTTTGCCCCGTTGCATCCTATGCTAATGGCAAAAACTTGCTATGTTTTCCCGTCCACCATCCTATGTTTTTTGCGCGAACTTCCTATCTTGCGGCATCAACACAAAACACATTGACATGAGACACTGGACTAAGACACTGTTTGCCGCCCTCGTGCTGCCTCTTGCCGCCGCTTGCGGGGGAGGCGACAAGGCGGCGTTGGACGAGGATGTGGAGTTGCGCACGGGACGCTACGAGGGGCTTCTCCCTGCCGCCGACTGCCCGGGCATAGAGATCGTGCTGGACCTGATGGCGGGAGACAGCTTCGAGGTCGAGATGAGGTACATCGACCGCGACACCTTCACCGTGCGCGGCGGCTACAACCTCTCGGGCGATGTGCTGTCGGCCATCGACGGTGAGAGCGGCGACACAACTTATTTCAAGGTGGCGGGCGATTCGCTGCGGATGCTTGACAGCAACAAGAGCTACATCACTTCGCCCTTCTCTGATATGTATGTGCTGAGGCGCAAGTGAGACGCTTGCAAGCCACCAGCGCGGCATCCGTTTGAAACGATCAGGGCTGCGACCATGACGGTCGCAGCCCTGTCTGCTTTTGCCTCATGTCACGGTCACTCGGCCGTGCTCATCGAGTAGGGCATATCCTCCGGCTGTGTGCCGCGCACGGTGTCGGGCGTGTCGGACATCGTGAAGTCTATCGTCGCGCCCGCAGTCAAGTCGCCGTAGGTGAAGTAGTTCTTGGTGTAGGTCTCGCCGTTCACCTTGATGTCCTTGACATAGCGGTTTGTGTCGCTGTTGCCCTCCGCGCTTATCTCCACGGTCTTGCCGCCCGGCAGGTTGATCTGCACGTGGTCGAAGAGCGGGGCGCCGATGACATACTGGTCCGTGCCGGGACATACGGGATAGAAGCCCATGGCCGAGAACACATACCACGCCGATGTCTGCCCGTTGTCCTCGTCGCCGCAGTAGCCGTCAGGCGTTGGACGGTAGAGACGCGTCATCACATCACGCAGGTGCTCCTGGGCTTTCCATGGCTGGCCGGCGTAGTCGTAGAGGTAGATCATGTGCTGCACGGGCTGATTGCCGTGTGCATAGTTGCCCATGTTGACAATCTGCATCTCGCGTATCTCATGTATCACGAAACCATAATAGCTGTCGTCAAACACAGGTGGCACGCTGAACACCGAGTCGAGCATCGTCGCGAATGCCTCTTTGCCCCCCATCAGCTCCATCAACCCGGCCACGTCGTGGAACACCGACCATGAGTAGTGCCATGCATTGCCCTCGGTGAACGCGTCGCCCCACTTCAGCGGGTTGACTTCGGGGAACGTGCCGTCCTCGTTGCGCCCTGCCATGAGGTTGGTGGCGGGGTTGAAGAGGTTGCGGTAGTTGCCGGCGCGCTCCTTGTAGACCGCTATCTCGCTCTCGGGGCGGCCAAGGGCCTTGCCCATCTGGTATATGCACCAGTCGTTATAAGCGTACTCCAACGTACGTGCCGCGTTCTCGTTGATGCCCACGTTGTAGGGGACGTAACCAAGGCGGTTGTAGTAGTCGTATCCCAACCTGCCCGTCGAGCTGACCGTCGGGTGCACCGCGTTCGCCCCGTGCAACAGCCCCTCAAACATCTTGTCGGCATCGACTTTGGTCAACCCTTTGAGGTAGGCATCCGCCACCACAGATGCGGAGTTGTTGCCAACCATGCAACCCCTGTGGCCCGGGCTCGCCCATTCCGGGAAGAAACCGCTCTCAAGATAGGCGTTGAGCAACCCCTCTTGCATCTGTTCCGCCATCTCGGGGAAGACAAGGTTCAGGAACGGGAAAAGGCAACGGAACGTGTCCCAGAATCCCGTGTCGGTGAACATACGGCCCGGCAGCACCTGCCCGTTGTACGGGCTGTAATGCATCACTTGCCCGTCGGCCGTCACCTCATGCAGCATCCTCGGGAACAGGACGGAGCGGTAGAAACATGAGTAGAACGTCCTCAACCTGTCAACGTCGCCATCGCTGGCCTTGATGCGTCCGAGCACATCGTTCCACCGGGCGCGTGCGGCATCCTTGACTGCATCAAAGTCCTTGCCCTCGACCTCCTTCAGATTTTGTAGAGCCTGCTCGGGACTTATGAACGACGAGGCTACTTTGGCATTGACCTGCTCGCCCTTGGCCGTGCGGAATCCCACGATAGCCCCAACGTGGTCGCCCGTCAGCTCGGTGCGGCCGCCGACGACAACGCTGTCCGACCACACGGCACTCGACGCGAAGGGCTCGTCAAACTGCACGACGAAGTAATTCTTGAAACCCTCGGGCACTCCCCCGCTGTTTTTCGTAGTGTAGCCCACCACCGTGCGGCCGTCAGGCAGCACCTCGACGTGAGAACCATTGTCGAAGGCGTCGATGACCACGTATGACTCATCGCTCTGGGGGAATGTGAAACGGAACGCCGCGCAACGCTCCGTCGGAGACATCTCGGCCACCACGTCATGCTCTGCCAAGTAGACTTGGTAATAGTAGGGCGTTGCCGTCTCCGCCTTGTGTGAGAACCACGACGCGCGCTCGTCCTCGCCGATCTTCATCCCGCCCGTGACAGGCATGATGGCAAATTGCCCGTAGTCATTGATCCAAGGGCTCGGCTGGTGCGTCTGCTTGAAACCGCGTATCTTGTCCGACGCGTAGGTGTAAGCCCACCCGTCACCCATCCGTCCCGTCTGGGGCGTCCAGAAGTTCATGCCCCAAGGCAAAGCCACGGCAGGGTAGGTGTTGCCATTGGACAACAGGAACTTGGAGTCCGTCCCCATGAGGGTGTTGACATAATCCACGGGCTCGTATGCCTCGCATTGCTCGACCGTTTGTTGGGCGCACCCCCACAAAGCCAGGATGCCGGCCGCCGCCAAAGGTTTCAACAGATTCATTTGTTCAAATGTTTAAGTCGTTTAGATGGGGGTAAAAATAGGAATAAATTTTCACTTACAACGCCGCGCCCCAGGCAATGCGCCCTGCCGCCATTGCTTGCCCCCGGGCAGCCGTGGCGCAAGGCGGCACGGCGGTGTCCCAAACCCCCTGCCGAGCCTGGCGTCCGGCGTCCCTTGGCGCTTGGCCGGATGGGAATGCGCTGGTCATCAGACGGAAAGTCCGGCAGGGTCAGACCCAAAGTCCAAAGATGTCAGACCTAAAGTATATTCAGAAGTTTTGTTTATATATTCAAAACTTCTGTTTATATAAACAAAAGTTCTGAATATACATTCAAAAGTTTTGTTTTTACTTTATGTACGGGGGTAATGAACTTTTGGCCTGCCCCGGTGGAGTTTCCATCAGGCGGGACGGGGTTTTCTCTCTTGTCCTGGTGGTTTTGCCAGTTCCGGGCATGGCGGTTTTATGCGCTGTCGATGCCGGGATAGTGTGGTTGTGCAGGAGGTGTGTCTGTCCTTGGTCGTAGCGGTGCGGGCTGTTTGAATCGGCAACTTTGCATATCTTTGCCAAACAATTAATTATAAAAGGTTTCACTCTCTCATGTCAAACGTGGAAGTAATGCACATCTTTTTCGCCCTCGATGACAGTTACTGCCGGCATTGTTGCACGGCGATGGTCTCAATCCTGGAGAATGGTGGCGGTGCGCCCGTCAGTTTCCACCTGTTGACCGACGGCATCGGCGACGGCAACAGGCGCAAGATGGAACAGGTCGTGTCGCGTTATGCCAATGCCAGCATGGAGGTGCGTGTGGTTGACGGAGCTGTGTTTGATGGACTGCCCATCAACATTGCTTACATATCGAGGCAGACCTACTACCGTTATGCGATAGCCGAGCTTTATCCCGACCTTGACAAGGCAATCTATCTGGATTGCGACCTCGTTGCCAAGGGGGCGTTGGACGGATTGTGGGAGACGGATCTCGGCGGATGCCTTTGTGCGGGGGTGAGGGATTTGTGGATAGAGAACATACATTACAAGCCAGAGATAGGATTTTCGCTTGATGAGCTCTACATCAACGCAGGAGTGCTGTTGCTCAACCTGGATTTGATGAGACGTGAACGCACATTCGCCGCGTTGTGCGAGACCACTTTGCGCCCGCCTTGCGACATACGTTTCCAGGATCAGGACGTGATAAACATCGTCTGCCGTGGACGTGTCAAGGAACTGCCTGCCAAGTTCAATTTCACAAGCGAGGACGCTCTAAGGCATCCGGAAGCCGCCGGCGGGGCAATCATAGTCCACTACACCGGGGAGCGTAAACCTTGGGGCATGAAGCGGTGCGGCAACCCGCTTGGGCGGTTCTACTTCGACTACCTGGCGTTGACACCTTACAGACAGTCAGCCCTTGGCCGCTTTGCGTCACGGGCTGTGTGGCGGTTGGGCGGTCTGTTCCGCAAGAAGCATGGCGGGGCGCGCCCGTTGCGTGTGGCGTTGCTCATCGACGAGTTCTTTGGCGGGGCTGGGACGGCGTACGGAGGTTACGGTTTCCTCGCACGCCACTGCATCGCCAAGTATTTGCCTTGCGACGACATACAGATTGATGTCCTGCTGGGCCTGAACCCTCGCAGCCGCAGGAGGAAAGCCGTCAAGACGAGGGTGGACGATGTGGATGTCTACCGGCTTCCTGGACGACGGCACGCTGCAAGGTGGCTTAGGAAGAAGGACTATGACCTGTATTTCTCAATAGAGCTGACCACTTCGTTCCTTAAATATGAGCCGTCCATGGATAAACGCTTGCTGTTGTGGGTGCAAGACCCGCGCCCGTGGGAAGAGTGGCTGGAAATCGAGACGGTCAAGCTTTTCCCCGAGTCGTGTTATTGGAACACCGAGGTCTATGAGCTGGTGCATAAATTATTTGAGGAGGACCGCGTGAGATTTGTCACCCAAGGACGCTTCCTGATAGAGAAAGCCAAACGCCTCTACCGCCTGCATCCCGACACTCCCATGATGTTCCTGCCCAATCCGGTGGACATTGACCAGCGTTTCGATGTTAGGAGCTATGAGAAGAAAGACCACATCATCTTCATCGGCCGCATCGAGTCGGTCAAGCGGGGGTGGCTGTTTTGCGAAATCGCCAGGAGGATGCCGGAATACCAATTCTTCATGCTCGGGCAATCATTCCGCGAAAAGGCTCAAAATGACAGCATAATGGAGCAATACCGCCACGGCATCGACAACCTGCACTTTGTGGGGCACGTCGAGGGTGAGGAAAAGGCGGGATACATCAGGGATGCCAAAATCCTTGTCAACACGTCCATCCATGAGGCACTCCCCGTCACTTTCCTTGAGGCACTCGCCTACGGGACGCTGCTTGTCAGTTGCCGCAATCCAGAGGGGCTGACCGAGCAGTTCGGGGTTTACACCGGACCGGTGCTTGGGGACGGATTCGACAAGGTTGATCTCTTCGTCAATGCCATAAAGTCCCTGATGTCCGACGAAGAGAGGAGGAAGCAACTGTCGGTGGCAGGGTATGAGTATGTCAAACGGACGCACAACGTTCCAGACTTCATCCGCAACACGAGGGCTTTGCTCCGCGAGGAAGCGGCAAAAACACGGCAAAACGCGCACTAAACTACTCCGCCTATGTCCCCCAAAGTCTCAGTCATCATCCCCGTTTACAACATTGAGGACGCGGTAGGGACGTGCCTCCGCTCTGTCATGGGGCAGACGTTCCGCGACCTGGAAATCATCGTCGTCAACGATGGGAGCACTGACAATTCCCTTAAGGTGATAAGGGAACACGCTGCCACCGACAGCCGCATAGTGATAGTCGATAAGCAAAACGAGGGACTGGCCTTTGCCCGCCGCTCGGGGGTGCAGGCTGCGCGGGGGGAGTTCGTGCAACATCTGGACGGGGATGACTACTTGGAGCCGGATGCAATCGAAGTCCTGTACGCGGCGGCGGTTGCCGAGGGCGCGGACATGGTGGTTTTCCCTTTCTACTTCGACTATCCGGGCAAGAGGCGGGCGGCGCGGTTGGAGACGGGGGTATATGATCCAGTGTCCTACCTCTATTCCATGGCGTTCTGCCGTAATTATTGGGCGGCGTGGTCTCATTTGCACAGGCGTTCACTGTACGATGGTGTGTCGTTTGCCAAATTGAATTATGGTGAAGATGTCTATCTCACTTCGCAGCTGACTTGCAATGCGCGGAGGATAGTGGTGATTGATTCCAACCCTTTGCTGCATTATATTATCCGCAACGACTCCATTTCTTTCGGGAAGTTTTCCGATGCAAAAGCGCGCGACATCGAGACCTATCCCCGGTTGGTCAGGGAGTTCTACGAGGGCAAGCCGACCTATCCGCAGGTCGCAAAGGCACTTGCCAACATCGAGCTGGGGGCTATCGCCCTGCTGCTCGGCAAGCGGAGGTTCGGGGATGCGCCCCGGCTGGCCAAGAGGGCGATGGAGATCGAGGCGCAGTTCCCCGGCTTGCTCCGCCAACGTCCTGCCCGGCACTGGCGCAGGCTGCTCATGGCCTATGCCAAGGGCGAGAGATGGGGAAGGCTGATGCTGGTGTATTATGCCATCACACGCAAACTAAGATGACGAGGGCATGAGGATCCTGTTCTTTTCCCACGGCAAACGCGCCAACGGCGGGGCGGAAAGATGCCTGCTCGAATTGGTCAAGGCTCTGAAACAAGCCCGCCCCGAGTGGGAATTGTACGCCACTTTCCCCGCCGATGACGAGCTGTCGGCGATGATGCGCCCCTACCTGTCGGGCTGTGTGTTCATCCGTCAGCCCTGGTGGCTGGTGCGTCCGCGCAAAAACAATCTGTGGCGCAGGCTGCTGTTCAAGATGAAAGCGGGCGCAGCTATCCGCAAGACGGCAAACTACGTCAAACGCATCAATCCCGACCTCGCCGTAACCAACACGCTTGCCACGCCCGTCGGGGCGATGGGCTCACGGGCTGCGGGCTGCCGGCATTGGTGGTTCGTCCACGAGATACCGGAGGTGGCGGGCAACCTGTCCTGTCTCTTCGGCGAGGAGCATTCGTTGCAGTTGGTGGACGACCTGTCGCAAAAGGTGCTTGTGCCGTCGACATTCACCAGGGACTACTATTCCCGCCTGGTGCAAGATCCAGGGAAAATCTCTGTGTTGTACCAATCCGTCAACGTCACCACCGCACCCGGCGTGACGCATGACCGCCCATTCACCATAGCGATGTTGGGCAATTTTGAGCCAAACAAGGGGCAGCACATAGCGGTACAGGCATTGCGCCTGGTGGTGGCAAGCTGTCCCGACACGCATCTGCTGCTCATCGGCGGCAACGACAGTAAGTATGCCCGCGAGCTGCGTGCTACGATTGCTGCCTGTGGGCTGGACGGCAACGTGACAATCATAGCCCGCACGCCCGACCCGCACCCTTTGCTGCGGCAGGCGGACATAGGTCTCGTCTGCTCCAGGTTCGAGACTTTCGGCCGCGTCATCGTCGAGTGCCTCAAGTGCGGTCTGCCTGTTCTTGTACCGGATGCCCCGTTTGGACGCGAACTGGTGGATGACGGCCGCAACGGCTTGCTGTTCCGCCGCGACGATGTCGCCGACCTGGCGGAGAAAATGATGATGCTGCGGCACAGGGACTTGGACGAGATGCGGCGCAACGCCCTGGCTTCGGTCGAGGGACGTTTCACGGGGCAGGCTTTCGCAAACGATTTCATCTCACTGACAAACGACTGAGCGACATGGACAAAAGCAAGACAATCATCGTCACACCCATCTACACCACCTCCATCACCGCAGCCGAGGCGGCCGCGCTCCGCCAGTGCCGGGATGTCCTGCACGGCTATCACTGGTGCATCGTCAAACCCCGCTCGCTGGATGTCGGGGAGCTCGCGCAGCGATGTGCGATTGACAGCGTGGTGGCATTTGACGACAGCTATTTCAAGGGCATAGCCGGTTACAATCGCCTTATGATGTCCGCCGAGTTCTATCAGGCGTTTGCGGCATACGAGTACATCCTCATCTACCAGACCGACGCATGGGTCTTCAGCGACCAGCTGGAGGAGTGGTGCGGCAAGGGCTATGATTACGTCGGCGCGCCATGGATTCCCAAGCCAAAGTACCGCAAGCCCTACTACCGTGCATTCTACTGCCTCAAGCATCTCTACGACCTTGCCGCCCGCAGGCCTGACTATCGCAGCCTCTGGTACAAGGTGGGCAACGGAGGGCTCTCGTTGCGGCGCACGTCGTCATTCATCCGCACGGCCGTGGAGCTGCGCCCTGTGGTCGAGACCTACCTGGCTCGCAACGGCATCAAATACTACAACGAGGACATATTTTGGAGCATAGGGGCCAACAGGCACGGTGCCGGCCTCAGGATTCCAGAATGGCGGGAGGCGTTGCAATTCGCATTCGACATGCATCCGTCCTTATGTCTTGACTTGAATGGCGGGAGATTGCCATTCGGCTGTCACGGGTGGAACAAATTCCAGACCGAGATGGGGCAGTTCTGGCAGCACCGCATCTACTGGCAGCAAGGATGACCCGCCCGCATGGGCCAGGTCTCTCAGAAAAAGAACATATAGCTCACCACCACGGCAACCGTCAATCCGGCGAAATCGGCTATGAGCCCGCACGGCAGGGCATGACGTGTCTGCCTGACACCCACGCTGCCGAAATAGACAGCAAGGATGTAAAACGTCGTGTCCGTCGAACCCTGCATCACGCTCACCAGACGACCGACGAAGGAGTCAGCCCCGTAGGTCTCCATGGCATCGACCATCAGCCCCCGCGCACCGCTGCCGCTGAGCGGTTTCATCAGGGCCGTGGGCAGGGCGGGCACAAAGCTGTCGTCGATGCCGCACGCCCTCACCAGCGCGGCAATGCCCTCGATGAGCCAGTCCATTGCACCCGAGGCGCGGAACACGCCGACAGCCACGAGGATGGCCACGAGGTAGGGGATGATCTTGACCGCCGTCGAGAACCCGTCCTTGGCACCCTCGATGAATGTCTCGTAGACATTGACGCGCCGCAGTACCGCCGCGACAATGAATATGATTATCACGGTAAACAGAAACACGTTGGCCACCAGCGTCGACCATCCGTCCATGGCATCACGGTCCATGCCCGCAAACAGCCAGATGACGCACGCCACCACCAGCGTCACCGTGAGCAGGAACAGTAGCAACGTGCGGTTCAGCAGGTTGATGCGTTGGTAGAGGCACACGGCCACCAACCCCGCCAGCGTGGAGCAGAATGTCGCGATGAGTATCGGCACGAACACATCCGTCGGCTGCGCAGCACCGAGCTGCGAGCGGTACATCATTATGCTGATCGGGATGATTGTCAGGCCCGAAGTGTTCAACACGAGGAACATTATCATCGAGTTTGACGCCCGCTCGCTCCCCCCGTTAAGCTCCTGGAGTTCCCTCATCGCCTTCAGTCCCAAAGGAGTCGCCGCGTTGTCAAGCCCGAGCATATTGGCGGAAAGGTTCATGAATATCGACCCGTTGACCGGATGTCCCTTTGGCAGGTCGGGGAACAGCCGCGAGAACACCGGGCTGAGCCACCGTGCAAGCACGTTGACGACACCACCGGCCTCCCCCACTTTCATTATCCCCATCCA
>CALULY010000026.1 GCA_944321635.1 uncultured Bacteroidaceae bacterium | reverse complement strand
TACGCTTTTATCCGGGATGTGGTGTTTGAGGAGTTGCCCTATTATGCCTACCGCCCATTGTCCCGTTTCGTTGACCCAGTGCTGGATGAGAAGGCGTGCCAGCTGCTTTTCCGCATTGTCAATTTCGCTTCACCATCGTCGGTTATCGATGTATTCCCGGCATCGCCTGCGCCGATTTGCTATATGTCGTCAGTCTCTTCCAGCACACGCCCGTTTGTCATGGCTGCCCCGGATTGGCGCGACGACGGGGCGTTTGCCGGGGTGAGGAGGCAAGGATATGGCTTCACTGTCGTGACTGACGGCATCGTGCATGAGTTGCGCAAGGTCTGCGCCTCGGGCAATGCCGTTGTCCACATCAACAGGACCAATGATGTGCAAATGTTGGACGAGGTGCTTTCGTCCCTTGTCTCATGCAACGGCAACGATGGCATCGTGGTCGTCGATGGCATCAACAAGCGGGAGGCCAAAGCCATCTGGCGCAAAGCCTGCTGCGCGGCGGCCGTCTCGTCGGCTTTTGATTTATATGACATAGGCATATTGATGCTCGACCCGAACTATGGCAAACATTACTACAAACTCAATTATTGAACTTCTAACCGAACCTAAGACATGAAGAAAAGCAATCTCTACACCAAGACAGGCGACTCCGGCCAGACAAGCCTCGTCGGGGGCAAGCGCGTAGCCAAGACTGATGCCCGCCTGGAAGCATACGGCACCGACGACGAACTGAACTCATGCATCGGTATGCTGAGGGAGATGGTCGATGACGAGCGTGACAGCGCATTCCTGCTCGGCGTGCAGCACCGCCTGTTCGCTTTGGGCGGCTATCTTGCCACAGACCGTTCCGCGTCAGATGTGCAGCCATCATGTCTCGTCACCCGGGAATCGTTGGCGGCCATGGAACATGAGATAGACCTCATCGACGAAACTTTGCCACCGTTGCACGCCTTTGTGCTGCCGGGTGGATGCCGTGCCTCGGCATGGTGCAACGTCTGCCGCACCGTTTGCCGGCGGATGGAGAGGGCAATACTCCGCCTTGACGACGCAGCGTCCATCGACCCCGTGCTGACGGCCTACGTCAACCGTCTGTCAGATTATCTGTTCGTCCTTTCACGCAAGTTAAATGCGGCTGCTGGTGCCAGCGAAATTTTTTGGGATAAAAGTTGCGTCTAATCATATTTATTATACATTTGCGCAAAAATTTCAAAGCCCTGTCCATCACGTGATGGCAGGGCGTAATACCTAAAAATTAAGACGTTATGTATTGGACATTAGAGCTTGCATCCAAGTTGGAAGATGCACCTTGGCCAGCCACCAAGGACGAGTTGATTGACTATGCCATGCGTTCAGGTGCACCGCTTGAAGTGATAGAGAATCTGCAAGAGATGGAGGACGAGGGAGAAATATATGAGAGCATAGAAGACATTTGGCCCGACTATCCCTCCAAGGAAGATTTCTTCTTCAATGAGGACGAGTACTAAGCTGCACAGTCAGGCGTAGGCTTCGCTACTGTCAAGACGAGCGGTGCCGGGATTGATTCCCGGCACCGCTCGTCTCATATCGTGGCCTTGACTTCGCCCCGCTTGAACTTCCTTATCTCCCGTCCCAGCATGATGAAGGCGAGGATGCTCGCGATGGCATCGCATATCGGCATACTGAACCACACCCCGTCCTGCCCCCAGAACGTCGGAAGGATGATGAGGCACGGGATGAGGAATAGGCACTGGCGCGTGACGGACAGGAAAATCGCCTTCTTTGCCATCCCGATGCATTGGAAGAAGTTGGACGTGACCATCTGGAATCCCACGATGGGGTAAAACATCAAGACGATGCGCAGTCCCCGCGCCGCGATGGCCGTCAGCTCATGGTCGGTCGTGAAGATGTTGACCACCAGCCCGGGAATCAATTCGCTGACGAGGAAACCCGTCGTCGTCACGCACGTGGCGAGGAATATCGTCTTCTTCAGCACCTCCACCACACGGTCAAACTGCCGCGCGCCATAGTTGTAGCCGGCAATCGGCTGCATCCCCTGGTTGAGCCCCAGCACGACCATGACGAACAGGAAAGCGATGCGGTTCACTATCCCGTAGGCACCGATTGCCAGGTCTCCCCCGTGATGTTTCAAGCCCAGGTTGATGAGGATGACGATGAAGCACGACGCAAGGTTCATCAGGAACGGCGCCATGCCGATCGAGACCGAGTTGACGACGATTTTCCGCTTCAACTTGAAGATGCCACGGCGGATGTGTATCAACTCACGCTTGTCAAGCAGTATGTGGAATTGCCAGCACAACGCCATGACCTGTGCGATCACCGTGGCCGTAGCCGCCCCGCGTATGCCCCAGCCGAATACGAAGATGAAGATCGGCGCAAGGATGGCGTTGACCACCACCGTGAAGATCGTGGCCAGCATCGCCTCCCTCGGGTGGCCGCTGGCGCGCAACACCGCGTTCAAGCCAAGGTAGCTGTGCGTGACGACGTTGCCCGCGAGTATCACCTCCATGAAGTCCTTGGCATAGCCGAGCGTCTCGGGACTTGCACCAAAGACTTTCAGGATCTCGTCGAGGAAAGCATACATGACGACCATGAAAGCCACCCCAACGATGACGTTGAGCACGATGACGTTGCCCAACACCTTCTGCGCCGTGTCATAATCCTTCTGCCCCAGCTTGACGGAGATGAGCGTCGAGGCACCGACACCCACCAGCGAGCCGAATGCCGCCGAGAGGTTCATCAGCGGGAACGTCAACGCCAGCCCCGAGATGGCAAGCGGGCCGACACCATGACCGATGAAGATGCTGTCAATCATGTTGTAAAGCGACGAAGCCGTCATCGCTATGATTGCCGGGATGGAGTACTGAATCAAAAGTTTCCCTATGGGTTCTTTCCCAAGGACGGTAGGTGCATTCTGTTCCATATCTCTCTTTTTCTGTTTCCGCCCCGCCGCCGTGGCCTCTGCCCCGCCGGTCGGAAGCGGCTGCAAAATTACCAAAATCACTCAAATCGGTGAAACAATCGAGCCTCAAACGGTCATCCGCCCCCACCCTTCCGCCCACCGTCACCGCCAAGACCGGGCAAAAAACACACTGCATCAAGGAGAAAATCCGATGTCGCCAGGCATAAACTTCCCCTCCCCCGCACCTAAAGTTCGTTTCCCCCGTACATGAAGTTCATTCAAAAGTTTTGTTTATATATTCAAAACTTCTGTTTATATAAACAAAAGTTCTGTTTATACATTCAGAACTTTTGTTTTTACTTTATGCCAGGTGGAAATGAACTTTAGGCCTGACCTAACAGAAGTTTGGGACAGGCATCATCTGATATGCCCCCTACCCAGCCAGTACGATGACCGCAGATGGTTTGCATGGATGCTTAATGTCCTCTCAATCATGCCATGGGATATCAGCAGGCATTCACTGTCTGCCATAGAGAGGAATGTCAGGGATCCGCGCATACCCCGATAACATATATAAGGATGCACTCTTCGCCTGACACACATTCCTTTTATGGCTGACGGACAGCGTGCCTACATAGACAAAAAGCAAGGGACGCGGGCATTGCCCTCGTCCCTTGCGATTTGCTGCGGCAAGCGCGGCCTGAGGCGCGATCACCTGACTATGCCGTTCTTTGAATGCTCGACGAAATGGAGTATATCGACGATTTCCTCGCTCTTGGGCACTTGGTCCTGGATTTTCTGCAAAGCATCTGTCACGCTGAAGTTGGACTGCGAGAGCAGGCGGTAGGCGTTGACGATGTGGCGCAGGATGCGGTCAGAGACTTTCAGGATGTGACTGTGCTGCATGACGTGTGCGTTGACGCCGTGGTACATCGGCGGGTTGCCAGCGGCTATTATGTAAGGCGGTACATCCTTGCTCAGACGGCATCCGCCTTGCACCAATGCCCACTTGCCGACGTGCACGCCCTGGTTGAGGACAACGCTCGTGCTGAGGATTGTGCAGCTGTCTATGTGACAATTGCCGGCAACTGATGTCCCTATGCCGAAGATGCAGTTGTCACCGACGTGCACATCGTGGCAGAAGTGCACCTTGTCCATCAAAAAGTTGCCGTCGCCGATGCGCGACTCGCCGTCGGGATGGGACGAGCGGGCGATGACCACGTTTTCGCGGATGGTGTTGCCGTTGCCGATGACGAGCCTCGTGTCTCCACCTTGGTAGTGGAAATCCTGGGGTTCGGACCCGAGGACGGCGTGTTGGTACACTTTGTTGTTCTTGCCGAGTGTCGTCCCTCTCATCACTGAGACGAATGGCATCAGGACGCATCCGTCACCGATTTCCACCCCGTCCTCGACGTAGGCGAATGGCATGATGATGACATCTTTGCCAATCTTGGCGTCGGGACTAACGTTTGCTAAAGGACTAATCATTGTAATCAGATTTAGAATTTAACACTACTCATTCGTTCCTGCCTCCCCCGAGTGCCTGGTAGACTGTCACCACTGATTGCAGGCAGTCAAAGTCGTTTGCAACCTGGCTCAGCTTGGCGCTCAGCAGGGACTGCTCGGCAGTCAGCACCTCAAGGTAGGTGGATGTGCCCAAGTTAAACAATTCCTTGGTATATTCAGCAGCTTTCTCCAAAGAATTGACTTGCATATCGTAAGCATTCGCCTTCTTGCAAGCCGAATCGTACTGGAAAAGGGCGTTGCTCACCTCGTTGCCTGCGCTGTACAACGTCTTCTGGAACGCCAGTTTGGCTTCTTCCTGCTGCGCCTTGGTTATCCTGAGGTTGGCGATGAGCTGCCCACGTGCGAAGATGGGTTGTGTCAACGATCCGATGGCCTGGAGTATCAGTTTGCCTGGATCGACGATGACGCTCCCGGCCGAGTTTGTCCAGCCGGCAGTGCCGCTCAACGTGATTGATGGATAGAACGCAGAACGGGCCGTGTTTGTGTTGTAGTAGGCCATCGCAAGCGAATACTCTGCCATCATGACGTCAGGTCTGTTTGACAACAAGTGAAGTGGCACGCCTACCGAGAATTCTGACGGGAGGTTCTGGTCATACAAGTCGCCGCGCTTGATGGTCTGTCCTGGCCTGCCAAGCAGGAGGGCGAGGGCATTCTCGGTCTTGCGGATACTGCTCTCAATGTCTGGAATCGAAGCAAGTATGCTGGCGTATGTTGCCTCGCTCTGCGTCACCGCTGCCATGTTGGTCATGGCCGCTTCTTGCATGGCACGCATCGTTTCTACATTGTCACGCCACACGTCGGCAGTCTGCAATGTTATCTCCAGCTGCTTGTCGAGCATGAGAAGTGTGTAATAGGTGTTCGCTATCCCCGCTATGAGCTGCGTCTGGACACCTTGCTTGTATGCCTTGTTGTTCTCCAGTCCTGCCTGGGCTGCACGTTTGCCATTGAGTGTCTTGCCAAACAGGTCGATTTCCCAACTTGCCGAAAGAGGCAATTGGTAGGTCTTGGAGACAGGAGCCTTGTCAAAGCTGCTCAGCGTGCCTTGCGGCGCGAGTGTGAACGCCGGGGCATAGGACAAACGTGCTGCCAGGAGCGACGCTTTGGCCTCTTCGACCATGAGACGGGCTGATTGCAAGTCGAAGTTGTTGGCCAGCCCCTCCTCTATCAGGCCCTGAAGGATCGGGTCAGTAAATACTTCCCTCCATGGCAGGTTGCCGAAATTTGCCGTGTCAGAGACAAGCGTGTCTGTCACTGACACCGTGTCGCGGTAAAGTCCCGACACATTGATGTCATCCGGCCGCTCATACTTCCTATATATGTGGCAACTGCTCAACATGGCAGTTGCACACATAAATAATAATATCTTGTTTCTCATCAGAATCTTAGCTTTTAGATGTTTTTAGAATACTGTTCAATCTCAGTGCTTGCGTCTGAATTGTCAACGTCTTCCCACTCCATCGGTTTGAACTTCTCTTGCAAGTACTGGAAGATGACGAACAACGAGGGGACAACGAATATCTGCGTGATCACACCAATCAACATACCACCCACGGCGGCAGTACCGAGTGTGCGGTTGCCGTTTGCGCCTACTCCGAATGCAAACATCAGCGGCAACAGACCGACGATCATCGCCAACGATGTCATCAAGATAGGACGCAGACGGGCTGATGCGCCGAGGACGGCAGCCCATGTGATGCTCATGCCCATCTTGCGGCGGTCGAGAGCGAACTCGACTATCAAGATGGCGTTCTTAGCCAACAGACCGATCAGCATGATCAACGCGATCTGCATATAGATGTTGTTCTCCGCATTGCTGAACACAGGAATGACCATGTTTACAAGTCCCATGAAGTGTGCGAGCAAGAAGCTGCCGGCAAGACCGAATGGGATGGAAAGCAACACCGCAAGCGGCAAGATGTAGCTCTCGTACTGCGCACTCAGAAGGAGGTAGATGAAGACGAAACACAATATGAAAATGGTAGTGGTCATGCTTCCACTCGTGCTCTGCTCTTCACGCGTCATGCCGGAGAATTCATAACCGTAACCTGTCGGCAGGTATTGTGCCGCGACTTCCTCCATAGCCGCAATCGCCTGACCACTGGTGTAACCGTCATTAGGCTGGCCGTTGATTGTCATTGACGTAAACATATTGAATCGGTTGATGTTGTCCGGGCCATAAACCTTCTCGATGTTCATGAACTGAGTGATAGGAGCCATGGTGTTGCCATTGCGCACCTTGATCGTGTTCAACGACTCGAGGTTTGTGCGGCTCATCGGGTCGGCTTGAATCATCACACGATACATCTTACCGAAGATGTTGAAGTTTGATGCATACAGACCACCATAGTAACCTTGCAACGTTGACAAGATCAGACTTGGTGAAATGCCGGCCTTCTTACATGCAGCGGCATCGATGTCAATCAAGTACTGCGGGAAGTCCGGGTTGAACGATGTCTGCGCCGATGCAATCTCCGGTCTCTCTTTCAACTTGGCGATAAACTGCTGGGCAACGTCATAGAATCTGTCGAGCGAGCCGCCAGTCTTATCCTGCAAGTTGATTTCAAAACCGTTGGAGACACTGTAACCAGGAATCATAGGAGGCGCAAAGAACAAGATCTGAGCATCCTTGATCACCTTGTTGGCACGCAGGTAGAGCATTCCTGAAACGATGGTCGAGCTCTGTTTCAGGCTTCTCTCATCCCAATCTTTCATCTTACAGATTATTGATGAGTAGTTTGAGCCTGCACCACCGATGAAACTGTAACCCACGATGATCGTACGCGAAGCGATGGCAGGTTCTGCTGCGATCAAGCTATCCACACGGGCCATTGTCGCTTCGGTCCTTTCACGTGAGCTGCCAGGAGGCAAGTCAACGACACCCATGATCGTGCCAGTATCCTCATTGGGCACGAGACCTGTCGGGGTGATGTTCATGAAGACGAGCAACAAAGCTATGCCGGCTACAACCATGCCTATCGTCAAGGCAGGTTTGTTGATGAAGCGGAGCACACCTTTCTTGTACTTCTTCAACATATTGTCATAGTGGGCGTTGAATGCAGTGTGGAAGCGGCTGATGAACGTCGATTTCTTCTTTTCCTCCTTGTCGTGCGGTTTGAGGAACACGGCGCAAAGCGCAGGGCTCAAGGTCAACGCGTTGATTGCCGACAAGCCTATCGCTATCGCCATCGTTATACCAAACTGACGGAAGAAGACACCGGACGTACCGGGCATGAAGCTCACTGGGATGAACACCGCCATCATCACCAACGTGATTGAGACAATTGCACCGCCGAGTTCACCCATAGCGTCGATAGCTGCCGTTCGTGACGACTTGTAACCCTGATCCAACTTTGCGTGGACACCCTCGACGACGACTATGGCATCGTCCACCACTATCGCAATCGCCAGGATCATGGCGCAAAGGGTCAGAAGGTTGACACTGAATCCTATCACATACAGGAAGAAGAACGTACCAATCAACGCCACCGGTATCGCGATAGCCGGGATAAGAGTTGAACGGAAATCTTGCAAGAAGATGTACACCACGATGAACACAAGCAGGAACGCCTCAAGCAATGTCTTGATAACCTCGTGGATTGATGCGAACAGGAAGTCGTTGACATCTTGCGATATCGTTATCTCCAAGCCGGGAGGAAGCGTCTCGGACATGTCATCCAGCAAGTCCTTGACATCGTTGACGATTTGCGTCGCGTTGGAACCCGCCGTCTGCATCACCATGCAAGTGACGGCTGCGTGACCATTCACTTTGTTAGAGAAGCTATATGCCAAACGTCCCAGCTCGACCGTCGCCACGTCTTTCAACTTCAGCACCTGGCCATCAGGTGTAGCCGCAACGACAATCTCTTCAAACTCTTGTTCCGACGCCAAACGACCGGTGTATTTCAACGTGTACTGGTAGGTCTGCTTGCCGTTTTCACCCAACGAACCGGGAGCCGCCTCAAGGTTTTGCTCGGCCAAGACCGCCGTTATGTCTGACGGCATGAGGCCATATTGCGCCATAACATCAGGCTTCAACCAGATGCGCATCGAGTAGTCAGCACCCATGACCATCGCATCACCGACACCAGGGACACGTTTAACCTCGGGGACGATGTTGATGGCTGCATAGTTCTCGATGAACTCCATGTCGTAGGAGTCGTCTGGGCTTGACAACGAGAAGATGAGCAGCATACTCGTCTGCCTCTTCTGCGTGATGACACCCACTTGGGTAACTTCGGCAGGCATGAGACCGAGAGCCTTTGACACCCTGTTTTGCACATTGACTGCCGCCATGTCGGGGTCAACTCCTTGCTTGAAAAAGACCTGGATTCGCGCTTCACCGGTGTTGGATGCCGTGGATGTCATGTAGTCCATGTTTTCCACACCGTTGATTTGCTCCTCAAGCGGGACGATGACACTGTTGAGCACCGTCTGTGCATTCGCTCCGGTGTATGTCGTCGAGACACTCACCGTGGCCGGCGCAATGTCCGGATATTGCTCGATCGGCAACGACACGAGGCCGATGGCACCCAGTATCACTATCAGCACGGAAATCACCGTTGACAGGACCGGGCGTTTTATAAATCTATCTAACTTCATACTTCAACTATATCTATCAAACTTATAACCCTAATTTCCCGTTCTTCTGGTCTTCCAGCGCCTGCTTATAGTTCTCCTCGGACTTAGCCTTGGTCACAGGCACGATTTTCTGCTTGTCCTTGAGGATGCTGGCGTTCTCGACAACGACTCGCTCGTCGCCTTTCAGGCCGGAAGTCACAACATAGTCCTTGCCATCGTCAAGCGCGAACACCTCGACCTGCGTCATGTTGACCGTGCTGTCGGCGTTGAGGGTGAAGACAAACTTCTTGTCCTGGATTTCGCTGAACGCTGTCTGCGGCAGGACAATCACATCAGACATGTGGTAGGGCACCACCATGTTGGCCATACCGCCGCTGCGCAACAGCTGGTCGGGATTTTTGAACGTCGCACGGATGCTGACCGAACCAGTGGAAGTGTCTATCGCCCCACTGATGGTCTCGATCTTGCCGGTCTCGCCGTAGAGCGTGCCATCCGAGAGTTGCAACTTCACCTCTGGATAGGATTCGAGCACCGATTTCTGCGAGCCGTCACGCTTGATGAGCCCCAGCAGTTCCTTTTCAGTAAGCGAAGCATAGACGAACATCTCGCTGTTGTCCGACACCACTGTCAACGGCGTAGCGATTGACGGGCTGACGAGTGCGCCGAGACGGTAAGGGATGTCGCTCACGACACCATTTGATGGGCTGGCGACACGGGTGAATGACAAATTCTGCTCCGCGCTTGTCAGCTGTGCCTCGGCAGAAGCAAGCTGCGCCTTGGCTGATGCCAAAGTGTTCTCGGCCATCGCGAGGTCATAGTCGCTTATGATGTTCTTCTTGTTCAGTTCCCTCTTGTTGTTGGTCGTGATTTCCTGCGTGTTCACATTGGCCTTGGCAGTCTCGACCGCGGCCTTTGCCGAGCGGTAGGCAGCCTCGTACTGTGTCGGGTCAACGACAAACAGCGTCTGCCCCTTGCTCACCGTCGAGCCCTCGTCCACGCACACTTGCGTGATGAAGCCCGAGACCTGCGGGCGTATTTCAACGTCTTGTTTACCCTTGATGGTGGCTGGGTAAGTCCTTTCCAAATCAACTGTCGTCTTCGTCACTGTTTCAACTGCGCATTGCATCTCCGAGTTCAACCCCATGTTGTTGTTGCCACATGAGAAGAGAGCCACACTGCCCAGTACAAGCAAAAATCTTCCTTTCATATTCATATTACGTATTTTATATATGGATACCCATCAAAGCCCTGCGGGACGCACCGCACGGGCAAAACTTTTTAAGCCTTTTCAGTTTTACGGCGCAAAACTAACCATTATATAATATATGCATCCTGCATACAACCTTTTTTAACACGTTAAACTTTATATCAATCAGGCAAAAAAGCGTTAATGCGGCCGCTCACGCACTGACCACCAGGCTTGAGACGCGCGTGCCCTGGAGATGTTTCCACCATTTTTTCGCGGCAATGGTGATGTGAGGCTGCGGCTGTACATCGCCGCGATGCCGGCGGTTGCCCAGCACCTCGACGTGAAAGACACCGCACGCAATCGCGGACAGCATCTTTTGTAAGTCGCACTTACAAAGGTTGTAAATCGCAGTTACAAAGCACCCTGGAGTGACGGTTCGCCGAGGTGCGGGCAAAATGCCAGCACGCGGCTGCGTATGAACAGCGGACAGAGGGCAGGAATGTGATATATTTGCGACCCGACATACGGAAACGGCGCATTCACCGTTATTCTTATTGTGAAGCAGAACAGACACCCGCGATGAGAGCCCACCAGACATCCAGCCTCAAGGCCCTATTAGTGGCCGTGTTGGCCGCGTTGCTCGCGCTGCCGTCGGCGGCGCAAAACGACGTGACGATCACCGGCGCCGTGACCGATGACAATGGCGCGCCGGTCGAGTTTGCCACCGTGCACGTCGAACACCAGGTGGCTGGCACGATGACGAACCTGAAGGGGGAATACACTTTGCAGGCCAAATCGACGGACAGCGTTGTCGTGGTGTTCTCGATGCTTGGCTACAACACGCGCAAACGGGTGCTCAAGAACCCGCAAGGCAAAGTGACGCTCAACGTGATGCTGCCGCACACGGGATATGAGCTGGGCGAAGTGACCGTCACGGAGGCCAAACGACAGACGGGTACGATGCAGGACCTGGATTTTGAGCCCACGCACCTGATGCCGAGTGCGGCGGGCGGAGGCATCGAGGCGTTCATCACGACGCAGGCGGGGGTGAGCAGCAACAACGAACTTAGCTCGCAGTACAACGTGCGCGGCGGGAGCTTTGACGAGAACATTGTCTATGTCAACGGCATCGAGGTCTACCGCCCGATGCTCATCAGTTCGGGGCAGCAGGAAGGTTTGAGCTTCATCAACCCCGACATGGTTGAGAACGTCGGATTCTCGTCGGGAGGCTACGAGGCCAAATACGGCGACAAGATGGCTTCGGTGCTGGACATCACTTACAAGCATCCGGAGGCTTTCGAGGCCACGGCTGCGATGAGCCTGCTCGGCGCGAGCGGCTATGTGGGGTTTGCCACCAAGCGGTTTTCGATGACACATGGGATACGCTACAAGACCAACCGCTACCTGCTGGGCACGATGGACACAAAGGGGGAATATGACCCTAACTTCGTGGACTACCAGACCTACATCACGTGGCGGCCTACAAGCCGTTTAGAGGTGGGGGTGATAGGCAATTTCTCACAGAACCGCTACAACTTCATTCCCGAGAACAGGACGACACGCTTCGGGACGATGGAAACGATGAGGGAGTTCCAAGTCTACTTTGACGGGGCAGAGCGCGACATCTTCAGGACATACTTCGGGGCGGTTGAGCTGAAGTACCGCCTCAACGACTTCAACTCTGTCGCTGTGCGTGCATCGGCTTTCAGGACTAACGAGCAGGAGACATACGACATACAGGGGCAATACTGGCTGAGCGACCTCGACGAGAACCAGCAGGCGGCCGAGGGCAACACGTCGGGTGTCGGCACGTACCTGGAGCACGCGAGGAACTTCCTGACCGCAGATGTGCAGAGCTATACCGTGACTGGCAGCCACAAACTCAAGGCGCATAGCATCAACTGGGGGGTGGAGCTCAAGCATGAGAAAATCGACGAGCGGATGCGTGAATGGGAGATGAGGGATTCGGCCGGATATTCCCTGCCACACCTGAGTGACCGGGTGAGTGTCATCTACAACCTCAACTCGGAGAACTCGATAGCGAGCAACCGTTTCTCGTTCTACGTGCAGGACACCTACAAATTCAATTCCAGGATAGGGCTTTTCACGATCAACTTCGGCGTGCGCGGCAGTTATTGGGGTTTCAACAAGGAGTTCATCTTCAGCCCGAGGGGCTCGATAGGGCTGATACCGGCGTTCAACGATGACTTCACGTTCCGCATAGCGTCGGGGCTTTACTACCAGTCACCGTTCTACAAAGAGTTCCGCGACACGTTCACTGTCGGCGGCAACACCGACGTGAGGCTCAACCGTGACATCAAGTCGCAACGCTCGGTGCACTTCGTGGCGGCGGCGGACTACAAGTTCAGGGCTATCGGCCGGCCGTTCAAGGTGACTGTCGAGGCCTATTACAAGAAGTTGAGCAACCTGATCCCCTACAACGTTGACAACGTGAAGATAAGCTACTACGGGCGCAACATATCCCACGGTTATGCTGCCGGGCTGGACTTCAAGCTCTTCGGGGAGTTCGTCAAGGGGACTGACTCGTGGATTACCTTCTCGGTGATGAAGACGCAGGAGAACATCAACGGCAAGTGGGTCCCGCGCCCGACGGACCAACGCTACAACTTGTCGGTCTACTTCACCGACTACTTCACACGCAACGACCGCTGGAAACTTAGCCTCAAAGGGTCGCTCGCCGACGGGCTGCCATTCGGCGCGCCCCACTCTGGGCTGGAAGGCAATGTGTTCAAAGCCCCGGCCTACAAACGCATCGACGTGGGAATGTCCTACCGCCTGCTCGACAACGAGGACGGGGACAACCATCGCAGGTGGGCGAGGCACTTCAGGAACATCTGGCTCGGTCTGGACTGCTTCAACCTCTTTGGCATCAACAATGTCAATTCCTACTATTGGGTGACGGATGTCTATGACAACCAATTTGCCGTGCCAAACTACCTGACCGGGAGGCAAATCAACGTGAGGTTGCTCTTCGAGTTCAGATGACGCGGCGTGATGCTCGGTGCTCTGCGTCCATTGAGGTCGGGCATATACCATATATTATATATACGTCAACGGCTCCGTCACACGGCGCAACCGCCTTTGCATCATGTCTTTCACACCAGACCAGGCCGTCTCTCGGGCAAGGAAATAGTTAAGGAAATATTTCCTCATTAAGATTAAATGTCTTTCCTTTGTAGGGATGAAAAAACTACAAGGACAGTTCAAACCACTTATATAAAACATACTTTTATGAAAATCTCACACATTGAACACCTTGGCATTGCTGTCGAAAGCATCGAGAAAGCACTGCCCTACTACGAAGAAGTACTTGGTCTGAAATGCTACAATATCGAAGTGGTGGAAGACCAAAAGGTAAAGACAGCTTTCCTCAAAGTGGGAGAGACGAAGATAGAGCTCCTTGAGCCGACAAGCCCCGAGAGCACTATCGCCAAGTTCATCGAAAAGAGGGGAGCCGGCGTTCACCACGTCGCTTTCGCCATAGAGGACGGCGTTGCCAACGCACTTGCTTTCGCCGAGGAGAAGGGTGTCCGCCTGATAGACAAAGCCCCGCGCAAAGGTGCCGAGGGACTCAACATAGCTTTCCTGCACCCGAAATCGACCCTCGGGGTACTTACCGAACTTTGTGAGAAGTAATCACTGAAAAAACTTAAAAGATACAAGCAATGAGCAACCAACTTGATAAGGTCAAAGAGCTGATAGAACTCCGCGCACAAGCACGGCTCGGCGGTGGTGAAAAGGCTATCAACAAGCAACACGAGAAAGGCAAATATACGGCACGCGAGAGGATCGCGATGCTCCTCGACGAGGGTTCTTTCGAAGAGATGGATATGTTTGTCAAGCACAGATGCACCAACTTCGGACAGGAAAAGAAGACTTTCCTCGGTGACGGCGTGGTGACTGGCTATGGAACGATTGACGGACGTCTCGTGTACGTATTCGCACAGGATTTCACAGTGTTTGGCGGCTCGCTCTCGGAGACAATGGCACTGAAAATCTGCAAGGTCATGGACCAGGCAATGAAGATGGGCGCGCCATGCATCGGCATCAACGACTCGGGAGGGGCACGTATCCAGGAAGGCATCAACGCCCTCGCAGGCTACGCAGAAATCTTCCAGCGCAACATACTTGCATCGGGTGTCATACCTCAGATTTCCGGCATCTTCGGTCCTTGCGCTGGAGGTGCGGTCTACTCACCGGCATTGACGGACTTCACATTGATGATGGAAGGGACATCCTATATGTTCCTCACTGGGCCTAAGGTCGTCAAGACCGTGACAGGTGAAGACGTGACAGCAGAGGACCTCGGCGGCGCAAGCGTCCACTCAACCAAGTCGGGCGTGACGCACTTCACAGCAGAAACAGAAGAAGAGGCACTCGCCCTCATCCGCAAACTCCTGAGCTACATCCCGCAAAACAACCTTGAAGAAGCTCCGCAAATCGAATGCACAGACCCGATAGACCGCCTGGAGGACTCTCTCAACGAGATAATCCCCGACAACCCGAATAAGGCATATAATATGTATGAAGTGATCGGTGCTATCGTCGATAACGGCGAGTTCCTTGAAATCCAAAAAGACTACGCACGCAACATCATCATAGGCTTTGCCCGCTTCAACGGACAATCCGTAGGCATCGTGGCAAACCAGCCGCAAGTCATGGCCGGTGTCCTCGACAGCAACGCATCACGCAAGGGGGCACGTTTCGTCAGGTTCTGCGACGCGTTCAACATTCCTATCGTTTCACTGGTCGATGTGCCAGGATTCCTGCCCGGCACAGGACAAGAGTACAATGGTGTCATACTCCATGGCGCGAAACTGCTTTACGCTTACGGCGAAGCAACAGTGCCCAAGGTGACTGTCACGCTGCGCAAATCCTACGGAGGCTCGCACATCGTGATGAGTTGCAAGCAGCTGCGCGGTGACATGAACTATGCTTGGCCGACAGCAGAGATTGCCGTGATGGGAGGTGCAGGTGCTGTCGAAGTCCTCTACGCGAAAGAAGCCAAAGAGGCAGCCGACCCCAAGGCATTCATGGCCGAGAAAGAAGCTGAGTACACGAAACTCTTTGCCAACCCATACAATGCCGCCAAATACGGGTACATCGATGATGTCATCGAGCCGAGGAACACACGCTTCCGCATCATAAGGGCATTGCAACAACTGCAAACCAAGAAACTCACCAATCCAGCCAAAAAGCACGGCAACATCCCATTGTAAAACCAAAAGAAACAGTTAGTATATGAACAAGAAATGTTTAGGGCTGCTGCTTGTCTTATTGGTGACATCCACTGCGGGAATGTTCGCTCAAAGGGCAACCTCCCTAAGGATCAACGAGGTCTTGATTACCAACGAGACCAACTTCCAGGACGACTACGGGGTTCATAGCCCATGGATTGAGATATTCAACACATCCTATGCCTCCGTTGACCTGAAAGGATGCTTCCTTACAAACGACAAGAACAACCCCAAGAAGTACCCTATCCCCAAAGGCGATGTCCTGACACTCATCAGCCCGCGCCAACACGCGCTCTTCTGGGCTGACGACAAGCCACAAAGGGGAACTTTCCACATCAACTTCACCCTCGACCCGACGGTGGACAACTACATCGCCCTCTACGATTCCAACGGCGAGACGCTCATCGACGAGGTGACAATCCCGGCAAACACTCTCGGCGTAGATCAGTCGTATGCCAGGGTGACGGACGGCGGTGACGAATGGGAAGTGAGGGGCAACAACGGCAAGTACGTCACACCCAGCACCAACAACGTCACACTTGACAAGAACGAGAAAATCGAGAAGTTCAAGGAACACGACGCGAGCGGTGTCGGAATGTCAATCACAGCCATGTCGGTAGTGTTTGTCGCGCTCATCCTCCTCTACATCTGCTTCAAGATCGTCGGCAACGTGTCGATGAGACTTATGAGAAAGAAAGAGATGGAGGCCAAAGGTGTCACAAGCATCACGGAAGCCAAGGACAAGAAACTCGGCAGGACCTCAGGCGAAGTGTTCGCCGCCATAGCCATGGCACTGCACGAGATGCAGAACGACGTCCACGATGTCGAGGAGACTGTCCTGACGATCTCAAAGGTGAAACGCACCTACTCGCCATGGAGTTCCAAGATTTACACACTCCGGCAAACCCCTATTCGTAAACGATAAACAACAAAACAATGAAAGAGTACAAATATAAAATCAACGGAAACCTTTACAACGTCGTCATCAACCAGCTCGAGGACAACCTCGCGCAAGTGGAAGTGAACGGCACTCCGTACAAAGTCGAACTGGAGAACGTCATCAAGAAACCAGTCACCATAAAGCCCGTCGTCCACCAATCAGCACCCAAGCCGGCTCCAGCCCCGTCTAACGTCGGGCCAGCACCCAAGCCGGCAGCAAGGAAGAGCGGCGTCAAATCACCCCTGCCCGGTGTCATCCTCGACATCAAGGTCAACGTCGGCGACGTGGTGAAGAAAGGCCAGACAATCGTCATCCTCGAAGCGATGAAGATGGAGAACAACATCAACGCAGACAAGGACGGCACGGTGACAGCGATCAATGTGAACAAGGGGGATTCGGTCCTCGAAGGGACAGACCTCGTAATAATAGAATAAGGCCATGGGAGATTTTCTGAACCTGATAGCCGACAACATGCAGACATTCTGGAGCTACACCGGATTTGCCAACGCGACCCCGGGGCACTTCATTATGATCCTCGTCGGCATATTCTTCATCTACCTTGCTATATCCAAGGAATTCGAGCCGATGCTCCTCATCCCCATCGGCTTCGGCATCCTCATCGGGAACATCCCGTTCAACATGGAAGCCGGGCTGCAAGTGGGCATCTACGAGCAAGGCTCAGTGCTCAACATCCTCTATCAAGGAGTGACCTCAGGTTGGTACCCGCCGCTCATCTTCCTGGGCATCGGTGCCATGACCGACTTCTCCGCATTGATTTCCAACCCCAAGCTGCTGCTCATCGGTGCGGCAGCCCAGTTCGGCATCTTCGGAGCCTACATGATCGCCCTGGCCATGGGCTTTGAGCCCAACCAGGCAGGAGCCATCGGCATCATCGGCGGCGCGGACGGCCCGACAGCCATCTTTCTGTCGTCCAAACTCGCCCCCAACCTCATGGGAGCAATCGCCGTGTCGGCCTACTCCTACATGGCACTCGTGCCGGTCATCCAGCCCCCCATCATGAGGCTGCTCACCACCAAGAAGGAACGTGTGATGCGGATGCGCCCGCCGCGCGCCGTCTCGCACACCGAGAAGGTCATCTTCCCCATCGCGGGCCTCTTGCTGACCTGCTTCCTCGTGCCGTCAGGCCTCCCGCTGCTCGGTATGCTCTTCTTCGGCAACCTGCTCAAGGAGAGCGGCGTCACACGCCGCCTTGCCGAGACAGCCCGCGGCCCGCTGATTGACACCATCACCATCCTGCTGGGTGTGACGGTAGGCGCATCGACACAAGCATCCGAGTTCCTCACGGTCAACTCCGTGAAGATATTCCTGCTTGGCGCGCTCTCGTTCATCATAGCCACGGCATCGGGCGTGCTGTTCGTCAAGATCTTCAACCTGATCCTGTCAAAGAAGAACCGCATCAACCCGCTCATCGGCAACGCCGGTGTCAGCGCAGTGCCCGACTCGGCACGCATCTCGCAGATACTCGGCCTTGAGTACGACCCGACCAACTACCTGCTCATGCACGCCATGGGTCCCAACGTGGCAGGTGTCATAGGCTCGGCCGTCGCAGCCGGCGTCCTGCTCGGGTTCTTGAACTGACAACTACGCAACGTGAGGGAGCAAGCGTCTCCCCTCAATGTACCGCAGGCGTGCCACCTCTTGCCGAGGTGGCACGCCTTTCTTGTGCCCAAACGCCAAAAGGAACAGGACGACGCAGCACTCGCCCGCGCAAACCAGTTCAGGGACAAACCCGATGATGCCATGCGCAAACTGCCACCAAGTCTGACATGAACTTCGGTTGCTCGCCGGGAAAAGTACCACCGCGCCTGACATAAAATTCACCCTTTCGGTGCATAAAGTTCATTCAGAAGTTTTGTTTATATATTCAGAAGTTCTGTTTATATATTCAAAAGTTTTGTTTATACTTTATGTCAGGAGGAAACGAACTTTATGCACCGAGGCTGTGAAGTTTTAGCACCGAGAGGGTGGAGTTCATGCCTGACCTTGTGGGGACTTATGCCATACGCAAGTGACGCTCATGCCCTGTCTGTTGGCGTCAAGGCAAAGCGTCATCCTGCAAGTTCCTCGCCGCATCCGGATGCAATCACCGCAGCAATGATTGTGGATGGGGCTGGCACGGAGGTGATTGCAAGGGGTTTAAGGACGGATGTGTTAGGTGGTGTGAAAATTTTAACTACTTTTGCAGCGTCGTACTCGGTGTGCCGGACGCTATACCATATTAATATATAGCACAGCCACCCCGCCCACGGCATGAAGAAAACTAAAACTAAGACATGGGAATCAAGACAATCTTTTGCCTGGCACTCGGCGCGGCAACGCTGGCATCGTGCATCCAGGACGAGCCACTCAATGCAGAGGCAGACATCGTGGCAGTGACTTTCGACAAAGACAACCGGGACGTGCTGCTCAACACGACGGACACGGTGGTGACAATCAGCACCGACGCGGCGGCAAACAACATCGAGATCGCTATCTCGCCGCTGAGCGACGTGACAAGCGTGGCCCCGACGTTCATACTCAGCGAGGGCGCGACAATCACGCACGACGAGAGCGGCCTGGACGGCAACGGTCTGGCACTGGACTTCACAAGCCCGCAGCACTACACCGTGACCTCAGAGGGCGGGGTTTACAAGAAAAGCTACACACTGGCGTTCAAGCGGCCTGCGACAATCACCAAATTCGACTTCGAGCACTTTGAGATGATTGCCGGGGGGCGGTACATCAACTACTACGAGTTGGACGAGGACGGCTCACGCTGCAACATCTGGGCGACGGCCAACGCAGGCTATGCGATGTGCGGGCAGCCCTACTTCCCGACACAACGCTACGACCGTGGCCAGTCGGGCAACGGTGTGCGCCTGAGGACCGAGTCGACCGGCGGGTTCGGCGAGATGATGGGCATGAGGATTGCCGCCGGCAACCTGTTTTTCGGCAAATTTGATGCTGTCAGCGCGGTGAGTGCGCCAAGGGCTGCAACGCTGTTCGGGATGCCGTTCAACCGTGTGCCGAAGACTTTCACGGGCTACTATATGTTCAAACCAGGCGAGACCATGACTGATGCGGACGGTGCAGTGATTGAAGGGAGGGTGGATCAGCCCGACTTTTATGTGGTGATGTATGAGAATTCGACAATCGTCGATGGCAAAAGACAGAGCGTGATGCTCGACGGCAACAACGTGTTGTCCCATGAGAACATAGTGGGACTGGCACGGATACAAAACCCAAAGGTCTGGACTGATGCACAAATCGAGGCCGGGGAATGGGAGCGGTTCGAAATCCCGTTCGTGCTCATGCCGGGCAAGCAGATTGATGAGGAGAAACTGGCCAATTACGGATACAACATAGCCATAGTGCTTTCGTCAAGCATTGACGGGGCTTATTTCGTCGGAGCGGTAGGCAGTACACTATACATCGACACTTTGGAAATAATTTGTGAGGACTAAGGAGGCACAGCAATGAGAAAGACAAGCTACATCCTGCTGGCAATCGCGCTGCTCTGCACTGCGCTTGAAGCAAACGCACAGAAAGAAAGGAACAAAAGCATCATCCGTTCCGCGTTGAACGGCCTGCACTACTCCGTCCGTGCATCCTACGGCATCGGCGGAGTGTCTCCCCTGCCCCTCCCTGCCGAGATACGCGGCATCGACAGCTACCGCCCGCTGGTTGGCATAGCACTTGAGGGAACTGTCGAGAAGCAGATAAACAAGGTCATCGGCATACACATCGGCCTGCGCCTGGAGAACAAGACGATGGAGACTGTGGCGGATGTCAAAAACTATGGCATGGAGATCAGCAGCGACGGGGCCAGGATCAAAGGCAACTGGACGGGCAAGGTGAAGACGACGGTCAGGAACTCCTACATCTCCATTCCCCTGCTGATGACCTGCAAGCTCTCACCACGATGGAAAATGAGAATAGGCCCATACTTCTCCTACCTCATCTCAGGAGACTTCTCAGGCGAAGTCTATGACGGTTACATCCGTGAGGGAGGGCCGACCGGGACAAAGGTGTTGTTCGAGGGGGACGCTACTGCGACCTACGACTTCTCTGATGAACTCGTCAAGAGCAATTGGGGCGTGCAGCTGGGCTTTGAGTGGCGTGCATTCTCTCACCTCAATGTGTTTGCAGACGTGCAATGGGGATTGAATTCCGCCTTTCCCAAGGACTTTGAGACTATCACGTTCAAGATGTATCCCATCTATGGCAACCTCGGATTCGCATACGCATTCTGACACAATGGACTATTGACAAGAGAAAAACCATAAACCATTAATTAAAACATTTATCATGAAGAAATTCTTATCATTCTTCGCAATGGCAGCCATCGCGCTGACATTCGCAGCTTGCTCCGACGACGAGGAGGGGCAGAATCCCAACGAACCGGTGACTACGATGACCGACGTCGTTGCAGGGACATACAACACCAGCATCAACGTCAACCTCAATGGCGCTGACCTCCCGGAGGCAAACTATGATGTGATTATCGAAAAAGCCAGCGACACTCAGATCAATTTCGTTTTGAACGATTTCGCAATCACAGACCAATCAGGCACCTCACTCAATATCGGCGACATCCGCCTCGACGAGGTAGCTATTTCCAAGACAGGAGACGACTACACTTTCGCAACCACGGACACCCTTATGCTTGAAATCTTCCCTGGAATGGGTCAAATGCCTGTGCCAATTGATTTCTCCGGGCTGTTCACTTCGACCACAATCGACGCGACCATTGACATCAACCTCTCAGGGATGCAGATCATTGTCGAGATAGAAGGGACAAAAGAGGGCTCATCCAGCGAGGGTGGCGATGAACCGACACCGGGGCATGAGGAAGAGCCAGAAGTTGCACTGTCGGCAATCACAGCCGGTGACTACGCCTGCAACATAGCTGTGGAACTTAATGGGACACAACTTCCCGCAAGTGAAAACACTGTGACAATCGAGGCAGTCAACGACAGCACGGTGAACTTCGTCCTCAAAGACTTCGCCGTAAGCCTCGGTGGTGCATCGATCACGCCGACGGATGAGAATGGCGAGGCCAAAATCACACTGACCAACGTCGTTTTGGCAAAGAGTAGCAATGCAGTAGTCTTCGCAACAGAGCAGACACCCAACCTTGTCATTGCCGAAGGATCTCCTGCCATCCCGGTGCCAATAGTCGCAAACGGCGCTTTCGCTGACAACAAGCTGGATGCACAAATTGACATCAACCTCGGGGATGCCATGGTAATCGCCGTAAGCATAGAGGGACAAAAATAATCCGCCCCACCTACGAGGCAGAAACAAAGCGTCCCCTCCGGCTGGCAAGCAGTCGGAGGGGACGCTCCTTTATATTATGGTATAATGGCTACCAACCCGCAACCCCGTCAATTGACCCTCACGCAGTCAAAGCAGGAACGGAAGACCGCTGCTGCCGCCTCAACTTCCTCAGGAGTGTTCTCCATCACCCCGTCAAGGCGGTAAGTCATGCCGAGATGGTCATACTTGTGGCGACCGAGTGTGTGATAGGGCAAGATCTCCACCCTGCTCAACATCCTGAAACCCTTGAACCTCTCGCACAAAGCACACAGGTCTTCACGCATCGAGGTGACACCCGGCACGAGCACATAACGCAACCAGAACTCGCGGCCATTCTCCTCCAACCAATCAGCAAACGCCAGTGTCGCCGCATTGGTGCGACCGGTGAGGTCACGATGGCGGGTGTCATCGATTTCCTTAACGTCAAGCAGCACGATGTCAGTCAAAGCCAGAAGCCTCCGCACCGCATCATTCATCACGCTGCCATTGGTGTCGAGACAGATGTGTATGCCCTCCTCCTTGAGACGTTCAAACAGAGGCAGCAAAGCCTCAGCCTGCAACGTCGGTTCGCCTCCCGAGAAAGTCACACCTCCACGGCGACCAAAAAACGGCCGCTCACTGACAGCCATGCGGACAATCTCATCGATGGCGACATCACGTCCGCCAGCACAATCCAAAGTGTCAGGATTTGCACAGTAGGCGCATCTGAAGTTGCACCCTTGTACAAACACCACAAGGCGCAACCCCGGGCCATCGTAAGTGCCCATAGACTCAAAGGAATGGATCCTGACTGTCCGTCCCGCTGCCGCGTCAGAGTTTGCCATGGAACGTACGGGCTATCACTTCGAGCTGGTGCTCACGGCTCAACTTGGTGAAGTTGACGGCATAGCCCGAGACACGTATCGTCAACTGAGGATAGTTCTCAGGATGCTCCATCGCGTCCTCAAGCATCTCGCGGTTGAGGACATTGACATTGAGGTGGTGCGCACCTTTGGCAAAGTAGCCATCCATCAAGTCCACCAGGTTGTCAATCTTGTCCTCATCGGTCGCACCGAGCGACTTGGGGACGATGGAGAACGTATTGCTTATCCCGTCCTGTGCGTCCTCATAGTCGAGTTTGGCGACAGACGACAGCGAAGCCACAGCACCTTTTGCATCCCGGCCGTGCATGGGATTCGCCCCTGGGGCGAATGGGACGCCCGCCGCCCTGCCATCAGGTGTCGCGCCGGTCTTCTTGCCATACATGACATTGGAGGTTATGGTCAGCACCGACAACGTGGGTTCTGCATCCTTGTACACCGGCAATTTCTTCAATTCACTGCTGAAAAAGTGCGTCAGCCCTACGGCTATCGAGTCGGCACGGTCATCGTCATTGCCATAGCAGGGGAAATCGCCCTCGACGTCAAAGCCCGTTGTGAGCCCCTGCTCGTTCCTCACCACCCGCACCTTGGCGTGCTTGATGGCCGACAACGAATCGACAGCTATCGAAAGCCCCGCCACGCCGTAGGCAAGGTTGATCTTCGGGTCTGTGTCAATGAACGCCATCTGCGCTTTCTCGTAGTAGTACTTGTCGTGCATGTAATGGATGATGTTCATCGCCTCGTTGTAGACGCGTGCCACTTGCACCAACACGGCCTTGTAGTTGGCAAGCACCTCGTCATAGCGCAGCACATCGCCCTCGATTGCAGGGATGCCAGCGACCATGAGCGTGCCGGTGTTCTCGCAACGTCCCCCGTTGATGGCGAGCAGGAGAGCCTTGGCAAGGTTGGCGCGTGCGCCGAAGAACTGTATCTGCCGCCCGATGTCTTGGAACGACACGCAGCACGCTATGCCATAGTCGTCGCTGTGCCGCACGCGGCG
>CALULY010000025.1 GCA_944321635.1 uncultured Bacteroidaceae bacterium | reverse complement strand
GCGCGGGTCACGACATTTATGCCCCCGAACGGCTTCATCGCACGTCCCAGCAGCACATCTGTCTGCAAGCCGACGATGAGTTCGGACTCGCGGTCGATGTATCCAGCCCCATGCGACGTTATGGTCGAGACTGTCACGTTGTCGATGTGGCGCACGCCACCGTTGGCACGCTCCTCGGCGAGGGCATCAAGGCATATCTGCCAGATGTGCTTGGTACGCACTGTCGCCCCGCAAAGGAACGAGGCATCACCGTCGTAGGGTGTCAGGTTGCGCGAAACAAAATCACGGACATCGATGCGGCTCTCCCAATCGCCGCCACGGAAAGTCTTGCAGGTGTCAATCATCAGTGTAATAGGTCGTTAAATGTGATGCTCCAAAAATGGAAGTGCAAAGGTAGTCATTTTTGCCGGCACAGGAAAACAGGCGGCACGCCTTGGAAACCCTGTTTTAAGGCTAAAGCTATATGTTTTAAAGCTAAAAACATATAAACTTAGGCTGCAAATACATAGATTTAGCCTTAAAATAAACTTTTCTCCCAACCCTGCACGTTTTCTCCCAGCACAAAAGACAGCCCGGAAACGGCATTCAGGTTGCGGCCAACGTCTGAGGCACGCAGGGCACAAAAAGGTGCAACGTTAGGCAATTGACGACTAAATCCCTATATTTGCCAAATCGTAAACCAATTAAACAGTATTTGTCATGCACATACAACGAGCTTTGATTTTCACCGCGCTGGGACTGTTCAGCCTCTCCCTGGCCGCGAAAAAGAAACCCGAGACGAAAAACGAAGAAGGCTTTGTCTTCACAACCGTAAAGGCAAACCCCATCACATCGATAAAAGACCAAAACCGTGCCGGCACTTGTTGGTGCTACTCGACATTCTCGTTCCTTGAGTCGGAACTGTTGCGCATGGGCAAGGGTGAATACGACTTTTCTGAGATGTACACCGTCTACAACACCTACCTTGACCGCGCCACTACGACGGTGAGGACGCACGGCGACGTGTCATTCTCAGAGGGCGGTTCGTTCTACGACGTGCTCTATGGCATGGAGCACTATGGCCTCGTGCCGGAACAAGAGATGCGCCCGGGCGTGATGTACGGCGACACGCTGTCCAACCACACCGAACTCTCTGCCGTCACAGGTGCTTACGTCGCTGCAATCGCCGAGGGCAAACTCAATTCGCTCCAAATGGGCGCGGACAACAAACCTCTGTGGCGCAAGGGACTTGAAGGGATTTATGACGCATATCTCGGTGTACGCCCCGAGACATTCGTCTACGAGGGCAAGACCTACACGCCCCAGTCGTTCTTTGAGTCAACGGGACTGAAGGCAAGCGACTATGTTTCGCTCACTTCTTACACCCATCATCCATTCTACCAGCCGTTTGTGCTGGAAATCCAGGACAACTGGAGGTGGAGCCAATCCTACAACCTGCCGATAGATGAGTTGATGCAGGTGTTTGACTACGCCATCGACAACGGTTATACTATTGCATGGGGCAGCGATGTCAGCGAGGTCGGATTCACAAGGGACGGCATCGGCGTGATGCCCGACGCTGAAAAAGGTGCTGAACTCACAGGCTCTGACATGGCACGTTGGTTGGGACTGAGTTCGACCGACCGCTCCAAGGAACTCACATCCCGCCCATTGCCCGAAATCGAGGTGACACAAGAGATGCGCCAAGTGGCATTTGACAACTGGCAAACGACGGACGACCACGGGATGCAGATATTCGGCATCGCAAAGGACCAGAATGGCAAGGAATACTATATGGTGAAAAACTCTTGGGGAAAGGCTGGAAAATATGACGGCATCTGGTATGTATCCAAGGCATTTGCCAAGTACAAGACGATGAACATCGTTGTCCACAAGGATGCAATCCCGGCAGAAATCGCTGCCAAGCTGGGCTTGAGATGAATTAGTCCCACCTCGGCAGTGGGAACAACATAGGAGGCGGAGAGGGCATTCCCTCTCCGCCTCCTATGTTTGCTTTGTGCCTGGCTGGAACGATGCCGGGGGCTACTCGCGGAACACCGACTTAATGTTGTTGACTTTCTCCAAGGCGTCGCTTATGTTCTTTATGTCCTCGGCATCATGCACGAGCAGGTCGAGCTTGCCTCTGAAGATCCCGTCCTTGCTGCTGATGTTTATGGCAGTGAGGTTGACCCCAAGCTGCTTGGACAAGACCTCTGTTATCTTGTTGAGCACACCTATGTCGTCGATGCCCGAGACCTCAAGGGTGACAGGGAACTGCTTGTCCTTGTGGACATCCCATTCGGCTGCGATGATCCTGTTGCCAAAACTGCTCTTCAGGCGCATGGCGACTTCGCAATGCCGCTTGTGGATGCGCACAATGCCGTTGTCATCGATGAATCCCAATATGGGGTCGCCCGGGATTGGTCGGCAGCAATCGCAAATGACGTATGTCTTGTCGAGCTTGTCACTTGTCAGCAACATGGTTTTCTTCTTGTCTATGGGTTCGGGTTGCTGGGATTCGCCTTTCTTGTCCTTGTTGCCTGCGACAAATGAGAATGTGAGGTATTTCATCCAACTCTGACGTTCCCGCAACTCATTCTTGTCCTCGTCGCCAAGAGTCACCTTGTTTGCGCCGACCGCTTCGCACAGATCGTCCCGCGTGGCGAGTTGGTGGAGGGTGCAGAGTTTGTTGATGTTGGTTTCGGTCTGCTTGATTGCGTTTTTCTCAAAGAACTCATCGACCTTTTTCTCACCGGCCGCAATGTTTGCGGCGCGCTCTTTCTTGGCAAAAGACATGATGATGTTCTTCGCTTTGGCGGTGGTAACAAAGTCAAGCCAGGCGGATGTGATGCGTTGCTGTTTGGAGGTGAGGATTTCAACTTGGTCTCCGCTCTGCAATTTGTAGCTGAGCGGCACGAGGCGGCGGTTGACCTTCGCGCCGATGCAGTTCAATCCCATCTCAGTGTGAAGCATGAATGCGAAGTCGAGCACCGTTGCCCCTTGCGGGATGGTCTTGATGTCGCCCTTGGGAGTGAATACGAATATCTCGTTGGCATAGAGATTCAGCTTGATTGTGTCCAGGAAATCCATCGCGTCAGGCTGCGGGTCGTCAAGGATTTCCTTGATGGTCTGCAACCATTTGTGCAACTCTCCCTCATCCTCGGAACCGCCTCCCTCCTTGTACTTCCAGTGTGCGGTGAATCCATGCTCGGCAATGTCGTTCATGCGGCGGCTTCTGATTTGCACCTCGATCCACTGTCCGTTTTGCGCCATCAAGGTCACGTGCAAGGCTTGATAACCGTTTGACTTGGGATGGCTCACCCAATCGCGCAGACGGTCGGGGTGCGGCTTGTAAATCTTTGAAATGGCGACATAGATGTCAAAGCACTCATTGTACTCGTCATCTGGTGTCATCGGGTCAAAGATGATGCGCACTGCCATGATGTCGTAGATCTCATCCATCGTTATCTTCTTGGCCTGCATCTTTGCCCAGATGGAGTAAGGCGACTTGACACGTGCAATGATGTTGTACTTCAAGCCCATCTTGTCGAGACGCTCGATGATTGGGGCTTTGAATTGCTCGAAAACTTTGTCGCGCTCGGCGGCTGACTCGTTCAACCTATCGACAATCGCCTGGAATTCATCCGGATGTTCGTACTTGAAGCTGAGGTTTTCGAGCTCTTGCTTTATTTTGTTCAGTCCGAGACGGTTTGCCAGCGGTGCATAGAGGAAGAGTGTCTCCCCGGCAATCTTGTACTTCTTGTTCTGAGCCTGCGCACCAAGTGTCCTCATGTTGTGCAGGCGGTCGGCGATCTTGATGAGTATCACACGGATGTCGTCTGACATCGTTAGCAACAGCTTCTTGAAATTCTCCGCCTGTGCAGACTCTTTGTCGCTGAAACAAGCGCCTGAAATCTTTGTAAGGCCATCGACAATCTGGGCAATCTTCGGGCCAAAAAGGTTCTCAATGTCCTCGACAGTGTACTCTGTGTCCTCCACGACGTCATGCAGCAAGGCGGCACAGATGGATGTCGAGCCGAGACCTATCTCATTGCAGACTATCTTTGCGACGGCTATGGGGTGCATGATGTAGGGTTCACCTGACAGTCTTTTGACTCCCTTGTGAGCCTGGTTCGCGAAATTGAATGCCTTGGTGATGATTTCTACTTTCTTCCTGTGCTTTGTCGCCAAGTAATCGTTTATCAACTCTTGGAATCCCTTCTGAATCATTTCTTCGTCCCGTGTCTGAGCGATGGCCTTGTTGTCTGCTTCCATAGTACGGTATGTTTGATGTTTACAAAGTTAAAAAATAAATCATAGGATGTAATCCGAATATCAGAAAATCAAAACGGCTGAAAGATTGTTAGCCCGCGCCAATGGATAATGTGCCAGAGGCGATTCCAAGTTTTTAAACTGTCGATGGCATTTAGGCTTAGCTTTTCTATTATTTGCATGACTAATGACGACAAAGGATGAAAAAGCGGTAGCATTTTGCTTGCAATGTGTTTGATTCTGTGAAAAGAAGTTTATCTTTGAGGCAAAGCGTCTTCAAGCCCTTTGACAGCCACTCTGCGCATACAGCCAAATGTGAGGGGGAAAAGACTTGCAGAAGATGTTGATTCTGATATTTCTATGTTTAATTTTAAATGTATAAGCCTTATGAAACAAAGTTTTACGCTTTTGTTGTCATCCCTGCTCTTACTGCCCGCAGGGTTGTCGGCGCAAACGCCAAAAGACTTGCCAAGGAGACTGCAACACCGCGCCCCTGCCGAGAGAATTGATGCCAGGGCCATGGAACGTGTCAAACCTGAAGGCAAGCCTGCCAACACCGTGACATTGGACTTGTCACGCATGATGAAAGCACCCAAAGCCGAGGAGACGGTGGAAGTCCTCTATGAAGACTTCAGCAAATTCACCAAAGGTTCGGAGGATGCACCAGATGCCACGAGCATCACAGGCGGACAGTTGGGGGATGTGCCTGACAGCTACACTTTGCAGCCAGGATGGAACGGCGACGGCATTTTCCAAGCAGGCGGTGTGGCTTATCTGGGCACAGCATCCGACGGCTACCCTGGTTTCATGACGACCCCGTTGGTTGATTTGTCGTCCGACAATGGCACTGCCATGTTCAGCCTGAGGGTGCGCCTAGAAGATGGTGCCTCCAATGACATTTTCATGGTGATGTGGGGAGACGATGATGCCGTGCAACCCTATACCTATTATGCTGAGGTGACGGACGAGTGGACCGAGTGCAATGTCGAGCTGACCAACTGCACGGCAACGACTGTTGTACAATTCTACTGTTACAGCTCCTCTTGTTTCATCGATGATGTCAGGATCACACAGCGCGATGTGCTAAAGACCCCTGTCGCTGTAAGCCCGACGGACTATGACGGCACGTCGTTTACCGCGTCATGGAGTGCGGTCGATGAAGCGACATCCTACCTGCTGAGCGTATTCACAGTCGGGAGTGACGGGCGTCCGACAGAATTCATCGAGAACTTTGACGGCCTCGTCCCGACACAAGGTGGCAAATACTATGACAAAAACCAGTCTGTCCACTCGGAATACGTCGAGTTTGACGTCTCAACCAACGGGACAAGCCGCGAGATATACTCTACCGAGGGCAACTACTACTCACCATCCGTTTCGTTGTCTTTTGATGCCACAGGGGACTATATACAGACTATCGAGACGGACAGGGACATCACCTCGTTATCATTCTGGGCGAAGTCGCAAGATGCAAGCGGCACAAGCCGCGTCGTCATCTCACTCATGTCTGACGGAGTGTGGAGCGACTTGGCATATCTCACACCAGACATAATGGACAAAGGAGGCCAGTTCGTAGGTTTTGACGACATACTGCCTGCCGGGACACGCCAGTTGAAGTTGACCTACTCCAAGGATGCAGGCAACTTTGCAATCGACGATTTCACTTACACTGTCGCCGAGACACAGACACGTGACTACTTCCTGGAAAATAAAGAGGTGACTGGCACATCATATCGAGTGGAGGGGCTTGACCCGACAAAGGAATACTACTTCACCGTGATCGCAAAGAACGCAGAGAAGCAATCATCCGAATCCACCCCGATGCTTGTCGAGAAGGTCGTGGATTACCTTGATGTGCCCGAAGTACTGCCTGCGACCGGTGTGACTCCCGACGGCTTCACCGCCAATTGGTCAGAGGTCGAGAATGCAAACTATTACTCATTCTACACCTACCTGGCGCACACGGCGTTAAAGGACAACGAGCAGTTTGACATCCTCAACACCGACTTCTCGTCAATAACGGAAACTGGAGGCACGATTGACAACCCGATGCTTTACACGTATACTTATCTTGACCAATTCCTTGACCGCGCCGACTGGTACGCACAGCTGCCAGCGTTTGTTGACGGGATGCTTGGCATATCAAACGTTTATGCAGATATTCTTGGTACGCCCGGCATACTCCAGTCCCCGATACTCGACCTGAGCAACGGAGGCGGCAAGATAATGCTCGAAATGTCAGTCATCGGCATAGATGTGTCATCAATGACAGTGCAGTTGGTCAACGCCTTGACCGACGAATTGATTGACAGCAAGCAGATTGCAGTAAGCGACGAGTTCACCGATGTCTCTTGCACGCTCCAAGGCGGCACGGAGCAATGCTACATCTCAATCTACGCTGACACCGGGATGGGCAACCTCATCTTTGACGACCTCCACATCTGGCAGTCTCTCGCACTGGGTGAAGTCACCGAAGTGCCTTACTTCTACACAGAGACCCAGGAGACATTTACCTACGTGCCGGTGAGTGGTGTCCGCGACGGTGATGTATTCGCCTATTGCGTCTCGGCTCTGTACGTAGACAGTGATGGCAACCTTGACGCATCAAGCTACTTCTCCGACCTCATGGTCGTTACCGGTCTTGTGGGTCTTGACGAGCAAGTCGTCGATGGGCGCAATGCCTACGTCATGGATGGCCGTCTCAACATCTGCAACCCTGATTGCGAGGCAGTCGCAGTCTACACGACGGACGGCGTATGCACATACCTGTCATCGTCCACCGACACAGACTTCTCAATCGAGTTGCCACGTGCCGGGGTCTATGTGGTGAAGATTGGCGACGCAGTGTTCAAAGTCCTCCGCTGACCCTCAGGTCATCCAATGCTTAAAAGGCTGCGCATCACGACGGTGCGCAGCCTTTTTGTCATTGCGGCAGGGAGCCGCGGCCGTGGCATAGGGAGCCACGCGGACAGGGTGTTTTGTAAGTGGCACTTACAAAGATTGTAAGTCGCACTTACAAAGCACCCCGCGACGACGGCATCTTTGGGCATAAAAGCGGCGGCGTTGCTTGGGCTCTGGTCCCATGCAACGCCGCCGGCGTGCCATCGGTCGATGTGGCGGGATTATTGCACCACTATCTCATCGACAAAGATCCATGCGCCGTCTATGTCAACGATTGGCGCATAGCAACGGACGTACCTGCCACGGGTCTGTCCATTCCACACGAAATCGTGGAAGATGACTTCCTCGCGCTCGGTCGAGATGTCGTGGGTGAGCTTTGCGATGTCCTTGAAGTTTACTCCGTCGTCAGACACCTGCAACTGCACGTATTGCGGCAACCAGACGTATGGACCTTTGGCCTGCATCGACTTCATCTCGATGTAATTGATGTCTGTCACTGCGCCGAGGTCTATCATGGCGTCGAGGTTGTTGTTGAGGAATCCCAGCCATCGCCCGTCGCCATAGCCTTTGCCCCCGCGATAGCCGTCGGTGAGTGTCGCCGCCCCCGATGCGGGATAGTTTGCCGAGTGCGGTTCGCCCAATGTCACAGGCTTGCCCAAAGCCTTGTGGCAGTCGATGCGCGTGTGCAATGTCTTGCCGACCGGCTCTGACCCGGCAAAAGCCTTCGCCGCGAGCAATGTCGTGCCGGTGACTGTCAGCGAATCCTTGTAGACAGGCGACGAGGCGGACGGCTCGCTGCCGTCGAGGGTGTAGCGGATGTCAACACCAAGCCTCTCACAAGTCAACGCCACCTTTATTTCACGTTTGGCATAATCCACCCGCATCGGTGTCTCGATGTCGGTTGACAGGGCAAAAGCGTTGTAGCCCATCTCCCTGAGACGCGGTATCTCAGCGTTCACCCTGCGGCGGAAATCTTGCCAGTCCTTGCGCTGCGGCTCGGTCCATCCGACCTCGGACAGGGCTATTATGCGCGGATAGATCATGTATTCGGTGTGCTCCTCCGTGGGCATATATTCCCTCCACACGTTGCCTTGCACGCCGAGGATGTAATGACGCTCCGACGGGTCAAGTTCTGCCGGGACCGGGTCGTAGGAATAGACTTTCTCCAACGTGAGATAGCCGCCGATGGCCTCCGGTTCGCCAGACGGGTCGGCCTGGTAGGAATCGAGATAGCAGAACTCGCCCGGGGTCATTATCACATCATGCTTCGCCTTGGCAGCATTGATGCCACCCTCTTCGCCACGCCAAGACATGACGGTGGCGTTGGGGGCAAGGCCGCCCTGGAGGATCTCGTCCCACCCGATGATGTCGCGGCCGTGGCTGTTAACAAATTGCTCGATGCGGTGGATCATGTAACTCTGCAACTCATCGACATCCTTGAGCCCCTCATCCTTCATCCGCTTCTGGCAATCGGGGCAGTTTGCCCAGCCGCTCTTGGCGGCTTCGTCGCCGCCTATGTGGATGTAGTGCGACGGGAAGAGTGCCATCACCTCTGTCAGCACGTCCTCAAGGAAGGCGAATGTGGCCTCCTTGCCTATGCACAGGTCGGAATTCTTATACATATCATTGGCGCAGGACAAGAGCGGATAGGCAGCGCACACCTCCTCGGAGTGCCCAGGCATCTCTATCTCGGGGATGATGGTGATGTGCCGCTGGCGGGCATATTCGACGATTTCCTTGACATCTTCCTGCGTATAGTATCCGCCATACGCCCTCGGGTCGTCCTGGTCGCAGTAGTGGCGGTCGGCACGCCACCACTCTTTCCATGTGTCATACGGTCTCCATGCGGCGAAGTTGGTCAGGCGCGGGTATTTCTTTATCTCGATGCGCCACCCAGCACCGTCCGTCAAGTGCCAGTGGAAGCGGTTCATCTTGTAGCGTGCCAGTGCGTCGAGCTGCTTTTTCACGAATTCCTTGCTGGTGAAGTGCCGCGAGTCGTCAAGGTGCAACCCACGGTACTGGAACCGGGGCGCGTCCTCAATGCTGACGGCATCTATCGATTTGAAGTCATTCGCCTCAGCCAGTTGCAACAACGACTGGAATCCGTAGAACAGTCCTGCCGTCGTCCCAGCCACGACCTCCGCTCCACGCGAAGTGACGGTCAGGGCATAACCCTCGTCGCCATGTCCGGCGTCGGGGGCTATGGTCAGGCGCAGGTAGTTCCTGCTGCTGTTCTTGCCCGTGCAGGTCACGGGCAGCGGCGAGTCTTGGATGAATCCCACGAGGTCGTCCTTGTCGGCTCCCGTGAGGTTTGTCACGATGTTCAGTGGTTTGCCAATGCTCAGCTTGCCTTTTTGCACTTCTACCTTTTGCGGCAAGGGGATGATGTCCTGGGCCGCCACGGTGGCAGTACCTGCAAGGAGGGACAGGCTGAGCAGCAGTGTTGTCAGTTTCATATTAATAATGGTATTAAGTGTTCCGTCAATGTCACAGTTTGTGCGAGAGCACGTCACCCGTCACCCTCGTCCATTGTTCAGCATCCGACTTGCGCATCCTCACGTCACCTTCGCCCCAGTTTGAGGGGAAACCTCCGATGATGTGCCCGAGGAAGACGACTTTGATCTCATGCTTGCCCTTGGCGAGTGCTACGGACTTGTCGCGGCGGCAGAACTTCTTGACCTCGCCCGTATTGTCTATCAGCAGCTGGCCATCAATCCAGAGCTGCTCGAACTCGGTGGAGAAGTAGTAAACACCGTCCTCAGCCACGTCGATGTAGCCTTGCGTCACCGCGCCATACTGCTTGACATCGCGCATACTGTCGTTGGGTTTGCCGAATGTTATCAATTCCTTGGTGTCCCCGATCACCTTGCTGACGGCGACGGGCTCGGTCGCGGCGTTGAATTCATCCATGTTGAGGTAATACCCGTAGGTGACATCCATCTCCAGCCCCTTGGCCGTCTTGCCCGCATCGACCGACGGGGCGAGCGTTTGCCGCACTACATTGATGGTGCGCACACGGCTCATCTTGCCCGAAGGCAGCACGCTGGCAATCTTGACAACGCCGTCGGCGGTGAAAGTCAACGGCCCGGAGTAGACGCTGGACTCCTGTGTGGGCTCGCTGCCATCGAGGGTGTAGACCATCTTGACCGGACGCGAAGTGGTGAATTCGACGACAGCCGAATCGGTGAATGCCACGTAATCGCACGAACCGTACGGCTGTTCGGGCATCGGGATGTGATAGTTGATGTCGTGCCCGTCAAGGCGGACGTAAGCATTCTCCAAGCGACGGCAGAAGTCATCATAGTCCTTGTTTGCCGTCTCCGTCCACCCTATCTCGGACACCGCCAGCAGACGGGGATAGGTGCGGTACTCGCGCAAGTCGAGGTCATACAGATACTCCGACCACACGTTGCCCTGCACGCCGAGGATGTGATGAGCCTTGCCCATTGCCACGAGCGTGTCCGGCACAGGGTCATAAGAATAGGTCTTGCTCAGCAACGAAGTGCCATAGATGGCCACAGGCTCGACCTTGCTGTCCCCTTGGTAAAGGTCGAGGTAAAGCCCCTCGCCCGCCGGTGCCATTATGGCATCATGCCCGAGGAGTGCCGACTGGATGCCCCCGTCGTTGCCTCTCCATGACATGATGGTAGCCGACGGGGCTATGCCGCCCTCAAGCGTCTCGTCCCAGCCTATCATCTTCTTGCCGCAAGCATTGACCACTTCCTCCATGCGGCAGACGAAGTAACTCTGTAACCTCTGCTCTGCCGTGTGCTTGCCGTCGGCATAGAGACCTTCCTCCCTTATCCTTTTCTGGCACAGCGGGCAACGCTCCCAACTCGTCTTGGGGCATTCGTCGCCGCCGAGGTGAATGTATTCGCCCGGGAAGAGTGCCGCGACCTCGCGTATCACGTCGGCAAAAAAGTCGAATGTCTCGTCCTTGCCGGCGCACAGCACGATGTCCTCAACGCCCCAGATTATCCTCGGCGAGAGCTGCTTGCCTTGGCACGACAGCTCGGGATAGGCGGCGATGGCCGCCATGGCGTGACCAGGCACTTCTATCTCGGGGACTATCGTGATGTGACGCTCTGCGGCGTATGCGACAACATCCTTGATCTGCTCTTGCGTGTAGTAACCGCTGTGCTCGTAGCCCTCGCCCTCGGTGCGCGTGGCACCGACCTCGGTCAGGCGCGGATACTTCTTTATCTCAATCCTCCAACCCTGATCGTCTGTCAGATGCCAGTGGAAACGGTTCAGCTTGAACAACGCAAACACGTCGAGCTGCTTTTTTATGTCCTCGACAGGCATGAAGTGGCGGCACGGGTCAATCATCGTCCCGCGATAGGCAAAGCGCGGCGCGTCCTCGATGCTCACGGCCTGCGCCTGCCAGGCAATGCCCTTGACGCGCCCGGATGCCTCGATCTCAGCCGGGAGCAACTGCATGAAGCTCTGCATGGCGTAGAACAAGCCCTGCCCCGTCCGTGCCACAGCCCTCACCCCGTCAGGAGTGACATCCAACGTGTAGCCCTCGTCCTCCCTGACAGCGGCGGTGTCGATGACAAGGGCAATCTCGCCCTCCGCGTCGACCTCGATGTCATAGCCCGTCGAGCGCGCGATCTTGGCGGCGAAATAGTCTGCCACCGTCCGCGCCTCGTCCGTCTGGCAGGCAAACGACATCCCGTCGTCCAGAGTGAAGACACCCTGCCCCGCCTCGACGTGTTGCGGCCACGGGATGATGTTGATTCCCTCGTTGTAACTCTTGACCTCACCCTTTGGCGAGCAAGCGGCTAAAGCGCACAGCCCGGCGGCGGCGATTAGCGTCGAAAAATTCCTGTTCATCTGTTCGTCGTATTGGATTTTAATTGATTCAGCGGTCGAAGTTAATCAAAATTGCAAGGCTTTTAATGCTTTTTGCATAAAAAGACATGACACCCTGCCACCAGCCGCGACCTTTTTTGCCTTAAAGCAACTCGCCGGCGGCATCAGACGCAAACTTCGCCATCCGGCATGAAAAGTTCCATCAAGTAGTACATAAAGTCAGATTGCCCGGCGCATAAAGTAAAAACAAAAGTTCTGTTTATATATTCAGAACTTTTGTTTATATAAACAGAACTTTTGAATATATAAACAAAACTTCTGAATATACTTTGTGTCAGGACATGATGAACTTTAAGCACCGGGCAATCCAATTTTATGCCAGGCCTGATGGAAGTTCCTGCCTGATGCCCATGACTTTACCCCCCGACCCATCCAATTTAAGCAAGCAACGGCGGTGGCAGAGAGGTATGTCCCGCGCAACCATCGCGCCACACGCATCCGCCAACGATTCCCCGCCAAGCGGGGAGAATCACGCCATGCAGCCATGTCAAGGGCGGCGCGAAAGGAGCGGCGGCAAGGGGAGGCGGTGCACTGTTTTTAACATGACGGATAGGGCCGGGCGCGTTGGTTTTGAGTATTTTTGCGCCCAAAATGATTTTTGCCAATGAGGAAAATTCTTTTTGCCATGGTCCTTGCGGCGGCGGGCATGGGGTGCTTGTCCTTTTATGACAGTGATGACATGGCGGCGGCTGATGATGGCGCAGTCGTCGAGACGGTGCGCTATGCCAACGTCTATGACTCGCTGCACTTGCAGGGGCGGTTGAGCCGCAAGGCTTTTGACTGTGCCATGGAGGGATATGAGCGTGCCGGTGGCGACGGGCGCGGGGTGCTGACGGTGATAGACTTCTCCAAACCTTCGACGGCCGAGCGGCTGTTTGTCATCGACATCGAGCGCGTGCGGCTGCTGTGTGCCTCGCACGTGTCGCATGGCAAGGGCAGCGGAGGTCTTTATGCCCGCGCTTTCTCCAACAGGGAGGGGTCGCACATGAGTTCGCTCGGCTTTTACCGCACGCGGGGGACCTATCGCGGGAACAACGGCTATTCGCTCCGCCTCGACGGGTTGGAACGTGGCATCAACGACAATGCGATGCGCCGCGCGATAGTGGTGCACGGTGCTGACTACTGCGACCCGGCTCTCGCGGCACAGGGGGTAAGGCTGGGACGCAGCTTCGGTTGCCCTGCTGTGCCACGCAGTGAGGCGCGGAGGATCATAGACCTCATCAAGGACGGGACGTTGCTGTTCATCTATGCCGACGATGCGGACTACCTGCGTCGGAGCAAGATGCTGGAGGGATAGGCTCATACCATTATTATATATAGTGCTGGCGGCGCGATTGCCGAGGCGCACTGCTGGCAGGGGAAAGCAAAGGGCTAAGGTCTGACGACCTTAGCCCTTTGAATGTGTCGCGTCGGCGTGATGATCAGTGTGCCTGCGCCATCTCGATGACTTTCTCTATGGCCTGCCCGAGCCCATCAGGGTTCTTGCCGCCGGCGGTGGCGAAGTGTTTTTGCCCGCCTCCGCCGCCTTGGATGAGCTTGGCAGCCTCCTTGACCATCGCGCTGGCGTTCATGCCTGCTGCAACAAGGTTGTCCGAGAGCATTACGGTAAGCATCGGCTTGCCTTTGTCAAGTGTGCCGGCGACGAAGAGAAGGTCTTCCTTGATTTCGTTCCTTATCTGGAATGCCAAGTCTTTCACTATGTCGGCCGGGATGGGTGCTTTGAGGCGTACAAGGGTCAGACCGTTGATGTTGGTGGCATCGGCGATGAGCTTCTGCTTGAGGGATGCGGTCTTCTCTTTGAGGAATTCCGCCACCTGTTTTTTCAGGTCGGCATTTTCCTCAAGGTGCTTCCTTATCGCATTTTCCACGTCCGGCACGTTGTTGAACAACGCCCCGAGCCGCGCGATGGTGTCGCGGGTCACGTCGAGGAGGTCTTCCACTTTCTCGCCGGTGATGGCTTCTATCCTCCTGACACCTGCGGCAACGGAGCTTTCGGCAGTGATGACCATCATGCCTATTTCGCCTGTCGAATGGGCGTGCACGCCGCCGCAAAGCTCGACTGATTCGCCGAAGCGGACGACACGCACCTTGTCGCCATATTTTTCTCCAAACAATGCCATCGCTCCCATCTCACGGGCTTCGGATATGGGCAGGTCACGGTATTCGCACAATGCTATGTTCTCGCGGATGTGGTTGTTGACTATCCTCTCGACTTGCCTCAACTGCTCGTCAGTCACCTTTTGGTAATGCGAGAAGTCAAAACGCAGGCTGTCGGGAGTGACGAGCGAACCTTTCTGCTCAACGTGCGTGCCGAGCACTTCCCTCAATGCAGCGTGCAGCAAGTGTGTGGCTGTGTGGTTGGCAGCCGAGGCGTTGCGCTTGTCCACATCGACACAAGCCATGAAGTCGGCCGTCGGATCCTGTGGGGCTTTCGCCGCGATATGGACGATGAGATTGTTCTCACGTCGCGTGTCCACTATGTCTATCGTCTCGTTTTCACTGACGATGACGCCCTTGTCTCCCACTTGTCCGCCCATCTCGGCGTAGAATGGGGTCTTGTCGAGTACTATCTGCCAGTAGGTTTTGTTCTTCTGTGTGATTTGGCGGTAGCGGAGGATGCAGCATTCGTGTTCGGTGCAATCGTATCCTACAAACTCCGTCGTGCCATCTGCCAGCGTAGTCCAGTCGCCGGTCTCAACGGCTGCAGCGTTGCGGGCACGTTCCTTTTGCTTCTGCATCTCGACGTTGAACTCATCGACATCGACATCCAAGCCCTTTTCCCTCAGGATGAGCTCGGTCAAGTCGAGCGGGAAACCGTAGGTGTCATAGAGCGTGAAGGCCTCCTTGCCCGTTATCTGCTTGGCACCTGATGCGATGGCATCGTCGGAAACCTTATCCAAAAGACGTATCCCCGTCTCAAGAGTGCGGAGGAAAGCCTCCTCCTCTTCGCGGAGGACTTTGGTTATGAGCGTCTGCTGCGCCTCAAGTTCTGGATAGGCAGCCCCCATATCATTGACGAGGACAGGCACCAGTTTGTACATGAACGCGCTTTTCTGTCCCAGGAACGTGTAGCCGTAGCGCACAGCACGGCGCAGGATGCGTCGGATGACATAGCCCGCCTTGGCATTAGAAGGGAGTTGCCCGTCGGTTATCGAGAAGGCTATCGTCCTGATGTGGTCTGCCACGACGCGCATTGCAACGTCAGCTTTGGGATCGTCGCCGTAACGTTTGCCCGACATCGCCGCTATCGACTGGATGAGCGGTTGGAACACGTCGGTGTCATAGTTGGATGTCTTGCCCTGCAATGCCATGCACAATCGCTCAAAGCCCATGCCGGTGTCGATGACACGCTTCGGCAAAGGTTCGAGAGACCCGTCGGCTTTGCGGTTGTACTGCATGAAGACGAGGTTCCATATTTCTATTACTTGGGGGTGCGACTTGTTGACTAACGTGAGGCCATCGACAGCCTTTCGTTCCTCATCACTGCGCAAGTCGATGTGTATCTCCGAACACGGCCCGCACGGCCCGGTGTCCCCCATCTCCCAGAAATTGTCGTGTTTGCTGCCATTGATGACCCTTTCCCTTGACAAGAACTGTTCCCAGTAGCGCGCGGCCTCATCGTCACGCTCAAGTCCTTCGGACGGGCTGCCCTCGAAGACCGTGGCATAGAGGCGGTCGGGTGAGAGCTTCAACACGTCCACAAGGTATTCCCATGCCCAAGAGATTGCTTCGCGCTTGAAGTAGTCGCCGAAGGACCAGTTGCCAAGCATCTCGAACATCGTGTGATGGTAGGTGTCATGCCCCACTTCCTCCAAGTCATTGTGCTTGCCACTCACGCGCAAACACTTCTGGGAGTCAGCCACACGAGGCCATTTCACTGGTTGGTTGCCGAGGATGATGTCTTTGAATTGATTCATGCCCGCGTTGGTAAACATCAACGTCGGGTCATCTTTTATGACCATGGGCGCGGACGGCACGATGTGGTGTCCTTTGCCCTCGAAGAATTTCTTGAATGATTCCCTGATTTCATTAGCAGTCATCATAGTTACATACGCATTTACAAGGAGTTAATAAACCGAAAAATGATTTGCAAAGATATACCTAATTATTATTTTTGCCCATCCTTTTAACGCAAAATATTGCATAAAGTCGGCCGAAAGCCCCGTTGTCACGGCGATGCGCAAGGTATATTACAAATACAACCCCAAGACCCAAGCCTACGACAGGATATATCCCACGTTCAAGCACCGCGCCATCACGGCCATAAGGCGGTTTTTCGCCAATGCCGGGGTGGCTGCTGTCGTGTTCATCGTCCTGATAATGTTCTTCGGGCTCCCGTCGGAAAAGGAACTCAGGAATGAGAACAGCCGCCTTTTGTCACACTACAAACTCATGTCGCGTGAGTTGGACGAAGCCCTTGCAGTGCTTGGCGACATCAGGCAGAGGGATGACAACCTCTACCGGGTCATGTTCAATTCCGACCCCATACCAGATGACGTGCGCGCTTTCAACTTTGCCGGCACAGCCCGCTACGATTCACTTGAGAACCTTGGCAACGCCCAATTGGTCATTGCCACGACCGCAAAACTTGATTTGTTGAAACGGCAGCTCTACGTGCAATCGGTCTCCTTTGACGAGATAACCGACCTCTACCGCAGCAAGGACGAGATGTACCGGTGCATCCCCGCCATCCAGCCAGTCGCAAGCAAGAACCTCAAGCACATGGCCTCGGGCTATGGCAACCGCATAGACCCCATCTATGGCACAGTGCGCTACCATGCCGGGATGGATTTCTCCGCACCAATCGGCACGGACATCTACGCCACAGGCGACGGGACGGTGGAAGATGCCGGCTGGGAGAGCGGCTATGGCAACTGCGTAGTCATAGATCATGGCTATGGCTACAAGACCCGCTACGCACACATGAGCAAGATGTCGGTGCGGCGCGGCGAGCGGGTGGTCCGAGGGCAGGTGATCGGGCACGTCGGCAACACTGGCAAGAGCACGGGGCCTCATTTGCACTACGAGGTGATAGTCAAGGGGCGCACCGTCAACCCGGTGAACTACTACTACATGGACCTGACCCCGGAAGAATATGACGAGATGATAAAGGCCGCAGAGACCCGTGGCAACATGATGGACTGACACTGACAGGGATTTGACATGGCACTCAACAAATACAAGGCAGAGAAGATTTACTATTCGATAAAGGAAGTAGCCGAGATCCTCGACGTGACAACCTCGGCATTGCGTGTGTGGGAGAAAAATTTTGATGAAGTCCACCCGCGACGGACAAGCACCGGCATCCGCATCTACACCAAGGAGGACATCGACACCATCGCCAAAATCCGCGACCTGCTCAAGCAGCGGGGCATGACCATAAACGGGGCAAAGCAGATGATGAAGAACAATCCCGACCAGGTGGACCGTTCCCACGAACTCATCACTCACCTGCGCGACATCCGCGACGAACTGCAATCGCTCATTGACCAACTGTAATCAACAACAAAAATCCTATACATGAGAAAAACAATCATCACTGCCGCAGCATTGATGTGCGCGGCCATCACAGTCTATCCGCAAATGACTTTGGTGGACAGGGGGAAAACCAAAGCCCGGATTGTCCTGACCGAGGACAACGAGGCCAACAGGCAGGCAGCAGACCTGCTGCAAGATTTCGTCTGCCGCATCAGCGGGGCACGGCTCGACATCACCACCGAGCCTGGCAATGCCAAGCACGTCATAACGATAGGTGGTGAAACAGACCAGGCCGGTGAAGATGGGTTCACCATCAGATGCCTTGACGGCAACGCGAGCATCACCAGCGGCGGCGACAAAGGGGCCATATATGGAGTTGTGACCCTGCTTGAGAAATACCTCGGAGTGGACTACTACGCCGACGACACCTTTACACTGACCGAGAGCCAGACAGTAGAGTTGCCACCGATTGAGCACAGCGAAACCCCGGCTTTCCGCTATCGTCAGAGCCAAAGCTATTGCACCAAAGACCCTATATATAAGTTATGGATGCGCCTGGACGAGCCTAACGAGGTGTTTGTGGATGGCATGTGGGTACACACATTCGACCGTCTTTTGTCCTCGGACATCTATGGGGAGGAGCACCCGGAATATTACGCCTACTTCAATGGGCGGCGCAACCTGGGCAACCACACCCAATGGTGCCTCACCAACCCCGATGTGTTTGAGATAGTGGCTGGCAAACTCGACTCGATATTCAAAGCAAACCCTGGCAAAAAGATAATTTCGGTCAGCCAGAACGACGGCAATGACACCTATTGTGCGTGTGACGAATGCAAGGCGGTCAACGAATATGAGGGCTCGCAAGCAGGAACCTACGTCAGGTTCATGAACAAACTGGCAGCCCGTTTCCCCGACAAGGAAATCTCGACACTCGCCTACCTCTTCACGATGAAGCCGCCACGTCACACCCGCCCCTTGCCCAATGTCAACATAATGCTGTGCGACATAGACTGCAAACGCGAGGTGCCTCTGACCGACAACGCCTCGGGCCGCGAGTTCGTCGACGCACTCGAAGGTTGGTCGGCAATCTCGGACAACATCTTCGTCTGGGACTATTGCATCAACTTTGACAACATGGTGTCGTGCTTTCCAAACTTCCACATACTGCAAGACAACATACGCCTCTTCCACCAACACAACGCGACCATGCATTTTGCACAGGCAGGTGGCACTCGCGGCTGCGATTTTGCCGAGATGCGGGCCTATGTGCTGAGCAAGCTGATGTGGGATCCCTACCAGGACACAGACTCCCTGATGCTTCACTTCATGCGGGGCTACTATGGTGATGCGACACCGTACCTCTTCCGTTACCATAAGATAATGGAGGGCGCACTGCTTGGCAGCCGTGGCGAGTTGTGGATCTATGACTCGCCCATATCCCACAAGGACGGGATGCTCAACGAGCACCTGCTCAAGACTTACGACAAATTGTTTGACAAGGCCGAAGCCGCCGTCGCCGATGACTCGCTCCGACTGGCGCACGTGCAGTTGTCACGCCTGCCGCTCATCTACTCAGAACTCGAGATAGCGCGCACTTCGCCGTCGGTGGACGTTGATGCCGTCAAAGACAAGCTTGAACTTTTCCGCCAACAATGCCGGAAGTTCGGTGTGACAACCCTCAACGAGCGCAACAACTCGCCCGAGGACTATTGTGACCTCTATGCGAAACGTTTCCTGCCACAGGATGCCAAGAGCAAGGCACTCGGCGCAAAAGTCATTTGGGTCAAGGGACCATCCGCGCGCTATGCAGCCCTTGGTGAGACAGCCTTGACCGACGGGCTGTTCGGCGGCACATCATTTGTCGAGAGCTGGGTCGGTTGGGAAGGCTGTGACGGCGAATTTGTCCTCGACCTCGGCGAAGACAAGGAATTCACGACCATCGAGGCCGACTTCTTGCAGCAGCTTGGCCAATGGATCCTCCAGCCGCTGCGGGTCGAGTTTGCCATCTCGTCGGACAATGCCAACTTCACCACCGCCGGTGCGCAGGATTTCGATGAAGACCGCTCGCCGCAAGTCAAGTTTGTGCAGGCGACCGTCCAATCCGACACTCCCATGCGGGGCCGCTATGTCAAGGTCAGCGTGACTGGCACCAAGCAATGCCCGCGTTGGCACTATGGTGTCGGACATCCGTCATGGTTCTTTGTTGACGAGGTGAGCATCTACTGACAAAGCTCCAGCTTCATGCCTGATCTGCACTGGCGGCCACTGTTCCGTCGGTGCGGATTTTTCGTTTTTTGCGAGGTTGCCCTTGGTGTTGGGACGGGGGTGCATTGACAGGCTTCACGTCACGGCATTTCCATTCTTTGAGCCAACCGCCCTGCCTGGCTTGGCCAAAAGCCCTGGTTGAAAATCATCCGACCTTTTGCCACAAAACATTAGACCTTTTGCCCAGAAACATCAAACCTTTTCGTCCATTAGGTCTAATGTTTTTGCCACCCACGATTGATGGAGCGAAGAAAAATGGCGTATGGCCTAAAAATAATTGGCGGAATGCTTGCACGATTCATCGGATGATACCTACATTTGCAGTATACTATTTAACTATTACACTATGATAACGATTCAGGATATGTCATTCGGTTACACCTCCTCCAAGCCGATATTCTCAGGCTTCCACCTGGAGCTCGGGGGCGGGATGGTGTGCGGCCTGCTCGGCAAGAACGGTGTGGGCAAGTCAACCCTCCTGCATCTCGCCGCCGGGTTGCTGAGACCGACGGCGGGGAGTGTGACCTATCGCGGCACTGCCACGTTTGCCCGCCGCCCGGAGATGCTGTCGGACGTGTTCCTCGTCCCTGAGGAATTTGCTTTGCCCGCCATCAAGCTGGAGAGTTGGCTTAAGGTTGTCACCCCGTTCTACCCGCAGTTTGACAACGAGCATCTGGCATCGTGCCTCGACCAGTTTGAAGTCCCGCGCGGCTGCAACCTTGGCAGCCTGTCGATGGGACAGAGGAAAAAGGCGTTCCTCTCATTCGCACTCGCCTCGGGTGCGACAACGCTGCTGATGGACGAGCCGACCAACGGGCTGGACATCCCGTCCAAGAGCCAGTTCCGCAAGGTGCTGTCGCAATTCATGGACGATGACAAGTGCGTCATCATCTCCACTCACCAGGTGGGTGACGTTGAGAACCTGCTCGATCACGTGGTCATCCTCGACGGCAACTCGGTGCTGCTCAACTGCCCGCTGGCGGATGTCTCGCGCCGGTTGTCTTTTGTCATCGGCGACAGCGCGCCAGCCGATGCCTACTATTCCCAGCCGTCTGTTGGCGGTGTGGCGGCGGTCGTGCCTGCCGAGGAGGGCAATGAGACTGATGTCAACCTTGAATTGCTGTTCAACGCAATGATGTCGTCGGCCGAGGCCCGCGACCTTTTCAATAAGGAGGTAAAATGATGAAGACGGGAACATTCTCAATCAATCGTGTGTGGCTCATCCTGCGCAAGGAGCTGGTCGAGCGGAGCAAGTGGTACGTCAGCCGCATCCTCGGCATAGGTGTGGCGTTGGCTGTGGTGGCATTCCTTGTGACATACGCCGAGGGAGGCAGTATCGACAATCACAACAGCGAGTTGTTTATCCTGACGACAAGAGCTGGCATCAACATCACGCTGGCCAAGGTCTATTGGGCTTTCATATTCTGCTATGTTTGTTATGGCATCGGCAGTCTCAACAGCGTTATTGCAGACCGCAAGGCACGCGCCTCGTGGCTGTTGCTCCCCGCCTCGACGGCAGACAAGTATGTTGCACGCCTCGTCCAGGCCTTTGTCATCGTGCCGTTGGCCGGCGCGTGCATGGTCGGGGTGTCAGAACTGTTGCGTTGCGCCTTTGCAGCAATGCTTGTCGATGCGTCTGTGGTACGGTTTGTCTCGCCGCTTGCCGTGCTGACGATGGACAAGGATTGGGGCATTGGCGGGGCATTCGCGCTGTTCTCAGTGCCAGCGTTTTTCTTCTTCGGGTCGTTCCTCTTCAGGCGCGGGGCTTTCTTCAAGACTGTGCTGCTCGGCGGGGCAATCCTGGCGGCGATGACATTCGCGACGATGGCATTCGTCTATGTGTTGCTCAGGATAAGATACGGCTACCAGTTCCACGGCGAGATACACATCGAGGGCGACATCATCAGTCACGAGTGGGATGCTTGGATAGAGGCCTTCTGCTGGGTGGTGCACGTGTTGGTCGTGGCATTCTTCATCGTTTGGCCCTACCGCAAGATGAAGAGGATGCAACTGTGACAACAACTGCCTATGGATTTCAAGGACAAAAGACCGATATACGTCCAGATAGCCGACCGCATCAGCGACAACATCATCCGGGGCATCCACGCCCCGGACACCCGCATCCCGTCGGTGAGGGACTACTCCGCGATGCTTGAGGTCAACATCAACACGGTGATGCGCTCATTCGAACTGCTGCAAAGGCAAGAAGTGATCTACAACAAACGCGGCCTTGGCTACTTCGTCTCCGCCGATGCCCCCGAGAGGATTGCGGCCGCACGGCGTGAGCGTTTCATCTCGGAGGAGGTCCCGCAGTTCTTTGAGCAAGCCGACCTGCTGGGCATCACGGCGGACGAATTGGGGAAAATGTACGAAACATACAAATCAAAAAAGGAAATAAATGATGATGGAAGGGACTGACATGGGAGTTGTTGTTTTGGACAAACTGGCATCCATGCGCCGCATGGCATCATTGCTGCTGGTGGCCACATTGCTGTTTGCCGCCTCACCGCTCGCAGCTCAAGACAAGGGCGGACAAATTGAAGTCGAGGGACTGGTGGTCGATTCGTTGACATCCGCCCCACTACCCTACGCGACAGTGCTCATCTACCGCCAACCTGCGGCGAAAGAACCGGTGAGGTCGCTGCTCACTGACGATGACGGGCGGTTTGACACTGGTTTGCCCGGCGAGGGCGGCTACCGCCTCACGGTGTCGATGCTCGGCAAGGTGACTGCCGTGCGCGACTTCACTGCCCGTGGCCGCACCGACCTCGGCACAGTGCTGCTTGCCGATGACGTGGAAATCCTTGACGAGGTGGCAGTCACCGCCAAGAAACCTCTGGTGCGGGTCGAGGCGGGCAAGATAGCTTACAGCGTCGAGGACGACCCGCAGGCGGCTTCCTCCACGGCCAGCGAGATGCTGCGCAAGGTGCCGATGCTCTCGGTGGACGGCGACGGCAACGTGTCATTGGCCGGCAGTACAAATTTCAAGGTGTATGTCAATGGCCGCCCCAACACCATGATGAGCAACAATGCCAAGGAAGTGCTCAAATCAATGCCCGCATCGACCATAAAGAAAGTGGAAGTCATCACGCAGCCCGGTGCGAAATATGATGCCGAGGGCGTGGGAGGCATCATCAACATCGTGACCACCGGCGCGGCACTCGAGGGCTACAACGTGTCGCTGGCAGGGGCTTATGTCAATAACAATGGATACCAAGCCCATGGATATGGGACGGTCAAGGTCGGCAGGCTCTCGCTTGCCGCCAACTACGGCTATGCCCGCTACAACTCATGGCCTGTGTCTTTGCGCTCTGAACTGGACTACCTCTCGCCGTCGCCCGTGGCCAAGGCGACAGTCGTCAGCGACAACACCAACGTGGAAGCCAAGGCGCAGTTCGCTACATTGGAGGCAAGTTTTGAAATCGACTCGCTCAACCTGCTGTCGCTCACCGGCAATTACTATGATGTGCGCCAAGATGTATTCATGGACGCTTGGTCCGACGCACGTGACGTGGCTGGCGGCAAACTGTACGGCTACGGGCTCGGGACTGCGACCAAGAGCCATTACGGGACTGCCAACCTTAGCCTCGACTACCAGCATTTGTCGCCGCGCCGCGAGGGTGAGACGTTTGTCTTCTCCTACAGGATGGACAACACGCCAATCGATGCCGACAACATGACCCGGGTCTTCGATACGGAGAATTATACCCCTTACGAACAGTGGCAGACGAGCGACGGGCGGTCACTGGAGAATACTTTCCAAGCCGACTACACCCTGCCGCTGGACACGATGCACACGCTCAACGTCGGCGCTAAGTACATCTATCGCATCAACGACAGCCACAACACCGACTATCGCCGTCGCACGTCAGGTGACGAGTGGGCTGAGACAGGCCTCATGGGGAGCGGTGACAACCTGCACAGGCAGCACGTGCTGGGCATCTATGGCGAATATGGATTGAAGTACAAGCAGTTTGGCTTGCGTCTGGGTCTGCGCTATGAGTACACGCGGCAGAGTGTCGCCTTTGACGATTTCAGGGACAAGGACTTCGGGGCTTCGTTCTCAGATGTCGTGCCGTCGCTCCTCCTGTCCTACACCGTCGGGGGCAAGCACTCGCTGAGTCTCGGTTATGACATGAGGATAAGCCGCCCAGGCATCTCCTACCTCAACCCGTTCCGCAACTCGGGACAGACGCCGCTCTACGTCGAGTACGGCAATCCCGACCTCGACACCGAGCGTTACAACGTCGTGACCCTCAACTATTCATACTTCGCGCAGGACATCACCGTCGGTGCCGAGCTGCGCTACACGCAGACGGGCAACGGCATAACGCACTATTCATTCGTCGACGGCGGTGGCGTGGTCAATTCCACCTACGCCAACATAGGCATCAGCCACATCCCTCATCTGACCGTTTTTGCCAATTGGAACATCGGCGGCAGCACGCGCATCAACTGCAACGCCGGTTTCGGCTACGAGCGGATGCGCACCAACGGCAATGCCGCAGCATCCGGCATCACGGCGTGGGACAACGACGGCTGGGCATTCCACGCGAATGGAGGCGTGGAGCAGAACCTGCCGTGGCGGCTCCTGCTCAGCGTCTACGCGGGGGCGAACAGGGGAGGCATATCCCTCTACTCGATGGCACGCCCCGTCTACTACTGGTACGGGCTGTCGCTCCAGCGCAAATTCCTGAAGGATGACCGCCTC
>CALULY010000024.1 GCA_944321635.1 uncultured Bacteroidaceae bacterium | reverse complement strand
CGGGTGCAGCTCATTGCAACAGGTAATCATCCCCAGCAGCGTCACGAACATAGGGGACTACGCGTTCAACGAATGCAGTTCATTGCAGCAGGTAACTATTCCCGGAGGCGTGAAGTTCATCGGTGAAGGGGCTTTCAGCGGGTGCAGCACGTTGTGGCATATAAGCATGTCCAGTAGCGTGATGAGTATAGGGTACGAGGCTTTCAGCGGGTGCAGCTCATTGCTGTGCATCGTCATCCCACGCGGTAGTCGTGCAATGTTTGGGATACTCCTGTCGGGCTATGAGGACAAGTTAGTGGAGGTTGACTTTGGTAATCAGTCAGAGCACTTCTTCTGCGAAGACCTCGCCGCCGCCATCCCTGACGGGCAAGGCGCGTTGTACAGCCACGACGGGCTGCGGCTACTGCGCGCAGGAGACAAGAATCTTGCAACATACGCGGTCAGGGAAGGGACGGTGGTGATTTGCAACGGGGCGTTCAGTGGATGCAACTCATTGCGGCAGGTAACTATCCCCGACAGCGTGACACGCATTGGGGAGAGGGCGTTCAACGGGTGCAGTGCATTGCAACAAATAGATATCCCCAGCAGCGTGATATTCATCTGGGGACTGGCGTTCAGCGGGTGCAGCGCGTTGCAGCAAATAACCATCCCCGACAGCGTGACGCGCATTGGGGACGGGGCGTTCAGCGGGTGCAGCGCGTTGCAGCAAATAACCATCCCCGACAGCGTGACGCGCATTGGGGACAGGGCGTTCAACGGGTGCAGCGCGTTGCAGCAGATAACTATCCCAGGTAGCGTTACGAGCATAAGGTGTGAGGCATTCCAGGGTTGCAATACATTGCAGCAGCTGACCATCCCAGAGGGCGTTATGAACATAGGGTGGAAAGCGTTCAGCGGATGCGAATTATTGCGGCATGTAACTATTCCCAGCAGTGTGGCGAGCATTGAGGTCTTTGCGTTCAGGGGGTGCAGTTCATTGCAACAGATAACCATCCCTAACGGCGTAACTGAAATAGGCCTCGGCGCATTCGCGGGTTGCAGCGCGTTGCAGCAGATAACTATCCCCGACAGCGTGACGAGCATAGGGTACGGGGCGTTCAGCGGATGTCACAACCTTTGCAGAATCGACAATCTGTCACCGCATTTCAAGGTCGTGGACGACACACTCTATGACGCGGACATTACGAGACTCATTGTATGCTTTTCAACCAAGACCGTTTTCACCATTCCAGAGGGTGTGACGAGCATAGATAATGGGGCGTTCAGCGGGTGCAGTGCGTTGCAGCAGATAACCATCCCAGACAGCGTGACGCGCATTGGGAGCGAAGCGTTCAGCTATTGCAGGTCATTGCAGCATATAGACATCTCCGAAGACGTGACGTACATCGGTTACAATGCGTTCAGCGGATGCAAATCATTGCAGCAAATAACCATCCCCGAAGGCGTGACAAGCATAGGTGATGGGGTGTTCAACGGATGTCACAACCTCTCCGAAATCGACAATCACTCACCGCATTTCAAGGTCATGGACGACACGCTCTATGACGCGGGCATGACGAGACTCATCGAGTGCTTTTCAACCAAGACCGATTTCACCATCCCCAGCAGCGTGACGCGCATTGGGGACGACGCATTCAGCAGGTGCAGCTCATTGCAGCAGATAATCATCCCCGACAGCGTGACGAGCATAGGGAACGGAGCGTTCTGTGGATGTGTCGCGTTGCAGCGCATCATTCCCCGAGGCAGCCGTGCGAAGTTCGAGCGACTCCTGCCGGGCCACAAGGACAAGTTGGTGGAGGAGTGAGGCTGACGACCGCATCTGCGGGCGAGATGGGCAGGGGCATTGTTCTGTGTCCATCGATGTAGAGACGCAAAATGTTGCGTCTCTAACTATGTCCAGCGGAATTCGTTATTTCTCTAATTGGTCGTCGCTTAGACGCGATGCTGTCGCGTCTCTACATGAGGGGTAAGGCAGGTCGTCGCGGAGGCGATTTCTTTTCTGAACTATGGCTCTGCATGATGCTGAGATCTTATATAAAAATAAGGCCGGGGCACGTTTGCTGTCCCCGGCCTTTGCTGTGTCACCTGCGACTGATGCCGCCCCGCTTCACTTGTACTCGTCCCAGCTCTTGATGGAGATGTCGTCCTGGCTCATCTTGCAGAAAGCGCGTATGAACGTGGTGGCCAGTCGCGCGTTGGTGATGAGCGGGATGTTGAAGTCGATGGCGGCGCGGCGGATCTTGTAGCCGTCGCTCAGCTCGCGCTTCTCAAGCGTGCGGGGGATGTTGACCACCATGTCGATCTGCCGCTCGTGGATGAGCTGCAAGGCGTCGGGGAACTCGCCCTCCTCGCTGGGCTTGCGCACGCGGGTCGAGGGGATGCCGTTGTCCTCAAGGAACTTGTGGGTGCCAGCGGTGGCGTAGAGCTTGTAGCCCTTGCGGTGCAGCATCATGGCGGGTTCGAGCATGTCGGCCTTTTGCCGCGCCGTGCCGCTCGACAGCAGGATGCTGTGCTCGGGGATGCGCTGGCCTACCGACAGCATCGAGTTGAGCAACGCCTCGTAGGTATCTTCGCCCAGGCAGCCAACCTCGCCGGTCGAGACCATGTCGACGCCCAGCACGGGGTCGGCCTTTTGCAGGCGCGAGAATGAGAACTGCGACGCCTTGATGCCCACGTAGTCGAGGTCAAACTCGTTCTTGGCCGGACGCTCGACAGGCAGGCCGAGCATGACCTTGGTGGCTATCTCGATGAAGTTGAGTTTCAAGACCTTGGACACGAACGGGAAGCTGCGCGAGGCACGCAGGTTGCACTCGATGACCTTGATGTCGTTGTCCTTGGCCAGGAATTGTATGTTGAACGGCCCGCTGATGTGCAGAGCGCGGGCTATCTGCCCGGCCGTCTTCTTGATGCGGCGCACGGTCTCGACATAGAGCTTCTGCGGCGGGAACTGGATGGTCGCGTCGCCCGAGTGCACGCCGGCAAACTCGATATGCTCCGAGATGGCATAGACGACTATCTCGCCGTCGCGTGCCACGGCGTCCATCTCGACCTCCTGGGCGTTTTGCACGAATTCGGTCACGACGACAGGGTGCTTCTGCGACACCTCGGCGGCCAGGCGGAGGAAGTCCACCAGCTCGGCATCGTTTGAGCAGACGTTCATCGCCGCCCCCGACAGCACGTATGACGGGCGCACCAGCACGGGATAGCCCACCTCGGCCACGAAGTCATGGATGTCGTCGATGCTCGTCAGCTCCCTCCAGCGCGGCTGGTCGACGCCCAGGCTGTCCATCAGGGCCGAGAATTTGTGGCGATCCTCGGCGTTGTCCACCCACTCGGGCTGCGTGCCGAGGACGGGCACGTGCTGCTCGTCGAGGCGCGTGGCCAGGTTCTGCGGGATCTGCCCGCCGGTCGACAGGACGACCCCGTGCGGGGTCTCCAGCTCCACGATGTCCATGACGCGCTCGAAAGTCAGCTCGTCGAAGTAGAGCCGGTCGCACATGTCATAGTCGGTCGAGACCGTCTCGGGGTTGTAGTTGATCATCACCGACCGCCAACCTGCCTGGCGCACCGTGCCAAGGGCGTTGACGCTGCACCAGTCAAACTCGACCGACGACCCGATGCGGTATGCCCCAGAGCCGAGGACGATGACCGAGCGGTGGTCGCCCTCGTAGTCGATGTCGTGCTCGGTGCCGTTGTAGGTGAGGTAGAGGTAGTTGGTCCGTGCCGGATACTCGGCCGCCAGCGTGTCGATCTGCTTGACCACCGGCACGATGCCTGCCGCCTTGCGGATGGCGCGCACGGCGAGGCCATAGCCCTCGGTGTCGGCGTTCATCCGCTCCTTGAGCACGGCGCGCGCCACCTGGAAGTCCGAGAAGCCTTGCCTCTTGGCACGCCTCAGCAGGTCGGCGTCGAGGTCGTCGAGGCTGTCGAGCCGCTCAAGCTCCTCGGCCGTGTCGATGATGCCGCGCAGCTTGTAGAGGAACCACTTGTCGATCTTCGTCAGCTCGTGTATCTGGTCGATGGTGTAGCCTCGGCGCATGGCCTTTGAGATGACAAAGATGCGCTTGTCGGTCGGCTCGCGCAGGGCGCGGTCGATGTCGGCGATGACCAGCTCCTTGTTCTCCACGAAGCCGTGCATCCCCTGCCCGATCATGCGCAGCCCTTTCTGTATCGCCTCCTCGAATGTGCGGCCTATCGACATCACCTCGCCCACCGACTTCATGCTCGACCCCAGCACGCGGTCAACGCCCTGGAACTTGCCCAGGTCCCACCTCGGGATCTTGCACACGATGTAGTCCAGCGCGGGCTCGAAGAAGGCCGACGTGTCCCTCGTCACCGAGTTGCGCAGCTCATAGAGGCCGTAGCCCAGCCCCAGTTTGGCCGCGATGAACGCCAGCGGGTAGCCCGTCGCCTTCGACGCCAGTGCCGACGAGCGGCTCAGGCGCGCGTTGACCTCGATGACGCGGTAGTCCTCGGAGGCCGGGTCGTAGGCATACTGCACGTTGCACTCGCCCACGATGCCGATGTGACGTATTATTTTAATAGACAGCTCGCGCAGCTTGTGGTAGTCGGTGTTGCTCAGCGTCTGCGACGGGGCGACGACGATGCTCTCGCCGGTGTGGATGCCCAGCGGGTCGAAGTTCTCCATGTTGCAGACGGTGATGCAGTTGTCATAGCGGTCGCGCACGACCTCGTACTCGATCTCCTTCCAGCCCTTGAGCGACTTCTCGACCAGGATCTGTGGTGAGAACGAGAATGCCTTCTCGGCCTTCGTCAGCAGCTCCTCGCGGTCATCGCAGAAGCCGCTGCCCAGCCCGCCGAGAGCGTATGCCGCGCGGATGATGACGGGATAGCCCAGCCGCTCGGCCGCCTCGACTGCCGCGTCGATGGTCTCGACGGCCTCGCTCTTGATGGTCTTGACGCCTATCTCGTCCAGACGCTCGACGAAGAGCTCGCGGTCCTCGGTGTCCATGATGGCCTGCACCGGGGTGCCCAGCACGCGCGTGCCGTAGCGTTCGAGCACGCCGGCCTTGTACAGGGCCACGCCGCAGTTGAGCGCCGTCTGTCCGCCGAATGACAGCAGGATGCCGTCGGGACGCTCCTTGTCAATCACCCTCTCGACGAAGTAGGGGGTCACGGGCAGGAAGTATATCTTGTCGGCCACCCCCTCAGACGTCTGCACCGTGGCGATGTTGGGGTTGATGAGCACGGTCTCGATGCCCTCTTCCTTGAGGGCTTTGAGGGCTTGCGAGCCCGAGTAGTCAAACTCGCCCGCCTCGCCTATCTTCAATGCTCCCGAGCCGAGGAGCAGCACTTTCCTTAGTTTGTTGTCTTGCATAGTCGTTGCCAAGTTTTGCGTTATCACTGGTGACGGTCTCACAGCAGGCTCGTGAACTCGTCGAATATGAAATCGGTGTCCGTAGGCCCGCTCGCCGCCTCGGGGTGGAACTGGGCTGAGAAGAACGGCTTGACCTTGTGCCTGATGCCCTCGTTGGTGCCGTCGTTCATGTTGGTGAACAGCGGTGCCCAGTCGTTGCCCAGGCGCGTGTCATCGACGGCGAAGCCGTGGTTTTGCGACGTGATGTAGCAGCGGTCTGTCCCCACGCGGCGCACGGGCTGGTTGTGCCCGCGGTGCCCATACTTGAGCTTGTAGGTCGTCGCCCCGGCGGCCTGCGACAGCAGCTGGTTGCCCATGCAGATGCCGCACACGGGCTTGCCCGCGTCCAGAGCGCGGCGGATGTTCTCCACCGCAACACCGCACAGCGACGGGTCGCCCGGCCCGTTGCTGATGAACAGCCCGTCCCACCTCAGCGTGTTGAAGTCATAGTCCCATGGCACCCTGACCACCGTCACGCCTCGGCGCAGCAGGCAGCGGATGATGTTGTGCTTGACGCCGCAATCGACCAGCACCACCACCTTGCTCCCCCCGGCGTACTCGATGACCTCGCGGCAGCTCACCCGCGCCACTAAGTTGTCGGCGTTGGGGTCAACCCAGGCGGGCTCGTCACAACCCTCGATGATGACCTTGCCCTTCATCGAGCCGTGCTCGCGCAACACCTTGGTCAGCGCGCGGGTGTCGATGCCCGTGACGGCGGGCACGCCCTCGTCCTCCAGCCAGTCGGCCAGGCTGCGGTCGGCCTTCCAGTGGCTGTAGTCGCGTGAGTAGTCGGCCACGACGAGCGCCTCGACGTGGATCTTCTCCGATTCATAGTTGAGCGACAGCCCCCGGCCGTCAGTCCCCCGCTGCGGCACGCCATAGTTGCCCACCAGCGGGTAGGTCGATACCAGCACTTGGCCGGCGTATGATGGGTCGGTCAAGCTCTCGGGATAGCCCGTCATGGCCGTGTTAAACACGACCTCGCCCGCCACCGACCGCTCGCTGCCAAAGGATTCACCCTCAAGCACCGTGCCGTCTTCGAGCACGATTTTAGCCTTTCTCGTCGTTTGCATTGCGATTATTAAGTTTGGTTTTTACAAAATCATTACGTCAGAAAAACACCGGCCGGCCCGCCAGGCCGTCACCGTGCGGCATCCCGGCCGCCTGTGGGGGGAGGGAAAACCGTGCAAAGATAAGCAAAGGCGAGAGCCAAAGCAAAGGGAATGCCGAGCATTCACGCCGATTTGGCTGAGCCGCGCGCATCTTCGTGATAACAAAGATAAGCAAAGGCGAGGGCAGAGGCAAGCGGAAAAGCCACGATTCTAATCTTGGCGTGGCCCCAAAAACTTGTCACCGTTCAAGTGTATCATGTGGTCTGGTGCTTCAGCAATCCACACCTCCGTTTCCCATGCCAGTTGTCCAGAGAAACGCTTGAATGTGGCAAAATCAAGGAATGCCGTCACATATATTTTCCCTGATGCAACGCCGCCGGTCATGGCTTTTATCTCTAATATCCGTTTGGGGTCTATCGGCTCGACCGATGTCACTGCTTCTATGAAATAAATCCAATCTTTATCCTCACGGTAAAGGACGATGTCGGGCATTTTGTCGTGCAGGGTTATTTCAAAGCCAAGCTGAGATAGTTTGCCTATGTCCTTTACCATGTCTTTATTTATCGTGTCGCCAGCGTACAGGCACTCGGCGTTTGGTGCAAATCGTGGAGCGAATTCCTCTGTTATGGCTTTTTGCAACTGGTTATGCTTCCCGGGGCTGAATGTGAACTCCTTTTTGTTTATCTTGACCGGCATCTTCTGCATTTTCTTTTTTGAAGCGTAAAGGCTTGACAAGCTGTCGTGCCGTTCTTTGAAAAGGCGCAAATTGGTGTTTTCCCCATCTTTGCCCATGTTTTTGACTGCATCAAGGAGCTCGCTTGTTATGTGGTAGCGGTAATTGGGGCTGTTCGTCGCTTTCCCGTTGTCCTCAACCAAAGCGGCTGTCCTAAACGGGTGCATGGCCCGTTTCCTGATGGTCTCCCTTGAATTTTCAGCGTATGCCACGCCATAGTTTTCACCTATGAAAGTTATAATGTCGTGTATCCTTATCCATTCGTTGGTGGCATTTTGGCACGGGGTGTCTTTTTTCAGGCCTGCCATGGCCAGCAGTGTCAAGCAACAGATGTTGCTTTGCTGCTTCTCGGGCATCTCCAACTGCCCCAAAAGCTTTCTGGCCATTTCTATCTTATCCATTTGCTTAAGATTTTGTTACAATTCGCCACTGACAAGTCTCCATGTATCAGGTCCTTGCCCATTTCTTCTATTATCGCCTTTTCCGGTACGGGCATTTGGTTTATTTCTGTAGAGTTGACCTGGGTCGATCCGTTCATTATCCTGTAATAGCTGTCGTAAAGTGTCGAGTTCAGCAACACGAACAGGCCGTATGCCATGCATGGCGAGCCGCATTTTATGAAGTTGACTTTGTTTTGCGTGCTGATGTGCCCGAATTGCGGATGCATCTGCTTCAGGTATATGCCACATTGCAGCCTCCTTTTTTCTTCTTTCGACGTGAACCGCTTGACCAGCAAGTAGTCGCTGTTTTCTTGCAGGTATCCGTTTTTGGTTGTCTTGATGACCTCGCCTTCCCTGCCCAACGGCCAGATGACCTTGCCATCCTTGATGTGTTGCGGGTAAAGCAGCGGGTATGCCCCATCTTCGAGTTTATCCCTGAGCTCTTCCCTTGTCCTGAAATCGACGATGATGCCTGTCTGCATTTTCAGCCCTATCCCGGGCAACGTCTCATGGAAGTTGTTTTTATGGCATTGAGCACTTTGGACTCCTGGTCGTTTGTCACGAGATAGACAATGCGGTTTTTGGCGACCACGGTGCCATACGGGGCATTGTAATGCCTGATGTCGGAAAAGTCGGATGTTGACGAGGTGGTCATGTTGATTGACTCCGGGGCTGCCATCGTCTTCTTGACCTTTACTATGATTGTTTCCTGCAGGACGGTGTCTTTGTCAAACACCTTGTCGCGGCTGTCGAAAAGGTGTATGTCGGTAATCACGCAATTGCTTAGCAAATAGTCCCTGAATTTTTTGAAGTATGCCCCGGATGTCCATGAACGCGGTATGATGTAGACCAATTCTTGCCCTTGCCTTAAGTTGCATACACCCATGGCCATGAACAGGAAGTACAGGTTGGGCGAGCCGTGGCACACGCTTTGCATCGCTTTAGCTTCTTCAGCCTCTTTAGGTATCTTCTTGTATGGAGGATTGCCAATGACATAGTCGTAGGTTTCGCCTTGGACACCAAACAACGATTGGTTTGCGGCGAATGGCTGCGACGTTATGTAATTCTCCCTCCTGATGTCATAAGACACGCCACGATGTCTTGCGATAAAGGACATGTTTTCTTCAAGTAAGGGCAAGACCCGGCCGTCAGTTTCATAGCAGATGACATTGATACGCCCAGTGTAACCCTCATCAACCAGCCTTTGCACCAATGCCGCGCAAAGTATGCCCGTGCCCGCGCCAGCGTCCAATATGTCAATGCTTGGCCCTGACATGTCAAGGTCAAACAATGATGCCATGAACGTGGCTGTTGCCGCATTCGTGAAGAATTGACCATATCTTTTCCGCTCGGCTTTCGATACGGTTGACATGAAATGTCCCGTGTTTTCTACTATGCGTGACAGCATACTTTATTCATTCCTGTAAACAAGCAATGCATCGCCCTGCCACGCGCCACCAGGGCACGGCGGCATCCCGCCTCGGGGAAACCGTGCGAAGATACGGATTTTTCCCGCCCCTTCTCAATTCCTGCAGCATTTGGCACCACCATCCCCGTCATCACAATGCCCAACTAAGTCCCCGCCGTCGCCCGCGCCCACAGCCGGCACGCCAGCCGCGTCGCCTCCTCGCGGAACGCACGGTAGTGGCCGTACTCCCACGCCGCCTGGGGCAGGTAGCGCGACAGCCGGCACGCAGCCACCTCGGGCACGGCCGACGACAGCGCGCGCCGCATCCCCTGCGGCAGCCTCCGCCCGGCCAAAGCCCCGGGGGCATAGAGCAAGGCGAAGACAAAGGTGAACATCCTCCTCCGCACCGCCGCGTCACCCACGCGGCACTCGCGGTCAAACTCCCGCCTGAGCAGCGGCAGCAACGACAGGTCAGACAACGGGGCGCGGGCCCCCTCCATCGCACGGCGGCACGCCGCCAGGCTCTCCGCGCGGCTGATGACGGTCTCCCTCGCCGCACGCTCGTCTCTCTCCATAAAGTCCATGATCTCAAAAGGTTAAGTGTCGCCTAAAGATACGCAAAATCACCCACACTTGCAAGACCTCCCGCCATGTGGAGACGCGGCACCAACGGCAGGCTTCCCGCCCCTGCCGCGAAATTCGCGGCAGCTATCAGACCAATCAGACCAATTTGCCCCATTAGACCAATCACCGCGTCTCCACCTGCACCGCCCGGCCCCTTGTGGAGACGCGGCGTGCCACGTCTCTACGACAGGCGACGCCAACGACAGGCGAGGGCGTGCAGCCGCGCCGATTTTTGATTAACTTTGCCACTTGACCAAGACAATTGACCAAGACAATCACAACCATGACACAGGCCATGAACCACATCGAGCGGATGATCAACGAGCTTTGCCCCGAGGGGGTGGAATACAGGAGGTTGGGGGAAATAGGCACGTTTGTCAGAGGCAGCGGCCTGCAAAAAAAGGACTTCACCGATACCGGGGTCGGCTGCATCCATTACGGGCAAATCTACACCCACTATGGCACATGGGCGACCGAGACCAAATCGTTTTGCCCGCCCGAGCTGGCAAGCAAGCTGCGCAAAGCCCATAAAGGCGACATCATCATCGCAACCACGAGCGAAAATGTCGAGGACGTTTGCAAGGTCGTGGCATGGCTGGGCGATGAGGAGGTGGCAGTCAGCGGCGATGCCTATATTTTCACAGGTCACGGGCAAGACCCCAAGTACCTGTCTTATATGTTCCAGACCAACTATTTCTTTGATTTCAAAAAACGATATGCCATTGGCACTAAAGTGATGCGTGTCTCTGGTGACAACCTCGCCAAATTTGAAATCCCCCTCCCCCCTCTCCCCATCCAGCGCGAGGTCGCCCGCATCCTCGACCTGTTCACCGCGCTTACAGCCTCGCTTACAGCGGAGCTGCAAGCGAGGCAGAAACAATACGAGTATTACAGGGATAAGTTGTTGACATTCAATAAAATGGGGGGGTAAAGTGGATGAAGATGAGTGAGATAGGCACGTTTGTCAGAAGCAGCGGCCTGCAAAAAAAGGACTTCACAGACACCGGGGTCGGCTGCATCCACTACGGGCAAATCTACACCCATTATGGCACATGGGCGACCGAGACAAAATCGTTTTGCCCGCCCGAACTGGCAAGCAAGCTCGCTAAGGTAAAACATGGTGATTTGGTAATAGCTTGCACGAGCGAAAACATCGAGGACGTTTGCAAGGCCGTGGCGTGGCTGGGCGATGAGGATGTGGTGACGGGGGGACATGCCTGCGTGTTTTCCCATGCCCAAGACCCGAAATACATCGCTTACTTTTTCCAAACCGAATATTTCTTTCAGCAAAAGAAAAAATACGCAAAAGGCGTAAAGGTCATTGATGTAAAAGCATCAGATTTGGCAAAAATCGAAATCCCCGTCCCCCCTATCGAAGAGCAGCGCCGCATCGCCTCCATCCTCGACCGCTTTGAGCGGCTGACCACCGACTTGGCCGAGGGGTTGCCCGCCGAGATCAGGGCGCGGCAGCAGCAGTACGAGCACTACCGCGACCGCCTGCTCGCATTCCCGAGGCGGGGGCATTGACCCGCGCCGCACCCCGGCCGCCTCGCCCCGATGTGGAGATGTGGCGGATGTGCGCGCCGGCCGTCAGGTTGGCCTACTGCGTCTCGGCCTGTTTCTCCTTGAAGTTTTTGACATAGTAGTCGCGCGTCATCATGCGGCAACACCCTGTGCCGTCTGGTTTGTAGTTGGTGCATCCCAGGAACGGCTCGCCTGTCCCTTTGCCCTTGCTGCGCTTGACGATGAGGTAGCCGTCGCGGTACGCGTCGCACTTGATGATGGGCAAGTCACCGCCAGTGAGGTCATTGGTCATGAAGTCACAGATCTCCGGCTCGTTGGAGCAGATCCACAACCGCAGCCCGTAGGCGGGTTTGTAACGTAATTGCAACGGGTAGCCGCAGACCGGGCAACGCTTGATGTCGCCGGTCGTCCCTGTCTGTGGGTCGAGCTTGCCACGGAGCATCACGTTCGGGTAGTCGGCCGCCAGCTCCCGCACGAATTCGGATGGACGTTGCTGGGGCGTGACGATGTAGACGCGGTTCTTGGTGCGGGTCAATGCGACGTAAAACAGGCGACGTTCCTCGGCATGGTCCATCGAGCGGTCTTCCTTGATGACAAATCTCATTACCGGGTCGTCCTGCACCTTGGACGGGAAACCGTAGGTGCCGTCGATGGCGTTGATGATGATCACGTTGTCATAACCGAGCCCTTTGGCACGGTGTACGGTAATGTACTCCATTTCGATTTGGGCGAAAGTCTTTGATGTGACGTTGCCAGTCCTCTCCCAATAGATGAAGTCGGCTGATTTGGTCAGGTTGAAGGCGTCAAAGCCGTAGCGTCCGAGCAGCAGGATCGATGACTTGGGGTCTTCGGACAGGATTTCCCTCATCAGGCGTTCCACCGTCTGCCCGACGAGGTGGAATTTGCCGCCGTGTCCCGCTGTCTCATCGCGGTCCACGTCCTCGGTGTAGGTCTCGATGATGACAGGGTTGACGATGTGCTTGGGCGAGACGAGCGATTTGCGGATTTGCGAGGCGTTCCTCTGGATGAACCCGCCGGCGATGTCGATCAGCTCCTGCGCGTTGCGGTAGGTGCGGGTGATGGAGAGCTGCTGGGCATGGCCGAATGTGTCGGCAAACTTGGTGAACAACGTTATGTCGCTCCCGGCGTAGGCGTAGATCGACTGCCAGTCGTCGCCAACGGCGACAATCTTGGCGTTGCACATGCGGCTCAGTTCGAGCGTCAGGTTGAAACGCTGGCGGGAGATGTCCTGGTATTCGTCCACGATGACATACTTGAAGTCGAGCCTCGTGCCTTTTAGCTTCTCTTCGCGCAGGATGCGTGCCGAGTCGTTGATCATGTCCTCAAAGTCGATGCCGCCCATCTCCTTCAACCGCTTGGCGTACTCGTAGTAGCACTGCTCGCAGATGTCCATGAACAGCTTGCTGCGCTCGTTGCCCGCCTTGGTGCGGAAGCGGCGGAAGTCGTCAACCGTACAGCCATTGGTCTTGAATGCTTGGATGAACGAGCAGACCAGGCGGACGAGGCGAGAGACGTAGCGGTTCTCCTCCGTGCTGATGAGCTTGTCAAACACCTCGCGTGCAGGACGCGGCCGCATCTCGAACCCCTTGGCCCTCAGCTCATCGCCGAGGTGCTCAAGGATGTCGCGCCCGTCATTGTAGGATGAAAACGTGTAGATGAGTGTCGTCCCGTGCCGGGCGTGCAATTGCACCTTGTCGTTGACTTCGTTTTTGTAGTGCCGCAACTGATCGTCTGAGTATCTGCTGTTGCGCCCGTCTTGGGTTATGCCGAAATGCTCGATGTAGGCCGTGCGTCCGTCTTGCTCGATGGTGAAGTCGGGCGTGTAGGGCTTGTGCGAGCGGAGGATGTTGTAGGGGTATGGCTTCTCGTAAGCATACGTGATGCCGTTCATGAACAGGAAGTTGGCGATGCGCACCTCCTGCCGCGAGCGCAACGTCTCGTGGACGATGCTGATGAGTTTGCCTGTCCGCTTGCCGATGATCCTTTCCGAGTATTCGGAGATGTTGCCGCGCAACGTCGAGAAGTCCGCCTTGGCGACGTAGTTGAAGAAGTCGTTGAGGTCGCTCCCCTCGTAGGGCGCGTCGAAATAGCTGCCGAAAAACAATATCAGCTTGTCAACCAGCTCCGGCCTTTCGAGTATGTTGCCTTTCAAGTAGTCGTTGACGACGTTGTACAGCAATCCGGGACCGACCACCGTCTTGCGTTCCTCGCTCTGGCGGCGCATGATGGCATAGCCTGCTTTGTGGAATGTGGTCACGGGGCAGTTTATCCCCAGCGACTTGTTGATCTTGTCGCTCAGTTCGCCCACGGCCTTGTTGGTGAACGAGATGACGAGGATTTCCTCTGGACGAACGCCGCGCCTCTCGACCAGGTATTTGACCTTGGCTGCGATCGTGGTCGTCTTGCCAGCCCCGGCCCCTGCGACAACCAGCGTGTAGTCCTCGTCCGACAACACCACGCGGCGTTGCTCGTCGTCAAGCCTTATGGCAGGATCGACTTCGCGCAGGATGCTGTCAAGATAATCCCTCTCTTCGGCAAGATGCCGCCTGACAAACTCGTCGTTGTGGCGGCGCACTCGCGCAGGACTGTCCTTGCATGACAGCTCGTCGTAGGCCGACATGAACGCCTTGGCGCTGTCCGTGCGCACACCGTTGTCGCGGCAGTAGTAGGCAAGCGTCCCCGTCGCCTCAAGCGTCGCCAGCCGCCCGCGCAGGTCGGCGAAGTCCTCGGCAAGGGGCTTGCAATCGCTCCGGGCTATGAACCTGTCGCGCGACAAGAGCCCATCCAGCCGCCTCCCGAACTCCTCGATTCGCGAGGACAGGGGCGACGGGGGAGCGGCCTCCCGCCCTCCTAACAGCTTGATTATTTTGCCCAGCAGCGGCATGGTGCAGCCTGTGTCCCGATCTTGCTCGTCCGCAAAAATAGGCAATCCGCGCGATTTGCCGCCCTGCCCGCCAAGTACGGCGGTCTTTCCCGCCCCAGGCTGTGCCGGTCACTTGTCGTCGGCCATCACCATCTTGCCCGCTTCCCGGAAACCGTTGAATGACAACATGACGCCGTAACGGTTGTTTTCAATTTTGGCGAAGTATAATACAATCCTTGGAAACCCGTAAATGGACTTGCCCCAATCATTCCTTACCGTTTGGAACACTTGGTACTGCTTGGACCCTTGCTCGTTTATTCCCTCTTCAAGATTTTCCTTGCCAAAGATCAATAGCAACGAGGCCTTGAGGTTGTCACTGATCTCCTTTGCCTGTTGCACGTTGTCGCATATCCGCATGAAGTCCAAGCTGCGCAGGTATCTGTTTTGCTTGTTGGAGATGAAATATCCGAGGCTCACGCAATCAAACTTCACACCCTCCCACCAGACCGGTTGCGTTATGACTATTTTCCATTTCAGTACAAGTGCGCCATCACATTTCCCGCCTTTGTCTTGTGGAATGTGGATGTTGGCTGTGGTTGTGGCGGTTCTAATGTGGGATTGTGTGGATTGGCAAGATGGTTAGACCAGGTAGAGCTTCACGTTGAATACGTTGCTCCTCATGACATAATGGCGGTCTTGGTCGTATGTTATACCTTTCTCTTTTGTCTTTTTCTTTTTAATCTTTGTGCCATGGATGCTTATCCATCTTATTTCGGGCTTGTATGCCGTGCCTTTGACGCGGTTGACAGTGGCTATGACATAGTTTGCGAAGTCGGTGGCCGCCTTTAGTTGCGGGAATGTCTGCGATTTGCCTCTTTTCATCTCGATGATTATCACGTAGAGCGTTCCTTTTTTTTCGGCGAAAAGCATGTAGTCACTGACTTTGCATACGTTCTCGTTCTTGGCGAAAAAGGGGAACAGCCCTCCTTTGTACGATTTGTCCAGTTGCTTGTCGAATTTATATAGGACAGCCTTGCATCCGTCCATGTTGACGCGTATGCTCATCTGGAAGTCTTCCCCCTTCTCTTCCAAGTGATTTTCTCGGCATTTGAAATCATTGTGCAGGACGTAATCTATGTCACTGATGATGTCCATCATTCATCTTCCTTTAAGGCATAAAACAATTCCTCCGATGTGTCGTTAAGTTTGTCAATGGTGTCGTCCATCGACGGGACTTCGAAGCCTTCCTCAGTGACAGGCAATGGCTTGACCGCGACGGTGGTTTTTGTCCTGTAATTGAAGAAGTAGGCGTTTACCTCGTCGCTGGGGATGTATTCGTTGTCGTTGTAGCCGAATCTCTCTCTGACTTTCTTCATACTGTCTTTTTTTGATGACAGCATTATCAGGTTATTTATTTCTCTGATTATGTAGTCGCTGTGGGTGCTGACCAGCAGTCTGAACCCTTGGTTCATAAGTCGTGCAAAGATGCGGGTCAGGATTATTTGGTTGTCTGGGTGCAGGTTGAGTTCGGGTTCGTCTATGATGATTAGGTCGCCTTTTTTTGCGATGTGCTTGAGGTAGAACACCAGGCTGGCCAGCGTTTTCACGATGGATGCTGTCAGGTGAATCGGCAACTTCTTTGACTTGGCCTTCGACGAGGTGAATTGGACTTCACCTTCGTTGGAGACAGAGACATGGCCGTCCAGCAGTTCTTTTTCTATTTCTTCTGCAAATGATTTGAATTCGCTTTCGCTTTTCTGGATGTTGCTCAAATCTTCTGCGATTTCAAGTCCGTCCCGTATGGGTTGTGGATAGCGTGTCGTTCTCCTTACGAGGAAGTCGAGCGGGTCTATGCTTTTCGATATGTCTTGCATCTGATCCACCAAGATGTTCCGCTTTATGGATAGTTCCTTGCTGAAAGTGTATATCGAGTTGCGTTCGACTGGGAATATCGTCGAGTGCGAGATGGGGTATAGTGCCATACTGTTGTAAAGGTTGGGCAGTGTCATAAACCTGATGGAGTCCCATTCGCTTGGGTACATATTACCCCTAAAATCTATGTCCAATTCAACATCTAAAAGACCTTTCTTCTTTTTAATGTCAATTTGGAATGACGCGCTCTTGAAGAAAGCTCCGAAATCCTCGTTGATTATCTTGTCCTTCAATTCTTCGTCAGAGGTCTCGAAAGCAAGGGAAAACGCGTTGAAGTACTTGCTGGCCTGCTCTTTCGATATGCCGAACAGCTCGTTCAAGTTGTTTCCTATGTTCTTGATTATTCCATTGCGGTAGCTGCAGATGTCATCCAGATTCAGAGGCATAGACAAGTGCTTTTGCTCTATCAGTTGTTTCACGGCTTCTTCTGGCATCGCCTTTGGAGTTATCCTTGTCCCGCAAGTCAAGGAATATATGATGTAGGACACATAGGTCTTGCCCGTATTGTTGTGACCGCAAAAGACCGTTAGTTTTTTCGTCAAGTCGATAGAGGCTCGTTTGATAGCCCCTAATCCTGTGATTGCTATTTTCATGATGGTGAATAGAGTTTGCTATGTCCGAGTGCTCGCACACAAGGCAAAGATATGATAAATCAGTGTATTAAACAATTAAAATATGTCTCCCGCCAGCCCCCCCCCTCACATCTCCAGCCTCACCTCCCGCCCCCTGTCCGCCAGGTGCGCCGGCGGCTCGCCGAAGCGCGTCGTGGCCGCGTCCCACCGGGTGATGAAGCGGAACGTGCCGACGTTCCTGCCCTTGGCCACGTCGATCATCGCCGTGCCCTCGGTCGGCTGGTCGGCGAAGGGGCGCGGGTAGCGGCACCCGTACGCCCCCGCCCTGTGGATGAGCATCACCACGTCGGCCGCCTCGGCGATCTGCCCCGAGTCCCTCAGCCGCGAGAGCACCGGCGGCGTGCCGGGCGAGGTGTCGCGGTTGAGCTGCGAGAGGGCGACGACCCAGATGCCCAGTTCGCGGGCGAGGTTCTTCAGCCGCCGCGCGGCCTCGGCCATCTGCTGCTCCTTGTTGGCCTCCGCGCGGTTGACCGTCAGGATCTGGAGGTAATCGACCACCGCCCCCTCGATGCCGTGCCGCGCGTGCAGGGCGCGGATCGACGCGATGATGGTGTCCAGTCCCGACGTGCAGCGGTCGTCAAAGTACAGCGGCAGCCCCGACAACCGCTCCACCCCCTGCTCCACGCACCTGAGCGCGCCCGGCGCCAGCGGCCGCCCCATGATGTCCCGCACCGCCACGCCGGTGTCCATGGCCAGGATGCGCGCCGCGACCTGCTCCTTGCGCATCTCCAGCGAGTAGTAGGCCGCCGCCCGTCCCGCGTGCGCCGCCATCGACAACGCCAGCGCCGTCTTGCCCTGCGACGTCTCGGCGGCGATGACGACCAGGTCGCCCCTCTGCAACCCGCCGCAACGCTCGTCAAACGGCGCGAGCCCCGTCGCCGCCCCCGCCGACACCGTGCCGTCGATGTTGCCGCGCACGCGCTCCATCACCCCCGCCAACGCCTCGGCCATCGTCGAGGCGGGCGCGCGGCCGCCGCCCAGCATGGTCGCCAGCCGGGTGCGCGCCTGGTCGATGACATCCTCGATGTCGGCCGTCTCGTCCACGCCGTTGGAGGCCAGCCACGAGCCCAGCCGCCAGAACTCACGCCGCACCGCCTTGTCGTGCACGATGGCGGCGTGCTGCTCCAGGTCGTAGGAGAACCGCCCCGCCACCGTCACCACCTCGGCCGGGGTGGCCGCCACGCCCATGCGGTGCAGCCGCGCCAGCACGCTCACCGGGTCGGGGCGGTCGCCCTCGTCGCTCAGGGCGGTGACGGCGGCATAGATGCCCTGGTGCAGCGGCACGTAGAACGATTCCGCCGACAGCATGTCACGCACCCTCTCCAACGCCCCGCGCTCGGTCATCAGCGTCCCCAGCACGAGACGCTCGGCCTCCTCGTCGTGCGGCAAGGGGCGGGCCGGGCCTGCCACGGGCAGGTCAGCGGCGTCTCTTCCCCGGCGTGCCATAGAGCTCGCGTTTGTGCCAGTTCAACACTGTGAGGTAGAGGCTCTTGTACCTCTTCCTCAGGTCCTTGCGGTTCTCGATCGACGCCACGTGCCGCATGATGCCCTCAGCCCCGATGAGCTCCTTGAGCTTGGCGAACTGCACTGCCGAGGGCAGGTCCATGTTGGCGTAGCAGTAGGGTGCCGCCCCCTTGACCCATGCGCGGAAGGCCATGTAGCCCCGCCCCGGGTCGCTGTCGTCGCCCCACGGCATACCCCACAGGTCGGTGGGCGGGTCGGGCACGGGCGATGAGTACTCGACGCACGTCGCCACGGCCGGGGCGGGGGAGGGGTTGCCGCCGCCGCTCCCGTCCCCGCCGCCTTCGCGACAGCGCGGCCCTGCGCCTGTCCCCAGGCCGTCGCCGCTCCTGTCCAGGTCGTCCACGGCGGGCGTGCGTGGCGGCAGGGGACGGCTGCCGCCTTTCTCATCCACGACAGTGGATTCTTTGGATGTATCCGTATCCGTTACCGTAACTGTATCCGTAACTGTTACTGTATCTGTATAGCCGGGCTTTGCTGGCGTTTGCTCGGCATTGCTGGGCAAATGCTCCGGGATGTCGGCCGCTTTTTGTTGTTGCGCTTCCCATCCTTTGCGCCCGGCTTGGGCTCGTTTCTCGATGGTCTTGCGCCACTTCTCCCCGTCGCGGTCGATCTGCGTCTTGACGGCGGCGAAGAGCGTGCGCGTGCCAAAGTCGGCGAGCAGGCGCGCGAGCACTTCGTTCCTGTCCCGCCCGCCGCCGTAGGTCTGCAGGCCGTAGTAGAACAATGCCTTGAAGAGCTTGCCCGCCTGTTCGTCGTCGAGCTCGTCGAGGATGCCGCCCATGGTGTCATAGTAGACGATGAGCGACTTCTGCCATTTGACCCTGGCAGCGGGGATCGTGTCGATAGTTTCTTTCATAAAGCTTTAGTTTTAAATTGTTAAACATATATACAATAATAATTGTGATGCGGCAACGCCGCCCCCTGCTTCCGTGCCATGCCCCGTGCTGTCCCGCCATCTCACCCGCCCATCATGTAGAGACGCGGCAAGCCACGTCTCTACGGGCGACCCTCGCCACCATCTGTTTGTCAATGCCGGGAGGCGGCAGGCGGGACACGGCGTGCCGGCGTCTCCGCGTCGCATGATGTCGCCGGTCTGGTTGGTGGCCTTCGTGTAGAGACGCGATTAATCGCGTCTCTACCATGCCCCTGCGACCTCGTCTCGTCGCGGTGTTTGTAGGGACGCTGGCATCTTGCCTCCCCCCTGTGTCCGCATTGGCTGATGTCCCTGCGCTGTACTGACGCACGGCCCGTGCGTCCTCCAGTCCCCCGCGTCACCCCATGTCGCCGGCGATGCGGCTGTCGTGCCTACATCGCCTGCCACCGCCCCCATCATGTAGAGACGCGGCGTGCCACGTCTCTGCAAAGACCCGTGCGCCACGTCCCGGGCTGACGCTAACTTAGCGGCAGCAATTAGCCCAATTAACCCAATCTATTGACAGTCTCGCCCAGCCGCGTCCTGGTATGGGCGATGCCTGTGCGTGCCGTTTGGCCTGTTTGTGTGTGTTTGTGTGATTTTGTGTGCTTGCGTGTCAGTGTGCCTTGGAGCCTGCGGGGTATGCCCGCCGCACGCCTGCCGCAGGGTCGCCGGCCGCGCCCTGCGGGTGTCTTCATCCCGTGCATGACCGGATGGCACGGGGCGCGCCGTGGTCGGACGGGACGATTCGCATCGTGCCCGTGGCGCATTGAGTCCATGGAATGTGTCGTTTTAACCCCAAGTCTGACGACCTGTCAGGGTTGAAGTCGGAAAAAGTTTTGAGATTTACGTTTTTTTCATAGCGGCGCGCCTGCCGTCGCGGCAGTCCCGGTGCGCCCTGGGATCCAGATCATCATTTCAAAGAGCCAGTGTGTTCAGGTTAAAGCGGGCAAGGGCCGCCGCGCCCGCCGCGTAAACCCCAGGTCACGGGGGCAAGCGGGCTGTGTCCGCAAAGTTAACGATTGCCCCCGCACATGTCAAGGTTCTTGCAAGGAAAAATCACGCCGCCGGCGAAAAAAATCGCGAAAAAAATCGCAACCCCGCGCGAATCCCTGGCACGCCGCACCGGCCCTGCCATCCCAGCGTGGCAGGGTGCAATGTCCCGGCCTCCTGGGTGGGATGCCGCAGGCGTTTGGGTCGGATGTCTTGCGCGGCCGGGCGGGATGCCGCCGGACGGTCGGGCGTGATTATGCAGAGACGCGATTAATCGCGTCTCTACATCGCGGGGGGGCGGGCTGGTCTATTGGGCCAATCAGGCTAATTAGCCCAATTGCCCCAATCGCTTCGCCGCCTGCCGCGAAATTCGCGGCAACCGGCGCGTTTGGTGCGCTGTGTCGATAAAATCATTATATTTGCCGCACCCTCACGCCACGGCCGCGCGGGCGGTCTGGTGGGCTGGGGTGGCACATACTTGAAAAGGCGTTTACTGTACGCTTTGGTTTTGACGATGTAAGAACTTCGCAAACTCTTGACGGATTGTCAAAGGCAAGGCAATGGTGGATGCCCGCATGGGATGTTTATCAATCCGGCGTCCCGCTGCGTCCCGCTTCCCGGCGGTCGCGGCGCGGCGCGACGGCATAGGCATCGGCGTGGGGCTTTCAGCGTTGCTCGTTCTGACAATCCGGGCAATGCGAAGGCCTTTACATCGTGGAACGGGCGACAGCGCGGCTCCACGCTTTTTTGTGTGTATGATGACCTTCTGTTCTGATTTTAAAGTCAATGTCCGTCGCCGGAGCCTGACGGGGAAACAAAAGTTGGGCTATGGACTTGACAGTAGCATCGATGTTGCCAGCCGTGCGGCGGACGGGGCTCATGGTGGGCAAGACTTACGTTGGGATAGATTTCGGCACGTCAACCACGGTTGTCTCAGTCGCGGGTTATGATTGCCAAGGCGGCATGATCCATGCCGAGTCGTTGCGGCTGGCGCAGCTGCTCCCTGATGGCGCGTTGTACTCGTCGGAGATAGTGCCCACGGTGATTGCCTGGCACCAGGGGAAGATAATGGTCGGCGAAGGCGCGTCGCGGATGAAGTATGTGTTGCGTGACGCCATGAAGACCTACGCCGAGGGGGCGAAAAACCAACTGTCGTTCAAGTCCAGCGAGGACATCATCACCAATGTCATCGGCGAACTGGGCGCGGACGACGACGGCGAGGAAATCGAACTGGACCTCACGCTCACACAGGAGCGGGCCTTTGAGGTCATGCGCCCCCACTTCCAGAAAGCGGTGGACATCTGCAAGGACCTGCTGCGCCGCAACAAGCTCACGGGGGCGCAACTCACCAAATTGATCCTGGTCGGCGGCCCCACGCACAGCCCGCTCATCAGGCAGATGCTGCGCGAGCAGGTCACTCCCAATGTGGACACGAGCATCGACCCGATGACGGCGGTGGCCACGGGCGCGGCCCTCTATGCCTCGACGCTCGATGCCGAGGTGGGCGACGACGAGATACAGGTCGGGACGGTCAAGCTGGAGCTGGGCTATGAGTCCACGTCCGTCGAGACATCCGAGTGGGTCAGCGCCAAGCTGGCCGCCGGCACGGCTTTGCCCCGGGTGTGGGTCGAGCTCGTCCGCGCCGACGGGGCATGGTCGAGCGGCAGGACCGAGGTCGATGCCGACGGCAATGTCATCGAGGCTGTGCTGGTGGAGGGCAGGCCCAACTCGTTCACTGTGGCGGTCTACGACGACAAGGGCAACGTGCTGCCATGTTTCCCGTCCGAGCTGACCATCATCCAGGGGACGAAGGTCGGTGCCGCGCCGCTGCCCTACAACATCGGCATAGGCGTGTGGGACGACGACAAGCAGCGCACCGTCTTTGAGATGGCACGCGGGTTGGAGAAGAACAAACCCCTGCCTGCCGTCGGCATCGTCAACGACAAGTTCACCATGAGCCAGCTCCGCCCTGGTGTCAAGGACGACACGTTGAGGATCCCCGTCTACCAGACGGACGACTTCGCCGAGGCGCAGGGCAAGACTGCATCGCTCTACGAGTACGTCGCTGACGTAGTAATCACAGGTGACGACATCGAGACCTTGATACCTGAAGACAGTGAGCTCATTGTCACGTTGAGGGTGGACTCGTCCGAACAGATGAAGCTTGAGGTACACTTCATTGCCACCGACCAGACCGTCGAGAAAGTGCTTGACACGAGCAAGAAGCAAACGCTGGAGAGCATCGAGCAAGAGATCAAGGACGGGATGCGCGATGCCGGCGCGGCCATAGCCCGCCTTGAGGGTGACGGCATCCCCGTGGGCGAATTGCAGTCAGACCTTGACAGGGTGAAGGCCGAGAGCGGCAACAGCGGCGAGCGCAAAGCCGTGCTGCAACATCTCAAAGAGGTGCTGCGCAAGATCGAGAGCCTCGACGAGTCCACCGAGTGGCAACGTCTGGAGAGGGAGCTGCGCGACGAGTTCGACCGTCTTGAGGCTGCGCAACACAAGCTGGGCGACGACAAGACAGCCCGCCTCGTCGAGCAGCTCCGCCAGCAGACCGACAAGGTCATCAGGACGATGGATGTCAAGATGGGACGCGAGACGCTCGACGAGGTGAGGTCGCTGTTCGTGCACCTGACGATGGTCTATCAATGCATGGGGCTCATCAAGAGATGCCAGGCGCGGTTTGGCATCATCCGCTGGAAGGATGCGGCGCGCGTCCGCCAACTGGTCAACCAAGGGCTTGACGCGATGGCCGGGCAACCCACGTCGGAGAGGTTGCTCCCCATAGCCCGGGGACTGTTGCAACTCATGCCCAAAGACGATCCGACGCGGGCAAATGCCGCCGGGCTCAAATGAGACTGCCAGTCAGACGGTGAGGCGGACGCGGCTGCACTATGGATTATACTAAGAGAAAAAAGTCTGGGACATGACATTCGGAAAAGGAGACAGGATAGGCCCCTACACCGTCACCTTCCCCCACGGGCAGGGGCGGCGCGCCGAGACCTACCGCGTCAAGGACGCGTCAGGAAGGACACTATTCCTCAAGCTGATCGATTGCAGCCGGCTGTCGCCCTGGCAGGTGGGCGACGACGGGGAGATAACCGAAATCGCCGTGGCCCGGCAGTGCGACCACCGCAACCTGTGCCGCTGTGTGGACTCGGGGCGCGTGGTGGTCGGCGGAGGGGCGCGGGCGTATGTCGTCACCGAGTACGTCAGCGGCGAGACGCTGGCACGGCGCGTGGTCAGGGACGGCGGGCTCGGGGTCTATGAGGCCAAGCAGGCCGCCCGCCATGTCCTGTCGGCCTTGCAGCACCTGCACACTCTGTCGCGTCCTGTCGTGCACTGCGGGGTCACGATGGACAACGTGATGCTCGACCTGGTGGGAGGATGGGACGACCTGCGGCTCACGGGGCTTGGAGGCGCGCGCTACCTCGACCAGGCGCCGGCCAAACCCGATTTGGGTGCTGTCAATGCCTTTTGCCTCGCCCCTGAGTGCTTTGCCGGCGTGTGGACGGTGCAGTCGGACATCTATGCGGCCGGGGCGTTGCTCTACCAACTCATCTATGAGCATCTGCCGTGGTTTGTCGATGTCTCGCGCATCGATGCGCGGGAGCGGGTGGATGCCATCCTGGCCGAGCGTGACAAGGAACTGGACTTGCCCGAGATCGGCAAATTCGAGCTCGACGACCAGCTCGTCGCCTGCATCGCCAAGGCTCTGTCGTGCGATGCGGGGGAGAGATTCCAGTCAGCCGGCGCATTCATCGACGCCCTCGACGGCAAAGTCAAGGTCGAGAGGCAATCGACGCGGCGACGTGTCTTGTCGGATGCGCCGTCGGGCAAAGGCGGGCGGCCACGACCCGGGAAGCGGAGCGGCCCCGGCTTTGCCGCTGTCGCCGGGATGGACGAACTCAAGTCCCGCTTGCGCGAGGAGGTCATCGAGCCGCTGCGCAACCCTGAGGAGTACAGACGCTATGGCGTGACGATCCCCAACGGGATGCTGCTCTACGGACCGCCCGGATGCGGCAAGACGTTTTTCGCCAAGCATTTCGCCGAGGAGGTCGGGTTCAACTTTGTCTGCGTCACGCCGGCGGCACTCAAGAGCCGGTATGTCAACGCCACGCAGGAAAACATAGCCGCGATGTTCAAGCAGGCCGAGGAGCAGGCCCCGACGATCATCTTCATCGACGAGATCAACGAGCTCGTGCCCGACAGGCGGGGCGACGTGCACGAGATGTCGCGCAGCGCGGTCAATGAGATGCTGGCGCAGATGGACAGGACGGGCGAGAGGGGCATCTTCGTCATCGGCGCGACAAACTACCCGGAAGCCATCGACCCGGCGATGCTCAGGGCGGGACGGTTGGAGAAGAAGTATTATGTCGCGGCGCGCCACGCCCTTGCGGGAGGGCCGCCGCCGGAGACAGAGATCAGGATTTCATAGAACTATGTCCAAGGTCAAACCGAA
>CALULY010000023.1 GCA_944321635.1 uncultured Bacteroidaceae bacterium | reverse complement strand
GACCTTTTCAACGTGGACATCTACTCATTCGCGGTGGCGGGCTCGTTCATCCTGTTCATCATGGCGTTGGAGATGATCCTCGACGTGGAGATATTCAAAAACGCAGCCCCTTCCCAGGAGGCGACGATGATCCCCATCGTCTTCCCCCTCGTCGCAGGTCCGGCGGCATTCACCACGTTGCTGTCGCTGTGCTCGATGCACGCCACGATAAACATACTCATCGCCCTCGTCCTCAACCTCGTGTGGGTCTACGTCGTGCTTAGCATGACGAGCCGCATTGAGAAGTTGCTCGGCAAGTCAGGCATCTACATTGCCCGCAAGTTCTTCGGCGTGATCCTCCTCGCCGTATCCGTCGGGATGTGCGTGTCCAACGTGACAAAATTCATCTCGCTCGCCGACGACGAGTGCCAGGGCGCGAAGGATGAGACAAAGCAAGTCTATGTCATCGCCCCAGGCCTCGCCACCGACTCGGTCTGCGCGGGATGCGACACCATCGCCGCCTATTGCATCAAGGTCAAAGGCGCGCCAGCAGACACGGCTGCCATCGCCACGACCGGCAGCCAAAGCGCACCATCGGCATCCGCCGACTGACGATAGCAGTTTGAAAGGCACGACCTCCCTGGCCGCCACACACGACGGCCAGGGAGGTTTTTTCATACCCTCGCGGCAATGCCACCGGGCACGGGCCGTGAAATGACAAGTGAAAAGTCAAAGATGCCAGGCACAAACTCCCACACGGCCGGACATATAGTTCGATTAGTCGGCGCATAAAGTAAAAACAAAACTTCTGTTTATATATTCAGAACTTTTGTTTATATAAACAGAACTTTTGAATATACTTTATGTACGGGGACAATGAACTTTATGCACCGTGAGGGTGAAATTCGTGCCGGACTTCATCGGTTTTTTCCCTTATTCCATTTGGATGGAGAGTGGAACGTGGGCGGCCAGGATGTGCGTTAGCGCGGGCGCAGCCCCTCATACATATATAATATATGGTGTGATGGCGCGGTCGCTGCGTGCGGCGCAATGTTTGGATGCAAGGGGCGGCGGTGTCGCAATTTTGCCGTATCTTCGCCGCAACATTTTAAATGATAAGTAATAAGACTAACTTGATTATGTCAGACGAACTGTTCACATCGCTGCCCTACAAGGTGGCGGACATCTCTCTGGCGGACTTCGGCCGCAAGGAGATAGACATGGCTGAAAAGGAGATGCCGGGATTGATGGCATTGCGTGAGAAATATGGCGATAAGAAGCCGCTGGCAGGGGCGCGCATCATGGGTTCGCTCCACATGACCATCCAGACGGCTGTGCTGATCGAGACGCTTGTCGCGCTCGGGGCGGAGGTGCGCTGGTGCTCGTGCAACATATACTCCACCCAGGACCATGCCGCTGCGGCGATGGCTGCGGCTGGCGTGCCGGTGTTTGCCTGGAAGGGGGAGACGCTGGCCGACTACTGGTGGTGCACGTTGCAAGCGTTGACGTTCCCGGGACACAAGGGGCCGAATGTGATTGTGGACGACGGCGGCGACGCCACGTTGATGATCCACAAGGGATATGCAGCAGAGCATGACGCGTCGTTCCTTGACGTTGAGGCGGAAGCCGAGGACGAAAGGCAGCTCTTTGCCGCGCTCAAACGCGTGCTGGCCGAGGATGGCACGTTCTGGGGACGGATGATTCCTGAGATAAGGGGCGTGTCCGAAGAGACCACCACGGGGGTCCACCGCTTGTACCAGATGAAGGAGAGGGGCGAATTGCTGTTCCCCGCGTTCAATGTCAACGACTCTGTGACCAAATCCAAGTTTGACAACCTCTACGGATGCCGCGAGTCCCTGGCCGACGGGATAAAACGCGCCACCGACGTTATGATAGCCGGCAAGGTCGTGGTCGTGTGCGGCTATGGCGACGTGGGCAAGGGATGCGCGCAATCGATGCGTTCCTACGGCGCGAGGGTGCTTGTGACCGAGATCGACCCGATATGCGCATTGCAGGCGGCCATGGAGGGATTTGAAGTCACTACGGTCGAGGATGCCTTGGCCGAGGGCAACATCTTCGTCACCACCACGGGCAACTGCGACATCATCCGCATCGATCACATGGAAAGGATGAAGGACCAGGCGATCGTGTGCAACATCGGGCACTTTGACAACGAGATACAGGTTGACAAACTCGTGAACTACCCGGGCATAAGGTGCGTCAACATAAAGCCGCAGGTAGACCGCTACTACTTCCCCGACGGGCATTCCATCATCTTGCTCGCCTCGGGACGGCTCGTCAATCTCGGCTGCGCGACGGGACATCCGTCATTCGTGATGAGCAACTCCTTTACCAATCAGACGCTGGCACAGATGGAGTTGTTCGGCAAGCACTACGACATCGATGTCTACCGCCTGCCCAAGCACTTGGACGAAGAGGTGGCGCGGCTGCATTTGGAGAAGATAGGCGTCAAGCTCACCCGTCTCACGGAGAAGCAGGCCGCCTACATCGGTGTGAACGTGGACGGTCCTTACAAGCCGGACTTTTATAGGTATTAATGACAGATAAATGGCAATGGATTGGAAGAAAGTGATTCCCGACGTGGTGGCCGTCGCCTTGTTTGTCGTGCTGGCGGTCGCCTACTTCTTCCCCTCCGACCTGGAGGGCAGGGTGCTTGCCGGCCATGACAACGTGGCAACGGTGGGCGCGGGACAGGAAGCCAAGGAGTTCCGTGAGAGGACTGGCGAGACGACGCGTTGGACCAATGCCCTGTTTGGCGGGATGCCTACCTACCAGATTTCGCCAAGCTATGACTCCACGGGTGCGTTGAGCGTCTCGGGGCAGGTCTACAAGTTGTTCCTGCCAAACTATGTGGGGCTGCTGTTCATCATGCTGCTCGGTTTCTACATCATGCTCAGGGCATTCGGCGTGCCGGTCTGGTTGTCCACGTTGGGGGCAGTCGGATGGGCGTTTTCATCATACTTCTCAATCCTGGTCTACGCGGGGCACATCTGGAAGTACCTCACGTTGGCCTACATCCCGCCGACGATTGGCGGCATCGTCTACGCCTACCGCAAGCACTATTTGGCCGGGGGGCTTCTGACGGCTTTCTTCTTTGCAATGCAGCTCCACTCCAACCATGTCCAGATGACCTACTACTTCATGTTTGTCATCCTGGCGGTAGTGATAGCATTTTTCATCGGCAGTTGGAGGAAAAAGGAGCTGAAGCATTTCGCCAAAGCCACCGGTGTCCTCGCCTTGGCTGCCGTGGTGGGTGTGGTCATCAACCTTTCAAACATCTACCACACCTACGAGTACAGCAAGGAGACAATGCGCGGCAAGTCCGAATTGGTCAAGGCCGACAGCGGCAACCAGACGGATGGCGGGCTGGAGCGTGACTACATCACGCAATGGAGCTACGGCATCGGGGAGACGATGACGTTGCTTGTCCCTAACTACAAGGGAGGGGCTTCCGACCATGCCCTGAGCGAGAGCGAGGTTGCCATGGACGAGGCCAACCCGATGCTCATGCCAATCTATTCGCAACTGGGACAGTACTGGGGCGAACAACCAGGGACGAGCGGTCCTGTGTACGTCGGTGCGCTTTTCCTCATGCTTGCCATCTTGGCGATGTTTGTGATGCGCGGGTCGCTGAAGTGGGCACTCCTTGCCGTCACCGTCCTGTCATTGATGCTGTCGTGGGGTAAGAACATGATGTGGTTCACTGACATTTTCATCGACTATGTGCCGATGTATGCCAAGTTCCGTGCCGTGTCGTCGATCCTGGTCATTGCCGAGTTCACCATACCGCTGCTTGCCGTCCTCGGCCTGAAGGAACTGTTCACCAAGCCCGACCTGATGAAGGCGCGGTTGAAATACGTCCTCATCTCGGCCGGCATCGTGGGCGGTCTGGCTTTGTTGCTGGCCGTCGCTCCGTCGATTGCTGGCGATTTCGTATCATCATACGAGATGCAAGCCCTATCGCAGTTACCCGCCGACGAGATGTCGCTCATCGTCTCCAGCCTGGCCGAGATGCGCGGGGCGATGCTCACCGCCGATGCGCTGCGCAGCCTGCTTGTCGTGGCGGCAGGGACGGTTGTCCTCTTGCTGGCAATAGGCGGCAAGCTCAAGACCACATACGCCGTAGCCATCATTGCGGCGGTGTGCCTCGTCGATTTGTGGGGAGTTGACAAACGTTACCTCAATGACAGCCACTTTGTGCACAAGAGCGAGACGGCACTTGCCTACCAAGCTACCGCAGCCGACAAGTACATCTTGCAGGACAAAGGTCTGGACTACCGCGTGCTCAACCTTGCCGTCAGCACGTTTAATGACAACACAACGTCATATTACCACAAAAGCATAGGCGGATACCATGCCGCCAAGCTGCGAAGATACCAGGAGATGATCGAGCACCACATAATGCCCGACATGACGGCGATGCACCGTGCCATCTACGAGAACGGGGGCGACCTCACCAATGTCGATGGGCGCGACTTCCAAGTCCTGAATATGCTCAACACCAAGTACGTCATCAAGCCGACGGGTAGCGGAGGCGTGACGGCATTGCCTAACCCGCACTGCTACGGCAACGCATGGTTTGTCGATGAGGTGCAGTATGTCGGCAACGCCAACGAGGAAATCGACGCGATAGACAGCATCGATGTCCGCTCGACTGCCGTTGTTGACCGCCGTTTCGCCGCCAGCCTCGGTGACTGGTGCGTTGCCGCAGACTCTGTGCCTAAGACGGTGCAGGCCGGGCTGACGCTCACCAGCTATGCGCCCAACCGTCTCGTCTACACCGCGACCGCAGATGTTGACCGCGTGGCGGTGTTCTCTGAGATATATTACCCTGACTGGACGGCTACGATCGACGGCCAACCCGCCGAAATAGCCCGCGCCGACTACATCCTGCGTGCAATGCGGATTCCAGCGGGGCAGCATGAGATAGTGTTCACATTTGACCCGGTGTCCATCAAGCGCACCGAAGCTGCGGCTTACACCGCTATCGGCCTGCTCGTGGCTGGTGTGGCATGGCTGGCAGTCTCTGGCATCAGGCGCAGGAGGCAGGCAGACAAATCTCCTGCCGCAAGACCTTGATGCGCCGACAACAGGAATTGATGCGACCATGGCAGTGCGGATAATCAAACCAGACACCGAGACCGAGAGGCTCCTGCCCTACGCCGACGCAGGCATCAGGGCAGGTTTCCCCTCGCCGGCACAGAACTGCATGGAGGCGAGCATAGACCTCAACAAGGAATTGGTCAGGCATCCCGCCACGACGTTCTATGCCCGTGTTGTCGGGGATTCGATGCTGGATGCGGGCATAACCGACGGCGATCTCGTCGTCATCGACCGCAGCCTTGAGCCACGTGAGGGGGACATCGTTGTTGCATACATCGACGGTGACTTCACGCTCAAGCGCATCAGCATCGACACCGCCCACAGGTGCCTCTGGCTCATGCCAGAGAATGACAAATACCAGCCAATCAAGGTGACAGAGGACAATGATTTCACCGTCTGGGGCGTAGTCACCTACAACATCAAACGGCAACGCTGAACGGACACTGCTGCCGTCAGTGGCGGACAGATGACGCTACATGGAGGACAACACCATGTTTGGGTTAGTCGATTGCAACAATTTCTTCGTCTCATGCGAGCGTGTCTTCAATCCCTCTTTGCGCAGTCGCCCCGTCGTCGTGCTCAGCAACAACGACGGTTGCATCATCGCGCGAAGCAATGAGGCCAAAGCCCTCGGGATAGCAATGGGCGAGCCCTACTTCAAGGCACGCCGCAAGATCAAGGACGGCGACGTGGCGGTCTATTCTGGCAACCATGTCCTCTATGGCGACATGAGCCGCAGGGTCATGGCTTTGTTGTCACAGTTCGCTCCAGAGATGGAAATATACTCCATCGATGAAGCTTTCCTCCACCTCGACGGCATCCAGCATGACAGACTGCACGACCATGCCGCTGCCATCGTCAAGGCTGTACGGCGCGGCACGGGAATCCCCGTCACGATAGGTATTGCCCCGACCAAGACATTGGCAAAAGCCGCTGCCTACTTTGGCAAGCACTATCCAGGCTACCACAGTGTGTGCATCATCGACGATGACACCAAGCGTGTCAAAGCACTCATGCGCCTGCCCATCGGCGAAGTGTGGGGCGTGGGCAGACGCTACGGGCAGCGACTGCGCGACTGGGGGATAGAAACCGCTTGGCAGTTTGTCAACAAGACAGAGAACTGGGTTCGCCGTGAGATGTCAGTGGCCGGTGTCCGCACGTGGCGTGAGCTGCACGGCCTGCCATGCATCGAACGCGACGACAACCCGGAGCGCAAGAGCCTCTGCACCAGCCGCAGTTTCGCAGGACGTGGCATCTGCGACCTCGCAGCACTTGAGGAAGCCGTCGCTGGCTACGCCGCTGACTCTGCCGCCAGGCTGCGCCGCCAGCATTCGGTCTGCTCGTCGGTGACATTGTATGCGCGGACAGACCGTTTCAACACCGACGTTCCCGCCCACGTCATACATTCCACTGCCTGCCTGCAAACCCCAACCAACGACACAGCCGAGATTGTCGGGCACGCGCTCACCCTGCTCAGGCGCGATTACCGTCAAGGGTTCTACTACAAGAAGGCTGGTGTCACCTTGTGGGACATCACGAGCGAGACACTCGCGCAAGCCGACCTCTTCGACCCGATAGACCGCATAAAGCAACGCAGCATCATGCGTACGATCGATGACATCAACCGCAAAAACGGCAAAGACTTTATCCACCTCGGCACACAGTCACACCAGACGGGACAGCACGTCAGGAGCGACCACCGCTCACGCCGTTACACGACCGACCTGCGTGATGTCATCACTGTCTTTGCGGGCGATGACGACCGTCTCCGTGCTGCGGGCAGCGACATCTGTGGCAACAAGCAACAGCCGTCACACACCACCAGAGATGTCAATGATCTCGGGCAACAAGGTGAGAAGCCCTGATGCCAGCCACAGGATTCCGCACGCCAAGCCCGTGCCACTACAGCATTATTTATAATACATAAGAAAAGAAAATTCCCTCCAAAGGTGTTGCCGACCGTGACGGGCAGCGTGACGGGCAAAATCACAGGTTGGCGGCTATGCGCGGTTGTGATTAATCGCTATTTTTGCCGCCGTATTTTTACTATCGGACACAATGATAAGATTTGCTGTAATAGGCCAAGGGCACATCGGCAAACGGCACGCGGAAATGATCCGCCGCAACCCCGAAGCTGAGTTGTCCGCCGTTTGTGACATAGCCAACAAGAGAGAGCTGGGACTTGATGGGCTGCAAGAGCGGTTTTATGCGACGATTGACGAGCTGCTGGCAGGCGAACCTGATGTTGACGTGGTGAATATCTGCGTGCCAAACGGCTTGCACGCGGACTTTGCCATCAAAGCCCTGAGAGCAGGCAAGCACGTCGTCATCGAGAAACCAATGGCATTGACAAAGGCGGACGCCGAGCACATCATCAGTACGAGCCTCGATTGCAACCGCAGGGTTTTCTGTGTGATGCAAAACCGCTATTCGCCGCCGTCGGTATGGCTCAAGGATGTGGTCAACAGCGGTGTACTCGGGCGCATCTTCAAAGTGCAGTTGAACTGCCTTTGGAACAGAGATGAACGCTACTACAAGCCGGGTGGCTGGCATGGCACAGCAGACATGGACGGCGGCACGCTGTTCACTCAGTTCTCGCATTTCATCGACATCATGTATTGGCTCTTTGGAGACATAAAGAACATCAAGGGCAATTTCCAGGACTTCAAACACGAGAGGCTGACGGACTTCGAGGATTCGGGCTGCGTGATGTTTGACTTCTGCAACGGAGGGGCGGGCTGCCTCAATTATTCAACGGCCGTGTGGGACACAAACTTGGAGAGCAGCATCACTATAATCGCCGAGAACGGTTCAATCAAGGTTGCCGGGCAGTATATGAACGAAGTGACGTACTGCCACATCAAGGACTATGAGATGCCGGTACTCGCCCCTTCCAACCCTCCCAATGACTACGGGGCATACAAGGGTTCGGCGCAAAACCACCATTATATAATACAAAACGTAATTGACACCCTGACCAGCGGCACGCCCATCACGACCAACGCCATGGACGGTCTCAAGGTGGTGGACATCATCGAGAGGATTTACGCCGTCAGGGACAACCTTTAGACTTGCACCACACATGGGAAAGACCCTCGTCCTGCTGTGCCTCCTCACCGCCTTGCTGCCGTCATGCGGCAAGCATGGCTCGATGCGGGACGGGACAAGCCATGCAGATGACAGCATCCTGGCTACGTGCTATGACCTCATCTATGACAATGCCGACTCTGTGATAGGTGTCGTGAGCAGCAAGGTGACAAGTGACAGCGTGCTGCACTACCGCTACAACAACTTGCTCTCAAGGGCATTGTTCGCAAAGGGAGAAGTCAGTCGCGCCATCGAGGTCAACGAGCGCAGCCTGGACTATTGCAGCAGGCTCGATGACGGGGATGATGACGGTGCTGCATCTGTCGTACTGGCCGAAGCCCTTAACAACAAAGGTGTTTACTTGACCGCATTGGGCAGGAATGACGAGGCGACGGCCGTGCTGGAAGAGACCTGCCGGCTGCAAGGACGCAACGGCATGGCCAAGGCACAGGTTAACACGCTCATAAACCTGGCGGACAACCATTACTCGCGTGGCAAGTTCAACGATGCGAGCACCTACTACCGCCGCGCATTGTTGCTGACAGACTCTCTCGGGCTGACGGACTTATACCTCCCGATATACTCGGGACTTGGCAAACTCTACCTCGACATAGGCAACTACAATATGTCCGACCGCTACTTCACCGATGCAGAGAAGTGGCTGGAGGGCGGGACTACCTACGAGAAGTTCTACTTCTGCACGGCGCGTGGCAACTACTATTACTACATCAACAATTACACGCGGGCATTGGAGTGGTTCTACAAAGCCTACCATCTCATCGACGGCGGCATAGGGCGGCTCACCTCGGCCTGCAACATCGGTGAGACCTACATCTACCTCGGCGAAATAGATTCGGCGGAGAAATATGTCAACGAGGCTTCCGACCTTGGCACGCGCTCTGGAGGCAAATCCAGCAACTACTATGTCAAGGGAGTACAAAGCTACCTCGCCTTGTTGCGCGGCGACAAAGGCAAGGCGAAAGAGATTATCCACCAGCTCAGGCACGACTATGACGGTGTTTCGCCCGAATATGCCTATCTGTTGAACAAACGCCTTTACCAGTACTATGAGGCACAAAAGGACTACCGCCGTGCATATCGCTACATAAAGGAGGTGAACCGCTATGACGACTCGCTGCGCAACGTCAGGACGCTCAACAACCTCGCCGAGGCATCGCTCCGCTACCGCAACGACACCACCATAATGGCCAAGAACAAGAAACTGGAGGAATCAAGGGAAGAGATAAACAAACTGACGTTCCTCGCCACGGTGTCGGTACTTTCATTTGTCATCGCCGTGCTGTTGTTCTCCTACATCACGCTGCTGAGGAAGAAAAGGCTGGAACGCGACCGCCAGGAGACAGCCGCCATCATCAACGACTACAAGCTCAAGGTCATCAAAAACCGTGTGACACCGCACTTCATCTTCAACGTCCTCAATGCAGTCATGCCATCATTCAGGTCACATGAGGAACTGCAAGCCTCTATCAGGAGCATGGTCAGGTTGCTCCGCAGCGGACTGACCGCCACTGACAGTGTGACGGTGCAGCTGGCAAGGGAGATGGAATATGTCAACGACTACATAACCCTCTTCACCATAAGCAAGGGGTTTGAGGTCCAAACGACGTGGGACATCGATCCTGCAATCGATGCCAGCGAGCAAATCATCCCGTCGATGTTCATCCAGCTCCCGGTCGAAAACGCATTGAAATACGCCTACGAAGGCATCGACTCGCCACGATTGACCATCACCGTCAGGAAGGCAGACGGCCTGGCAATCACCATCGAGGACAACGGCATTGGGATAGACAACACCAACCGCGACGAACAGAAAGAAAACGGTGCAGGCGTCGGCCTCAATGCCATGAACGAAATCTTGCGCCTGCTCAACCGCAACAAGGCAAAACGCATCACGATGGAAATAACGACGCCGGACGACGGACACGGAACAAAAATATCTATCTTTATCCCCAACGATTACAAATACCTGTTGTGATGAGCTCCAGATTTGACACAATGATTGTCGATGACAGCAAGGCAAGCATTGACGTGCTGCAAGGCGACTTGCAACGCCACCAATGCATCAACCTCGTCGCCACCGCCACAGACGTAAACAAAGCCGGGGAACTGTTGTCGAGGCACAAGCCCTCAATCCTGTTCATTGACATAGAAATGCCTGGACAGAACGGATTGGACTTCGTGGCAGGGATGAAGGAGAAAATCGACCATGACGTACTGGTCATCTTCTATTCGGCATTTGACCACTACCTCATCGACGTGCTGAGACTGTCGGCTTTCGACTTCTTGAGAAAACCGTATTTCCCTGACGAACTGGACTGCATCATCGAACGCATCAAAAAGCACTATGAGACCCAAGCCAGGCAAACACAGCCCAGGAGCACACAACACTCCAGCCCTACGATAGGGATGCAAACCGACACTGGCATCGAGATAATCAATGTCGGCGAAGTGGTGTACTTCCTTTATGACAGCACTGTGCGCACCTGGCAGATGTTTTATTCCAACCAGAGAGCATACAACCTGAGGAAAAGCCTTACAGCCAAAGACATCCTTGCCATCGACACAGACAATTACGTGCAACTGAGCCAGAACTGCATCGTCAACATGAGGTATGTCAGCAGCATCGAGAACCAGTCATTGCGCTGCCAGCTTGCCGCCCCGTTTGCCGGGGCGCAGCTGACCGTCTCGCGCACCTACTTCCCTAAACTCAAAGAGAAACTAAGGATCATCTGACGACGACCTACCCAACACGGTTGTCAATCGTCCCGCCTGCCGCAAACTGCGCAAGGTTGCGAGCCGCAATCCGCATGAGCCTCATGCGAGCCTCGACAGTCGCCCAGGCGATGTGAGGGGTGATGAAACAATTCCTGGCACGCAACAACGGGTTGTCCGCCGATGGCGGCTCCGTGGACAGCACGTCAAGCCCCGCAGCCATGATGGTGCCGCTGTCAAGGGCAGCGGCAAGGTCATCTTCCCTGACCAATGGACCGCGACCGGTGTTTATCAGCACGGCATCACGCTTCATCAGGCCCAGCCTGCGCGCATCAACCATCCCGGCAGTCCCCTCCGTCAGCGGGCAATGCAGGGACAACACGTCAGAGACGGCAAACAGTTCATCGAGCTCGCAACGACCTATCCACTGCGGCAGAGACTGTTTTGAGGTGCAGGCACAAACCTTCATGCCGAATGCATTGGCAATCCTCGCCACCGCCATGCCGATGTGCCCGAGTCCCACTATGCCCATGACCTTGCCGCTCAGCTCGTGTATAGGCGCAAGTTGGTAAGTGAAGTCCTGACATCCCGACCAACCGCCGCCCCGCACCGATGCAGAGTAGTACGACACACGTGCATAGATGTTCAAAATGTGCGCGAAGACCAATTGCGCCACAGAATCCGTGCTGTAAGCCGGTATGTTGGTGACGACCACGCCACGGCGCGCAGCCTCCGCGACATCAACATTGTTGTAGCCCGTGGCCAGTACTCCAACATATTGCAAGTCCGTCAATGCCTCAAAATGTTCCTTGCCCAGCACGACTTTGTTGAGCAACACGGCATCCATGCCCTTTGCCCTCTCCAACACCTCGGCGGGCGAAGTGCGGTCATACAGATGGAACTCACCCTGGCTGCTTATCTCCTCCCAGTCGAGGTCGCCAGGATTGACGGTGTAGCCGTCCAGCACACAGATTTTCATTCGTTCATTCTTCATATTTCCTGTTCCATAAATGTTCAAGCCTCTCTTTCATCTTGTTTTCAGACGGGTTGGCCTGCGGTGTCCAAAGGCAGGTGCCGCGCAAATCATCAGGCATATAGTCCTGGCGCACGAAATGACCGGGGAAATCATGGGGATAATCGTAACCCTTGGCATAGCCCATCTTCTTCATGAGTTCCGTCGGCGCGTTGCGCAGATGCAACGGCACAGGCAGGTTGCCGGTGCGCTTGACCTGCGCGAGTGCTTCCCCTATGGCAAGGTACGCCGAGTTGCTCTTGGGAGATGAGGCGAGGTAGACAGCAGCCTCGGCCAAAGGGATGCGGGCTTCGGGCCATCCGATTTTTGTCACCGCATCAAACGCCGCGTTGGCCAGGAGCAAAGCGTTGGGGTTGGCAAGCCCGATGTCCTCGGCCGCCGAGATGACCAGGCGGCGTGCGATGAACACGGGATCCTCGCCGCCCTCGATCATCCGCGCCATCCAGTAGACAGCCGCGTCGGGGTCGCTGCCACGGATGGACTTGATGAATGCCGAGATGATGTCATAGTGCATCTCACCGCCTTTGTCATAGGCCGCAGGGCTTTGTTGCAGCACATTCACCACCCTGTCGTTTGTTATCACAATCGCGCCGTCATCCGATGGGAGCGAATTGACGACGAGCTCAAGGCTGTTGAGCAGCCTGCGGGCATCTCCGCCGGCATAATGCACCAGCGCGTCCCTCTCACGCAGCTCGATGTTCATGCCCGACAGCAGCGTGTCCGTCTGCAAGGCGCGGTCGATGATGACGTTCATCTCTGCGTCGCCGAGCGGCTCAAGCGTGTAGACCTGGCAACGCGACAGCAGCGGGCGTATGACTTCAAACGACGGGTTCTCGGTGGTCGCGCCTATAAGCGTGATAGTCCCACGCTCGACCGCGCCGAGCAAAGAGTCCTGCTGCGACTTGTTGAAACGATGAATCTCGTCGATGAAAAGGATCACGGAGCCTGCCGCGAACAAACGGTCTTTTTCCGCACGGTCAATCACCTCGCGCACCTCCTTGACACCGGCGGTGACTGCGCTCAAGGTGTAGAACGGTTTCTTCAGCTCATTTGAAATCACGCTTGCGAGGGTCGTCTTCCCCACCCCCGGCGGTCCCCACAAGATGAAAGAAGAGAGGTTGCGCGAGGCAATCATTTTCCTTATCACGCCGTTTTCTCCCACCAAATGCGCCTGCCCCACATAATCATCGAGCGTGCGAGGGCGCAACCTTTCCGCTAATGGTCCCATGTCTGTTTTTGTTGTTAAAGCAAAGATATGCATTTATCATCAAAGGCGGCGCGACGCACGGCAAGACATCGGCAGGGGCGCACGGCATGAAAAAACGTGCACTCGGGACGAAAAGTTTGTTTTTAGGCTAAAAACATATAATTTCAGCCTGCATCTATATGTTTTAAACCTAAGTTTATGTATTTTCAACCTAAAAACAAACTTTTTATTCCACCTTCCCAGCCCGCAATGCAGCCTGGAGGTGAGCAATCCCCAATATTATCTGATTTACTTTCTTTTCATTAATAAATATGTACCTTTGCAACGACAAACAATGCAAGCCATGAGAATCAGCATCGTCGCAGGGGCAAGACCCAATTTCATGAAGATAGCCCCGCTGCTCCATGCCATAGAGCATTACCAAGGCGAGGGCGTCAAGCTGGCAAAGCGGCTCATCTACACAGGGTCGCACGACGACAAGGTTTTGGGCGACGAGCTCTTTGACGACTTGCAAATCCAGAGACCCGACATCTGCCTCAACGTCTGCTGCACCAATCAAAACGAGAGGGCGGCCGCAATCATGACGGCTTTTGAGAGAGAGCTGCGCCAAAACCCTGCGGACATAGTGATTGTTGTCGATGACCTCACCCCCACGATGGCGTGCGCAATCGTGGCAAAGAAGATGGATGTCAAGGTCGCACACCTCATCGCCGGCACGAGGTCATTTGACATGACCAAGCCAAAGGAGGTGAACAGCATGGTCACTGACGGGCTGTCCGACCTGTTGTTCACTGCGGGCTACGGCGCGAACAGTAACCTCAACCGCTCGGGGGCGTCACTCGGCAACACCTACATGGTAGGCAACATCCTGATGGACACCATCCGCGAGAATTGGGACAGGCTCATGCAGCCGGCAATATTCAAGGAAGCGCGCCTCGACGAGGCAGGCTATGTCCTCATGACCGCCAACCGCGCAATGCTCATCAACGACAAAGACAGGTTGAACTCTATCATAACAAAGACGTGCAACGCCATCAAGCCAAGCAAGCTCGTGGCCCCGCTGCACGACTTCGCACGCAAGGCCATAGACCCGCAGACCATCAAATCATGCGCAAACCTCGTCGTGACACGACCGATGCGGTGCTTGGAATTCTGGTACCTTGAGAAAAAAGCCAAAGGCATCATCACCGACTCGGGTAACATAGCAGAAGAGGCGACATTCATCGGCGTGCCGTGCATCACGATGAACAACTTCGTGGAACACAGGGAGACCATCACCGTCGGGACTAACGAACTCGCAGGCGAGAATCCCGACCTCATCGCCGCAATGGCCAAAAGGATCATCGACGGCAAATGGAAAAGCTGCGGAATCCCAGAGAGATGGGACGGGCGGACTGCGATGCGGATCATCCGGACACTAATCAACTTGGACGTATAAACCTATCTACTTCAATAAACAAACAAATGAGCGAGCAAGAACCTTTTTTAGTTTTCTCCGGCACGAAATCGAGATATCTGGCCGAAAAGATTTGTAACAGCCTCGGATGCCCGCTGGGCAACATGAACATCCTGCACTTTGCCGACGGCGAGTTTGCAGTCAGCTTCGAGGAATCCATAAGGGGCAAGTATGTGTTCCTTGTGCAATCGACGTTCCCGAACAGTGACAACCTCATGGAACTGCTTCTCATGATAGATGCGGCGAAACGTGCAAGCGCGAAAAGCATTATCGCCGTCGTCCCCTACTTTGGCTGGGCAAGGCAGGACAGGAAGGACAAGCCGCGTGTCAGCATCGGCGCGAAACTTGTGGCAGACCTCCTGAGCGTGGCAGGCATCGACAGGATAATCACAATGGACTTGCACGCCGACCAGATACAAGGATTCTTTGACGTGCCGGTAGACCACCTCTATGCAAGTGCGGTCTTCGCACCATACATAGAGTCGCTCAATCTCGAAAACCTCGTAATCGCAACCCCGGACGTCGGCGGCTCAAAGAGGGCATCGACCTACTCAAAGTACCTGCATTGCCCCCTCGTGCTCTGCAACAAGACAAGAGCCAAAGCCAACGTCGTCGAGACAATCCAAATCATCGGGGATGTCAAGGACAAAGATGTGATCCTCGTGGACGACATAGTTGACACAGCGGGCACGATAGTCAAAGCTGCCGAAATCATGCTCGATGCAGGCGCGAGGTCGGTCAGGGCGATAGCCAGCCACTGTGTGATGTCCGACCCGGCAACGGAGAGAGTGGAAAACTCAAGGTTGAAGGAATTGATCTTCACCGACAGCATCCCATACAGCAAAGGTTGCACCAAAGTGAAACAACTCAGCATCGCCAACATCTTTGCTAACGCCATCAAGTGCGTCATCGAGAACAAAAGCATCAGCTCACAATACGTGATGTGAGCCAAAACACCAAAAGGGGCAGGAACACCATCGACGGGTTCCGCCCCTTTCACTATCTTTAATAGTAAATAGCGTTTTACTACAACCTTGCACACATTGGTGAATACTCGTTAAGCATTTTTGGGATTAGCCAAAAGGCAACTGACACCAGCATTGCATACCTTTGCCCACGTTTTTAAAACACCAGCACATAACACCGGTAACATAAGATGAAAAGACAATTGCTCGCATCCATCGGCTACAGAATAAATAAAAGGAACTCGATAGCAGCCGTAGTACTGATCATTTTGATTGTAGCCCTCTACTTCATCTTCAGAGGAAAAGAAAAAACAGTAGTAGACACTCCCGTCGTAAGCATAATGCCCACGCAACAAGAGAACGTGGAAATCTATGGTGAATACGTGGGCCGCATCCGTGCTCAACAGTTCGTCGAGGTGCGTGCAAGGGTGGAAGGATTCCTGGAGCAAATGCTTTTTGAGGAAGGCACGCACGTTGACAAAGACCAAGTGCTGTTCATCATAGACCAAGACCAGTACATAGCCAAAGTAGACAAGGCCAAAGCACAGCTCAAAAAAGACGAAGCGCAAGAAAGAAAGGCAGAAAGGGACCTGGAGAGGATACGCCCGCTGCATGAACAGAATGCCGCAAGCCAATTGGATCTTGACAATGCAATAGCGGCCTACGAGATGGCGGTCGCGACAGTGGGCATGAGCCAGGCGGATCTCGACCAAGCCGAGCAGGAGCTGGGTTACACGATGGTCACGTCGCCTATCTCTGGCAACATAAGCGAGAGGTACGTTGACCTTGGGACGCTCGTCGGGACATCAGGCAAGTCCCTCCTGGCCACCGTCGTCAAGAGCGACACAGTGCTGGTCGATTTCAGCATGACGGCATTGGACTATCTCAAGAGCAAAGAGCGCAATGTGACGCTTGGGCAAAAAGATTCCACGAGGACATGGCAACCGACAGTGACAATCACACTGCCTGACAACACGACATATCCATTCAAAGGCATAGTCGATTTCGCAGAGCCGCAAGTGGACCCGCGCACCGGAACATTCTCGGTAAGGGCGGAGATGCCCAACCCGCACCAAGTCCTGTTGCCGGGACAATTCACCAACGTCAAACTGCTGCTCGATGTCAGGACAAATGCAACCGTAGTCCCGCAAAAATCATTGATCATAGAAAAAGGTGGCGCCTATGTCTACGTGATGCGGAGTGATTCGACAGTCGAGAAACGATTCATAGAACTCGGTCCTGAATTCGGCAACAACACCGTCGTGGAAAGGGGATTGATGCCTGGAGAAAACATCGTGGTCGAGGGATATCACAAACTGACACCAGGAATCAAAGTCAGAGTCAGCCAACAACAAGGAGAGACAAAATGAAGATTACATATTTCATCGACCGCCCGGTCTTTTCCGCCGTCATCTCAATACTGATCGTGATTGTCGGGATAATCGGTCTAACGTTGCTACCAATAGACCAATATCCGCAAATCACACCGCCAGTGGTCAAGATAAGCGCGTCCTACCCAGGTGCAAGCGCGCTGACAGTCTCTCAAGCCGTGGCAACACCTATCGAGCAGGAATTGAACGGAACGCCAGGAATGCTCTACATGGAATCTTCAAGCTCCAATTCCGGAGGATTCTCGGCTACTATCACATTTGACATATCATCTGACCCCGACCTCGCGGCAGTGGAAATACAAAACCGCGTCAAGCTGGCCGAGGCGCGACTCCCGGCGGAGGTCATACAAAACGGAATCTCCGTCGAGAAGCAGGCGGCAAGCCAGCTCATGACGATATGCCTGACCTCGACAGACCCTAAGTTTGACGAGATATACCTCAGCAACTTCACTACCATCAACGTGCTCGATTTGTTGAGGCGAATACCTGGCGTCGGCCGTGTGTCAAACATCGGCAGCCGCTACTACGCCATGCAGATATGGGTGCAGCCAGACAAATTGGCAAACTTCGGGCTAACCGTCAAGGATGTCCAAAATGCGCTCATGGACCAAAACAGGGAGTCGGCAGCAGGCGTTCTCGGGCAACAACCCGTTGAAGGACTCGACATCACAATCCCCATAACGACCCAAGGCCGCCTCTCGTCTGTCAACCAATTTGAGGAAATCGTGCTGCGCGCCAACCCGGACGGTTCACTGATCAGGCTCAGGGATGTCGCCCGTGTCTCGCTCGAAGCGCAGTCCTACAACACCGAGAGCGGCATAAACGGGGGACACGCGGCAGTGCTTGCCATCTATACGCTGCCCGGAGCAAACGCGATGGAAGTGGCCGAGCGTGTCAAAGCCCAGATGGACGAGATAAACAAGAACTTCCCCAAAGGCTTGCACTACGAGATTCCATTCGACATGACAACCTACATTTCGGAGTCGATACACGAGGTCTACAAGACGCTGTTTGAAGCTCTGTTCCTCGTCATCATAGTCGTCTTCCTGTCACTCCAGAACTGGCGGGCGACGATAATCCCGATAGTCGCCGTCCCCATCTCATTGATCGGTACATTCGGTTTCATGCTGATATTCGGTTTCTCGTTGAACACGCTAACGCTCCTCGGTCTCGTGCTTGCTATAGGCATTGTCGTCGATGATGCCATCGTCGTGGTCGAGAACGTGGAACGCATAATGGAAGAGGAACATCTCGGTCCTTACGAGGCCACCAAGAAAGCAATGAACGGGTTGGCCGGCGCGTTGATAGCGACATCGCTCGTCCTTGCTGCCGTGTTCGTCCCTGTCAGCTTCCTGCCGGGCATAACGGGACAGCTCTACCGCCAGTTCACGATAACGATTGTGGTCTCCGTGCTGATTTCGACCATCGTCGCCTTGACGCTCAGCCCGGTGATGTGCTCGCTCATCCTCAAGCCCAACACCAAGAGCAACATAGTCTTTGACAAGATCAACAAGTGGCTGGCGATAGGCAACAACAAATACATATCAATCATCAAATCGACCATCAAGCACCCCAAGCGGGTCATGACAGGTTTCTTGATGGTCGTCGCGCTTATCTTCATCATAAACTACATGACCCCCACCAGCTTCCTGCCTACGGAAGACCAGGGATATTTCAAGGTCGAGTTGGAACTTCCCGAGGGAGCGACCCTTGAAAGGACACGCGAGGTGACTAACAGGGCTGTCTCATATATAATGAATAACAAATACGTCCAGTACGTCCAGAGCGTCACCGGCAGCAGCCCGCGCATCGGCACCAACCAGGCAAGGACAGACCTCACCGTCATCCTCAAACCGTGGGAGGAGCGTGACGAGACGACAATCGACGAGATCATGCAGGACATCCGCGCAGAGTTGGACGAATACCCCGAGTGCAAGGTCTACCTATCCACCCCGCCAGTCATACCCGGGCTTGGAACGTCAGGAGGATTCGAGATGCAGCTTGAGGCAAGGGGTGATGCGACATTCGACAACCTTGTGGCGGCCACAGACACACTGATGGCCTATGCCTCAAGGAGCGAAGTCGTGACAGGGCTGTCGTCCGCACTGCAAGCCGAGATACCGCAACTCTACTTTGACGTTGACCGCGACAAGGTGAAACTCGCCGGCGTGCCGCTCTCAGACGTGTTCTCGACGATGAAAGCCTACACCGGCTCGGTCTATGTGAACGACTTCAATATGTTCAACCGCATATACCGCGTCTACATACAAGCCGAGTCCGTCTACCGTGAACACAAGGACAACATCAATCTGTTCTTCGTCCGTGGCAGCAACAACGCGATGATCCCGCTGACATCGCTCGGCACGACCGAATACACAACCGGCCCAGGCAGCATCAAGCGGTTCAATATGTTCAACACCGCCATAATCCGTGGCGAAGCGGGTGACGGTTACAGCTCGGGACAAGCCATGGAAGAGATGGAACGCCTCGTCGCCGAGCACCTGCCCGACAACATAGGCATCGAGTGGAGCGGACTGTCCTACCAAGAGAAGCAGGCCGGAGGACAGACAGGGCTTATCCTCAGCCTCGTGTTCATCTTCGTGTTCCTCTTCCTCGCCGCGCTCTACGAGAGCTGGAGCGTGCCGGTCGCCGTGCTGCTCTCATTGCCGGTCGCCGCGCTCGGTGCATACATAGGCATATCGCTCTGCGGATTGGAGAACGACACCTACTTCCAGATAGGCCTTGTCATGCTCATCGGCCTCGCAGCCAAGAACGCCATCCTCATCGTCGAGTTTGCCAAGGACGAGGTTGATGCAGGCAAAGACCTCGTGGAATCGACCCTCCACGCCTCACGCCTGCGCTTCCGCCCCATCCTGATGACATCATTGGCATTCATCCTCGGGATGCTGCCCATGGTGCTCGCCAGCGGTCCGGGCTCGGCAAGCCGCCAGGCCATCGGCACGGGCGTGTTCTTCGGCATGATAGCCGCAGTCATCTTCGGCATAGTGCTCGTGCCTTTCTTCTTCATCATGATATACAAGGCAAAAGGCAAACTGCGCCGCCAGCCCAAACCAACAGTGACAAAGCCATGAAGAAAGCCGTAATCAAAACAACCATCATAACCCTGCTACTCATCCCCCTGCTCTCCTCGTGCAAGATAGGGAAGAAGTACACCCGCCCCGAGCTCAACCTGCCCGAAGCGATAGACACGACCGCGACCGACTCGCTGTCAGTAAAGGATGTCGAATGGCAGACACTCTACTCAGACCCCTTGCTGCAAGACCTGATCTACAAGGCACTCGACTACAACAAAGACCTCAAAATAGCCGTGGCGCGTGTCAAGGAACTCGCGGCAATCAAACGCATCAAGACCTCGGATATGCTCCCAGCCATCGGCGGGCAATTCTACGGCAGGAAGGAAAACATGTACTACGGCCACACCAAGAGGACATACGACGACCAGATAAACCTCGTCGGCCTCGTCTCCTGGGAACTTGACATCTGGGGCAACCTCCGCTGGGCCAAAGACAAGAGCGTGGCGCAATTCCTCGCGTCGGTCGAGAACCAACGCGCCGTCCGCATAACCATCATCTCCGAGGTCGCCAAAGCCTACTTTGAACTCGTCGCCCTCGACAACGAACTCAAGATCGTCCGCCAGACACTCAACTCGCGCACAGAGGGAGTGCGGCTGGCAGAGATACGCTACCGTGGCGGACTGACGTCAGAGATAGTCTACCAGCAGGCCAAACTCGAACTCGCCCGCACCGAGACCCTCGTCCCAGACCTTGAGAGGCAAATAGCGTTGAAGGAGAACGAAATCTCCTATCTCACCGGCGACTACCCGCACGACATCCGCCGCGCCAAGGACCTGATGTCAATCCCCATGCCCGAGAGCCTGCCCATCGGCCTGCCCTCCACCCTGCTGCAACGCCGTCCCGACGTGCGCGCCGCCGAGCAAGACCTCATCGCAGCCAACGCAGAGGTCGGCATCGCACTGACCAATATGTTCCCAAGCCTCAAGCTCACAGGACAATTCGGCGCGGAGAGCGAGACATGGCAAGACCTGCTCAAGTCCCCCTTCCAGCAAATGATAGCCAACCTGCTCACGCCCCTCTTCGGCACAGGGCAGAACATCGCGGCGCACAAGGCCAAGAAAGCGGCACTTGAGGGAGAAGTAGCCCAATACGAGAAGACCGTCATCGCCGCATTCCGCGACGTGAGCAACGCCATAGCCAACTTCAACAAGATCAAAGAGATTTGCGAACTGCGCGACAGCTACGAGAAAGCATCAAAGAGCGCGATGGAACTCGCCCAGTTGCAGTACCTCAACGGCGTGATCGCCTACCTCGACCTGCTCGACGTGCAGCGCGGATACTTCGACGCACAGATAAGCCTCAGCAACGCAATCCGCGACAAACAAATCATGCTCGTCAACCTATACAAAGCCCTCGGAGGCGGGTGGTGACACCACACCGCTCACCGCACGGCACAGACCAGCAAGCACCGGCAGCACCCCCACACACGGGACATCTGCCGGTGCTTGCCTTTTCATGCACAGGCACGTCAAATGCCCCGCACACCCCCGCCCTGCCTCCACGCCACGGCACCGGCCCAACGCCAATCCGGCACGAGGGGCAACCATCATGCGGTCTGACACGAAACCCGACAACCCGCCATGGGAAACCCCGCGCAACCAGGCACAAGAGCAGACTGCCCGCCGCGCAAAGTCCCATCTGGCCTGGCATAAAGTTAGATTGCCCGGTGCATAAAGTTCATTGTCCCCGTACATAAAGTATATTCAGAAGTTTTGTTTATATATTCAAAAGTTCTGTTTATATAAACAAAAGTTCTGAATATATAAACAGAACTTTTGTTTTTACTTTATGCGCCGGGCAATCTAACTTTATGCCAGATCTGATGGAACTTTGTGTCAGACCTAAACGGACTTTGTGCCTGATGCGGTGGAGGTTCAAGCCTTGCATCAACTGATTTTTCGCCTGACATGACGGGCGTTTCGCTGGCACGCTGGCGGCGGGGAGGTTTCCGGAGTGGATAAATTGCGTTAACTTTGCGGGCGTAAACGAATGGTCGCAATTGACGATGGCAATTAGGTTTTCGATAATAATCCCCGTCTACAACCGCCCGGGGGAAGTGCGCGAGCTGCTGGAGAGCCTTGCGCGGCAGACGGTCAAGTGCTTTGAGGTGGTGCTTGTCGATGATGGTTCGACGCAGCGTTGCGAGGAGGTGGCGCGCGAATTCGCCGGGGCGGTGGACGTGCATTACTACTACAAGCCAAACTCGGGACGGAGCTTGACGCGCAACTATGGGATGGAACGGGCGACGGGCGACTATCTCGTGTTCTTCGACTCAGATTGTGTGATTCCCGAACACTACTTCGAGACGCTCTCACGTGAGTTGGAGGCAGACTATGCCGACTGCTTCGGCGGGCCGGACAAGGCGCATGAGTCGTTCACGGTGCTGCAAAAGGCCATCAGCCACTCGATGACGTCGTTCATCACGACGGGCGGCATCCGTGGAGGCAAGAGGGTGTTGGACAAGTACACGCCGCGCACGTTCAACATGGGCATGTCGATGGCGGCCTACCGGTGCGTTGGCGGGTTCAAGGACATGTTTGGCGAGGACATCGACCTCAGCTTGAGGTTGCAGGCTGCGGGCTACCGCACGCGGTTGATAAGGGATGCCTACGTCTACCACAAGCGGAGGGTGAGCCTGCGGTCCTTCTACCGCCAGGTCAATGTGTTTGGCCGTGCGAGGATTGACTTGCAAATCGCGCATCCGGGATCCTTGAAACTGGTGCACACGCTGCCTGCCTTGTTCGTCTGCGGGTCTGTGCTTCTGGTGCTTGCCTCGCCATGGTGCCCGTGGACGTTGCTGCCGTTGGGGCTCCTGCTGCTCATCCTGCTGGCCGAGGCATTGATCGTGACCGGCAGCGTCAAGATAGGCGGGCTGTCTGTGGTCACGAGCCTGGTGCAGCTGTGGGGCTATGGATGCGGGTTCTTGTCGGCGTGGTGGAAGAAGATTGTCCTGGGTAAGCGTGACGATGCGTCGGAGCTTGACCGCCTTTACAAGAAGAAATAACTGTGCCGCGTATGGATGTTGAGAGAATCATAAACACCTATTATTACAACAACGACGCTTTGCGCGACATCCTCTTGCGGCACAGCCGCTCGGTGGCTGCCAAGGCGTTGGACGTGGTTGACCGTCATCCGGAGCTGGGGCTTGACCGCCAGTTTGTTGGCGAGGCGGCCATGCTGCATGACATAGGCATATTCATGACCGACGCGCCGTCGATCTGCTGCCACGGCACTTACCCCTACATCTGCCACGGCTACCTCGGGGCGGACTTGATGCGGTCCTTGGGCTTTGAACGTCATGCCTTGGTGTGCGAGAGGCACACGGGGGCTGGCATTTCCTTGCAGACCATCATCGACAAGGACTTGCCGCTGCCGCACCGTGACCTGCGCCCTGTGTCGCTGGAGGAGCAAGTCATCTGCTATGCCGACAAGTTTTTTTCCAAGACATCCTTGGACAAGGAGAAGAGTGTCGAGCGCGCATTGCACAGCATCTCCAAGTATGGCGAGGAAGGTGTGGAACGTTTCAAGGAATGGCTGCGGATGTTTGGTTGAACGGCCTGGGTTGTTAAATGGATGGTGTACAAGGTGATATTTGATTATATTCAATAATTTTGGCGGCTAAAGCGCATATTTCGATTTGAAGGTAAGACTGGACATATCGTTATCCCTCCTCCTTGTACTGGTTTTGGCATCCGTCCTGGGTGCGTTGCCTTCATCGTCACGGGCGGCGAGGTCGTTTGCAGCCAATGATTCGATAGCATTGCCCGACACTTTGCTTGCGGCCGACACGCTGTTTGCCGACAGCATCATGCCTGCCGACACCGCCCGCACCGACACGGTGAAGGAGAAGGAGCAGGCGATAGACGCGCCGGTCATCTACGAGGCCACCGACTCCATCGTCTTCACGAGGGAGGGTTTCGCCCGCCTCTATGGCAAGGCTAAGGTCAACTACCAGGACATACAGCTCGATGCGGCAATCATCACGATGAACATGGACAGCAGCACCGTCTTCGCCGAGGGAATCAAGGACACGACGGGTGTGATCACGGGCAAGCCGGTGTTCACTGACGGCTCCGATCCATACGAGTCCGAGACGATGCGCTACAACTTTGACACCAAGAAAGGTTTCATCACCAACGTCACGACACAGCAGGGAGAGGGCTTCGTCACCAGCCAGGACTCCAAGAAAGGTCCTGACGACGAGCTTTACATGAAGAACGGTTGGTACACCACCTGCGACAACCATGAGCACCCGCACTTCTACCTGAAACTGACGAGGGCGAAAATAAAGCAGAAAAAGAACGTGGTCTTCGGCCCTGCCTATATGGTGGTCGAGGACGTTCCGCTGCCGCTCGCGATACCATTCGGCTTCTTCCCGTTCACTGACAGCTATTCTTCGGGGTTCATAATGCCGTCGTTCGGTGACGAATTGCAGAAAGGCTACTACCTGAGCGGCGGAGGCTACTACTTCGCAATCAACGACAAGGTTGACCTGAGGTTGACCGGTGACATCTACACCAAAGGGTCATGGGCGTTGGGAGCGCAGTCGTCCTACACGAAAAGGTACAAATTCTCGGGCAACATCGACGCACACTACCAGGTGACAATCACGGGGGAGAAGAACATGCCCGACTATGCCGTCGCCAAGGACTTCCGCATCAACTGGACGCACCGCCAGGACGCCAAGGCCAACCCGTACAGCACATTCTCGGCCAGCGTCAACTTCTCGACCAGCAGCTACGACCGCAACAACACGGAGAGCCAGTACAATTCGCAGCTCTATTCGCAGAACACCAAGACATCGAGCATCAGTTACACCTACACCACGCCTAACCAGAAGCTGACCATCTCGACCTCGTTCAACTTGTCCCAGACGACACGCAACCAATCATTGTCCATGACGCTGCCCAACCTGAACATAAGCCTCCGCAAGATCTATCCCTTCAAACGGAAGCACTCGACGGGCAAACAGAAATGGTACGAGAAAATCTCCATCGGCTACACGGGACAAATCCGCAACACCATAACGACACAGGAGAATGCACTGTTCAAGACCAACCTTTTAAAGGATTGGCGCAACGGGATGAGCCATTCCGTGCCGATAAGTGCCACGTTCCAGTTGTTCAAATACATAAACGTGACGCCATCGTTCCAGTACAATTCCCGGTGGTACCCCAGCAAGATCAAACGCCATTGGGACACCGAGAACAACCGCGAGGTGCAAGACACCATCTACGGCTTCAACCGTGTCGCCAACTACAATTTCAGCATAGGGCTCAACACTAAGTTATATGGCTTCTACAAGCCCCTGAAATCCATCTTCGGCGACAAGATACAGATGATCCGCCACGTGTTCACGCCGACCGTCTCGTTCAGTGCCGCGCCGGATTTCGGCAAGCACCGCTACGGTTACTATGACAGTTACAGCTACGTGGACGAGTATGGCGAGACAATCACCAAGGAGTACAGCCTCTATTCGCACGGGCTCTTCGGCACGGCTCCCAACGGGCTGCAAGGCAACATCAACATGAGCATCTCAAACAACATCGAGATGAAGGTCAAATCTGACCGCGACACGACCGGTGTCAGGCTGATCAGCCTCATAGATGATTTCACGGCCGGCATCTCATACAACATCCCCACGCGCAAATGGTCGGACATGAACATGAGCATCCGACTGAAGTTGTGGAAGAACTTCACGTTGAACCTCAACTCGACATTCTACACCTACGCCTACGAGTTCGACAAAAACGGCAATGTGGTCGAGGGCGACCGCACCGAGTGGTCGTATGGCCGATTCGGACGATTCGGGGGCATCAGCCGCTCGTTCTCATACACATTTGACAACAACACGTGGGAAAAGTGGTTCGGCAAGGAGGACGAGAAGGAGGACATCAAGAAGAACCACGACGCGCAAACCGCCCAGGCCGAGGAAACACAGTCCTCCGGCCTCGACAGCGGCAAACAAAAGGAGGACGCACGTCTGGACAAGGACGGCTACATGAAGATCAAAATCCCCTGGTCATTCACCATCAGCTACTCTTGCTCGATGACAGAGGACCGCTCTAAACCGATCAACACCAAGACGATGCGCTACCCTTACCGCCTCATACACAACCTTTCGGGCAACGGCAACATAAAGATTGCTAACCGGTGGAGCTTGAACATCAACACATCCTACGACTTCGAGGCCAAACGTCTCGCCCAAACGACGCTCAACGTGGCACGCGACCTGCACTGCTTCCAGATGTCGGCCAGCATACAGTTGGGCTACTTCAACTCCTATTATTTCACAATACGCGCCAACTCCTCACTCCTTCAGGATTTGAAGTGGGAGAAACGCAACTCACGCAGCCAGAACATCGTGTGGTATTGAGCCCTGCCGCCATGACCGCCGCACCTGCCCGAGGCGTGGTCTGACGGTAGGCGGAAAGATGCCTTTTGTAAGTGCGACTTACAAAGCACCGTTTTTATCAATGCCCTGCAAGTGTTTGTGAGGGGAAGCGGTGTGCCGTGCTTACCATTCGACCGGGGAGATGCCGTGTGCGGTGAGCCAGGCGTTTGCCTTGCTGAAGTGCTTGCACCCGAAGAAGCCCCGGTAGGCGGACAGCGGCGATGGGTGCGCGCATGTCAGGATGCAGTGCTTGCCATGGTCGATCAACGCGCTCTTGGCACGGGCGTATGCCCCCCACAGCATGAAGACGAGATGGTCGCGGTGTGCGGAGAGTTGGGTGATTGCCGCGTCGGTGAATTGCTCCCAGCCCTGGCCCTGGTGCGACCCGGCCTGGTGCGCGCGGACGGTAAGTGTGGCGTTGAGGAGCAACACTCCCTGTGATGCCCAGCGTGACAAGTCGCCGTCGGTGGGGATGGGTCGGCCGAGATCGTCGGCTATTTCCTTGAAAATGTTTTGCAGCGACGGGGGGAAGTCCGTCCCGGGGTTGACGGAGAAGCAGAGGCCATTGGCCTGCCCGTCGTCATGGTAGGGGTCTTGCCCAATGATGACCACTTTCACCTTGTCGAAAGGGCAGAGGTTGAAGGCGTTGAATATCTGCCGTCCGGGCGGAAATATCTGGCGGGTTGCGTATTCGCTCTTGACGAAATCGACCAATTGCCTGAAATATGGTTTGTCAAACTCGCTTTGCAGGTGCTGCCGCCATGATTCTTCTATCTTGACTGTCATTGTGCAATTGGTTTTGTGGTGGGTGTTTACTGTCCTTCGTCCTCATCGTCGAGGTCGAACTCAAAGTCCCCGTAGAACTCTGGCATCATGAAATCTTCGAGTTCGCGGCGGTCTTTCTTGGTCGGCCTGCCTGTCCCTTTGGCGCGGTTTACGAACCCGCTGATGCGGCTCAGTTCGAGGATGTCGCGTTGTTCCTTGGGTGTCACGTCTTCCAATACTTCTGGGATGAGCTTCGCCCCTACCCTTTTCTCTATTGCTTGCAGCACTTTGAACGAGTAGGTGACGGGTGGTTTGCGGACACTAACGATGTCTCCTGGCTTTACGTTCCTCGAAGCCTTGGCCTGCGCCGAATTGATTGTGACGCGCCCCTTCTTGCATTCGTCTGCGGCGAGCGTCCGTGTCTTGAATATCCTTGCGGCCCAGAGCCATTTGTCTATCCGTGCTTCGCTCATGCGTTCAGTCTTTGTTGTTGTATTGGTTCATGGTGATGGCGAGGCCTGCGAGGCAGAAACTCTTGATGATTTCCGCAGCACGCGCTTCCTTCTCTGGCAACAGTGCTTGTTGTTCTGCTGGGAACCTGCCAAGCACGAAGTCTATCTGCCCGCCCTTGGGAAAATCGTTGCCCAAGCCGAATTTCAACCGGGCATAGGATTGTGTGCCGAGCGTCTCCTCAATGTGCTTCAGGCCATTGTGCCCCGCACTGCTGCCTTTCCCCTTCAGACGCAACGTCCCGAATGGCAGTGAGAGGTCATCGACGACGACCAATAGGTTCTCGACAGGAATCTTCTCTTTTTGCAGGTAGTAGCGGACAGCGTTGCCGCTGAGGTTCATGTAGGTGGACGGTTTGAGCAGTATCAGCTGCCGTCCTTTCAACGCCAGTGTCGCTGTCGCACCGTAACGGCCGTCCGTAAAAACAATATTGGACGCTTTAGCAAGAGCGTCCAATATGCTGAATCCTATATTATGTCTCGTGCCGTCGTACTCGGCTCCGATGTTGCCGAGACCGGCTATAAGGAATTTCATTTGTCCTATCTGTTGATAATATAGTTGTTTGCGTTTCCGACAATTCTCATTGCACGCTCCATCAGCTGTTTGCGGCAGCTGCTTGAGCACCTCTTGCGGCACGTGTCAGTTGCACGGCGCAGACGACTGCTTCCTTGGCGTTGGTGAGTTCGAGGTTGTCAAAGTTGAGTTCGCCGACCTGGATGGTTTTGCCCAACCCGAGGTGCGTCACGTCGATGTGCAACCTCTCGGGAATGTTTGTGAAGATGCCCTTGACTCTGAGCTTCCTCATGCGGAGGTTCATCTTACCGCCGGCTTTCACGCCTTCTGCGAGGCCGTCAAGCACTACGGGTATCTCGATTTCTACCGGCTTCTCCTCGTTGATGCGGAGGAAGTCAACGTGCAGCACGTTGTCCTTGACCGGGTGGAATTGTGCGTCTTTGAGGACAGTCGGGTAGATTTGACCGTCGATGTTGAGTTCCACGACATAGATGTGGGGTGTGTAGATGAGTTTCCTCAATTCATCTTCAGTGACAGTGATGTTGATGTTGTCGCCGATGCCGTAGACGATGCAGGGGATTTTGCCCTCTTTGCGGAGCAACTTGGCAGCTTTCTTGCCGAATTCGTTGCGTGCCGTCCCGTTGATTTGGATGGTTTTCATTGTTGTGTTACTCTAAATTAAGTTGTTGTTTAATGTTGCTTAATTCGCCATCACACGTTGATTGTGCAAGAGCGGTGCAAAGATAGTGCTTGCATGGTGAATTGCCAAGGCTTGTGCCTCCGTTTCCGGAGACGTGGCAATAAAAAAGGTGCGGGACGTCGCCGTCCTGCACCTTTTTTGCCTGTTTCGCCGTCGGATTACTTGCCGAAGTACCTCTTGTAGAGTCCCTCGAATCCCTTGCCGTGGCGTGCCTCGTCCTTGGCCATCTCGTGCACTGTGTCGTGGATGGCATCGAGGTTGAGCTGCTTTGCACGTGCGGCGATGCGGTTTTTGTCCTCGCAAGCGCCTGACTCGGCGTTCATCCTCTTCTCAAGGTTTGTTTTGGTGTCCCAAACGCAATCACCCAGCAACTCCGCGAACTTGGAGGCGTGTTCTGCCTCTTCCCATGCATAGCGCTTGAATGCCTCAGCAATTTCGGGATAGCCCTCACGGTCTGCCTGGCGGCTCATGGCCAAGTACATACCGACCTCGGTGCATTCGCCGTTGAAGTGCGCGTTGAGATCCTTGATCATCTCTTCATCGCAGCCTTTGGCAACGCCGATGACGTGCTCGGTCACGAAGTTGAGGTTGCCTTCCTCGAGTTCTTTGAACTTGGACGCGGGAGCCTTACACATTGGGCATTGAGCTGGAGCGGCTTCACCTTCGTAAATGTAACCGCAAACGGTGCAGATGAATTTTTTCATAAGTTTGATGTTTTTGTATTGTTAAACAAATGGTTTGATTTTTGCATTCATGTCAGTTCCCTCTTGCAATCCTTGCAGACGCCTTTGTAATAGACCTGCATACTCTTTATCAGATGCCCGTGCATCGTCTCGCACTTGGGGATGATGTCCTCCGTCCCGTGGTAGAGGTCGATGACCCTGTTGCAACGCTCGCAGATGAAGTGCGCGTGCGGCTCGGTGTCGGCATCATAGCAGGTAGTCTTCTCATTGATGGTCAGCATTTGCGCCGCCCCGTGCTCGACAAAGGTGCGCAAGGTGTTGTAGATGGTCGTCTTCGACAGCGTGGGCATCTGCCTCAGCAGGCTCGTGTGCATCTCGTCGATGGTCGGATGGGTGCAACTGTGCATCAGGTAGTCCATGATGGCGAGCCGTTGCGGCGAGGGCTTTATGTTGTGCCCGACTAATATGTCGAAAGCGGTCCGTGTCATTAAGTTGTAATGATTACATCTTTTTATTCGTTGCAAAGATACAATGATTGTCGACATACTACCAAACCGACGGTATCTTTTTATGGTTAAATAATGTTTATTGCACCCTTTGCCACATCTCTTCTAATGTAAACGGCGGTGACACCCGGCATAAACTGCCATCTGGTCAGGCATAAAGTCAGGTAGGGAGGGGCACAAAGTCCGATTGCTCGGTGGATAAAGTAAAAACAAAAGTTCTGTTTATATATTCAGAACTTTTGTTTATATGAACAGAACTTTTGAATATATAAACAAAACTTCTGAATATACTTTATGTCAGGAGACAATGAACTTTATGCCCGTCCCTGTCGGACTTTTCTCGGCGAACAGTGGAAGTCTATGCCCGTCCCTATCGGTTTTGCCCCCTATCCCACTCCGCCAAATGCCGGCGTGCCAACAGCAGAGACGCAAGATGCGCGCCTCTCCACGCACCGTGCATCCAACGGCGGCACACGGCTTAAGAAAGCGCGTCTGCCGTGCTCACGCACATACGGCCTGCCACACATCAATAATGGGCGCACGAGGGCCGCATCCATATAGCAAACACGCGCTACTGGCATCAGACATGGGAAACAGATAGACGGGTAACAGCACAAAAAAATCCCCACGCCGGCAATACGGCATGGGGAATATCCTTCAGGGCGGGCGGTCATCCGCGCCGCGTCACTTGACGAACTTGACTTGCACGTTTGCCACGACCATGACATAGACCCCGCGCGGCAGTGCCGAGAGGTCGGCGGTCGAGGCTTGCAGCCTGCCCGTCATCACCATTTGCCCTTCGAGGGAGTAGATGCAATAGGGGGCGTCGCCTTCGACCCCGTCGATTGTCGCTACATCGATCACAGGGTTGGGACGGAGGCTGACAAGCGTGCCATCGGCAACAACGCCGGACACCCTGACAGGCAACTCGGCGTGGCCGCGCAGCGTGAGTGCGAGGCTCTCGGCACCGGCTGAGCTTATGACGAGGCGCGCCTCGTCGTCTCCCGGGACGTTGGGCGAGTAGGTGACGGTGACATTTCCGCCAGTCGCGGGCAAAACGGATGGCGCGACGGTGAACACATCTGACTGGAGGTCGAGGTAGATCTCACCCGTGAGGTTGTCACCAGCGACATTGATTTGCGCTTGGGCGGCAGGTGCGCCGACTTCAGTCCTGAGTTCTTGGTCAAATGCCGCCTTGATGACAGGCGTCGCATCGCCCTTGACAGTCAACGTCCCGCCGGCCTCGGCCGTCATGGGGTAGTTGGTAGTGACGACACGCACCTTGTACCCGCTGCCTGCCTCCAACCCGTCGGGCAGCACGCCGGCGAGCTTGCCGGACTTGTCAGTAGTGATGGTGGCGAGGACGTGCGGCGAGGCAAACGAACCGTCCTTGTCCGACAACTGCAAGGACACGGTGTTGCGTGCGGCCGCGAGGTTTGGAACAGACATTGAGCCGGTGATTTCGTAGGTGGCCACCAGCACGTCACCCGCCGCGACACTGCGCGTCGAGAGCGAAGTGACCGCCAGCGACGGCTTGTAGACGAGGTGCAAGTCATCGACAATCACCGCATCGTTGGCATCGCCACCGCCGGGTGTCATGTTGGAACTGAATGTGACGAGCATGAAGTCCGGGGACAGCTCGTTGCCGCGATAGTTGAACGGCACTGACAGACGCTGCCACCCGCCCCCGTTGGAGGGGAAGTTCATCTCGGCACTCCCTACGACGTGGCTGTCGGCATTGGGATCACTGCCCGACGGGTCGCGGTAGGAGTAGTTGTCATGTATGATGGCCGCTACCCTTGCCTTTGATGCAGAGTTGGCTGGAGAGTACTTGACCCACACCGTCAACGAGTCCGGGCGGGCATTGATGCGCTCGCTGAAGGCCTCGTCATTGGTCACAGTGAAGTTGTAGTTTGCTGGATCAGTAGCCGTGATCGAGCCAGCGTTGATGCGGCCCGTGGTGAGATTGCCATTGGCCTTCACTCCCAAGACACTCCCCGTCCAGACACGCACGCTCTTGCTACCAGAGGTGCCAGGGCGGACATCGGTCGATTGCTCCATGCGCACCCCAGCCATTGATGCCATGGATGCGTAATCGCCCGTCAAAGTCCCAAAGCTGTTCCAATCGACAGGCTCGAATGTGTCGCCCGAGCCTTCCCATTCCTCAAATCCCGAGTTATGCAACTGGTTGCCGTATGCCGTGCTCGCGGCAGCAGTGGTGAATGAGACGGCTGCCGAGTGCACCGTCACCTCGCCAAAGGTGGTGGAGAGCTCGCAATCATATCTGGTGGAAGGCTTGAGACCTGTGAATGTATATGCCGCCGCCGTCGGACGCACATCGGCATAGCCTTCGACGGCCGCGCCGTTTTGCTTCAACGTCATAGCATAGGAGTCCGCTGCGTACGGGGCATTCCACACGACGGAAGCCGATGATTCAGCGACCGACACGACTTCAACCACCGGAGTGTAAAGGGTGGTGGCTGCCACCATTGCGGACGCTTCGCCCTCAGCCCCGGCAGCTACCGCCTTGACTGAATAGTTGTAAGTCACAGCCTCATACAGCCCATCGACAGTGTGCGAGGCCACATCACCCAACTCAACGTCATCCCAGCCAGGGAGGACCTGGTTGGCACGGCGGACGGTGATGAGATAGGACTGCGCCCCGTCAACTTTTTCCCAGTTGGCAGTAAACGAACCCGTGCCTACTTCCGTCGCGGGCAATGCAGCCACACGGTCGGGGGTAGCCGTGCCGTTGAGCGATATGTTGACCGATTCCGCCCCTGAAGCCGAGAGTGAAAGGGTAGCCGCATGAGTGCCAAAGTCGTCCGGAGCGAATGTTATGGTCAACATCCCGCCCTCGGCCGGCAGCGAAGGATTGTCGATGGTGAATGATTCGTCGCCATCAACCTTGGCAGTGATAGCACCGAAGACATTTGAGCCACTGACGCGGATGGACTGTGCAAGCGACGCCCCGCGCACCGCCACAAAGTCTTTGGGAGTGTGCGAATAGGTGATGACCGCGCCATCCACCGTTGTGACACTGATTTCATCGGAGGCATCTGTCGATACCGCGCCGTTTGCCACTGACCGCACCGAATAGAGATAGGTCGTCGACGGCAAGAGATTGGTGACGGCGTAGGATGTCACGTCGCCCGTCGCTATACCATTATATATATTAAGCGGCGTGCCGCTGGCATCCATGACGGTCAACCTGTAATCTGTCGCACCGTCAACCGTCTCCCAGCGTGCGGTGAATCCTGAATTTGTCACGTCCTCAGCTTCCAAAGCGACGGGGGCATCGAGCGAATTGACACCCCGCAACGGGATAGACAACGCCGTGGCGTAGGCCGTGGTGACAAACAACGTGTCAACATCTTCGCCCACGGCGACGGGTGAATAGGTGACTTCGAACGTCGCCCCATCGGCCTCATCCATGTCAAGATGCTCCGTGCCAAGTGCAAAGACCTCACCACGCTTCAGAGACAACTCGACATCGCCGACGAGATTCGCCGCCGTGACATCGACAGTCTGCGACACCGCCACGCCAGCCGTGGTGGCAAAGGATTCAAAGCTCCCCACCTCTACCGTGGGGACGGGCAGCGTGACACTGGCGGCAGCGGAAGCATCGGTCACTTTGTCGCCGTTCTTAGCCTTGAGTTGATAGGTATAAGTCACACCAGGTTGCAACCCCTCGACCACGTGGCTGAACCCTTGGCATTCCAGGTCGGCATATCCGTCCAGCGGAGCACCGTCCTGCATCACGGTCAGCAGCGTGGTGAAATCCGCCACATTGCTCCAATTGACGACAAACGAGGTAGCTGTCACATCCGTCGCCTCACCCACCGTCGGGACGACCGGCAACATCATGCCGCTGAGGGCGATGGTCTCGTTGTTGGCATCGTAGGCCGCATCCTTTATCGTCAGGACTGCATCGGCCGACACCGCTTCGGTCGGGGTGTAGGTGACGGTGACTTTGACAGTGCCAGAAGATGAAACTTCGCCAAGCACTACATCAAAATCGGGATTGGTGCAATCAAATGTCAGATTGCCTTTCAGGTTGCTCACAGACAGTTCAAACTCTTTTGTGTCAGAGCCGCCGGCCTCAACCTCGAATGATTGCGAGGCAACCTCGGAATAAATGGCCTTGGCGATGCTCAGGTTACGGACTTCGGCATACTTAGGACCAACATCACCAAATTTATAATCAGCACTGTACCAGAAACGGACATAGCGTGTCTCAGGTTTCAACATGACAGAGAGATCGGTCCAACTGGTCGGAGGATTTCCTACATAGAGATCCGTCCAGTCCACATTGTTTGGGCTTTCCTGCAGCCCTAACTCATTGTTCTTACCATATTTATTCCTTTGGTACTGGAGGGTCAACATCCCCGGCACATCTTGGAAAGCAATGGTGAAAGCTCCCCATCCATTGTTGGTCCAATCATCATTAGTCTGGATCAACTCACCAGTCCATTCCACATTGTCTTTTGAAATAAATATGGAATTGTCGTTGAATTGTTCTTCTCCCACCGCCAGCGGCAACTGTCCTTGCGCATAGATGGACGGCAAAAGGCACAGCGCGGCAACGGCCGCGATAAAGCGTTTGCCAATGTTCATACTTCCTAATTTTTTAGTTATAGTTTAGTTTCTGGGCGCAAATTTATTGCAAATCGGTAAACTATGCAAACAAACTACTTGTACCACACCATCCTGCACACGCCACAAGCCACCCAGACGGCAGTGGCATAAGGAACATGAAAATCCCCCTCTGACGGTTTGCACGCCAAAGGGGGATGTGTCGCCGGTCATCACCTGACCGCTCAGTCAATAATGTCAAACCCGCAATAGGGGACAAGCACACGAGGCACACGGATGCCCTCGGGTGTCTGGTTGTTTTCCAGTATGGTAGCCACGATGCGCGGCAATGCCAGTGCCGACCCGTTGAGCGTGTGGCACAACTCGATGCGGCGGTCGGCCGTGCGGTAACGGCACTTCAGGCGGTTGGCCTGGTAGGACTCGAAGTTGGACACCGAGCTCACCTCCAGCCACCTCTCTTGTGCCGCCGAGAATGTCTCGAAGTCAAACGTGATGCTCGACGTGAAACTCATGTCACCGCCGCACAGCCGCAGGATGCGGTAGGGCAGCTCCAGCTTCTGCACCAGACCCTCGACGTGGGCAATCATCTCGTCAAGCGACTGGTAGGAGTGCTCGGGCGTGTCGATGCGCACTATCTCGACCTTGTTG
>CALULY010000022.1 GCA_944321635.1 uncultured Bacteroidaceae bacterium | reverse complement strand
GGTGGAACGGTAGACACGAGGGACTTAAAATCCCTTGGCTATTGCAGCTGTGCGGGTTCGAGTCCCGCTTCGAGCACCGAGCGTAAAAGTCGTATGCCGCGCGAGGCACATCCAACGCAAGGTGTGTAGGCAATCTCAAAAAGGACTGAAATCTCTACTTTTGTTTTTCATGATGTTTGATGGTCTCATCCGCGCTTTGCCGTGGTGGACTGTCATGCTTGTGCCAATCAGACCCGAGGGGTAAGTGAAACCTGCGTTGCAATGGCAAGTCACGGTGTCTTGGCGGCTTGTGGTTTTGCGCGAAAGTCGTACATTTGCGAGGTATCACATCAGGCATTGATTATGAAAAACATTGTTCTACTATCGGCCATCGCACTCACGTTGTCGGCTTGTGCATCGAGACGCGCAGCTTCATCAGATGCCGCTCCACAGACAAACGACGCAAACGAAGTACACCAGGCGGGTCTCGTCCTTGACTCCCGGCTTCCACGTGCTATAATATACAAGACAAAGGCGGACTACAACGACCTCGTGCCTGTGACAATGGACGAGTCGAGGAGCATGATAGTGGCCTATCCTGCGCCATCCGACGTGGTTGCGGGTGACAGCTACGCCCGTCCGACCAAATTGGAAGGAGGCTACTTGCTCGACAACCGTGGCATAACGCCAAACAGTGCGTTCCTGGATTACACATACGAGGAGTATGCCAAACTAAATCCCCATCCCACCGCAGCGGAATTGCTTGACCATGTGGTCGAGACGCATCCTTTTGTCGAGATTTATTATGTGCCACGCGCATCTTCATCAGACAAGGCAGCCTATTACAACTCGGTTGTCAAGTCCGGCTTTGCAGGATGCGAAAGGGCGGAACTTGAGTAAGTCCCGCCCTCGCCTGATGCCCGCGCCGCGAACTGCGGCGTTTTTCAGTAATTTGTCCTGTCCAACCCGTTGACAAGGCGGTTGTAACCGGCAATGATGTCCTCGACAACTTCGCCGGCACTCTCGATTTTGCCAATCATCGCTGAGACCTGCCCTATCTCAAGTTCTCCCTCTTGGAGGTCTCCTTCAAATATTCCTTTTTTGGCACGCCCCTTGCCGAGGAGTTCCCTCAGTTGGTCGGCCGTGGCACCAGCAGCCTCGGCTGCCTCGACCTCGGTCATAAACGCGCCTTTGGCGAGACGTGTGGGGGAGAGCTTCTTCAGCAGCAACTTTGTGTCACCTTCACCGAGACCGATGCAATGCATCTTGAACGCCTCGCTCGCCGAGCTCTCGGCCGTGAGGGCAAACCGTGTGCCGACTTGCACGCCCTCTGCGCCCAATGCAAACGCCGCTAACATTGCCGCGCCACTGGCAATGCCGCCCGCAGCAATGAGAGGTTTGTCGGTCACTTGCCTTATGGCTGGGATGAGGCACATTGTCGTCGTCTCTTCCTTGCCATTGTGCCCGCCTGCCTCAAAACCCTCGGCGACGATGGCATCAACGCCAGCCTCGTTGCATTTGGTGGCAAACTTGGAGGATGCTATGACGTGGGCGACAGTCACGCCGCTGTCGTGCAAACGTGCTGTCCAAGTCTTAGGGTTGCCAGCCGACGTGAAGACTATCTTCACACCCTCGTCGATGATGAGCTGCATGATTTCGTCGATTTGGGGGTACATCAGTGGCACGTTCACGCCGAATGGTTTGTCCGTAGCCGCCTTGCACCGGCGGATGTGTTCGCGCAAAGTCTCGGGGTGCATGGACCCCGCGCCTATGAGGCCGAGCCCTCCGGCGTTGCTGACCGCCGACGCGAGCCTCCACCCGCTGCACCACACCATGCCTCCGGCGATGATGGGGCGTGTGATGCCAAATAGTTGGTTGATCCTGTTCATGTCTTTATTGTTGATTTGTCGTTTGCTGCCGTCTATTTCATCTTTGCCTGCGTGTATCCCATGCCGACGAGCAGGGCGTGGACGCGCTCCTTGAACTTGCCTTGGATGATGATTTCCCCGTCTTTGGCACTGCCCCCGACGCCGCACTTGGTTTTCAAGTCTTTGCACAGTTGCTTGAGGTCGTCGTCGCGCCCCACGAATCCGGTCACGAGAGTGACCGTCTTGCCGCTGCGGTTGCGGCTGTCGAGTGCGACACACAGTTTCTGCCCGGCAGGGGCAAGGGTCTCCGGCTCGTCTTCGTCGTCCGTCTCGTAAGCAAAGTCGGGATTGGTGGAGTAGACGATGTTAAGCCGCTTCTTCCAGTCGTTGTCTGCCATGATGTCTCACCTTTAGTGTTTGTCTGTCACAAAAGTAGGCATTTCCGCCGCACGTGACGCATAGGCAGGCAATTTTCGTCCCGATGGGCTAAAGCTCGTTGCTTGCCAGCCGAGTCTCTCTCTGTTCCATATCCAAGCGCGCATGGGAAAACCGGTCACGGGGCATGGAAAGTTTGTTTTAAGCCTAAATCTATATGTTTTTAACTTGCAAACATATAAACTAAGCCTAAAAATACATAGTTTTAGCCTAAAAACAAACTTTGCGTCCCATCTCTTGTGAAATGCGGAAGACGACTGCGCCTTTGCCCTTTGTTGGATGGGTTTTGCGCGTGTGTGGCGCAATTTCCGGTGAAATGTCTTATTTTTGCAACTTTCTTGGAAACTAAGAATTATATGGCAAATGGCTGTAAGCAATCACAAAGACACAGGTAAAATCCCCGAGCCTACGTTGCGCCGCTTGCCGTGGTATCTCTCCAATGTCAAGTTGCTCAAGGAACAAGGTTGCACCTACGTGTCCTCGACACAGTTGGCGCGGGGGACGGGGATAGATGCTTCGCAGATAGCCAAGGACCTTTCCTATGTCAAGCTGGCAGGCAGGACACGTGTCGGCTATGAAATCGACACGATGGTCGGAGTGCTGGAGGAATTCCTTTGGCCCAAGGAGACGCACCGTGCGTTCCTTTTCGGTGTCGGAAGCCTCGGTGCCGCCCTTTTGCAGGATTCAGGACTGAAGCATTACGGATTGGAAATAGTCGGGGCTTTTGACGTGCGCAGCGACGTGGTGGGGACAAGCATCAACTCAATCCCTGTGTTTGACCTCTCTGAACTGCATGAAAGGATGCGTGGCAGCGGTGTCACCATCGGCGTGCTCACCGTGCCGATAGGCGTGGCACAGGACGTGACCGACCTGATGGTCGCAAATGGCATAAAGGGGGTTTGGAATTTCACCCCGTTCCGCATAAGGGTGCCCGAGGAGATAGTGGTGCAAAACACGTCCCTGTACGCCCATCTGGCCGTGATGTTCAACCGCATGAACGTGTAGGCAGGACATGAAAATCATCTGCATCCATGACAATTACCCCCTGTGTGGGGACAATAAAGAGCGGGACTCGGCGTTTTCAATGCAGAGACCTGTTGTTTCGGTGAAGCCCGATTCGTCTTTGCTGAAGGACGGTAGGCCGTTTTTCCTCCCGTCATTCTCGGCAGACATCCGTTGCGGTGCATCCGTGGTGCTCAGGGTCTGCCGCTTGGGCAAATGTGTGGCGAGGCAGTTCGCGCACCGCTACTATGACGCTGCCAGCGTGGGCGTGTGTTTCCATGCCGGCGACTTGTTGCAGGAGGCGTGTGCGGCGGGCGGACGCTACTCGGCACTGTATGACGGCTTTGACGGGTCGGCGGTGCTGGGCGATTTTGTCAAGCTCGACGACCTGGATTGCCGCACGGGATTGCGGTTTGCGCTCGGCATCAACGGCGAAGTGGTGCAACGTGGCGACACGGCAGACTTGTTGCACGGCTTTGACAGGCTGGTCGAGGAGGTGAGCGACTTCTACACATTGAAGATGGGAGACCTCATCTACACCGGCTTCCCGACCGAGGATTTGCGAGTGGGGATAGGTGACAAGGTGAGCGGCTTCATAGGGGACAGGCAGGTCTTGCAATTCAACATCAGGTGAGACAGCAAACAATGGCTAACTGGATCAAGCAGCGCGTCTTTTTGTCACTGCTCCTCGTGTTGCCGGTCTGTGCCTTGCAGGCGCAAGATTTCGTAACACTCAAGTGGAGCGGCAAGACTGTTTATACGTTTGAACCCGACTCGGTGGAACGGCCGTTCTACTTTGACGGTGCATCCTTTGAGGACGGCGACCCTTTTCCCCGTTACGCGACAAGCATAAGGTTGGGAGACGGCTATGACGGCAATGATTGTGATGTCGTTGTCGAATATCCCGACTACGAGCCTCTCCCAGGCTGGCAACAAAAACGGATGGAAGACCTCGGTCTCGCCTTGCCTCCCACATTGCAAGTGCAGCACGACATCCGAATGGCAGGGAGGGATGCTTACCTCGTGGTGAGGTTTGTCCCGATGGTTTACCGCGATGGGCGTTACTGCCGCGTCAGGTCTTTCCGCCTTGGAGTGACTGAGACCACGTCACCATCATTGAGAGCCCAAGCGGCAAAGGCAGGCAGTGACGACTACCCGGACACGTCCGTACTGGCCGAAGGCAAGTGGGTGAAGATAGCTGTCACCGAGAGCGGTGTCTACTCGCTCTCGTTCTCACGGCTCGCATCGATGGGCTTCTCCGACCCAAGCAAGGTGGCTATTTACGGCTACGGTGGCAACTTGCTGTACGAAGATTTCAGCCAATCCTACTGCAAAGACTTGCCTGAGGTGCCTGTCAAGCGGACAGGCAACGCACTGCTCTTCTATGCCGAGGGAACTACGCGCCTTGACGTGGTGCGGGACATCAGGGGCGACTACTGGCAGCCTGTGACAAATTACTGCTCGGACTACGGTTATTATTTCGTTACGGAGAAAGAAAACCCGGCGACCTTCGCACAAGCCCCGTCGCTGTCCCGTGGGGACGAAGCGGTGACGGAGTTCACGGATTGCATTTACTACAAGGGGGACGAGTCGTTTGCCTGGGCGGACTTCGGGCGGAGGCTCTATGATTCCTACGATTTCCGCAACGGACGTTCACGCGACTACCAATTCACTTTGCCCGGGATAACAGATCCGAGCGAGGCAAGGGTTGACATTGCCTTTGCGGCAGGTTCGTCGCGCACGTCGAGTTATCTCGATGTTTACAGCGGCAGCACCCAGCTCGCACGGTCAGCAGACATGAGGGTAGCATCGTCGAGCCAGTACATCAAGGCCAAAAGGTCAATGACCAACAGCAAAGGACTATCAGTAAGTGATGAAAAAACGACGCTGCGCCTAATCCATTCGACAGGGGGGGATATGTCGGGACATCTGGAGTATATACTCATCAATTACCCCCGCAAGTTGGAATTGACAGAGTCCACCCTGCGCTTTGGCACGACCAATGCGAAGGGTGGGGAGACATACGCGATCCGTTATGCCGACAGTTCTACCGAGGTGTGGGACGTGACAACGCCAGGGGCATACAGGCAAATGCCGTTGACGATAGAAGGAGATTACGGTTACTTCACCGACGACGGGACAGGGCGCAGGAGGTTTGTCGCTGTCAGGACAAATGCAGCGGTCAACGAGGCGATAACTGTCGTCGGCGAAATCCCCAACCAAAACCTCCATGCATTGCGTGACGTTGACATGGCAATCATCATCCCTGCCGACGGGGCACTGCATGACACTGCCGAGAGGCTGGCACAGTGGCACAGGGATGCGGACGGGATGAACGTGGTCACGGTCAACGCTGGCGACATATACAATGAATTTTCGTCGGGAACGCCTGACGTGACGGCTTACAGGCGGTTTATGAAGATGCTGTACGACACCCATTCGGACAAGGACAAGACCAAGTACCTGTTGTTGTTTGGCGATGCCGTGTTTGACAACAGGATGCGCACATCGACATGGAGCGGCTATTCGCCAAACCAATTCCTGTTGAGTTACCAACCGTCGGAGTCAGAGAACGAACAGAACAACTTCCTGACAGATGACTACTTTGGTTTCATGGGCGATGATGAGGGGGCGAATGTCCCTGCGGCGCGAAACACAGTAGATATTGGCATAGGCCGCTTGCCTGTCCGCACGGTGTCCGAGGCGTCAGGTGTCGTTGACAAGCTGATTGCATATATGGGCAACACCGAGAGGGGCGCATGGAAAAACCGCCTGTGCTGGGTGGCGGACGACAATCTTGACGACGGAGGGACAATCCACATGGAACAGTGCAACGAGGTCATCGATTCCGTCGAGCTGCGGCGTGAAGGCTATCTGGTCGAAAGGCTGTTCCTCGACCTCTACAAGCGCGAGTCCTCTTCAACAGGCTACTCCTATCCCCAAGCAGAGGAGCGGTTGATGGATCTGTTTGACAAGGGGATGCTGGTGCTGTCATACATCGGGCACAGCAACACGGACTTTTGGACTTCCAAGAGGATACTGACCAGCAACGATGTCACCAAGCTCAATTCGCCGCGCCTCCCGTTGTGGCTAACGGCGTCGTGCGACTACACACGCTTTGATGCCTATTCCACATCGGCCGGTGAACTGGCGATGCTCAATGCCCGTGGCGGTGCAGTCGGGCTGATCACAACGACCCGCGTGGTCTACATCTCGGACAACCAGCGCATAAACCTGGTGTACAACCGACATCTCTACGACCGCAAGGCCGACGGCACACACTACACCCTCGGGGAAATCCAGATGAAGACCAAGCAAGCACGCGCCGTCAGCGGCAGCGAGGACAAGAACGACCTCAACTTCATCCTGCTCGGCGACCCGGCACTGCGCTTGGCATACCCCGACGCAAACAAAGTCATCGTGGACTCTATCAACGGCATCGCCCCCGGCTCTGACGCAACGGTGCAGATGAAAGCCGGCTCGATAACAAAGGTGAAAGGACACGTCGAGACATACGGCGGCTCGCGGCTGGCCGGGTTTGACGGCAAGATCACCACCACCGCCATGGATAGCAGGAAACTCGTGACGACGCTCAACAATGCAGGCTATGTCTACGACGACGGGCCGGACACCATACAATTCATGGCACGGACCAACACGTTGTTCATAGGCAACGACTCTGTGCGGGGAGGTGAGTTTGAGATGCAGTTCGCCGTGCCGCTCGACATAAATTACTCCAACGACAGCGGTTTGCTCAGTTTCTACGCATGGAACGACTCGGTGGAGGCCAACGCGGAGTTTGACGACTTCATCGTGGGCGGCGCAGTCGAGGACGTCGACACCGACGGCATGGGGCCGGACATCTACGCCTATCTCAACACGCCCGACTTCGTTTATGGCGGGCAGGTCAACGAGTCGCCTGTCCTCTACGCCACATTCATGGACGAGGACGGCATGAACATCTCGGAGAGCGGCTTGGGACACAACATCGTCGCCATAATCGACGACGACCCAAACCTGACATACGTGCTCAATGATTACTACACACAGACCGAGAGCTATATGCGCGGCAACGTGGTCTACAAGTTGCCGGCACTGGCGGCGGGCAGGCACAAGATGAAAATCCGCGCTTGGGACGTGTTCAACAACTCATCGAGCACAATGCTTGAGTTTGAAGTCGTCAACGGCCTCAAGCCATCTTTGACGGAGGTGAATTGCATCAGCCCGGCGACCGAGCAGACCACTTTCTTCGTCACCCACGACCGCCCGAACAGCGATGTCTCCGTCATGCTCGAAGTGTTTGACTATGCAGGAGGCGTATTGTTCAAGACGGAGATGGAAGACCGCACCGGCTCGGGCATCTACACCTACGACTGGGACTTGCGGGACAACGCCGGCGCGTCGTTTGAGTCGGGTGTCTACATCTACCGCGTCTCGATGTCAGCCGAGGGAGGCGAATACGAGAGCAAGGCGGGGAAAATAGTAATCGTCAGGCAATAAACCCCGGCAGGCATAGTTATTATATGTGTCCCGCCAAAGCAACGGGACGGAACGATTAGCACAGACACAATGAGAAACAAGACCACCAAGACCATCCTGCTCCTCGCCGCAGCATTCTGCACCCAACTGGCGGCAAACGCACAGGATGACCCCAAAGACATCTTCAATCCCGTCAGCCATGGCGTGACATCGCTTGCCATCGCGCCCGACTCGAGGGGCGGCGGCATGGGCGACATAGGCGCGGCGACCGACCCGGATGTCAATTCGCAGTACTGGAATCCTGCCAAGTACCCGTTCACCATAAGCCGTGCCGGCCTGGCCGTCTCCTACACACCGTGGTTGCGGAAACTGGTCAACGACATCGATTTGGCGTATGTGGCGGGCTACTACCGCATAGGCGACTGGCAGGCAATCAGTGCCTCGCTGAGATATTTTTCCCTTGGTGAAGTGCCAATCACAGGGAGCATGGGCGAACAGCTCAGCAGCATAAGCCCCTACGAGATGGCCGTCGATGTCGCCTACTCACGGATGTTGTCCCAGCGGTTCTCGGCGGCGGTGGCGTTGAGGTTCATCTACTCGGACCTCGCCTACAACCGTGACGAGGGAATGCGTCCCGGCAAGGCGTTCGGGGCGGACATTGCCTTGTTTTACTCCGACTACATCATGCTCGGCCAGCGCGAATGCATGATCAACTGGGGTCTGAACCTGTCGAACATCGGGTCCAAGATCTCATACGACGGCGGCAACAGCAGCGAGTTCCTGCCTACCAACTTCCGCACGGGAGTGTCGCTCATGGTGCCGATTGACAACTACAACATCATCTCGATAAGCGCGGATGTCAACAAACTGATGGTGCCCACACGCCCGATGCAGCAGGAGGGCGAGTCGGAAGTGGAGTACCAGGAACGCCTTGATGAGGAGTACCGCGACCTGTCACCTATCAAGGGCATATTCACTTCATGGAGCGACGCGCCCGGCGGCTTCAAAGAGGAGCTGCGCGAATTCACCTGGGGGCTCGGCCTGGAGTACAGCTACAACAACCAGTTCAAGGTGCGCGGCGGCTACCACTGGGAGGATGCCAGCAAGGGCAACCGCAAATACTTCTCCGTCGGGGCGGGCTTCAGCATGAGCGTGTTCTCGCTCGATGCCGCCTATCTCATATCCACCGCGCAAAGCAACCCGTTGGACCAGACGCTGAGGTTCTCCCTCGCGTTTGACATGGACGGGTTGAAGGATCTCATAGGCCGCAGGAGGCGTTGAACGATGAACATACGTGTCGGATTCGGATATGACGTCCACGCCCTCGTCACTGGGCGCGACCTTTGGATAGGCGGCGTGCGCATCGACCACACACACGGCCTGCTCGGCCACTCGGATGCCGACGTGCTCATCCACGCGGTGTGCGACGCTCTGCTTGGAGCGGCGGCGTTGAGGGACATAGGGCATCACTTCCCCGACACCGACCCGCGATTTGAAGGCATAGACAGCAAGGTGCTGTTGAGCCGCACCGTCGAGCTGCTGGCCGCGAAAGGATATGCCATCGGCAACATCGATGCCACCATCTGCGCCGAGCGGCCAAAGCTCAACCCGCACATCCCCGCCATGCAGGAGACACTCGCCCCGCTGATGGGCATCACCCCTGGTGACGTGTCGATCAAGGCGACCACGACGGAGCACCTCGGCTTCACAGGACGCGAGGAGGGCATATCGGCCTACGCCACAGTGCTCATCTACCGCCGCGAGGACTGACCTAAGCACGAAAAACAACGCACACGGCAGGGACGCATCGACGATGCGCCCCTGTTTTCGTCTCACAGGAGAGGCATTCACGTCGGGCATATCACATATAATGGTACAGGCACATCCGCCACATGCCGCATGATGCTTAGAGATATGGCGAGCCTCCACGCCGTTGCCGCTGCCCGCCCGGCCGATTGGGATAGCGGGAAAAGCCTGTCAGGTCTGGCATCAACTTCACTGTCTCGGTGCTTAAAGTTCGTTTCCCCCGCACATAAAGTATATTCAGAAGTTTTGTTTATATATTCAAAACTTCTGTTTATATAAACAAAAGTTCTGTTTATATATTCAAAACTTTTGTTTTTACTTTAGGTCTGGCCTTATTGAACTTTAGGTCTGACCCTTTGGAACTTTTCTCGCCGGGCAGTCGGATTTTTCTCGCCGAGGCCGTGAATGTCAAGCATCGAGGCTTCGGGCTTTCCTCACGTTGTCACCGGTTTTTCTCCCCGCCATTTCGCCGTGGAGCCCTGATTGTCGAGACGGGAATGGTGTGTGGCGGTCGTCTGCTTGTGCGTCAAAGTGGCGAGATTGTCCGACCGTGTGCGAATAATCTATAAAAAGTGTTAAACAAAACAAAAGGGGGGGGGTAAAACATATAAACATAAATTTGCATCAAGCGTGCGGCTCGACCCGGCGCGAATGGCTAACTATCAAAAAACAATGCTTATGAAATGTCTTTTACACAGAGGCGGCACGCTCGCGGCGTGCCTGTTGCTCGCGGCAGTGTCGCAGGCTCAAGATTTTGAGGTTGATGGAATCAACTATGACATCCTGTCGCCGACGACTTGCGAGGTGGTGAGTGGCATTTATGCCGAAATGACCGATGTGTCGATTCCTTCCGAGGTGTGGCATGATGGGGTGACTTATAAGGTGGTGTCCATTGACGACTATGCATTCGCTGATTGCACCCGGCTGCAGAGGCTCACCATGCCCTCCCGTGGTTGGAGAGGATAGGCTATCGTGCGTTCAGTGGTTGCTCTTCGCTCTCCTACATCGAAATGGGTGACAGCGAGAATGTAGAGATTGGCGAGATGGCATTCTTTTGCTGCACCGCGCTGCAATCGCTGCTGGTGCGGGGCGGCTCGATAGGTCAGAATGCTTTCGGCTCTTGCACCTCGTTGTCGTCGCTCACGTTGCTTGACTGGGTGACGTACATCGGTTACGGGGCTTTCAGTGAATGTCCCGCCTTGACCTATGTCGAGATCCCGGGCAGCGTGCAGACGGTGGAAGAGAATGCATTCGGCTGTGAGCGCGAGGAGTCCGTCCCTGCGGACGGTAGTCATAGGCGACGGGGTCAGGGTCATCGGTCAGAACGCTTTTCGTGGTGCGAAGTTGTCGTCTGTGCATATCCCGGCAAGCGTGAGGGACTTGAGTTACCGCACCGATGAATTCGGGCAGATGCACGGTGCGCTGAGTGGCTTTACGGAGCTTGAGGCCATCACGGTGGATGAGGGCAACACCACTTTCAGCTCGGTGGACGGGATGTTGCTGGGCGACGGCGGGACGGTGATGCTGCAATATCCTTGCGGAAGTCCATCGACAGAATGCCGTGTGCCGGAGGGTGTAGTGCGGATAGAGTCATCGGCTTTCGCAGAGTTTGACGGCTACAGCAACATCTCTCCCATCCAGTCCTTGATCCTGCCATCGGCGCTGACGAGTTTTGACCTCGGCGGTTTGCTCTATCGCAATAACTTTGCCTCGGTGGAGGTCGATGAGGGCAACCCCACGCTGGCATCGTTCGACGGGGTGTTGTTTACGCGTGACATGGACGGGCTGCTGATTTATCCTGCCGGGCGTGAGGGGACTTCCTACGATGTGCCTGCCAGTGTGACATCGATAGGTGAGAATGCTTTCATCAGGTCAAAGTTGGAGGAGGTGTCGTTGCCGTCGGGTTTGAAAACGATTGATAGAAGCGCATTTTTCTATTGTGACTCGCTGCGGGAGTTGGAACTGCCCGAGGGACTGGAGGTAATCGGTGATGATGCTTTCGCTTATTGCACTGCCCTGACCTCCATCAACATACCTGGCAGTGTGAGAAGCATTGGCTCTAATGCATTCGTGTGGTGCGATTCCTTGACGAGCCCGATAGTGCTGCCAGATGGGCTGGAGCGGATTGAGCCGTACACTTTCTGGGGTTGCATGGCGTTGCCTTCGGTGTCAATCCCGGCCAGTGTGCGCGAGATCGGTGAGTCCGCGTTCGGCAACTGCTCGGCAATGGGGACGGTGAAGTTGCCTGATGGATTGGAGACTATCGGAAGTGCTGCTTTCTATTTTATGGAAGGGTTGCGCACCATCGACATCCAGGCCAACGTGTGGAGCATTGGCTGCAATGCATTCGGGCACGACTACAATCTGGAGGCAATCAATGTCCACGCGGCGAATCCGCCGATTGTCGCTCTCGATGAGAACAACGGCAATGAGGCCTACCTATGCGAGGCGGAGGCCTGCGCGAGGATAGTGCTCAACGTCCCAGTCGGCTCGGGTGATGCCTATCGCGCTGCGGCGGGGTGGCGGGACTTCATGCACATCAATGAGGTGGAGTTCTCGGGCATCGGGGATGTGACAAACGATGATGTGCAGGTATTTGCCCATGACGGCGTGATAAGCATCGTCGGCGGCGATGGCAGCGAAGAGGTCGAAGTCTATGATGCTGCTGGAATCCTTGTCGGCAAGTGCCGGGGCGCGGGCGTGCCTGTCGGTGGTCATGGCATCTATATGGTCAAGGTCGGCGGGACGGTGCACAAGGTGGCGATGTGACTTCGCACCTGGTGCGGAAAGTGTAGAGGGGCATCGCAATGCGGTGCCCCTCGTGCTTATACCATTATATATAATGCGTCATTCCAGCCGTCCCGTGGCTTTGAGGTAGGAGGTCTCGTAGATCTTGTACTGCGTCTGTGCCTCGATGAGGTTGCTGAAAGATTGCTGCCACTGCGATTGCGCGTCGAGCATCTCGCTCACTGTCGCCATCGATGACTGGTAGCGGTTGCGGGTGACGCGCAGGTTCTCGTCGGCCTCGCTCATGGCTGTCGCTGCCGCATCGACCATCTTGCATCCGTCGTCAAGGTTTTGTGTCGCCTGGCGTATCTCGATGTTGATGAGGTAGGTGTTCTTTTGCAGTGCCAGTTGCGAGTTGAGCAGGTCGAGTTTGGCTTTCTTGACCTTTTTGCGCCCTTCGCCCCAGTGGCAGATGGGGATCTGTACGGCGAGCATGGCTACGCCCAGGCCTTGTTTCATCTCTTGCGAATAGTTGTAGGAGCTCCCGTCGGGCATCATTGTCGTCCCCTCCATCTTTATGTTGCCGAAGTAGGTGTAGCCTGCGGTCAGTCCGACCATGGGGAGCATGTCGCCTCGCGCGGACTTGATTTGCTGGCGGTTGATCTCAATCTGTTTCTCCATCATGGCAATCTCAGGACGCAGGCTTGCATCGCCTCCGTCCATGGGGCGCGGCGAGACTGTGATGAGCGTGTCGGTCGGGATTATCTCGGTCTCAGGGTCGAGCCCGGCGGTGTAGCAGAGGGAGAGGCGGCACAGGTCAGCCCCGTTGCGTGCCTTCTGCATCTGGTACTCGATTTCGCTGCGCTTGCTGCTGATGGTGAGGAGGTCGCTCTCGGTGGCCATGCCTGCCTCGACCGCCACCCCGGTCTGGGCGTAGAGGGTGTCGATGAGCGACTTGATGCTGCCGAGCATCTTGACCTTTTGCCTGACGGCGATGTATGTCCAGTAGCTGTTGTCAGCATCGGCCAGCACGTCGGCGCGTGTCTTGCGCAGTTGCTCGTCGGCTATCTCTTGCCCGATCTTGGCCATGCGGTTGCCTGCGATTATCTTGCCGCCGGCATAGATGGGTTGTGTCAGTGTGATGCCAGCCAGGTAGGTCCCTTGCATTACCATGTCCATGCCGGACATCTCGATGTCGCTCATGTAGACTCCCATGCCCATGGCGTCAATCTTGGGGAGGTAGCTTGTGAATGCTATCCCTTTGTCGAGTTCCGATTGCTTGATGGAGTTGGTTTGTATCTTGATGTCTTCGCTTTGCTCCAAGGCTATTTGCCTGAACTCGTCACGCGACAATGTGACGGTCTGTGCCGAGGCGCAGGCGAAAGCCGAGAGCATGGCTATGGTCGCCAGTGTGGTGTGTCTCATCTTGCTAATTGTTTTGTGGTTGTGAGTTTTTGCTTTTTGATGTGGAACAGTGCCGTGTAGAGGATTGGCAGCAGTATCAGCGTGATTATCGTGCCCACGGTCAGGCCGCCCATGATGGTGATGGCCATCGAGCCGTACATCGGGTCGGTGACGAGCGGGATCATCCCGACGATGGTCGTGAGTGATGCCATGATGACTGGGCGGACACGCGACACGGTGGCATTGACGACGGCGTCATAGTCCGTCTCATGCTCCTCCTTGCGGCGGCGGTTGATCTCATCGACGAGTACGATGGCGTTCTTGCACATCATGCCTATCAAGCCGATCAGCCCGATGATGGCCATGAAGGTGAATGGTTGCCCCGTGCCAAGCAATGCCGGTGTTATGCCGCAGAAGACGAATGGGAAGCAGATGAGTATCAGCAGCACCTTCTTCCAGCTGTTGAACAGCAGCAGGAGCGAGACAAGGATTATGAATATCGTGATGGGCACGTATTTGAGGATGTTGCTCACCGCATCTCCCTGCAACTCGCCCTCGCCAGCCCAGCGCAGTTTGTAGCCATCGGGGAGAGGGATGGACTCGATCTTGTCCTGTATCTCCGACATGACCTTTGCCGGTGTGGCGTCAGGGTTGTAGGGGTTGGGGTCGCACTCAGCCTCGATGACACGGCGGCCGTTGAGGCGGCGCACGGTCTCCTCCTCCCAATCGACCTTTATGTCCTTGGCCACGCTGCTGAGCGGCACGCTGCGGTACATCTTGTCTTGCAGTTCCTCCATGCCCATGCTGCCGGTCATGATCGATTGCACGTCGTTGTCGGTCATCCTGACATTCATCATGCTCCAGACTGGTATGTTGTCGAGGTCATCGATCTTGCTCCCGTCGCTGTTGCGGACGAGGAGGTTGATGGGGACTGTCTTGTCGCCGTCGGCCAGCACCCCGACCGGTTGGCCGTCAGTGGCAGCCAGCAGTGCCTGCGCCACATCGTTGCGGGTTATGCCTGCGCTCAATGCGTTTTGTGGCAGGAACTCGACGGTGAGGCTCTTGCTCTTGGGCTTCCAGTTGTTTTGGACGGAGTAGGGGTCAACGTACTCGCACTGCCGCATGATTTCCTCTGCCTGGTGGCTGAGCGATTTGAGCACTGCCGGGTCAGAACCGGAGAATTCAGCCTCGACGGTGTGGGATGTGCTGATGGAGAAGTTGTATTTCCTTATTCTTATATATGCGTCCGGATAGTCCTTCCTCAGCAATTCCCTGACAGCCGGGATCTGTTCCACCACAGTGTTGTAGTCCTTGCAGTCCACCATCAGTTCGCCATAGCATTCACCGCCCGAAGTCATCGGTCTGGCAAGGCAATAGTAGGCCGGTGCGCTGCCCATGCTCGATGCCACGCGCTCGATTGCAGGGTTTTTCCTGAGCTTATCGGTCATGTCAAACAGTTGGTCACGCACGTACTCGGGATCGCTCTGGGCTGGGAAATAGCATTCCACGATGAATTGCTTGTAGTCGAAGTCAGGGAAAAACAGGTTTTTGACCTTGGTCATCCCGAGGATGGACACTGCCAGGACGACGAACGCCGTCGCGATTGTGGCTTTCTTGTGGTCTATCAGGAAACTTATAGCCCTGCGCACAAAGCGGTGGACGGGGGAGTTTAGGACTTCGCCCGAGCTGCCGGCTTTCATTTTCTCACGTGCCGGCAACCAGGACTTAGCACAGACCGGCACTTGGATGAGTGCAAGGAACCAACTTGCCATGAGGCTGACGCACAACACGAGGAACAAGTCCTTGGCATATTCTCCAGCCGAATCAGGAGACAAATAGACGCTCAGGAACGTTGACGCTGCTATCACAGTCGCACCAAGCAGGGGCAAGGCGGTGTTTTGCCCTATGCGGTAGAGGTAGGTCTTTGGGGCGAGCCCTCTCTTTTTATCCACCAGGATGCCGTCCATGATGACGATTGCGTTGTCAACCAGCATTCCCATGGCGACGATGAATGCTCCGAGCGAGATGCGCTGCAATGTTGTCCCCATCATTAACAGTATAGGGAACGAGACCGCAACTGTCAGCACCAGCCCGAAGCCTATTATGACCCCGCTGCGGAATCCCATTGTGAAGATCAGCACAAGGATGACTATGGCGACTGACTCCACGAGGTTGACCATGAATGATGAGATGGCTTCATCCACCTTGTCGGGTTGGAAGAATATCTTTTCGACGTTGATGCCGGCCGGAATGTTGGTCATCGTCTCTGCGAGCCTCTGATCGATGGCCTTGCCCACGTCAGGGACAATAGCGTCTCCCTCCATTGTTATGCACACAGCGATGGCGGGGTTGTTGTTGACGAAGAATCCGTTGGTCTGCGGCGTGGCGTACTCCCTCTCTATCTTGGCAATGTCGCCCAGTCTCATCTGTTTGCCGTTCATTGTGCTTATGAGGGTGTTCCTGATTTCCTCAACATCGTCAACTGGGTTGGAAATGCGTATTTGCACGTCGTCCGTCCCGCTGGAGTAGCTGCCAGCATTGACAGGTTTGCCTACTGATTGGAGGCTTGCCATGATTTGCGTGGGGATTATGCCGTTGCGCGAGATCATCTCTTTGGAAAGGGTGATGTTTATGACTTCGCTGCGGTTGCCTGCGATGTTGATGCGCTTTACGCCTTTGACATCTGACAATTCCAGCTTGATGTATTTGGCGTAGCGGTCAAGTTCATTGTAGTCATAGCCGTCACCAGTCACGGCGTAGAATATGCCATAGACATCCATCATGTCGTCGATGACGATTGGGGCATAGCAGCCTTGCGGCAGCTTCATGCTCATGTCGTTGACTTTGCGTCTTACGAGGTCGAAGTGCTGTTCCAAGTCTTTGTTGAGGACCGTCATCTTGAATTCGACTGTGAAGATGGCCTGCCCGTTCTGGCACTCGGTCTTGATTTTGTTTACATTGGGCAAGGCTTTCAGTTCGTTTTCGACAGTCTGTGCCACGTTCAGTTCTACCTCATGGGCACTTGCTCCAGGATAGACTACCACGACCATTGCCTGTTTTGCCGACACGGCCGGGTCTTCAAGTTTAGGCATCTGGATGAAAGCAAGCACGCCGGCAATCAGTATGCCCACCATCAGAGACCAGAAGATGGTGGGGTTTTTGACGAAAAACTCTGTTACCTTTTTCATAACAGTCCCCCTACGTTGCTTTCAGATGGTTCTGGCATGATTTTCACTTTTTCTCCTTCTTGCAAGGTGCTTGCGCCGCTCTTTACGACGGTCTCACTGCCGTCCAATCCGCTGTTGAGGAATGCTGTCCCGTCGGAATTTATCCTCTCAATGTCCACGTCGCGTTTGGAGAGGGTGCTGTCAGCATTGACAATCCACACGTAGGTGTCAGTGCCATCGTTGATAACCGCGCTTTCGGGAATCGTGCTTTGTCTGTTTACGTCGTTTTTCATGCTTTTGAACACCACTTCAACGTTCATTCCTGCCGTGAATGTCCCGGCTTTGGGAGCCGGCATGGTGAAGTGTGCACGGTAGAGTTGGTTGCCGTCAGCCTTGGGGACAATGCTTTTCAGCGTTATAGGCACTTCTTCGTTCCCGTACGGTGATTTACAGTAGAATCGAGTGGATTGCAAATCTTGCATTTTCGTGCTTGTGGGGATGTCTATCACCACTTCGAATCTTGAAGCATCTATCAGTTCAAATACAGTCGTGCCGGCATTGACCATTTCTGCGGGGTCGAAATTCACTTTTTGCACAAAGCAGTCGTATGGTGCATAGAGCTTGGTGTAATCGAGCTTGTTGTTGTAGCCCTGCAATTGGATGGCAAGTTGTTGAAGCCCGGCAGTCGCTTTCTCGTAATCGTTTTTTGAGACGCTCTTTTGTTCATATAGGCGTTTTGTCCTTTCCACTTCGTCCTTGAGTTGGTTGTATTGGATTTCTACCGCTTCCTTTTCAAGTTTGTAATCCGCATCGTCGAGCGCGGCCATCAGTTGCCCTTTGCTGACCCTTTGTCCTTCGCTGACCGTGATGCTTTTGATTTGTCCTGCTATCTTGAATGCGAGGTTTGTCTGATGGGCTTCTTCGATTATTCCCGAGAACGTTTGCTTTACGCTGTCCGCCACCTCTACGGGGCGTGCTGTTTCCACGAATCTCAGATGCTGCTCGTCATTGCCTTGATTGCCGCATGAGCAGAGCAGGCAGATGCTTGAGATGGCTATAAATCCTTTTTTCATGTCGGTTTGTTTTGTTGTTGTTCCGGGTGCAAATTTCATCTCTCATGTCTTAATGGTGATTTCCGATAAGTCGTTAAAATTGTTCTATAAGTTTTGTGTTTCTGTAATATTTGTGCTGTTTGTTGTGTTTTAATGTCTAATATGTACTTTTGCGTGGTGAATGAAAAATGCTTGAAAGATTATGCGTGATGGTGACAAACAATTCAAGTTGCTCAATGTTGCTGACTTCATGTCGGACGGCAGTGTCATTGATTGTGGAGGAATGTTCTATCTTGGCGACACTATAGGTCAGAAGGCTATTATGTCAGACGAGCAGTTTGACAGGTTTATGAACACCTCTTTGCCGTTCAAGGTCAATTACATCCAGTTGCTGTTGTGCTTGAGCGGGACGATGAGGGTGGTGATCAACATGAAAGAGTATGTGCTGCGTGAGAACTCCATGCTGTTGAACGTCCCCGGTCACATTGGCGAATTGCTCGAGATCTCTGATGACTGCACGTTGGTGTTGGTGGCTGTCACCCGCGATTACCAGTTCTTTGACATCGGGGTCAACGAGAGGACAATCATTGCGCAATACCTGATTGGCAATGTCATACTGGATTTCACCGCTGACACCTTTGCCTCATTGATATCCATATATAAGGTGATGCGTGATTGCGCCTCAAAACTCGATGACGAGGCCAATCAAAAGATCGTGAAGAAACTGTTTGAGTCCATGTTGCTCATCAGTTCGTCTGCAATGAAACACGCTCTTGAGAACTCAAAGGTCGAGCCCGCCAGCCGTCAGAACCAACTCTTTGACCGCTTCATCGCCGAGGTGCAGGCCAATTACCAGAAGCATCGCGATGTCGCATACTATGCCGACAGGTTGTGCGTCACGCAGAAGTATCTTTCCAACGTCATCAGTACCGTCAGTGGGCGCAAGGCAGGCGAATGGATAAGGAACTTTGTCATCCTTGAGGCGAAAGTCTTGTTGCGCAGCCGCAATTACAGCGTCCAGCAAGTCTCTGACCTGCTCAATTTCCCTAATGCCTCGTTCTTCGGGGTCTACTTCAAGCGGGTCGTAGGCTGCTCTCCCAAGGCCTATGCCAACAGGTGACGGCAGTGTTTGGCAGCTATTGCCAAGGGCGGCATGGCAAGCCGCATGGGAAGGGGTTGCATAAAATTCCAATCTTTTGCTTTGCTGAAATTTGGCTCGCCTTGGCATAGTCAAGCCGTAAACGGGGTTTCCGCTTGTCTCTGCACTCGGCTTTGCTTATCTTTGCGCCGCCCAAGGGCAGGAAAGATCGCATCATTGCGTATGTCGCATTGCTTGTCCGGCTGCTTGGGTTTGATTACCAACCATAGATTTCCTTATGAAGCATATCCGCAATTTCTGCATCATTGCGCACATCGACCATGGCAAATCGACATTGGCCGACCGTTTGCTGGAGTTCACCAATACGATAAAGATCACAGAGGGGCAGATGCTCGACGACATGGATCTTGAAAAGGAGCGCGGCATCACGATCAAGAGCCACGCCATCCAGATGGAGTACGTCCATGGAGGCGAGAAATATGTCCTCAATCTCATCGACACGCCGGGACACGTTGATTTCTCCTATGAAGTCTCACGTTCCATCGCGGCTTGCGAGGGTGCTTTGCTCGTCGTCGATGCCTCGCAAGGGGTGCAGGCGCAGACCATCTCCAACCTGTACATGGCAATCGAGCATGACCTTGAAATAATCCCGGTCATCAACAAATGTGATATGCCGAGTGCCAATCCCGATGAGACTGAAGATGAAATCATCGAGTTGCTCGGTTGCAAACGCGAGGAAATCATCCGTGCATCAGGCAAGACGGGCCTCGGGGTGGAAGACATCCTCAATGCCGTCGTCGAGAGAGTTCCGGCACCGACTGGGGATGAGGACGCACCGTTGCAGGCATTGATATTCGACTCGGTGTTCAATCCATTCAGGGGCATAATAGCATATTTCAAGATAGAGAACGGTGTCATCCGCACCGGCGACCATGTCAAGTTCTTCAACACCGGCAAGGAATACGATGCCGACGAGATAGGCATCCTCAAGATGGACCTAGTGCCGCGCAAGGAACTGCGGACAGGCGACGTCGGATATATCATCTCGGGCATAAAGACCTCCCGCGAGGTCAAGGTGGGCGACACCATCACCCACGTGGCCAGACCCTGCGACAAGGCGATAGCTGGATTCGAGGAAGTCAAGCCGATGGTCTTTGCCGGAGTTTACCCCATCAACCCTGAGGATTTCGAAGACCTGCGCTCTTCGCTTGAGAAGCTCCAGCTCAATGATGCATCCCTCACCTTCACCCCCGAATCTTCTGTGGCGTTGGGCTTCGGCTTCCGTTGCGGTTTCCTCGGGCTGTTGCACATGGAGATAGTGCAGGAGCGTCTTGACCGTGAGTTTGACATGGATGTGATAACGACCGTCCCCAACGTCTCCTACCTCATCTATGACAAAAAGGGTGAAGTCACCGAAGTCCACAACCCAAGCGGGATGCCAGACCCGACGCTCATCGACCACATCGAGGAGCCCTACATCGCCGCATCGATAATCACCACCACCAACTACATCGGGCCGATAATGACCCTCTGCCTCGGCAAGCGCGGCGAACTCGTCAAGCAAGAATACATATCCGGCAACCGTGTCGAGCTGCACTACAACATGCCGCTCGGCGAGATTGTCATCGACTTCTACGACAAGCTCAAAAGCATCTCCAAGGGTTATGCATCGTTCGACTACCATCAGAACGGTTTCCGCCCGTCCAAGCTGGTCAAGCTCGACATACTCCTCAACGGCGAGCCCGTGGACGCCCTCTCGACGTTGACGCACGTTGACAACGCCTACAACCTCGGTCGGGGAATGTGCGAGAAACTCAAGGAACTCATCCCCCGCCAGCAGTTCGACATCGCGGTACAGGCCGCCATCGGCTCAAAGATAATAGCCCGCGAGACCATCAAGGCGGTCCGCAAGGATGTCACTGCCAAATGCTACGGCGGAGACATAAGCCGCAAGCGCAAGCTCCTCGAAAAACAGAAGAAAGGGAAGAAGCGCATGAAGCAGATAGGCAACGTCGAGGTGCCGCAAAAGGCATTCCTTGCCGTCCTCAAGCTCGACTGACGCACGCCGCGTGTCAAGGCGCCAACAAAGACAGAGACCGCGCATGGTTTGGCAATGCCCCATGCGCGGTCTCTTTGTGTCAGATCACTATCCGGGTATGGCGTCCCGCCCCCGCCTCAGGCAAGCAGCGGGGCAAGATGCTTGACCAGCAGGTAGCCGCCGAAGAACAGCCACACATACAACGCCAACGCCAGCACGAAAGGCTTGCTCCCGGCCTTCTTGAACTTGTCGATGCTCGTCTCCGCCCCGAGGGCCGTCATTGCCATCGTCAGCAGGAACGTGTCAAACGTGTTGATGCCATCGACCATCGCTTGCGGCAGCAGCTCAAGCGAGTTGAATCCGATGACGAGGACAAATCCCACCGCAAACCAAGGCACAGTCACCCGAGTCCGCGTCCCGCCGGCCGCGCATTGCCGCGCCGTGCTGCGCGCCAGCAACACGCTCATCACGAGCAAGGCGGGCGCGAGCAGCAACACGCGTATCATCTTGACTATCACAGCCGGGTCTGAGATGGCTTGCCCCATCGCGTTGCCTGCCCCCGCCACGTGCGCCACCTCGTGCAGCGTCGCGCCGGTGTAGAGCCCCATCTGCTCCGGCGTGAGGTCGAACACCCCGCTGCGGTAGAGGACGGGATAGAGGAACATCGAGATTGTCCCGAATATCACCACCGTCGAGACCGCCACCGCCGTCTTGTGCGGCTCGCTCCTAACTATCGGCTCTGCCCCCAGCACCGCCGCGGCCCCGCAAATCGCGCTGCCCGTCGATGTCAGCAGCGTGATGTCGCGGTCCATCTTCAGTGCCTTGCCGACCACCAGCCCGATGACGATGGTCATCACCACGATGATCGTGTCGATGACGATGGCCGGCAGCCCGATGGCCATCACCTGCTGGAACGTCAGCCTGAAACCATAGAGCACGATGCCCGTCCTGAGCACCGTCTTGGTGCAGAACGTTATGCCAGGCACCCACGTCTGCGGCAGGTTGCCACGCAGGCTGTTGGCATAGAGGATGCCAAGCACGATGCCCACAATCAGCGGGCTGAGCGACAACCTCTTTACGAACTCGAACTCGGCGATGTAGAATGCCGCGAATGAAAACAGCGTGATGAGCAAGATGCCATGCAGTTTGCTTGCCCGTTGTTCGTCCATCATGTCAATGTCTTTTTGAAATTCGGGCGCAAAGGTATGACAATAAAACAACCCGCCCCGCTTGCCTTTTACGAAAGTTATGCTAACAGGCACGCCGCTGCACCACGGGTCATGCCTGGAGGCCAGAGGCATTTCCAACAAACCCGGCACCATGGTTGCAGGGACGCAAAATGTCGCGTCCCTACTGCCGCACAGCTGATCGCGGATGGGATAGGGGACAAGCCCGGCAAGGCCGGACCTGGAGACAGCTCGCCCGCCGAGGAAAGTTCCATTGGGTAGGGCATAAAGTTCGTTTCCCCCGTACATAAAGTAAAAACAAAAGTTCTGTTTATATATTCAGAACTTTTGTTTATATAAACAGAACTTTTGAATATATAAACAAAACTTCTGAATATACTTTTCATTAGGAGGCAACGGACTTTTCCCGCCGAGGAGTGTGGGTTTAGGCCTGATGCCGGCGGTTCTGCCCCCAGTCCTATCCTGATGGATTGCAGGGGCACGCACGCGTACATTCCTCAACAAGCCATATTAGTCCAGTTAGTCTTATTAGACCAATTGGATCTATCCCCGAAAACCGGCAGCATGATTGCTGTGACGCAAAATGTTGCGTCTCACAGCACCCCAGACATTCAACGCGACACTCTGCCCATTGTAGAGACGCGATTAATCGCATCTCTACTGCGTCCTGGCAACCCGCAAGAGGTGCGCCGCCACGCCTCAATTAACCATATTGGTCTTATTTGCCCAATTAGACCTATCCCAGAAAACAAGTAACGTGATCGTAGAGACGCAACATCTTGTATATCTACCGCGTACCAGGCATTCTCAAACAATGCTTGTCCTGGCGTGGTGCACACGGCGGCAGGCGCGGCGCAATGATTATGCTTTTTGCTCCGTGCGGGCACGAAAAAGGCCGGGGATGCGCCCCGGCCTTTGTTTGGGTCAAATGATGCGGCTCACTTTATCTCCCACGTGTCGCCCGTGCGGAGGAAGTCCTCGAGGGTGTGCTCGCGTTTCTTTGCCTTTACTTCCTCGATTTGCTCGCGGACGGCCTCGTCGTAGCAGGGAGCTTGCACGTCCCTGATGATGCCGAGTGCGACGGGGAAGTCTGGACCTTCCATCAATGCCAGTTTCATGTGCAGAGTGTTGTCCTCGCAGTGCGGGTCGTGGACGAGGATGTCCTTTTCGGTGATGCCGTTTTCGCCCAGTCTCACGACCTTGAGGCCGAAGCCGTCTTGCACGAGGCCTTTGTCATGGTCTTTGCCGAAGAGCATGGGCTTGCCGGCTTGGAGGTAGATGGCGTTCTCGGCCCTGAGTTCCTTGGTAGCCAGCGCGCTTTGCGAGCCGTTGTTGAATATGACGCAGTTTTGCAGCACTTCGACCACGGACGCGCCTTTGTGGCGGGCTGATGCCTTGAGCACTTCTATTGAGCAGGGGGCGTCAACGTCCACGCAGCGGGCGAAGAAGCGTCCACGCGCCCCGAATGCCAGTTCGGCAGGGCGGAAAGGGTCTTCGACCGTGCCGTACGGAGATGACTTGGAGACGAAACCGCGCGGCGATGTGGGTGAATACTGCCCTTTGGTCAGCCCGTAGATGCGGTTGTTGAGCAGCACTATGTTGATGTTGACGTTGCGGCGCAATGCGTGTATGAAGTGGTTGCCGCCGATGGCGAGGCCGTCGCCGTCGCCAGAGATCTGCCAGACGGTGATGGCGGGGTTGGCAACTTTCAATCCCGAAGCTATCGCCGCAGCACGTCCGTGGATGGTGTGGAAACCGTAGGTGTTCATGTAGTAGGGCAGGCGCGACGAGCATCCGATGCCCGAGACGACGGCTGTCATGTGTGGCGGGATGCCAAGCTCAGCCATGGCCTTCTGCAATGAGTTCAACAGGGCGTGGTCCCCGCAGCCGGGACACCAGCGCACGTACTGGTCACTCTTGAAATCCTTTGCTGTATATTGTTGCTCTTGCATGATTATTCCTCCATCATTTTAGTGAATTCCTCTACCAGGCGGCTCACCTTGAAGGGCTGCCCTTTGATCCTGTTGAATTGCTTGAAGTCAACGCCCGGGACGCGCATCCTCAAGAGGCCGGCAAACTGTCCCATGTCCTGTTCGGCGACGACTATGCGCTTGTACTTGGAGAGCAGTTCGCGTGTGTTGCGGGGCAGCGGGTTGATGTATTTGAAGTGGGCGAGGGCTACTTTCTTGCCAGCGGCACGCATCGTCCGCATCGTGTCGTAGAGATGCCCGAATGTGCCTCCCCAGCCCACGATGAGCAGGTCGGCATCGTCCTTGTCCCCGAGTACCTCCTGGAGTGGGATGCAGTCGGCCACCTTGTCTATCTTGTTGCGGCGGGTGACGATCATCTTCTGGTGGTTCACCGCGTCGGTAGAGATGGCACTGGTCGAGAAGTCTTTCTCCAGACCGCCGAGGCGGTGCATGAAACCTTCAGTCCCCGGGACGGCCCAGTAGCGGACGAAATTGTCTGGATTGCGGTGGTAGGGCTTCCAGCCTTCGCGCATCTCCGGGGTGACGTATGGCGGGCGGATTTCCGGGTACTCGTCAAGTGACGGTATCCTCCACGCAGCCGAGCCGTTGGCTATGTAGCCGTCGGTCAGGAGTATGACGGGTGTCATGTGTTCCAACGCCAGCTTGCACGCCATGTAGGCAGAGTCAAAGCAGTCTGTCGGCGACGTGGCGGCAATGACCACCAGCGGGCTCTCGCCGTTGCGTCCGAACATGGCTTGCAGCAAGTCGGTCTGCTCGCTCTTGGTAGGCATACCTGTGGACGGGCCTGACCGTTGCACGTCAACGACAACGAGCGGCAACTCGGCGATGACGGCAAGGTTGATGGCTTCGCTTTTGAGGCAAAGGCCGGGACCTGACGTGGATGTCACGCCCAATGCCCCGCCGAATGATGCGCCGATGGCATTGCAGCAGCCGGAGATCTCGTCTTCGCACTGTACGGTGATGACACCGAGGTTTTTCAATTTGGCGAGTTCATGGAGTATGTCGGTCGCGGGGGTGATGGGGTAGGAGCCGAGGAACAATTGCAACCCGGCTTTCTCGGCGGCTGCGACAAGACCGTATGCGGTGGCGGCGTTGCCATTAACGTCGCGATAGGTGCCTTTGCGCTTCTCTCCTTTGGATTCAATCCTGTATGTCGGGACAGATGCGTGTATGTTGTGGCCGTAGTTGTAGCCGTCTGTCAGTACTTTGATGTTGGCCGTGGCGATGTCGGGCTTCTTGGCAAATTTGGTGTTGAGCATCTGCATCGCGTGTTCAAGCGGTCTGTCGAACAACCAGCAGACAAGACCGAGGGCAAACATATTTTTGCACTTGAGGATTGCCTTGTTGTCCATGCCGCTGTCCTTGAGGCTTGCGCGGCACATTCCGGTTATCGGCGCGTCGATGACGGTGTTGTTGAGGCCAAGCTCGGCGAATGGCTCTTTTGTGGAGTATTGTGCCTTCTCCAGATCCTTGTCCGTGAACGAGTCGGCATCGATGATAATGATTGTCTGCGGGGTTATGTTTTTGACGTTGACCTTTAGCGCGGCGGGGTTCATTGCGACAAGCACGTCGCATTTGTTGCCCGAAGTGTAAACTTTGTCGCCCCCGATGTGGATTTGGTAGCTTGAGACACCGCTCAACGTGCCTTGCGGTGCCCTGATTTCGGCGGGATAGTCCGGGAATGTCGAGATGTCATTGCCCAAGACGGCTGAGACGGCAGAGAAAATGTTGCCTGCCAGCTGCATCCCATCGCCCGAGTCTCCAGAAAAACGGACGACCACTTGATCCAGCTCTTTGACTAAATGTTCATTTGCCATAATTGGTCTTGTTAGATTGTTGTTCATATTAGCAGCACCACGCCCTTGCCTGACATAGTATTATTTAAGGATAGTGGACGAATGCTCGCACACACCGACACAATCGGTATGCGGCAAAGTAAAATAAGATAAGTGACTTGACAAAATCATTTTATTAGATTTGTCAAGCCACTTGAACAATTTGTATAGGCGGAACGGCCTTTTTAACTAATCAGACGATATTTGTCAGTGGCAATTCAATATTCCTCGTATATTTCTCCTGACATATTGTCATCGCCACCCATCCCGTTGTCGCTTTTCTTACCGCGCATATTGCCGAAACTGTAAGAGATGGTCAGTCTCACGTTGCGCCCTTGCCGCCAAGACTCGCTCTCTTGCCAGAAGCCAGCCCCGGAGGTGATCGTGTGGCGGTGGCGTGAATCCAGCAGGTCGCGGGCTGTCAATGCTACATTGATCTTGCCGTCGAGGAATGATTTCTTGATGCCGGCATCAAGCATATAGGTCGGTTCGCGCGTTCCCTGCGCTATCGTCTGGCCGGACCTGTAACTGCCTGTGAGCTGCAAGGAAATGTCGTAGGGCAGCATGAAGTTGGCTATGACCTTGGCATCGTATGCGAAGCTCTCCTCGCTCTCCCCGGAAATCATGGCATCGACACTTCTCATATAGAAGTTGAAACCGTTGAGCTTGGAATAATACATATTAATAGTAGTAGTCAGGTCGATGAAGTCGAAGAGCTTGTTCTTGACCACCAGTTCCGCGCCGGCAGCCACCGACTTTGTGACGTTGAACCATGTGGAGTTCATGATGTTGTTGGCATCCATGTAGTTTATGCGCTCAAAGACGTCATCTGTCGAGCGGTAATAGGTCGAGACCGACAGCATGTGCTTCTCCCAGTTCTTGATGTAATTCAGCTCGAAAGCGTTGGAATACTGCGGGTCGAGGTCCGGATTGCCGCGTGAGATGTTGGACGAGTCGGTGATGTTTGTGAACGAATTGAGCATCCCGCCCCACGGACGGCGTATCCTGCGGGTGTAGTTGACCTGCAATTCGTTTCCTTTCGGCAGGGAGTAAGAGAGGAACACGCTGGGGAACAAATCAAAATTGTCCTTTGGAAAGTAGTCTTTGACATCACCTCTCTCGCTGGTCCAATAGAGGGACGAGGTCTCTGTCTTGGAGTATTCGCCGCGCAGTCCGAACTGCATCCCCAAATTGCCCACCTTGCCTGAATAGGAGACGTAGAGTGCCTGCACGTTTTGCTTGTAGTTGAATGTGTTGTCCAAGTCCCTCTGCTGAGCGAGGTCTGACACCCCGGTACCGCTCAACGTCTCTATCGGGCTGGACTCGTCACGCAACACGCCCTTGTAACCAGCTTCGATCTTGTGATTGTCGTTGAAAGCGTTGGAATAGTCTGCCTGAAACTCCCAACCGCTGTTTCTTATGTCGCTCGACTGGCGTTGCAACGACTGCGTGGCGTGGTCTGGATAGTAGGACCACTGGAAGTAGTCGTTACCATTCATCATGTTCCACCTGTTGTGGCTTGCCGAGAGGCTCAACATCTTCAACTCATCAAACCTCCTGTCATAGGAGAGCATCACATTGCCGCCCCTCATTTTGTTGTCGCCAAACGTTTGTCGCCGTGCCGACGTGTAACTGCCCGGGATGTTTGAAAGATAGTCGATGGTGTTGTCGTTGCTTCCGCCACCGACCATGCCGAACCCGCTGAGCGAAAGCACATCCTTGTCCGTTGCCCTGTAATTCAATCCACCTCGGAAAAATCCGTTGTCGCGTTTGTTCAGGCCGTCGGTTGTCTGGTCGAGATACGTCCCGTCGTCCATGTCGCGGTTAGTATAGCCGCCTCTCTCACGGCGGTTGTGACGGTAGCCTGCATTGAAATAGCCGCTCCATTTGCCTGAAGTGAAGTTGATGTTGGCACTTGCCCGCACCCCTCCTTGTATGTCGGCTTGTGCTTGTACGCTTCCGTAATATCCTGGCTTGGTGTCTTCCTTGAGCACTATGTTGATGATTCCGGCTGTGCCCTCCGGACTATATTTGGCTGACGGGTTGGTTATCACCTCTATCCTGTCAATGCTTTCGGCGGGCAACTGCTCCAGGATCTCGGCTTGGTTGTCCGAGGTCAGTCCCGCGTCCTTGCCGTTTATCCAGATTGTCACGCTGCTGTTGCCTCGCAGGGATATTTCACCCTCGGTATCCACATCGATTGATGGCACGTTGGAAAGCAAGTCGCTTGCCGAACCGCCTATTGCCGAGATTGCCTGGTCGGCGTTGAACACGCGTTTGTCTATCTCGAATCGCATCTGCGGTTTCTGTCCTACGACCTCAACCTCGCCGAGGACTTCGGTGTCTTCAGCCAACTTGACATTGAGACTTTTGACAGTAGATTTGCCGTCTATGGTTATCTGTTTCTCAAACGGCTTGAATCCGAGGAAAGAAAACTTGACCGTGTAAGTCCCCTCGGGCAACCCGTTAAACGAATAGTTGCCGCCCGCGTCCGAGATTCCTCCCTTGACTGCCTTGCCGTTGGCGTCGTTGACGGACACTGTGACAAACTCAAGCGGCTGTCCGGTTGTGGCATCTATGACTTTGCCTTTTACACCGCCGTCAAATGCAAACGCTGCCGAAGCGAACATCACCGACAGCAATATTGTGAAAAGCCTTTTCTTCATTTCATTCATTCAAATCCTTGGATTGTCCGGGAAGCAGGGCTATCCCGCCAGCAGCAAACGTTTCCGCCAAAGCGCGGCGCGCGTCAGCCAATTTCTCTTCCCAGTGCTTGACCGAATTCTGACCTATTTTGTCAGTTGCGTACTTTATTGCAAAAAACGGCTTGCCAACCATCCGGCAAACGTATGCTTGGGCGTATGCTTCCATGTCATACACGTCGTCAACATCTCCCGACACTGTTGTCACAAAGCTGTCCCCTGTGTTGCACGTCCCTTGGGGCAAACGGCAAGATGTGGAAAGGTGGCGGCGCAGGCTCTCGCTGCAATCTATCTCCCAGTCAATCCCAGGCAATGCGGCAACCTTCATGTCACGGTCGATGAATCGGCCGCACACCATGATTGTCCCGACTTCGTGCCGCGCAGTCCCTGCCGTCCCGACGTTGATGACCAGATCCGGATCCGAGTGCGCCAATGCTTGCATCAATCGCGCTGCAGATGCCACTTTGCCCACACCTGTCCTCCGGGGCAAGACTTCGTGCCCGGAAATCTTTGCGCCTGCCCACTCTTCATCCAATGCATAGGTGATGAGTATCTTCATTTTGATATTGGCTGGTTCCCTGTTTTATCGCGGGTGCAAATATATTACTATTAATGATAAATCATAAACAGCCAGGATGACAACAAGTAGGTATTTTGCCCCTGCCAGGCACGTCCTCCGCCGCCAGAGGCACTGGCATGGCGGCGGGCAGGCACATCTTTTCATGTTTTTTTGTCTAATTTAGCAACCGCGAACTACGATTATGCAACTGTTTCATCCCTATACCTTTTATATAAGTGCCGATGAACTGCCACGGCAATTCACCTGGCCGTTCTGTTATGAGCCGCACCCTTTGTGCGAGAAGGCCGTAAGTCTGGTGCGAAATCATCTGAGGTCACAGCCCAGGCTTGCCATGGAAGCGGCCAAAGGCAAGATGTTCGGTGTGTTGGTCGCCAGACGCATTAGCGACGGGACGGTAGGATTCCTTGCAGCCTATTCAGGCCTGCTTGATGGGCGCAACGATTTGCCGTGGTTCGTGCCGCCGGTATTCGACCTGCTTGCCCCTGGCGGGTTCTTCAAACGGGGTGAAGCGGAGATTTCTGCTATGAATGACGAGATAGCGAGGCTGCAATCATCCAGCGAATACGTCGCTCTGAAAGCCGCCTTGCAAGCGGTCACGCAGACAGCCGCATCGGACTTCGCTGCCGCTAAAGCTGGGATGGCTGTCGCAAAGGCCCGCAGGGATGAGATGAGACGTTCCACCCTCACGCCTGAAGCGGAAGAAGCCCTCCTCAACGAGAGCCGTCATCAGAAAGCCGAGTACCGCCGCCTCAAGCAACGTCTCCAGAATGGCATAGACCTCGCCAAACGGCAACTTGACAGCTATGAGACCAACATAGTCCGTTTGCGTGCTGAGAGAAAGACGCGTTCAGCCAGCCTGCAACGCCGTCTGTTTGACAACTACATCGTCAGCAATGCGCTCGGGGACAGGCAAGACCTCAACCAAGTGTTCCGCGCGGCAGGGATAGCCATGCCGCCGTCGGGGGCAGGCGAATGTGCCGCGCCTAAGTTGCTCCAGTATGCATACGACAACGGCCTGCAACCATTGGCCATGGCGGAGTTTTGGATAGGCAAATCCCCTAAGTCCGAGGTGAGGCACGATGGGCATTACTATCCCTCATGCCGTGGCAAGTGCGCCCCGATCCTCGCGTTCATGCTGCAAGGCTTGGACGTGGAGCAAGACCCGGTGGCGCGGGAGGCGGCACGGGAACATCGCCCGACGATAGTCTTCGACGACGACACCATGACTGTCATCGACAAACCCGCCGGGATGTTGTCAGTGCCAGGCAGGCTTGCTGCTGTCTCCGCAGTGGATTGGGTGGAACGCGAGCTGAAGCTACCTCATCCTCCCCGCGCCGCGCACCGCCTCGACATGGACACTTCCGGGTTGCTCGTCATGGCCAAAGATGCGGCGACGCTCAATGACCTGCAACGCCAGTTCGAATCCCGCACGGTCGTCAAACGTTACATCGCCATGCTCGACGGCAATGTCGGCAGCGACAGCGGGCGGATAGACTTGCCTCTCTCCCCGGACTACCATGATCGACCACGGCAAAGGATTGACTTGCAGGGTGGGCGGCAGGCCATCACAAACTACGCTGTCATTAGTCGTGCCGAGGGGAGGACACGCATAGCCTTCACTCCGCTGACAGGACGGACGCATCAACTGCGCGTCCATGCCGCCAGCCCGCTCGGCCTTGGTGCTCCCATCGTCGGCGACAGGCTCTATGGACGAGGCGGAGGCAGACTGTGCCTTCACGCCGCGCATCTGGAGTTGCGTCACCCGAAGAATGGCGAATGGATGGCATTCGACGCGCCTGTGCCGTTCTGATGTGATGGCAACGGCAGCACTCATCAGACAACCTGCAAAAGGAAGCCCCTCCCGACGGCATTGCCATCCGGGAGGGGCTTGGTTATTCCTATATATAATAGTCCGATCAATCCATCACCGCGCTGACTGCATTCACCTTGTCAATCCTAAGGGAGGGCAGCGGTTGCATCTGGCGCAGCCCGCGAGGCGCGCGGAGTGACTTTGAGCCTACCGAATCGGTCGTCTCTTCCTCTGTCGGCAACTCGGGCATCGTCAACGCTCGGCGCGGGTCGTCGTAGGTGAGCACTACCTCACGCGCCGGGGTCAAACCGTCATTGCAGCCGATCCAATGCTTGTAGTCGATGTTGAAACGCTTCAGGTCAAAGAACCTCATCCCGTCATGCACCGTCTCCAGGCGGCGAGAATGCAGGATGTAACGCAAGAGGAAAAGCCCGTCCTCGTCCAATGCCGGCATACCAGTCGTGCCGTAGTTGGAGAGCATATCGCTGTAAACCGTGTTGTCATAGTTGACAGAAGCCCAAGTAGGCGTAGCTTCCTCGTCATTCTGGGAATAGAAATCTTTTATTCCATCCATATTCAATTCACTATAATAAATTGAGGCATTCTCTCCCTCTTTACCTGCAAAATTCCCAGTAAAATCTTGCTTGGACAGCCCCCAAATGTCCATGTCGGCAAAAGCATCATCTGCGCGGCCAAGCATCAGGTTGGCCTCGGCACGGCAGAGCAATGTCTCCTCGGCAGTGAATTCGTTGCGTGTTACCATTGGATATCCGACCATGGCCACTGAGTCTGTCAAATCAAAACGCTCCATTATCTTGCTCGATATCATACCATATCTTTGTTCTCCATTTACATACAAACCAGACTTAATCAGATATGGTGGAATAGAAATATTGCAGATAGGGCTAAAATAGGTTGTCCCATGGATTGCCGATCCGTTGAACGCATACCTTTTGCCACCATTGAACATACGCATCATCATAGAATAGGTGTCAAGCATCATGAACACCGACGGATCGTCTTCGTCGTGCCAGATGATTTGAAATTCGTCACTCATCGTGATATTATCAAATTTGCTCCAGTCCCTCATCACAGCCGCCGGGTCAGATCCGAGAGCGAGAGTGGCATAATCCACGCACTTGTCATAGTCCTGATGGAAGAGGAAGAAACGTGCGGCAAAGGCGTACGCCGCCCTCTCGTTGAACCTCCACACCGACTGTGGGAAGCCATACTGACGCATTTCGTCGATGCCGTTCTCCAAGTCTTCCGCAATCATGCCGTAGGTCTCGGCCACTGTCATCTGTGTCCGCTGTCCTGGTTCTGTCACACACTCTATGCCTGGCAAGTCCTTGCCATAGTCGTTGTAGGCCGGAGCGAAGATGTTGCTCAGGATGAAGTGCGTGTAAGCCCTCAACACCAACGCCTCGCCGTGCATAGAGAGCAACTCCATCGCGTCAGCCATTGTCACAGTGTCTGACGGCAAGTTGTCAACCTGGAATATAAATTGATTCAGGAACTCTAGTTGCTCGTATGCGTTGCTCACGATGAAGTATGGTGTGTCATTTCCAACGGCATCAGTGGCTGGCTCGAAAGCAAAGGCAGCGTTGTTCCAGTCAGTATATTCTGGCAGAGAATAACAGACCAATTCACCCCGGCCGTCGGCATCCTTGTTGACGGAGTTGTTGTCCACGATGTTGTCACTGCTCAACTCGCAGAGCGGACCATAGTTGTACTGCGGATAGAGCAAGGTAAAAATCTCCCGCAGCGAGTCGAGCGGCATCAAGTCCATGTCCTCAACTTGTGTCGTGTCCCCGACAAGGGTGGAGTCGTTGCCCGTCCCGTCGGGGTCAGGTGTCATCACTTCGTCGTCACACGACGCGGCGAAACTCAGCGCGGCAAACGCCGTAAAGGCATAAAACAATTGTCTTTTCATCTTTTTATTTCTGTTTGGTTTGTTGTTTCAATGATTTGATTGTGTCTGATGTTGAATTGCACGGCATCAATCGCCGTCGTTGCTGAAGTTGTCTTCCATGGCATTGTCCCACCAGACACGTGTCCCGCCATGGTCTCCGGTGATTGTCAGTGAAGAGTTCTCCTCATTAAGAATCCTTATGCCCTCGGCAAGCGCGGTCTCATCGGTGTCGAAGCCATAGTAGCCCACAGGATAGAGGAGGCGGCGCACTCCCTCGTCCGTGTTGACCGCAAGGCCAGTAGCCCCGTTGGTGTTCTCGCTCTCGTTGACACGCCCCTTGAACAGGATGGGATAGCCCGTGCGGCGGCATTCGGCCCAAGCCTCGACGGACAGGGGGAAGAGGGCGATGTACTTCTGTGTGATGATGCGTTGCAACTTCTGCTCGTCGGTCGCGCTCTCGTCCCAGGCGACGCAAAGGTCGTTCATCGCCTCGCGGTCATTGAGTGCCGGGTCGGTGTTGTCAGGATCAATCAGCGATGGGTCGAAGTGGACGATCGGGTCAACATAGTCGATTTGGACACCGGTGCCAGCGATGTAATTGTCTACGTCCAAAGCCGACAAGGAAGCTCCAATATAGAATCCGCGATAACCATACTCAGCAGATATGGACGTACTGATGCCTTGCTCATATAGTTCCTGCACCGTCTCGCTGCCTATGTCCCAGCGCAGCTTGGCCTCGGCGCGGAGGAAGTAGCCCTCGGCGCACTTCATTATCGGCAGTGGCATATAGTAGGTTGAGCCGTCATCTCCTCCAATCCAATTGGAGAAACTCCCCCATGGGTTAGGTTTCTCGGGCAGCCCGCTGGCGAACGGGATGCCGAGGTACTGCTGCTCAGGCTCGAGGATTACCCTGCCGTCAGTCGTCGTGATGCGCCTGTTCTTGGTCATGTAGAATGGCAGGCGCGGGTCGTCCATGCCCACCATCAGCGTCACCAGGTCGGCGCCGAATGCACAGTCGCCCCAGGAGAACATCAACCACATCTCGTTTTCCAGCCCTCGGTCGATGGTCACGTCGCCATCCGCGCTGGTGAGCACGCCGCCGTCCTCCTCGATGACTTGGCGGGCAATCTCACGGATGTCGATGCCCATCTCCTTGGCTTCACGTCCGCGCTTGGTCAACCGCATCGCCATGCGCAGGCGGAACTGGTTGGCGACTTTCACCCATTTGTCCACATTGCCGTTGAGCCACGTGTCGAGGATGGCAAGCGTGGCTCTCTCGCTGTCTGGCATCTCACGGATGTCGTCCACTGCCTTGTCGAGGTCTTCGAGCATATGCTTGTAAATCGTCCGCTGGCTGTCAAAACTCTTGCCGTCACCGCCCTCAAGCAATGAGGAGTAGGCGATAGGTCCGTAGGCATCCGTCGCCATCAGCGTGCCGTAGGCCTGCACGACCCTCATCACACCGGCCAGCCCGTGCCGCCCGTCGGCCTCGCATTTGGCGATGACGCGGCGCGTGTTGCCGAAGATGTAATCATAGTAGACCTGGTGCATACCCATGCCATGTCCCCTGTTTTCACCCATGTCGCCGTTGACGAACAGGCCGTTCGGGGTCATGAAGTAGCCGCAGTACAAGTCAATAGTCAGGTTCGTCCAGAACTGGAAAAGGTTCTGCATTGGCGGATAGCAGAAATTCATCGCCTCTACGAAGCGCAGTTCCATCGGCACGGTGTCAACCTCCGTCGAGTCCCCCATCTGTGTCGTGTCATCGACTAGTGTCGAGTCGTTGCCCGTCCCGTCGGGGTCGGGTGTCATCACCTCGTCGTCGCACGACGCTGCGACGCCCAGCGCGGCAAACGCCGCGAATGCATAAAGCAGATGTTTTCTCATTATTCTTCCTATTTGATTTGTCAAGTTGTTGATACAGAATGTTCCCATCGCACACAGCCGCAGCTGCAAAAGCAAAGGTATGCCCCGCCGCCAAAAACGCAATGTGGGTGTGTCATTCAAATTTTACTAATTATAACAATTATTAAGGCATAACAAGCAATGCGCCCCCGCCCACTCACTAAAAACAATTAGCCTCAGATGCTTGCGGCGCATCCGCAGGCCTCGTCCCCATGACAAGCCATCACCCGCCGGTCAGGACTCGGGGAAAAGTCGGGGGAGCCAGACCAAAACTTGCATCGGGTTTGACATAAACTTCCAAAGGGTCAGACCTAAAGTATATTCAGAAGTTTTGTTTATATATTCAAAACTTCTGTTTATATAAACAAAAGTTCTGTTTATATATTCAAAAGTTTTGTTTTTACTTTAGGTCTGACCTTTTGGAAGTTTATGTCCGGCCTGGTCGAACTTTTCCTGGCGTGAGGTGGAAGTTTGTGTCCTGTCTCATCCAAGTTTATGTCCGACTTCATGCTGCTTCAGACAAGGCATTGCCTGGTATTGCGCACGGCCGATGCCGCCGGGAAGTTGTCGCTGAGGGCTTAGGACCACGGGCGAAGGCACTGGATTCGTGCGGAGCAGCGTGGTGAAAGGCAATATTTGACTATCAATCATGCAACTGGCAACAGGTATTTAAAAACTGTGGCAAGGAGGGTAAGTCAAACTAAAATTATTTGGTCGTATGGAAGAAAATAACGTATTTTGCAATGCTACTAACAATCACACTCACAAA
>CALULY010000021.1 GCA_944321635.1 uncultured Bacteroidaceae bacterium | reverse complement strand
ACCCTCCATCGATGTGATTGCCTGCAAGTCGTCGGCTGTGGCAATCAGATACGGGTCTTGCTCAGTGCCGCTGCCCGGGAGTGTGACTGTGGCATAGACCGAGTAGGACGGCATCTTGTCCGCTGCCTGCACCGACACCGACACGACATCGCCTCCATGCAGCGGGGGGACTGTCACGCTCCAAGTGTTGCCTGACGATTGTGACTCATAGATGCTGTCGCCGACCATGACAGTCACCGTGCCGCCCTCGGTGCATTGCCCCGTGATTTGCGTCTCGCCTGCTTTCAGGTCTTGTGAGAAATAGGGCGGTGCTGTCTGGGTTTGCAGGTATGGGAAGCTCTCGCCCTCTTGTATCGCCCACGTGCTGCCGAAGTCCCAGCCGAGCCCCTCGTAGGTGGCTTGCATCTGGAGCGTAGACAGTCCCGTGCTCGTGCCGTTAGGTCCGTCGTCGGCGGGAATGGGCTGCTTCACACCGTCAAGCACCATGGATGTCAATGTCCATGCAAGGTTGTTATCGTATGATATGTTGCTGCCTGTGCCTATCCTTGCCAACTCGTCCGCTGCGCTTATCTCGGTGTTTATGGCGACAGAGTTGCTGACGCTCCCTGCATTGTTGAGAAGACCTGAGACGTTTTCAGTACCTTTTATGTAGCTGGATTTAGAGTAACATTGAGTTATTGAACAATTATTCTTAGCGTATCCTACTATACCACTTAGATTACTTTCCCCATTAATTGTGCCTGTAGTATAATCTTTTATAAAATTTATAGTTCCATATCCATCTACATATCCAACTAATCCACCAATATAGCCAATACCGTTAATAGTATTGGAAGAATAGCAATGGTTTATATAACAGTTGGGGTTTTCCGAATTCCATGTATTGAATTTTATATATCCTACACTACCTCCTATATAATCGTTCCCATTTATGAAGCAATTGTTAGATATACACCATTTTTGTGTTATTGTAGATACTTCATGTTTTCTCTTGTCAGCATCACCATCATAAGTGGATGGTTGATAAGAACCAGCAATTCCCCCTAGATAGCTTACTCCTTTAATTGTACACATATTACCGTTACACTTATCAATAGATATAGATGAACTGCCAGACCATGTTACAGTATTTGGAGAGCTACCATTGCCAAAATATGAATAGGCCATTCCTACTATTCCTCCTATATAGTCGTGGCCGATGAACTGGCATTCGTCAGTAGTACAACTTTCGATGGTTATGCTATTTCTACTATTCTGCACTCTATTATCGGAGATGTTTGCTTCTGCATACCCAATTATTCCACCCAAATTGTCATTACCAACTATATTCCCATGCAAAAAATTACAATTGGAAACTGTAGCTTCAGAGCCATTGCCACTATTATATAAGTAGCCAATTATTCCTCCTACATAATCTTTCCCCTCATAGCGTGCATTGGTTAGAGTCAGGTCATGAACCTCACTTGAGGTTCCAGCGTACCCGAATAGCCCGATGTAATCTGTATCCGGCCGCTTTATCCATAGATTTGAGATGGTGTGGCCATTGCCGTTGAATGTTCCACAGAAAGCGTTGCTACTACTGTTCCCGATAGGCGACCACCCTTGCACCGGGTTGTTGTCAGCAATCCAGTCGGTCATGTCGATGTCCGCCTCAAGCGAGAACACGACATTGGCGTCGTTGAGAAAGTTGCGCACCTGGTTGAGTTGCGCGGCATTGTAGATGCGGTAAGGGTCGTCCGACGTCCCGCTGCCCGAGCCGCTGAACTGTGCCGATGCGCCTGCCGCCACCAGCACGAGGCATAGCGTGGCAAGCAAGCGCCGCGCCATGCTGAAATTGACGGTGTGTCTCATTTTAATAATTCTTTTATGAGGTTCAACATGTTTTCTTCGAAGATGTCGTTGAGGTCGGTGCCGTTGCTCAGCACGGGGCTGTTGTCGTTGTCGGGTGTAGTGCCGCGATAGTGCGATGTCCACACCATCTCATAGCGGTGTTCCCAAGCCACTTGACGGATTGCGCCGGGCGAACTGCCCTTGGTGCGGCAGGCGGCCACGATGACATTGATGTCTTTGCTGAATTCTTCGGTGAGGATGCGGAGTCCGCTGTTGACGAATCCCCAAGTGTCCCCCTCGCTGGAGAGGCCTACCATCTTGCCCCTGTACTTGCCACGGCACAGGACCCAGCCCCCGGCAGGCTTGTCAATGAGATTGCCGTCATAGTCGTAATACTCCGGCGCTTCCTCCCATGGGATGTTCTTTGACAGCTCTACGATTGAGCTTGTCTTGCCTCTCTGTCCGGTGGACGAGATTGCCACGATTGTCTTCATAAACGATTAGTGTTTTTACAATCCTTGGCAGACCCCGCCCAAGGTCAATAACAATTAACCGGAAAAGTACATATACAAAAAAGCGCGGGAGTCTGTCACTGTCACTCGTCCCGCAACTCGAGGCCTTCGCATTGCCCATCACTGTCAGAACGAGCAACGCAGAAGCCCACGCCGATATGTACACCAGCCATGTCGTCCATGAGCTATGCCATGGATACAACATTGGCTGTCTGTTGAACATATCCCAATGGACATCTACCGTTGCCTTGCCCTTTGACAGTGATTTGAAAAGTTGCGAAGTTTTCGAGTCGCCAAAGACAAAGCGTCAAGTAAACGCCTTTCTCATATATGTCATCCCACCCACACCTATTTGCCCGGAGATACCGGACACGGCGTGGATTGGATGCTGCAAATGTAAGTCATAATTGTATATGATTGAAACATAAGATGCTAAAAAAGAGGGCAAGCAATCAGTGTCGATTGCCCACCCTCCAAAATCATGGAAACTGTGTGTGCGTGGTCAGTTCTTGAAGACCAGATGGTCGCCCTCCATGTCCACCGTGATAGGCTTGTCCTTGTCAATCTCCTGTGCAAGGATGCGCTTGGAGAGGTCGTTGAGCACATAGTTCTGTATGGCACGCTTGACGGGTCGTGCGCCGAACTCCGGCTCGTAGCCCACAGTAGCGAGGAAGTCTATCGCCTGGTCGGTCAACTCCAGGTCGATGCCGTTGGAGGCAAGCATCTTCTTGATGCCGCCTATCTGGAGGCGCACTATCTGTTGCACTTGCTCCTTGTCCAGCGGCAGGAACATGATGATGTCGTCAATCCTGTTGAGGAACTCGGGGCGGATGGTCTTCTTGAGCATATCCACCACTTTGTTCTTCGTCTCCTCGACCAACCGCTCCTTGTTTTGGGCGGTCAGACCCTTGAGCTGCTCCTCTATGTACTGGCTGCCGAGGTTGGAGGTCATTATTATTATTGTGTTCTTGAAGTTGACCGTCCGTCCCTTGTTGTCCGTCAGACGCCCGTCGTCAAGCACCTGAAGCAGGATGTTGAACACGTCGGGATGCGCCTTCTCAATCTCGTCGAAGAGCACGACAGAGTAGGGCTTGCGCCTTATCGCCTCTGTCAGCTGTCCGCCCTCGTCGTAGCCTACGTATCCCGGAGGCGCACCGACAAGACGCGAGACGGAGTGCTTCTCCTGGTACTCGCTCATGTCTATCCTCGTCATCATAGTCTCGTCATCGAAGAGGAATTCTGCCAATGCCTTTGCCAGCTCCGTCTTGCCGACACCCGTCGTGCCGAGGAAGATGAACGAACCGATAGGTCGCTTGGGGTCTTGCAGCCCTGCACGGCTGCGGCGCACTGCATCGGCAACGGCACGGATGGCCTCGTCCTGGCCGACGATGCGTTTGTGCAGCTCATCCTCAAGGTGCAACAGCTTCTCCCTCTCGCTCTGGAGCATCTTTGTCACCGGGATGCCAGTCCATTTGGATACGACGGCTGCGATGTCCTCGGAGTCAACTTCCTCCTTGATCATGGCATTGCCGCCCTGGGTCTCGTGCAACTTTTGCTGCGTTGCGGAGATTTCGTCCTCAAGTTGTTTGATCTTGCCGTAACGTATCTCCGCCACCTTGCCATAGTCACCCTCACGCTCCGCCTTCTCGGCTTGGAACTTGAGATCCTCGATGTCCGCCTTGTTCTTTTGTATCTTGTTGACCAAGGCTTTCTCGCTTTGCCATTTGGCTCGTGCGGCTTTCTCGATTTCTTTGAGTTCCTCGATTTCCTTGGTGAGCTCCGACACTTTCGCCTCGTCGTTCTCACGTTTGATGGCTTCGCGCTCTATCTCCAGCTGTTTGATCTTCCTGTCGGTCTCGTCGATTTCCTCCGGCACTGAGTCTATCTCCATCCTCAGCCTTGCTGCCGCCTCGTCCATCAGGTCAATGGCCTTGTCCGGCAGGTAACGGTTGGTGATGTAACGGTTGCTCAGTTCGACGGCGGCGATGATGGCATCATCCTTGATGCGGACGTGGTGGTGCGTCTCGTACTTTTCCTTCAGCCCTCGCAGGATTGAGATGGTGCTCAGCGTGTCCGGCTCATCGACTTGCACGGTCTGGAAACGACGTTCCAGGGCCTTGTCCTTTTCAAAATATTTCTGGTACTCGTCCAAGGTCGTCGCGCCTATCGCTCTCAGTTCGCCACGGGCAAGTGCCGGCTTGAGGATGTTGGCCGCGTCCATCGCGCCTTCGCCTTTGCCTGCGCCGACGAGGGTGTGTATCTCGTCGATGAAGAGGATTATGTCGCCATTGGCTTTGACCACCTCGTTGATGACCGACTTGAGGCGTTCCTCAAACTCTCCTTTGTACTTAGCCCCGGCGACCAACGCTCCCATGTCGAGGGAGTAGATCTGTTTGTGCTTCAAGTTTTCCGGCACGTCTCCCCGCACGATCCTCTGGGCGAGGCCTTCGACGATGGCTGTTTTACCAGTTCCCGGTTCACCGATGAGGATAGGGTTGTTCTTCGTCCGTCGGCTCAGGATCTGCAACACGCGTCGGATCTCCTCGTCACGGCCTATGACCGGGTCGAGCTTGCCGTTGCGTGCCGCGTCGTTGAGGTCGATGGCATATTTGCTCAGCGACTGGTAGTTCTCCTCCGATGACTTGGACGTGGCTTTTTGCCCGCCGCGCAGTTCGTCGATGGCCATCTTGAGTTCCTTTTCGCTTACCCCGGCGTCTTTCATTATGCGTGAGACGGCGTTGTTTGTGCGGAAGAGTGCCAGGATGATGTGCTCCAACGTGACGTACTCGTCCTGCATCTTGCTTGCCAAGTCCACTGCTTGTTGCAGCACTTCGTTGGCTTCACGGCTGAGATAGGGTTCGCCGCCCGTGACTTTCGGGCACTTTTGTATCTCCTTCTCCACCGCGCCCATGATGAGGTTGGTGTTGACGTTGAGTTTCTGGAAGATGTACTTGACGACGTTTTCGCCGCTGTGCATCACTCCCATGAAGAGGTGTGGCGGCTCGATCTGTTGCTGGCCGCGCTGTTGCACGAGGTCAACGGCGTGCTGTATCGCCTCTTGTGATTTGATTGTGAAGTTGTTGAAATTCATATAATGTTCTCCTTTCTTTCTTTTAAGGTTTCACTCCATGATGTTCAACAAATATGCCACGGGGCGAAATGCGCCTTGCGGGTGACATTTTGTCAGCACTACCCGGCCGGGTGGTGGGACGCTGTGGGGACGGCATCGCACCTTTGCCCGCGCGGCATTGCATGGTCTTGGCGAAAGGGTGCTTTGTAAATGTGACTTACAAAGGTTGTAACTGTCACTTACAAAGGATGTCTTGGCGCGAATGGTCTGATGTCTTTTGCAAATGGGTCGGATGGCGCCGCCGCGCGGGTGGGAGGCTTTTGCCTCAATGGTCTTGCTTGTGGCAGTTAATCGCGCTATCTTTGACCCTCCAAAATCAAGTGCTGATGGTCTGGTTGATAGCTCTGGCCGCCGTCGCGGCGGTGTTTGCCTGCATCGTCTGGCTGCGCAGGCACGTCAGTGGCGGCGAGGAGCAGCCCGCGCCGGTTGACGGCGAGTGCTGCGGCCAGCACGCCGTGTGCGAGCGGGACAGCTTGCTGGCGGGTGTGAGCAGGCGTGTCGAGTACTATGACGACGAGGAGCTCGACCGTTATCGCGGCGTGGCGGCCGGCGACTATACGGACGAGCAGGCCGAGGAGTTCAGGGACGTGCTCTATACCATGTCCGAGGACGACGTGCCGGGTTGGTGCCGCAGCTTGCAGTTGCGTGGCATCGAGCTGCCTGACCAGTTGCGGGGCGAGGTGTTGCTGATTGTGGGCGAGCATCGGTTTGCAGGCACGCGCAAATGAATGTTGTGATGGAATTGCTTTCTTACACTTTTTTCCAATATGCCATCATCGGTTGCCTCCTGGCATCGGTGGTGTGCGGCCTGGTGGGGACGTATGTGGTGACTAAACGGATGCTGTTCATCAGCGGCGGCATCACGCATTCGTCGCTCGGTGGTGTCGGGCTGGGGCTTTACCTCGGTTTGCCGCCCATCTTCGGCGCGTCGGTCTTTGCCATCTTGTCAGCCCTTGGCATCGAGTGGCTCGCCGGGCGGCGCGACGTGAGGGAGGACTCGGCGATAGCGATGGTGTGGACATTCGGGATGTCGGTCGGTGTGATGTTCAGTTACCTCACGCCGGGATATGTGCCGGATTTGACCGTTTACCTCTTTGGCAACATCTTGACGATACAGGAGGGTGATTTGGCATTCCTTGCCGTCCTTGCCGTGGCGGTGGTGGCGGCATACGCCATGTTCAGGCGGTTGATCGTGCTGGTGGCATTCGATGAGGAATATGCCGCGTCGCTCAAGTTGCCGGTGACGGTGTTCAACTATCTGGCGGTCGTGGCGGTCTCGCTTGCAGTCGTCTCGTGCATACGCATCGCCGGCATAGTCCTGACGCTCTCGATGCTGACGGTGCCGACGATGACGGCATCACTGTTCACCAGGGACTACACACGCATCATCATCCTGTCGATCGCCGTTGGCTTTGCTGCCTGCATCGGGGGGCTTGCCTTGTCCTACTGGTGGAACATCCCGTCGGGGACGTCCATAGTCTTTGTCTCCATAATCATCTATCTCGTCTCGCGCCTTGCCTTGAGGGGTTGCGGTAGGAGGCAATAAAACGGCGGTTTCGCTGTTTATATCTAAGAAAGCCAGGCATGAGGAGATCGCATATCTACATATTGTTGCTCGTGTTGCTTGCTGCGGGGCTCGTTGGTTGTTCCACCAAGAAAAACACCGGGCTCTCGCGGTTCTATCATGCCATGACTGCGCGGTTCAACATCTACTTCAACGGCAACGAGGCCTACAAAGCCGGTGTGAAGGAGCTGGGCGAGGGCAACGAGGACTTGTACCTTGAGCAGATCCCCATGTACCCCATAGGCAACAAGAAGAGCGCGGGGCTGGGCAAGGGCAACTTTGACATCGCCATCGAGAAGTCGCAGAAGGCCATCAAGCTCCATTCCATAAAGAAAAGGCCGAAGAAGAACCCCAACAAGAGCCGCAACCCGCAGTACAGGAAATGGCTTGCCAGCAAGGAGTTCAACCCTTTCCTCAAGCACGCTTGGTTGCTGATGGGCAAGGCGCAGTTCCAGACGGGCGACTTCACCGAGGCTGCATCGACATTCTCTTACGTGTCGAGGCTCTATTCCAACGACGACGAGGTGAGGACCGAGGCTGATTTGTGGTTGGCTGAATGCTATTCGCAGTTGGACTGGTTCTATGACTCCGAGGATTTGTTGAACAAAGCCAACAACGACAGCTTGCCTGCCAGCGCTACGGGGCAGTACAGGGCGGCGATGGGCAACCTGCTGTTGCGGCAGGGGCGTTTCCAGGAGGCTCTCCCTTACCTCGAAAGCACTGCCAAGAGGGAGAGGAACAAATTGCAGAAAGCGCGCCTCTACTACATCATCGGGCAAGCCAAGCAGCATTTGGGCGACAATGCCGGGGCTTACGCCGCTTACGGGCAGTCTGCCAAGCTCAATGCCAAGTACGAACTCACGCTGAACGCCAAAATACGCCAGACCGAAGTCATCCCTTCAAGCGAGATCCCCAAAGCCCTCAAGCAGATGAACCGCATGGCCAAGCAGGGCAGGAACAAGGAATTCATGGAGCAAATCTACTATGCAATAGGCAACATCCATCTTGGGCGCAACGACACGGTGCAAGCCATAGAGAGTTATGAGAAAGGCCGGGAAAGCGAAAACTCCTCGGTTGAAAAGGGTGTGCTGTTGCTGCGCCTTGGAGACCTCTATTGGGCAAGGAACGAGTACGGCGATGCCCAGGAGTGCTACCAGGAGGCGCTCGGGATGCTCACGTCGGACTATGAGGGCTATGACGAGCTCAACAAACGCTCGATGATCCTTGATGAACTCGTGGGTTATGCCGAAGAAGTGGCGTTGCAAGACAGTCTCCAGCGTCTCGCCAAGATGCCAAAGGAAAAGCAACTTGAGATCATCAACAAAATCATCGAGGAGGTGAAACGCCAGGAAGAGGAGCAACGCAAGGAGGAGGAACGACAGAAGCTCATGGCGCAAAGGGAGGAGAACATGGGCGAGTTTGCCGCCGCCCGCCCGTCATCACAGACGACACCGGTAATAAACACGGGGGACAAGTCGTGGTACTTCTATAACCAACAGCTCGTTACCCAAGGTAAAAACGAATTCGTCAAGAAGTGGGGACGCAGGAAACTCGAAGACGATTGGCGACGGTCAAACAAGACCATCATCAACATGGACGAGGGGTTGGGCTACAACTACGACGAGCCGACGGACAGCCTCGGCAACCCGATCGAGCTGACCGACACCATAGCGGCCGACACGGCGGCACTCGACAACAAGAACCCCGAATACTACCTCCAGCAAATCCCCGTGACAGAGGAACAGATAGCGGAATCGAATGAGATCATAAAGGACGGATTGTTCAACCTCGGCAAGATCTACAAGGACAAGCTGGAGGACTATCCCAACTCATTGGCGAACTTTGAGCGTCTCTACACCCAGTACCCGGACTTTGAGATGATGGATGAGGTCTACTACAACCTATACCTTATGTATATGTTATGGGGCAGGCCCGATGATGCCGAGGCGGCCAAGGCGACGTTGATCGCGTTGTTCCCTGACAGCAAATACGCCCTAACGTTGTCAGACCCCGACTATCTTTACAACATCCGCTATGGCAAACACCTTGAGGATTCGCTCTATGCGGAGACCTACAACGCCTTCCGTGACGGGGACATGGAGCTCGTGAAGCACAACTACGAGGTGTCCACGACCAAATATGCGATGGGGCAGCACCGTGCCAAGTTCATGTTCCTTTATGCCATGGCACGTCTTAATGAGGGAGACCAGAAGACTTTCCTTGAGTTGTTGAAGACCATCGTCCAGGACTATCCGGAAAACGACATCACGGAGATTGCCCAAGGCATACTCAAGGGCAACGAGGATGGCAGGATATTGCAAGGTGCGATGCTCGGCTCCATCTGGTCGCGCCGCAAGGTCGATTGGGACGCCGAAGGGGGTGATTCCACCCAGGTCGAGCGGTTCAGCGACGAGCGCAACACTTCGTTCCTGTTCGTCCTCGCGTTTGAACCGGGCAAGGTGGATGAAAACATGCTGCTGTTCACGATGGCAAACTACAACTTCTCCAGCTTTGTCATCAAGAGCTTTGACCTCTCGTTCCAGACGGAGAACGGCATAAGGATGCTTGTCACGTCGGAGTTCACCAACTTCAACGAGGCGCGGCAGTACTGGCAGCTGCTCTACTCCAACGAGGAGATGGCAAGGCGGCTCAGCGGCATAAAGGCGTTAATCATCTCGCGGCACAACTTTGATTTGCTCAACCGCTATTACAGCTTTGACGACTACGACGCGTTCTTCAAGGAGACGTTCTCCAACCTGCCGTTGCCTGAGTTTGAGGGTATCATCTTCGACACGCCGGACTACGACGAACTGGAGGAGCTCTACGAGGAGTCGGATTACGTACAAGACGAAGAAATATTCCTTAATTGATCATGAAAGCTAACAACGGCAAAATACTGTGGGTCGATGACGAGATAGACCTCTTGCGGCCCCACATAATGTTCATCGAGTCCAAAGGCTATGAGATAACGACCGCAACCAACGGCTACGACGCTCTCGACTTGTGCAAGCAAGGCGACTTTGACCTCGTGTTCCTGGATGAAAACATGCCCGGCCTCTCCGGTCTCGAAACTTTGTCGCGCATAAAGGAGCTGAATGCCTCGCTCCCCGTCGTGATGATCACCAAGAGCGAGGAAGAGAACATCATGGACATGGCCATCGGCTCCAAGATAAGCGACTACCTCATCAAGCCCGTCAACCCGAAACAGATCCTCCTTTCCATCAAAAACAACTTGCACAAACGCGAGATAATCAACGAGGCGGCAAGGACTGGCTACCAGCAATCGTTCACCAAGCTCGGGCTGCAAATCAACGACAGGCTGGACATCGACCAGTGGAAGGAACTCTACAAACAGATCACCTACTGGGAACTTGAGCTGGAGCGCGTCGGTGGCGGCATGGACGAGATAGTCAAGATGCAGAAAGCCGATGCCAACAAGATGTTCGCCCGCTTTGTCGCCGCCAATTATGCCGACTGGATAGCTTCCCCCGACGCACGACCGTTGATGAGCCACGATGTGATGAAGCGGTGCGTGTTCCCGCTCATAGACAAAGGGGAGAAGGTATTCCTCATCGTCATGGACAACTTCCGCTACGACCAATGGAAGTCGGTGGCGGGGATGCTCGGCGAGATGTTCTACGTGGACGAGGGCCTTTACTTCAGCATACTGCCCACGGCGACGCAGTACGCCCGCAACGCCATCTTCTCGGGGCTCATGCCGTTGCAGATTGCCAAACTCTACCCGTCATTGTGGGTGGATGAGGACAACGACGAGGGAAAGAACCTAAACGAGGAACAGCTCGTTGGCACGCTGATGGAACGTTACCGCCGCCGCAACACCTATTCGTACAACAAGATATATGATTCGCCCGGGGCGGACAAACTCTTGCCGCAGCTGCAAGCGTTGATGAAGAACGACCTGAACGTGCTTGTCGTCAACTTCATCGACATGATGTCCCACGCCCGCACCGAATCCAAGATGATACGCGAACTGGCCTCCGACGAGGCGGCCTACCGTTCCCTGACCCGCTCGTGGTTTGAACACTCGTCCGTCCGCGACCTTTTCGCCGCCTTGTCGAGGCTCGACTGCACGATAGTCCTGACGACCGACCACGGCTCGATCAACGTCAGCAACCCGGTCAAGATTGTCGGCGACAAAAACACCAACACCAACCTGCGCTACAAGCTGGGCAAGAACTTGTCGTACAACCCCAAGGAAGTGTTTGAGATCAAACGTCCCGAGACGGTGCAGCTCCCGTCGCCCAACCTGTCAACGGCCTATGTGTTCGCCACGGGCAATGACTTCTTTGCTTATCCTAACAACTACAACTACTACGTCTCCTACTACAAGGACACCTTCCAGCACGGGGGCATATCCATGGAGGAGGTGATGATACCCATCGTGACCCTCAGGGGCAAGAACAAATGACCAAAGACATGACCATCACAATCAAAGACATCGCGTCGATTGGCGACGCCGCCCGCCAGTTTGTAGCTGCCATGCAGCCGGGGCGCAACATCTATGCTTTCTACGGCAAGATGGGGGCTGGCAAGACCACCTTCATCAAGGCCGTCTGCGAATGCCTCGGCGTGGACGACACAGTGACGTCGCCGACATTCGCCATCGTCAACGCTTACAGCTCGGAGGAGCGCGGGGAGATATACCATTTTGACTTCTACCGCATCAAGAGGTTGGAGGAAGTCTATGACATGGGCTTCGAGGACTACTTCTACTCCGGTTCGCTGTGCTTCATCGAGTGGCCCGAACTCATCGAGAGCCTCCTGCCCGATGATGCCGTCCGCGTAACGATAGGCGAGGATGCCGACGGCACGCGCCGCGTGGAATTCTGAGCCGTATGTGGGTGCACGTTTTCATAATCATCCTGTTTGCCGCCGTCGGCATCCTCTGTTTGCTTGCCGGGGCGTGCGGGTGGCAATGGTTCCTCGCGTCGAGGAATGCCGCCACGCTCGTACGTCTCCTCGGGGTCAAGGCGGCCCGTGCCGTCTACTGCCTGCTTGGGCTGATGCTCGTCGCCATGTCGCTGGTCGTTGCCACGAGTGTCGGGCTGCTGGACTTAGGCCTCGCGTGACGCAGAGGATGCGCATTATATATAATATCGCTGGAAAAATCGAACAAAACCAGCAGATTAACGCAATAAGAATTGAGATTTAAGCAGTTAGGAGAAAATCACGGAAGTTGGGGAAATGGCTGAAAACCGTTTCAAAGCGGATTGCAGCAGGAAAACGGTTTCCTATTCGTTACCCGTTGGAAATGCAGATTTAACAGTCTCCGTTTTATTTGCGCCGTTCTGCGTAGGTTTGCTTGTCAAGGTTTAACTCGTTGATTTATAGTTTTGCACTCAAAAAATTACGAGTATGACAAGGAGCACATTTCGCGTGCTGTTCTATGCGAACGGCAGCAAGGAGAAGAACGGAATTGTCCCCATCATGGGACGGGTTACAATCAACGGGACGGTGGCGCAGTTCAGTTGCAAGCGGAGCATCTCAAAGACGCTTTGGGATGCCAAGGGCAACCGTGCCAAAGGGAAGAGCGTGGAGGCAAGAGAAACGAACCTTGCGCTTGACAATATCAAGGCGCAAATCATCAAACACTACCAACGCATATCCGACCGTGAGGCGTATGTCACGGCGGAAATGGTGCGCAACGCTTACCAAGGCATAGGCTGCGAGTATGAAACGATACTCGGTGCATTTGACAAGGAGAACGCCAAGTTTCTGAAACGTGTCGGCAAAGACCGCTGCATGGGGTCTTACCGTGTAATGGTGCGTTCAAGGAACTATGTAGCAGCGTTTATCAAGTCGTTCTACAAGCGCAACGACATGTCGATGCTGGAACTTACTCCCGACTTCATCAAGGAGTTCTCTGTATTCCTTACAACGGAGCAAGGGCTTAAAAACGCGACTGTATGGTTGGCGTGCATGTGGGTCAAGACTGTCGTTTCACGGGCGCATTACAACGGTCTGATACCGAGAAAACCGTTTGCGCAGTTCCGTATTATGCCCAACGTAAAAGAAAGGGAATATCTTACGGAGGGAGAAATCCGACAGCTAATCGAACATGAGTTTGCCGATGCCACGCTTGCTTTCACTCGTGACCTGTTCGTATTTGCCTGTTTCACCGCACTCAGCTTCGCAGACATCAGGGAACTGACCACGGACGATATTATGGACGTGAACGGCGAGAAGTGGATTATTTCCAAGCGACACAAGACAGGTGTACCGTTCCAAGTGAAGCTGCTGGATATTCCATTGCAGATAATCGGGAAGTATAGACCGTTCCAAAAAGGCAATTCGGTTTTCGGCGAAATCAACTATTGGAGCATCTGCAAAAAACTGAAGAATGTCATCCGTGAGTGCAACATAAACAAGCAAATCAGCTTTCATTGCGGCCGTCACACGTTCGGAACATTAGCCCTTAGCAAGGGTATGCCGATTGAAAGCGTGAGCCGTGTTTTGGGACACACAAATATCAAGACCACACAGATTTACAAGGTGGAGGCGAAAGGCAAAGACCGTGACGAGATAGGCTTCTTCGCCAAGTTCGTGCTTTGCTCCAACAACGAGCACCTGCCCGTCATCATCGACGCAGGGGAGACACGCTATTGGGTACGGAAGATTGTGCCGCTCAAGAGTGACGATACCGACTTTCTGCAAAAGCTGAAAGCGGAGATACCCGCTTTCCTGCATTTCCTGCAACACAGACAGCTATCCACCGGGAAGGAGAGCCGCATGTGGTTCAACCCGAAGCTGCTGGAGACGGAAGCCCTGCGGAAGATTATCCGAAGCAACCGTAATAGGCTGGAGATAGAAATGGCGGAACTGCTGCTTGACATCATGGCGAAAATGGAGGTGGAAACGGTGTCTTTCTGCCTGAACGATATCATTCCCTTGCTGGTCTGCTCGCAAGTCAAGGTGGAGAAGTCTCAGGTGCGGAAAGTGGTGCAGGAGTGTTGGAAGCTGACACCCGCGCCCAACGGCCTTACCTATACCGCCTACCAATACGGCGGCAATGACCATTACCAGACCCGAAGAAACGTGGGCAGATACTACACCGTTACGAAAGAACTGCTGGAAAGGCTTTGATATTTTATTGAATTGTTGAATAAGGATAGTAAAGTATTGGTATATAATAATATACGACCTCAACAAACCGCCAACAACACACAACGGCTGATGAGAAGAAGCAACGGTATACCGTTCCACTACTGCCTTTTCTTTTTGCATCCGTTTGTTGGGCGACACGCTTTTGTTGAGAGATTGTTTAGAGCGTATTTAGCAATATATCAATCTGTTATATATCAATTTCAACAGTTCAACGCTTTTTCACCCCTCAACAAGTCCGCTGGGAAAGTAACAGTGGGAAACACCGCCATCCGCAGGTCGGTCGGACGGACTTCCGGTCTGCCGACCGACGGAGAAAAGCCGATGTCGCTGGCGAAAAGAGAAAGGCATCCGAAAGCCGCCGACACCGCCGCAGGCTTTTGGGAAACAAAAAGCCATAGCTCATTAGGGCGTTTTCTTCACGCACCGTTTCGCTCCTGCTAAAAACACCCTAATGAGCCAACGGGGTTACACCCCTCTGGACACCCCCGTTTGCCTCTTTTAGAAGCAGCAAGATGTCCTTCGAGTTACGCGAAGGCTTTTCAGTTACTGCCGAAAAATGGCAGTAGCAAGGTATGTTTTGAGTAACTCAAACCTTCCGAGTTACTCCCGAAAACCTTGCCACTGGTTGCTCCTCCGAAGTTGGGCAATCTATTAAACCTGCGATGTTCTTGGCCTATTCCTTATTGTTTATACAAAAAATCATTCTGCCGCATATATGTGTGTCTAATACTAAGCAGTTGGGCAGTCAATTCGTAGTTGAGCGAAATATAAGTGTAGACATCCATTTTTCATGTCTATCTCTGAACCAATCCGATCAATTTCTCGGGTTGCTTAGAAACCAAGCCCGTCCATAAAGTTATCCCAATCTCCACCATTCTCCATAAATGCCTCATAGTCTTCCCCGCCAAGGGCATAGTAGGTGTCTCTTTCTAAATCTCGTAGAGACGGTTCTTCATCATAGCTGAATTCGGTACTTTCAAGTTTTTTCTGTGACCACAGGCTTAAATAGCGGCACAGCAGCATTGTTTCTTTACGTCTTTGTGGATATAAACGTTCCAATTCTTTAACGCATGTCTCATTGAGAATCAGCTTTCCCCTCCGCACCAATAGCCAGAAAAGATTTTTTTTCTGCTCAAATACGGTTCTGCATGTCCCATAGAAATCTCCGAAAGATAGAGTTTGCCGCAGATTCTCCACTTCCATTACAGATGTTTCTGACAAGTTTTTTTTAGTGAGCCTTCCTTTCACAGACCCTGTGACATGATTGCAGATCTCGCCCGTATAAACCGCAGAGTAATCTTCTTCTATATAATCAGCAAAGCAATTCCACTTGACAGATTTTTGATACCTTTCTAAGGTGCCCTTGGGAACATGAAGTCTTGTGTTGTTCACATAATGAAATGTTCCTTTTGCTATGGGACAAGGGTCAGCTGCATAGACATACAAGTCTTTCAAAGCAGAAGGTATGCAGAGCTTTCCAATATGCGTAATTGTAGCAGGCAAATGTAAACTCGAAATGCCCGTTTGGGCAAAGGCTTCGTCTCCAATTTTTTTCAATCCGTCGTTCAGGTGAATAACTTTCAAATTAGACTTCCCATAAAAAGCCGAAGGAGCTATCTCAACGCTTCCATCCGGTATGGCATATTCACTGCTGTTAACGTTTGTATATAGCAACAACTTGTTGGAGGTATAAAGGCTGTTACCGACAAAAGACAGTTTTTGCTGCGGACATTCAAAGACGACAGCTGAAAGATTAGGACATTGATAGATTGCGCCGCAACTCATCTTTTTTACGGTATTCCGAAAAACGATGTTTCTGACAAATAAACAATTGCAAACGCATGCCCTTTCCAATATTGATGCATAAGAAACAATTGTTTCCAAAGTCGGAACTCTATAGAAAGCATACTTTTCCATTGTCATGGCTTTTTCAGGCAAAACGACTTCCCTGAGGTACAAGTAATTGAATATAAATTTAGTAAGAATATCTTGTTGAGTATAGCAATCACAAACAGCCCATTGGGACGTAGAGGTATAATAGGATTCTCCTCCATTGACAAGAGCGCATTTACTCAAATCCAACCTTGTCAGGAAAGACTGTTTACCAATCAGGTTTTGACTATACTCATGTAAGGAAAGAATATCAGTCCCGTTAAGGCTTCCTTGGATGCGGATTGTGTATGAAACATTTGGAAGGCTATGCATGCTCAATTCTTTCCTAATCTCGCCAGGCGTAAAGTCTGTGATTTCAACTTCAGATTTATCCATGTTTCTATAGAAAGCAGAAGCATAAAAACGTTCCATATCCCAGATGCATTCGATTTTCACTCCCATCGGAGTCGTATGACAACTGTTTGACTTAGGAGAGTGATGCAAGAAAAAGATCTGTGCATCCCAATCGGTGTTATCTTTACTCAGAATATAGACATATGGATGCAGATATTTCTTGCAGAATGCGGTTATCTCAGCGATTATCTTCTCTTCAGGCAATCGGTGTGATCGCCTATATGGCATTTCTGTCAGCACCAATGGTATTGGTCTTCCTATACATCTTTCCTTGACTTTGGCAGCTATGTCAGAGACATCTCCTTTCATATTATCAATGGCATTGCCTCCTTTGGAGAGTTGGAGCGCGGCTTTAAACAACAATGTTGCGACATCACCCATCCCTCCGGAAATAAGAGAGTCATCGTGTATGTTCACATTCGACTGCTCGCAAACATAGATTAAGGGAATCCCCTCTGTGCCGGTTTGCTGTTCCATATTTTTTTTTGCTTCTGCACTGAAAATCAGAAGGTCGTGTATAACCTGTTCTTGATAGGCAGACGGATTATTTACAATTGCATCTGAGAAAGAAACTTTTTTGATACCAAATACTAAACGGTTGAGGTATTTTCCCCTAATGACATATGCGTTCCCTCTTTTGATTTCATTACGGATAGCCACAATATAATCGGCATCTGTCAGTTTTCCTGTATTTGCTTCTCCAATAAAAATATCTATATCCTTTCCTGCAAATACTTCACGAAAGGAACGCATCCAAGTTTGCAGTTCATCTGAACTGCAAGATTTACTATAGGTATCTAAGTAAATGCCATATAATTTCTACCTTTTTTACAAAGGTAATGAAAAACAGGCATTTCTTGGCAAATTCGATTCTTTTTTATTTTTGCATCCGTAAGAGTTACCTAAACAAGCAAAGCAATGCAGATCACGGCAATTAGGACGGTTGCCAAGTCATTACCCGAAAACGAGGTAATTCTTCTAACTAGCTTGATTTCAAGTAGGTATATTCGTATATTAAAGTTACGAAATAATAGTATAGGCGGTCGCGTGCATGGCACGTTTTCATGGACCATCGTCTGCCATCCCGTTCATCGTCAAACTGCACATCCGCATTGAATGCGTCGGATGTGGAGGAGGCGTTTGCCGTGTCTCCATGCAAGTTGTGCCACTGCATCCATGAGGATTTGCTTGTGCCCAGATCGGCAGAGGTCTGGACTGGGACAGGATGAATCCATGCCCAAACTCCACCACTGGCCGGGAAAACTCCATTAGCCCGGTGAGTAAAGTTCATTGCCTCGGCGAGTAAAGTATAAACCAAACTTCTGTTTATATATTCAGAAGTTTGGTTTATATAAACAGAAGTTTTGAATATATAAACAAAACTTTTGAACGAACTTTACTCGCCGATGGAACGGACATTTCCCCGGCGGGTGGGTGATTTTGTGCCGGATGCCAGGATTCTGATGCCCTGCCGGGCGGGCGTGACGAAAGGGTTTGATTGCTTTTGCCAATTGGCGCGATGCGTTATCTTTGCGAGCAACTAAACGAAACATCATGTTGAGAGTCAAGTTTTCATTTTTGTTATCATTGCTGATGTGCACCACCATGTTTGCAGCCGGGGAGTTGTCGATGCATGACATCAACGGCGGGGCTTATGCGCCCGAAGGTATCAGGAACGTCGTCCCGATGGCTGACGGCGAGCATTACACGCAGTTGAGCGACGACGGAAGGCGGATTGTCAAGTACTCCTACCGCACGGGCGAGGCCGCCGGTGTCGTGTTTGATGTTGGCACGGCTCGCGAGTGCGACCTTGAGGCCATCGACGGCTATGTGTTCTCGCCCGACGGACGGCGCATCTTGATACAGACGGAGACGAAGCCCATCTACCGTCATTCGTTCACGGCCGTCTACTACCTGTTCAACATCGAGAACAACAAGATGCAGCCTTTGACCGAGGGTGCTGTGAGGATTCCGACGTTTTCGCCCGATGGCAACCAGTTGGCATTCGTGAGGGACAATGACATATATCTTATCAAGTTCCTCTACGGCTACGCGGAGTCGCGAGTGACCAAGGACGGGGAGCTCAACGGGGTGATAAACGGTGCTCCGGACTGGGTTTACGAGGAGGAGTTCTCGTTCAACTCCGCGCTGGAGTTCAGCCCCGACAGCAAGATGATCGCCTATGTCAAATGGGAGGAGGGGGATGTGCCTACCTATGAATTCCCACTCTACAAGGGCTTGGCTCCCGAGTTGGGGGAGTATGCGGGCTATCCCGGAGAGTATTCCTACAAGTATCCCATAGCCGGGGAGCGCAATTCACGTGTGTCGGTGATGACATTCGACATCTTCAGCAAAGTGACCAAGCGGATGGATTTGCCTTTGCCGGCCGGCGGATATGTGCCACGCATCAGGTTCACCCGCGACCCGGACAAACTGGCGGTGCTTACGTTGAACAGGCAACAGAATTGCTTGGACATGTACTATGCCAACCCCCGCACGGGTGTCTGCAACCTGGTGCTGAGGGAGGAGGACGATTGCTATGTGGAGACGGACGTGCTGGAGAGCATACACTTCTATGACAACAACTTCACCATAGTCAGTGAGCGCAGCGGCTATCCCCACATTTACTTGTATACGCTTGGCGGCACTCTCGTCAAGCAGGTCACCGATGGCGACTTTGAGGTCAAGCGGCTCTACGGCTGGGACGAGGATGGGGGAGACTTCTACTATCTCAGCAACGAGGGCAGCCCTCTGACCACGGCTGTCTGGCGCGTCGATGCCAAAGGGCGCAAGACGCGGTTGTCGCAAGGGGATGGGGGAGTCAACGCGGCGCAGTTTTCGAGCAACTTCCACTACTACATAAACACCTACCAGAACGTGACCACCCCGCCGGTCTACACCATCAACGACAACAGGGGCAAAGTGTTGTCCACGATGCTTGACAATGCCGGGCTGCGCGACAAGGTGGAGGCGTTGGGATTGCCGCAAAAGGAGTTCTTCACATTCACCACTCCCGACGGCACTGTGCTGAACGGGTGGATGATGAAGCCGACCGGATTTGACGCGGGACAAAAGTATCCCGTGCTGATGTACCAGTACAGCGGCCCTGGGTCGCAACTCGTGCTGGATGCATGGGGCGTGACGTGGGAGACCTACATGGCAACGCAGGGCTACATCGTCGTCTGCGTGGATGGCCGGGGGACTGGTGGCCGTGGCAGTGCGTTTGAGAAGTGCACGTACATGAACATCGGTGTCAAGGAGGCGGACGACCAGGTGGCTGCGGCAAGGCATCTGGCCACGTTGCCCTACGTCGATGGCGGCAGGATAGGCATCTGGGGCTGGAGCTACGGCGGCTACATGACGCTGATGAGCCTGTGCCAAGGAGCGGGGGTGTTCAAGATGGGCATAGCGGTTGCTGCTCCGACCGATTGGCGCTACTACGACACGGTGTACACTGAGAGATATATGCGGACACCGCAGGAGAATGAGGAAGGATATGACAAGTCTTCCGTCTTCAGTCGCATAGGCAAACTCAAGGGCAAACTGTTGCTCGTGCACGGCTCGGCGGATGACAATGTGCATCTGCGCAACATGATGGAGCTGTCGGAGGCAATGGTGCAGGCAGGGTTGGACTTTGACATGATGGTCTACACCAACCGCAACCATGGCATTGCAGGCGGCAACACGCGCAATCACCTCTATGACAAGCTGACCCGTTACGTGAAAGAAAACCTCTGAATCCGACCATGCCAAGACACGTGAGAAAGCCCGATTGGCTCAAAATCAACTTCGGCGCAAATGAGAGATACACCGAGACCAAGAGGATTGTGGACGGTCACTGCCTGCACACCATCTGCAGCAGCGGGCGTTGCCCCAACATCGGTGAATGCTGGGGGCGCGGCACTGCAACGTTTATGATCGGAGGCGACATCTGCACCCGTGCTTGCAGGTTTTGCAACACCAAGAGCGGTCGCCCGATGCCGCTTGACGCGTCTGAGCCTGCCAACGTGGCGCGGTCGATAGCGTTGATGAAGTTGCGCTATGCCGTCGTCACTTCGGTTGACCGTGACGACCTGCCTGACCTCGGGGCGGCGCATTGGGTGGCGACGATAAAGGAAGTAAAGGCGGCTGCACCAGGCACGGCTCTTGAGGTGCTGATTCCGGATTTCCAAGGCCGCGACAGCCTGCTCGACATGATAGCCGACGCAGCACCCGATGTCGTCTCGCACAACATCGAGACTGTGCGCCGCATCACTCCCTTGGTGCGCAGCCGTGCTGACTATGACACCAGTCTGCACGTCCTTGGCCACCTCGCCAGCCGTGGCGTGACGGTCAAGTCTGGCCTCATGGTTGGACTTGGGGAAACGGGCAAGGAGGTGGAACAGACAATGGATGACTTGCTGGCCAACGGTTGTGCTATCCTGACCATAGGGCAATATCTTCAGCCCACGCACCGCCACTATCCCGTGCATGAATATGTGAGCCCTGCCCAGTTTGATACTTACAGGGAAGTTGCCTTGGCCAAAGGCTTCAAGGAAGTGGAAAGCGCCCCGCTCGTCCGCTCCTCCTACCGTGCGGACAAGCACCTTGATGTGGCAAGGGGGTGAGCCTATACCATTATATATAGTGGGCGGAGGCGAAAGCATCACACATCTCCACGCCTGGCTTCAGAAGCAAATGCTGAAGCCAGGCGTTTCTCTTGTTGTCGCAACGCATGATTGCAAACTGCGCATCGTACGGCAACCCATCAACTTTGCTTGCACGGTGTAATCACAATCAGAGCGCAAACTTACAAGGTGCGGGATTAGCAGCATGATGATTGTAATTTGACAGCTTGGGAGGGCTAATCGGTGATAAATTGTCACTTGACAAAGTGTCACCTTGTGATGTCTGTTTTTACCTGAAATGTACTCTGTTTGGTAAAATAAAGTATGCAAATCGCCGATAATCCAAACATTTTCGCATATTTGCAAGAAAAAATACCATGGAAACTATTCGCAATTTCGATCAACTCACAGGACACATCATCAACAATGGCAAGGTCAAACGCATCGCAGTGGCCTGCCCCCACGACAGCCATTCGGCGGATGCCATCAAGTTGGCGTCAGAGCGCGGGATAGCGACATTCACCCTATTCGGCGACGAGGCCAAGATGAGGAGCCTTGGTTGTTTTGACAATCTGCCTGTGACGATGGTCAACGAGCCGGACATAGACAAAGCTGCCGCTCTCGCCGTCAAGGCAATCAAGGACGGTGAGGCTGACATCCTGATGAAAGGGTCGATCAACACAGACAACATTCTCAAGGCTATCCTCAACAAGGAGCATGGCATCTTGCCCAAAGGCAATGTGCTCTCGCACGTGACTGTGATGGAAGTGCCAGGCAGGGAGAAACTCATCTTCATGAGTGACGTGGCTGTCATCCCATATCCCAACTTTGAGCAAAAGCAGCAAATGATCAAGTATGTCCTCAAGTGCTGCCGTGATTTCGGAATCGAGAGACCTAAGATAGGATTGATCCATTTCACCGAGAAAGTCAATCCCAAGTTCCCCAACTCGACAGACTATGTGCAGCTCGTCGAGATGGCAAACAAAGGAGAGTTCGGTGATTGCGTGCTTGACGGACCAATAGATGTGAGGACGGCTTTTGATGAAGAGACTGCCCGGATCAAAGGCATCAATTCACCGCTGGGCGGCGATGCTGACGGGCTCATCTTCCCCAACATCGAGTCTGGCAATGTGTTCTACAAGACAATGACCTACTTTTGCCGCGCGGAAATCGCCGGGGTAGTGCTCGGGGCGCAGTGTCCCGTCGTGATAGCGTCAAGAGGCGACTCGAGAGTCTCCAAATACAGCAGCATCGCCTTGGCTTGCACAATCTCATAACCTGAAAAACATATCATAGATGAAAATATTGGTAATCAATCCAGGTTCGACCTCGACAAAGATCGGGGTCTATGATGACACCACACTCCTCTGGAAGACCAACATACATCATGAGGCCAACCGCCTGAAAGAATTCAAATGTGTCAGCGACCAATACGGCTATCGCAAAGATTTAATCCTGTCGGAGCTTGCTGCGGCAGGCTATGACATCGCTGATTTCAAAGCGGTCATCGGTCGTGGCGGCTTGCTTTCCCCGCTTGAAGGCGGTGTCTACGCAGTCAACCAAAAAATGTTGGACGAGCTCAAGACGGCGAAACGTGAACACGCAAGCAATCTCGGGGCAATCATAGCCCATGACGTCGCATCATCAATTGATGGTTGCAAGAGTTTCATCGCCGATCCTGTTGTCGTGGATGAGTTGCAAGACGTGGCACGCATATCAGGACTGCCAGAACTGCCGAGAATCTCCATCTTCCACGCGTTGAACCAGAAAGCAATAGCCCGCCGCTATGCCAAGGAAGTGGGCAAGCAATATGAGGAGATGAACCTTGTCGTAGTCCACATGGGAGGAGGAATCTCCATCGGGGCTCACGACCACGGCCGTGTCATCGATGTCAACAATGCGCTTGACGGTGAGGGACCATTGACACCTGAGAGGGCAGGGACGTTGCCGACAGGGGCATTGGTGGAGTTGTGTTTCAATGGGAAATATGACAAAACAGAAGTCAAACGGATGATATGCGGCAAGGGTGGCATGGTCGCCCATCTTGGCACAAATGATGGACGTGTGGCAGAGAATGCCGCACTTGCTGGCGACAAAAAAGCTCAGTTGGTCAACGAAGCCATGATTTATGGCGTCGCCAAATCGGTCGGGGCTATGTTTGTCGTGTTGCGTTGCCAAGTGGATGCAGTACTTGTGACGGGCGGCATGGCGCACAGCAAATATCTGATGGATATGCTTGCTTCATACATTATTCGTCTGGCGCCAATCAAGATATATCCAGGTGAGGATGAGCTTGGGGCATTGGCCGAAAATGCTTACAATGTGCTTGCGGGCAACTATGAAGTAAAGACGTATTGAATGCAATCTTGCTTTTAAGCCTGCAGACGGGGAACATGACCTGCCTGCGGGCTTTTTTTATCGTGCAATGTTGCAGGGACAGGCAATTGGACTACATTTGCCGCAACAAAAAAGGACAGGAATGGACTATCAGGAAGTGATAAAATATCTGGTTGATGAAGTGCCTATGTTCCAGAAAGTAGGCGGCTCCGCTTACAAGGAAGGATTGGACAACACGTGTGCTTTGGACGAGCATTTCGAGAGCCCGCATCGCCATTACAAGACCATACACGTCGCAGGGACCAATGGCAAGGGGTCATGTTCACACACATTGGCTGCAATCTTGCAAATGGCAGGGTATAAGGTCGGACTTTATACATCCCCGCATCTGGTTGATTTCAGGGAAAGGATAAAGGTCAATGGGAGCATGATCGATGAGGACTATGTGACACGGTTCGTTTCAAGCAACATTGATTTTTTCAAGGGGCTTAGTCCGTCGTTTTTTGAATTGACGACAGCATTGGCATTTTCCTATTTCAAGGACATGGGGGTAGATGTGGCGGTCATAGAGGTCGGGATGGGCGGACGATTGGACTGCACGAACATCATAAAGCCTGACCTTGCCGTGATCACGAACATCAGCCTTGACCATGTGCAGTTCCTTGGCAATACGCTTGAGCAAATTGCGGCTGAAAAAGCCGGGATTATCAAAAGATACGTTCCCGTCGTGATTGGTGAAGCAAATGGGCATACGCGGCCAGTGTTCGAGAAGAAAGCGAATGAAGTCGGGACGGAGATTGTTTTTGCGGAAGATACCCCGGCTGTAATCTCTGCAAGCAGGACAGATGATGGCTACCTCTACCATTGCAATGGTTTTGGTGAGATCTTTGGAGGACTTGCCGGCGATTACCAGGTCAAAAACACAAACACCGTGCTTTACGCCGTCGGATTGTTGCGGGACAAAGGCTATGATTTGCCGGATGCGGCTGTAAAAGCAGGGTTCAAAGACGTATGTTGTCTCACAGGCTTCTGTGGCAGGTGGCAGACATTAGGGCACAACCCTCTCGTAATTTGTGATGCAGGTCACAATGTGGGAGGCATCACGTGGGTGGTGGAACAATTGAGTGCCATCGAGCGAGACAACCTATATATTGTCATAGGCATGGTTGGAGACAAGGACATAGACGGGGTGCTTGACCTCTTGCCAAGGGATGCACACTACATATTCACCAAGGCTGGGATAAAAAGGGCTCTTGACGAACATCGTTTGCAACAGTTGGCTCTATCCAATGGTCTGAGTGGCGAGACGGCTCCCGACGTGCCGTCGGCTTATGAACTGGCGTTGGCAAAAGCGAAAAGTGGCGATGTGGTATTTGTAGGTGGCAGTTGTTTCATAGTCGCGGATTTGTTGTCTTACATCAATAATAAGGGACATTGATGATGTTTCATCCCAAATGATTACTTTTACGTGCGAAAATAAAAGCAACAACATCAATGACAAACAGAAGTTTAGTCGCAATAGAGGAGTATAGCAAGGAGAAAATCCTGTATATGCTTGAGATGGCAAAAGAGTTTGAGAAGTGCCCTAACAGGAAAATCCTCGATTCAAAGATTGTCGCAACGCTGTTCTTCGAGCCGTCAACAAGGACACGTTTGAGTTTCGAGACGGCGGCAAACCGTCTCGGAGCAAAGGTGATAGGCTTCACTGATCCCAAAGTGACAAGCTCGACAAAGGGCGAAACGCTCAAAGACACCATAATGATGGTCAGCAACTATGCAGACGTGATAGTCATGAGGCACTATCTTGAAGGAGCGGCACGCTATGCCAGCGAGATAGCTCCAGTCCCAATTGTCAATGCCGGGGATGGCGCAAACCAGCATCCATCGCAGACAATGCTTGATTTGTACTCCATTTATAAGACCCAAGGGACACTTGAAAACCTCAATATATATATGGTAGGGGATTTGAAATACGGCCGTACTGTCCACTCGTTGCTGATGGCCATGCGCCACTTCAATCCCACGTTCCACTTTGTTGCGCCCGATGAGTTGAAAATGCCGGATGAGTACAAGCTCTACTGCCGCAAAAACGGCATAAGATATGTGGAGCACAGAGATTTCAACGAGGATGTGATTGCCGATGCGGACATAATCTATATGACCCGTGTGCAACGTGAGAGGTTCACGGATTTGATGGAATACGAAAAAGTGAAGAACGTCTATATCCTCCATGAGCAGATGTTGCACAAGACTAAAGAGACGATGAAAATCCTGCATCCTCTCCCACGTGTCAACGAGATAGCATACGACGTTGACAGCAGCCCCAAAGCATATTATTTCCAACAAGCGAAGAATGGATTGTATGCGCGTCAAGCCATCATCTGCGACGTGCTCGGAATCACATTGGACGAAGTGAGGAACAACAAATAAATCAAGACCATGCAAGAAAACAAGAAAGAACTGCAAGTGGCAGCCATCCAAAACGGCACTGTCATCGACCATATCCCCTCCGAAAGGCTCTTTTCGGTCGTCTCGATATTGAAACTGGCGGAAATGCCAAACAACATAACCATCGGATTCAACCTCGAAAGCAAGAAGATAGGTAAGAAGGGAATAGTCAAAATCGCCGACAAATACTTTGAGGAAGAGGAGCTGAACAAAATTTCACTCGTCGCCCCCCATGCACATATCAATATCATCAAGGACTACAAGATAATCGAGAAGAAGTCAATCAATATGCCGCACGAACTCGTCGGCATCGTCAAGTGCAACAATCCCAAATGCATCACAAACAACGAACCGATGAAGACACGCTTCACTTTGATTGACGAGGAGCAAGGCATATTGAAATGCCACTACTGCGAGAAGGAACAAAACAAAGAGGATGTCGTGATCCTATGAAACTCGATTGGAAACCAGGGACGATGATCTATCCATTGCCTGCCGTCATGGTGACGTGCGGCACTATGGACGCGCCCAACATCATCACTGTGGCGTGGGTGGGGACGATATGCACAGACCCTCCGATGTGCTACATCTCAGTTCGTCCCGAGCGGCATTCCTACGAAATGATAAAGCAAACGATGGAGTTTGTCATCAACCTCACCACCACAGACCTTGCCCGTGCAACTGATTGGTGCGGCGTGCGCTCTGGCAGCAAGTTTGACAAATTCAAAGAGATGGGATTGACCCCAGCAAAAGCAAGGATGGTCGGTTGCCCCATCATCGAGGAGTCGCCCCTCTCCATCGAGTGCCGTGTCAAAGAGGTGATAGCACTCGGCTCCCACGATATGTTCATAGCCGAAGTCCTCAACGTCCGTGCCGACGACCGCTACATAAACAAAGAGACAGGGCGGTTTGAGTTGGACAAAAGCAATCCGCTGGTCTACCTGCACGGCCATTACTATGCCATTGGAGAATTGATAGGTAAGTTCGGATGGTCGGTGGAAAAGAAAAAATAGCACTGCTGTTCCTGCTCCTCATCAGCCTTCCCGTGCTTGCCGATGGCGACACCCTGCGCATCAGCAGGAGGCAACACATCAAGGAGACGTTCCACATCGACTATGGTGTCAAGGGAGGCTTCAACTCATCGATGTTCCTCATAGACAATTTCCATGTCAACGGCACGACCATCGAGGAGATGCAAAACAATTACAAGATTGGCTACAACGTCGCCTTTTTCACCCGCTTCAACCTGGGGAGGCATTTCGTCCAGTTGACACCTGAGTTTTCAATCATCAACAGCGAAATCACATTCGACAAGAAAGCGTCGCAGCACCCCGCCATCGTGCCGGACTTTGCAACCATAGACACCCACTTGAAGACATTCAACGTCCACTTGCTATATGGTTACAACCTGATAGATGCAAAACCCTACGGGCTGTCGATCTTCGCAGGCCCGACGCTCAAATACATCTGGCGCGACAAGTCACGCATCGACTACATCAATTTCTCCGACGCGATGAATGAGACCATCAACCCGTTCTGCGTGAACATAGAGGTCGGGGTCAGCGTCAAGATTTCCTATCTTTTCCTTGATTTCGCCTACGAGGTGGGATTGAGCAACATCTCCCGCTCAATCAATGAGGGGAGTGTCGCCAACACGGAGATAACGCTCGACAGGCGCAACAACGTCCTAAGCTTTTCCTGCGGCATATCATTTTGAACCGTCCCGCCCTCAGAACGGCACGTCGCCTGGGTTGCCCGGCGCGTAGATGTCGTTGTCTGCATTGCTCCTTGAGTCGATGACCATGTTGCCATTGGCATCGGGCATGGGGCGGTAGGAGTCTTCATCCTTGTTGGTGAACTTGATGTACTCGCCCTTGAACCTCAGCAGGATGTGCCCTACCGCGCCGTTGCGGTGCTTGGCGATGATGAATTCCGCCATGCCGCGCAGGTCGTTCTTGTTCTCGTCCTCATAAATCTTGTAGTACTCCGGGCGGTGGATGAAGCACACGATGTCGGCATCCTGCTCGATAGCTCCCGACTCGCGCAGGTCGCTCAGCTGAGGCCGTTTGCCGTCGATGCCCTCGCGTGACTCCGAGTTGCGGTTGAGCTGGGAGAGGGCGATGACGGGGATGTTCAATTCCTTGGCAAGTCCTTTGAGAGAGCGCGAGATGGTCGAGATTTCCTCTTGTCGGTTGCCTGTCTTGATGCCGTTGGCGTTCATCAGTTGCAGATAGTCGATGATTATCAGTTTGACCCCGTGCTCCCTGACGAGGCGGCGTGCCTTGGTGCGCAGCTCGAACACCGAGAGCGACGGCGTGTCGTCGAGGTAGAGGGGCGCGTCGTACAGCTCCTTGGACTTGATGTCCAGTTGGCTCCACTCATATTGTGCCAGCTGCCCGCTCTTGATCTTTTCGCTCGGGATCTCGCAGACGTTGGAGATGAGGCGGTTGACCAATTGCACGTTGGCCATCTCAAGCGAAAACATCGCCACTGGCTGCCGGTAGTTGACCGTGATGTTCTTTGCCATCGACAACACAAAGGCCGTCTTGCCCATTGCCGGGCGTGCAGCGATGATGATGAGGTCGGAGTTCTGCCAGCCAGACGTGATCTTGTCCAGTTCCGTGAAGCCTGTCTCAAGCCCGCTCAACCCGTCGGTGCGGGCGGCAGCCTTCCTGAGCAGCTCAAAAGCATTGTCGATGACGGGATTGATCTGGGTGTAGTCCTTCATCATGTTCTGCTGCGAAATCTCGAAGAGTTGGCCCTCGGCCTCCTGCATCAGGTCGTCCACGTCGATGGTCTCGTCGAATGCCTTGGTCTGGATGCGGCTCGTGTAGCTGATGAGCTCGCGTGCCAGGTGCTTCTGCGCTATGATGCGTGCGTGGTACTCGATGTGCGCCGACGAAATCACCTTGTTGCTCAGTTGCGTGATGTAGAACGGCCCGCCGACAAACTCCAAGTCGCCCATCTTCCTCAATTCCTCGGCGACGGTGATTATGTCCACGGGCTTCTGCTCGATGGAGAGGTTCTGGATGGCCTGGTAGATTTTCTGGTGCTTGATTTCGTAGAACGACTGCGGCTTGAGGATCTCGCTCACGAGCGAATAGGCATCCTTTTCGATCATCAACGCGCCGAGCACGGCTTCTTCAAACTCGACGGCCCTGGGCGGGACGTGTCCCAGTTCCTCGAGGGCGGTGTTGTTGTCGGCCGCACCCTTGCGCGGTCTTTTGTTTATGGTTGTCATGTCTTAGCTGGTTAGGAAAAACAGAGTGGCAAAAGTAGGTTTTAGCGACGACTGGCACAAGCCTTGCCCGCCAATAAATCTGCCATAGCCCGGGCAAGACGGCGTGTCGCCTGCCCGGCGGGCGGATGGCCGCTGGGCATTGCCGGTCGGGGGCGAGTGGCACATTGTGCTTCTTTGCGGCTTGTGTGCCGCTGTCCGAGCTGGCAGGCCGTGGGAAAAATCACATTTGGCCAGACAGAAAGTCGATGACGTCCGGCCAAAACTTCATTTGGGTCAGGCCTAAAGTTGGCTTGCCCGGCGCATAAAGTAAAAACAAAAGTTCTGAATATATAAACAGAACTTTTGTTTATATAAACAGAAGTTTTGAATATATAAACAAAACTTTTGAATGAACTTTATGTCCTACCTGATCTGACTTTATGTCTGACCCAATGGAACTTTTCCCGGCGAGTGGTGGGACTTTATGCCTGACTTAAGTGGTGCTCGGGTCTGATGCAACCGCCCTGTCCAACGGCCTTGCCGGCGTGTCGGGCGGGACAAGCGGCGCAAAAGAGTGGGGGCGGCACGGCTGGCATCTATCTAAAATTGTTAACTTTGCGCTCTCTAAACCGATTAGTCAAACCATTGATGTAATAGCAATTATGGAATTGAGTAGCAAATACGACCCCTCGGAGGTGGAATCCAAATGGTACAAATACTGGCTCGACCACAAACTCTTCGCGTCGCGCCCCGACAACCGCAAACCTTACACTGTCGTCATCCCGCCGCCGAATGTCACGGGTGTTTTGCACATGGGCCACATGCTCAACAACACTATCCAGGACATACTCGTCCGCCGCGCGCGCCTCAAAGGCCTGAACGCTTGCTGGGTGCCGGGCACTGACCATGCCTCGATAGCGACTGAAGCCAAGGTGGTGGCCAGACTTGCCGCCGACGGCATCAAGAAAACCGACCTCTCGCGTGACGAGTTCCTCGGCCACGCTTGGGAGTGGACGCGGGAGCACGGTGGCATAATCCTCAAGCAACTGCGCCGCCTGGGCGCGTCATGCGACTGGGACAGGACAGCGTTCACCATGGACGAGGTGCGCAGCAAGAGTGTCATCAAGGTGTTTGTGGACCTTTATGAAAAAGGCCTGATCTATCGTGGTGTGCGCATGGTCAACTGGGATCCCAAGGCGTTGACGGCTGTCAGTGACGAGGAGGTCGTCTACAAGGAAGAGCATGGCAAGTTGTATTACCTCAAATATAAAATCGTAGGCACGGACGACTATGCCATCGTGGCTACCACCCGTCCCGAGACCATAATGGGGGACACCGCGATGTGCATCAACCCCAACGATGAGACCAAGGCGCATTTGCGTGGCAAGAGGGTGGTCGTGCCGTTGGTGGGGCGCGAGATCCCTGTCATCGAGGATGACTATGTTGACATGGAATTCGGCACGGGTTGCCTCAAAGTGACCCCTGCGCACGATGTCAACGACTATATGCTGGGCGAGAAGCACGGGCTGCCGTCCATCGACATATTCAACGACAACGGCACGCTGAGCGAGGCTGCCGGTATGTATGTCGGGATGGACCGTTTTGACGTGCGCAAGCAGATCGTCAAAGACCTTGATGCCGCCGGCCTTTTGCTAAAGGCTGAGGACTACACCAACAAAGTGGGTTATTCGGAACGTACCAACGTGGTCATCGAGCCCAAGTTGTCGATGCAGTGGTTCTTGAAGATGAGCGATCTGGCACGCCCCGCTCTCGACGCGGTGATGGGTGATGAAATAAAATTCTACCCCGCCAAGTACAAGAACACCTACCGCTACTGGATGGAGAACATAAAGGACTGGTGCATAAGCCGCCAGCTGTGGTGGGGACACCGCATCCCGGCCTACTACCTCCCCGAGGGCGGATTCGTCGTGGCGGAAACACCGGAAGCGGCACTCGCCAGAGCCGAGGCCAAGACTGGACGCAAGATGGACATCAGCGAGTTGCGGCAGGACGACGATGCGCTCGACACGTGGTTCTCGTCGTGGCTGTGGCCCATATCGCTATTTGACGGCATCAACAACCCGGGGAATGAGGAGATCAGCTACTATTATCCCACGACAGACCTTGTTACGGGACCTGACATAATCTTCTTCTGGGTGGCGCGCATGATAATGGCCGGCTATGAATTCATGGGAGACAAGCCGTTTGATAACGTCTATTTCACCGGCATAGTCAGGGACAAGATCGGGCGCAAGATGTCCAAGTCGCTTGGTAATTCGCCCGATCCGCTCGATCTCATCGACAAATTCGGCGCGGACGGCGTGAGAATGGGCATGATGCTCTCTGCCCCGGCCGGCAATGACATCCTGTTTGACGAGGCGTTGTGCGAGCAAGGACGCAACTTCTGCAACAAAATCTGGAACGCCTTCCGGCTTGTCAAGGGCTGGACGGTGGATGAGGCCGCCGAGCAACCGTTGGCTGCGAGGATGGCTGCCGACTGGTTTGCGAGCAAGTTGGACGCGACGGCTGCCGAGGTCGAGGATCTGTTCTCAAAGTACCGTCTAAGCGAGGCTATCATGGCACTCTACCGCCTGTTCTGGGATGAGTTCTCGTCGTGGTATCTGGAAATAGTCAAACCCGCATACGGTTGTCCCGTCGATGGGGTGACGTACAAGGTGACGCTGGACTTCTTCAACCGTCTGCTGGTGCAGTTGCATCCGTTCATGCCGTTCATTACCGAAGAGCTGTGGCAGCACATCGCCGACAGGGCTGACGGCGAATCAATCATGTATGCGCCGTTGCAATCTGCCGGGCAACCGGATAGCAATCTGCTGGAATCGTTTGAATTGGTCAAACAGCTCGTGACAAACGTGCGTTCCATCCGTCTGCAAAAGAACATCCCGGCCAAGGACGCCCTTGAACTCCAGGCGGTAGGAGAGGACAAACTCTCAGCTTTTGAGGTCGTGGTCAGGAAGTTGGGCAACTTGTCTTCGGTGGCAGTGGTCGAGGCAAAGAGTGACAATGCCATATCATTCCTTGTCGGCACGTCAGAGTACGCCATCAGCCTTGGAGACAAGCTCGATGTCGAGGCCGAGATACGGAAACTTGAAGCCGACTTGCAATACCAGGAAGGTTTCCTGCAATCTGTGATGAAGAAGCTCTCTAACTCCAAATTTGTTGACAACGCCCCGGCGGCCGTGATAGACAGGGAACGCAAGAAGCAGTCTGATGCCGAGTCAAAAATCGCCTCAATCAAGGAGAGCCTCGCTGCGTTGCGTGGCGGCAAATGATGAGCCTATAACATAATTATATATTGACGACAAAGGCGGAGGGGCAAACCCTCCGCCTTTGTCGTCTGTTGTCGTTGACAGTGATGCGGCAATCGGTTCACTTTTTCGCCGCCTCGTATTCTTCCGATGTCGTGCAGACCGTCGTGTTGCTTGGGTCGGCATCGGCGCGGCGATACCAGTCCGAGTACTCGACATAGTGACTGGCGTAGGTTGCATTCAACTCTTTGGCCTGCACGGGGTCAACTTTCTTGATGAACTTGGCAGGCACGCCGCCCCACAGTTCGCCGTCGCCGATGACTGTGTTCTTCAACACCAATGCTCCGGCGGCGACTATCGCCCCATGTCCTATGATGGCGTGGTCGAGGACTGTCGCCCCCATGCCGATCAATGCCCCGTCTTTCACTTCGCATCCGTGCAGGGTGACGCTGTGGCCTATGGTCACGTCGTTGCCTATGATTATGGGAGCTTTGCCCAGCAGAGTGTGCAGGCAAGAGCAGTCCTGGATGTTCACGTTGTTGCCTATCTTGATGTAGTGGACATCACCCCTGACTACGGCGTTGAACCACACTGTGCAATTGTCGCCCATGGTGACGTCTCCGATTATGGCTGCGCCCTCTGAGAAGTAGCAGTGCTTGCCGAATTTGGGTGTCAGCCCTTCGATTGTTTTGATTATGGCCATGTCTGTTGTTGTGTTTTGAATATTTGTCTGAATTGTTGGGGATATGGGATTTCAAACCTCATCGTCTTGCCAGTTGCAGGGTGGATGAATTCCAGTTTGTAGGCGTGTAGGGCGAGGCGGCCTATGGGGTCGTCGCCGTTGCCATACCTCTTGTCGCCTACGACAGGATGGCCCAAGTCCTTCATGTGCACTCTGATCTGGTTCCTGCGACCTGTCTCAAGCTGGAGTTCGACGAGTGAATATCCGTTTTTCCTGACCAGTGTCTTGTAGTTTGTCACGGCCAGATCGCCTTCTCCCGGCACTGGTGACGAATAGACGGTGTGTTGTGCGTTCTCCCTGAGCCAGGAGGTGACGGTGCCGTCATCTTTCTCCATGTCGCCCGAGACGATTGCCACATAGCCACGCACCTTGACCAACTCGTTCCACCGCTCTTGCATCTTGGTCTTGGTCTTCTCGTCTTTGGCGAAAACAAGGATTCCAGACGTGTCGCGGTCGAGCCTGTGGACGATGAACACACGTCCGTGCCAAGCCTTGCGGGCATAGTCGTTGAGGATGACGTGCGCCGTCCTCTCCTTTTCCCGCGCCGTGGCGATGGTGAGGAGGCCGGCTGCTTTCTCAACGACTAAAATGTATTGGTCTTCGTACAAGAGCTTCAGGTTCCTGTTGCGGAACTCGTGCTTCCGCCCCCCTTTGCTGACCTCGACGACCATGCCTGGCGTGAGTGCGAAGTCGTGTCTCGTCACGATGACCGAGTTGACCATTACCCGCCTGTTGGTGAGGCAGGACTTGGCGGAACTCCTGCTGATGCCGGAGAATGCTTTCATCAAGAAGTCCAGGAGCATTGCCGGCTCGCGGACTTTGAACTCAGTGTTCCTTTTTGTCGTGCCGTGCCGCATGGTTCATTTGATTTTGAGTGTAACTACATTCTCCACATGATGAGTGTGGGGGAACATATCCACCGGCTGCACCGCCGTCACGGCATAGCCATCACCGCACAGCGTCTCAAGGTCTCTCGCCTGTGTGGCTGGGTTGCAGCTGACATAGACGATGGTGCGTGGCTTGGCGTTGAGGATGGTGTCGATGACCGACGGGTGCATCCCCGCCCGTGGAGGGTCGGTGATTATGACATCGGGGCGGCCATGCTCTGATATGAACGCGTCGGTCAGGATGTCTTTCATGTCGCCGGCAAAGAAACGGGTGTTGCCTATGCCGTTTAACTGCGAGTTGACCTTGGCATCCTCGATGGCGTCAGGCACATACTCGATGCCGATGACCTCGCGCGCCTTGGCTGCCACGAAGTTGGCTATCGTACCTGTCCCCGTATAGAGGTCGTAGACCAGCTCGTCACCCGTCAACCCGGCCGCCTGCCTCGCGACCTGGTAGAGGGCGTGCGCCTGCTCGCTGTTGGTCTGGTAGAACGACTTAGGCCCGACCTTGAACCGCAGTCCTTCCATCGTCTCGATGATGTGGTCTTTGCCACGCCACACGGATGCCGGCAGGTCGGTGTAGGTGTCGTTGCTCTTGTTGTTGACGATGTACATGAGCGAAGTTATCTCAGGGAAAGTGCCGGCGATGAAATCCATTATCGTGGCGAGCTGCTTGTCGTATTGGTTCTCGACGTTTCGCACCACCAGGATGACCATCAGTTCGCCAGTGTTTGCCGTCCTCACGATGAGGTTGCGCAGGAAACCCTCGCGGTTGCGGATGTCATAGAATGGCATCCCCTCGGCTTTGGCAAAACGCTTGACCTCGTTGCGTATCCTGTCCGACACCTCGTCCTGCAACCAGCACTCGTCGATGTCGAGCACTTTGTCGAATGCCTCCGGGATGTGGAATCCCAGCCCGTCCTTCTGGTAGGCCTCACCCGACTTGATCTCGTCCTCGGTCAGCCACCTCTTGTTGGAGAAAGTGTATTCCAGCTTGTTCCTGTACCGCAACGTGCGCTCCGACCCGATGATGGGCGAGACGGGCGGCAACTCCAGTTTGCCGATGCGTGTGAGCAGGTCGGTGACAAGCTCCTGCTTGAATTTGAGCTGCTCGCCGTAGTCCAGAACTTGCCACTTGCAGCCCCCGCACACGCCGTAGTGCTTGCATCGTGCCTCGCGACGCTTGTCGGACGGGTGTTTGAGCGACGCGATGACCGCCTCGGCATAATTGCGTTTCTTCTTCCTCACCTGCAAGTCCACGACATCGCCCGGGACGGCGTAGGGGACGAAGATGACATAGTTGTCAACTCTCGCTATCGCCTTGCCCTCGTTGGCGATGCCAGTGATCGTGACATCCTCCAGCAGGGGCAGTTCTTTCTTCTTACGTGCCAATTTGATTAGGATTTGATTGTGAAACGCTGCAAAAGTACGCCAATTATCCCGTCCCGCCAACACGCCCCGCGCCGTCTGCTGCCACCATGGCAAGGGACAAAATCCTGTGAGGTAAGACCAAGACTTGGTTTGCTCGGTGCTTAAAGTTCATTATCTCCTGACATAAAGTAAAAACAAAAGTTCTGAATATATAAACAGAACTTTTGTTTATATAAACAGAAGTTTTGAATATATAAACAAAACTTTTGAATGAACTTTAAGCACCGGGCAATCCAACTTTATGCCAGACCTCACTGAAGTTTATGTCCGACATCATCGCCTTTTCCACCCGGTCTGGTTGCCTGCCGCCGTTGCCGGTGATGGCTGAACCGCAGGTTTGACGGCGCTCGGTCATACTGTCTGGCGCGGTAGAGGCCGCAACCCGCTCGTTTGAGATGGGACAGCTGTGCCACGCCATCAGGCGGTCGAGATGATGGGATGAATGTGGCGTGCGGTTGCTCTTGCAGTTTTTATGTCATCGCGGCTTGCAGTGCTGTGGAATTGCGTAAATCTGTATAAGGAATATACCTCTTTGAAATCAAGAGAGTTAGAAGAATTACTTCGTTTTCAGGTAATGAATTGGCAACCGTCCTAATTGCCGTGGTCTGCATCGCTTTGCTTGTTCGGGTAACTCTTATGGATGCAAATATACAAAA
>CALULY010000020.1 GCA_944321635.1 uncultured Bacteroidaceae bacterium | reverse complement strand
GCGCTTAGCTCAGCTGGTTCAGAGCGTCTGCCTTACAAGCAGAGGGTCGGGGGTTCGAATCCCTCAGCGCCCACACCAATGACATCAAGCTCAAGACCGAATACTTCGGGCGCTTAGCTCAGCTGGTTCAGAGCGTCTGCCTTACAAGCAGAGGGTCGGGGGTTCGAATCCCTCAGCGCCCACACCGAAGGATAAAACGCAAAGCGACGGGCATTTAGCTCAGCTGGTTCAGAGCACTTGTCTGACAGACAAGGGGTCGGCGGTTCGAATCCGTCAATGCCCACCAAAACGATGAAGTCGCGGCACACAATCCATCGGGCGCTTAGCTCAGCTGGTTCAGAGCGTCTGCCTTACAAGCAGAGGGTCGGGGGTTCGAATCCCTCAGCGCCCACATCAAGGGACAAGTCCAACGGTCTATTAGATGATTACGACGGCAGTCAACACAATGGTTGGCTGCCGTTTTTCTTGCATCCTACCGTGATTGATGGCGATGCCAAGGATGACTTTGGAACGTTGTCCCCAGCGTCTGCCTGGCAATTGGCTGGGTTTTGCAGGCAACACACCGATGACGATCCCAGTTGCCAGGACATCGCTGGCGTGGGGTGCTTTGTAAGTGCGACTTACAAACTTTGTTAATGCCGGTTACAACCCTTGTAAGTGTGACTTACAAAGCACCATGCGGGCACGCTCCCTGATGCTGTCGCCGCGGCACGCTGGGTGAGATGGGAAAAAAGCGGGCATGGGGACTTGATGTCCCCATGCCCGCAGGTATTTGCGCGTTGCGCCGACGCGCCGGATTCATTTCTTGTAAGACTTGACTTTGTAGTCGCAACGTGTCTTGCCCTCGACCATTGCGGTGAGCTTGCGTTTGTTCATCTGGCGGCGCAGGGGGGAGATGCGGTCAACGAACACATGGCCGTCGAGATGGTCGAACTCATGCTGCATGACCCTCGCAAGATAGCCCTCGACCCACTCATCATGCTCGTTGAAGTCCTCGTCCATGTAGCGGACGTGTATCTTGGTCGGGCGTTTGACATTCTCATGTATGCCAGGCAGGCTCAGGCATCCCTCCTCCATGCTCACTGTCTCTTCGCCCGTCTCGATGATGTGGGCGTTGATGTAGGTGCGGCGGAAGTCCTTGTACTCGGGCATGGAGTCTGACAGCACGTCGAGATTGACGACCACTACCCGGATGGGCAATCCCACTTGCGGTGCGGCGAGACCGACGCCGTCGGCGTTATCCATTGTCTCGTACATGTCGGCTACCAGCTTCTTGAGTTCCGGATAGGTGGCATCGATGTCCTTTGCCACATCACGCAGGACTGGTTGCCCGTATAAATAAATCGGTAGTATCATAATGTTTGATTGTAAGTTGCTCAAATTATTTCGGTCACTGACGACCTGTTTTCCAGATATGACTGGAGGATTATCGTAGCGCTGATTTCATCGACCAGTGCCTTGTTCTGGCGGTCTTTCTTCTTCAGGCCTGCGTCAAGCATTGTCCTGTGTGCGAGGACGGATGTGAACCGCTCGTCAACGAACTCGACGGGGACTTGCACCATTGTCTTCAGCTTGTTGGCAAAGGGGCGGATGTAGTTGACGCTCTCTGACAGCTGGCCGGACATCTGGCGGGGGAGGCCGATGATCACACGCTCGACGTTCTCGCTTTCGACATACTTGGTGATGAAGTCGGCTGCGTCGCAGGCCCGGACGGTCGTAAGGCCGTGCGGCACTATCTGCATGGGGTCTGTGACCGCCAGCCCGACGCGTTTGCGGCCGTAGTCAACTGCCAGTATCCTGCCCATTTCAGTAGACGAAGCGCACGTTGTCTATCCAGAGTGTGTTGCCTGGCGAGCCGACGTATGCGCCTCCGTGGCTTGACGAAAAGCGCAAGATGACGTGTGTCGGGGTGTCATCGGGTGTGCCCCAGCCGACTTCCTGTATGGGCTTGACTTCTCCCTTGCTGTTTTTGGCGTAGTAGGGGTTGTTGGTGGTGAGCCTCTCGATCTCGTTCAAGCCTTGGCGTGATGAGATGTCGCCATACTCCAGGTCGAGTGTGTAGTTGTCCACCCAGTCGGCTGTCGATGCCGTGAAGCGGTGGGACAAGGTTGCAATGCGTTTGGCGTAGATGTTGCCTTCCTCGTCTTCCCAACGTTTTTGGAGTACCATGTAGACTTCGGGGTAGTCTTTGCCCGCGATGACCTTGTCTTTGCCGAATCCTGTTATCTTCTCCCTGTTAGGCTCTCCTGTCAGTTTAGCCTTGTAGTCGAAACGGAGTGCCTTGGGTTTCTTGGTGAAAGGCACGCCCATCATGAGTTTGCCGAGCGGGTTCTTGGTGTTGCGTATCGGTTCGTCCACACCTCCAAGGAACGCGCTGCCTGCTGCAAGGACTGTGATGTCAACGACCCCGAGCACTTTGACTGACTCGACAAGTGTCTCAAGGCGTGCACATTTGCCTTTGCCACGGACTTCGGGGAAGACGGACGCGCTGCATTTGACGATGCCTGCGACTTTGGCCATGACGTTTGATGTGCCCCAGGGCGATTTGGTGTTGAATGTATAAGGGCGGTCGCCTTTGACGAGCTGGTAGGGGGCGATCTCGTGCAGTGTCCTGGTGTTGCCTCCTATCACAAACGACTCGTCAATCTCCCTGATAAGCCATTGGTCCATGTTGCCGCAGTTGAGCATCTCTTCCCTTTCTTGCGGGAAGAGCAGTGCCGGCACGGCGGCCAGCAGTGCGGCGAGGAGCAGTCTCGATGTTTTGTTCATATCGGTTATCCTGTTTGTTACAATTTATAGTTCCAGTCGCTCAATGCCTTTGCCCAGTGTTGCTCGACGAGTTCGACGGTGCGCGAGTCATATTTGTAGGCATTCTTCTTGTATCCCTTTTTCTTGTTGAGGTATGCTTCGATGCTGTCCTTGGCTGCATCGTAACCGGGGATGCGCAGCTTGGCATATATGCCAGCAGTCATCCGTGATGGATCGGCCTCGAAGTCCTCGAATTTGACTTCTACAAGGTTTCCTTCCGGTATCAGGTGCTTGTCTGCCTCGTAGCGGTTGTAAAGCCTCATGTAGATGTCGAGGATGTTGCTTTCGAGTTGCTCGGGTGATATGTCTTCGAGCATAAGCGGCTTGATGGTGTTGGTGAAGAAACTCCTTGTGCTTTCAAACACCGTGTAGGGGTTGCGCATGAGGTAGATGAACTTGGCATCGGGGAACATCTTGACCAGTTCCCTTACCCTGCCGGTGTGTGGAGGGTTCTTGGAGAGGAATTGCGTGCCGTGGGTGTTCCAGAGGCTTATCTTGATGAGTTTGACGAAGACCTCTTCAAACGTCCGCAACTCTTCTTGTGTTATGTCCTCGAATGTCAGGAAACGGTCGCAATATTCCGACATATACTTAGGCAAGAACCAGAAGTTGTAGTAGGTGCATGGCATCATGTTGGCCAGAGCGAACTCCTCCTCCTGCGGCAGATCCACTGACAATTCCATGTTGTCGGTAGGACGCTTGTCAGGCATCAGCCAGGCCATAGTCTTTTTGAAGAACCCTTGGCCGAACATCATCAGATGCGGGAATACGGTCTGGTAGGTGGTGTTGTAGCCGAAGTGCTTGTCGCAGGAGAAAACATTGTGAACGAATGTCGTCCCGCTGCGCCAGTGGCCGAGGATAAACACGGGGTCATGCTCCAGGGGTTTGTCTGCCAGCATCTTTTTGTAGCGGCGGTCTTGCAACGGTTTCAAGGTGCTGAGCAGGCGGCAGACGCACTTGGTCAGGCGGTACTTGCCACGGTAGCCCTTGTCTATCTCTCGCCCTTTGGTGATTCCCTTGAATGTCGCCCAGTCGGCTCCTACCAGGGTGTTGACCGGCAATTTGCTGAATTCGATAAGTCCCATTGAGTTTTCAGAGTTTGTTTATGATATCTTCTATGGCCTGTGCCATCTCCTTGGGGTTGACAATGATCTCGTTTGTGGTGTAGTCCCGGCTGTCTTCCTCCTCGCCCTTGATGTGGATGCTGACAAACTCGGGTTTTGCCACGTTGGGATCAAGGTCTGTCCCGCTGCATATCAGGATTACGCCTTTCTTTGACAGTTGGTGGGCGACGATTGCGAGGTCACGTGATGTCATGTTTTCCAGACCAAGGCAGTCGAGGCTCAGTTTGCAAACGAACTTGCCTATGTCAAACAGGCGGCGTTCCAACGTGTAGACCAGCTCACGGCGCTCTTTCTTGTCGTCGCCAGTCACCCAGTAGACCAGTCCGTCTTGGTTTATCCTGTCTTTCCACTGCTGCTCTGAGACGAGAGATTCGCCTGCCAACATCCGTTTGCGGTCGTCTTCGGTGATGGTGGAGAAGAGGTCTGACGTGTTGACTTTCTCCGTAATCATCCCGACGGCCGAGGTGTTGTTGGTGATCGGGTCAATCAAGATGAACGAACCGCAGTTTTTGTTGTCCTCGTACTTGTCAAAGAACAGGGGTTTGCTGGCCGTGATTACGACTTTGCCAATCTCGTTCAGCCTAAGGAGGGAGACCTTGGACTGCTCCATGGTGTTGACATCTACCTTGTATTTTATGCCGTCAATCCTGGCACGTGTGGTGTTTGTGGTCTGTTTGATGAAGAATTGCTTGTTGACATCCATATCCTCTTCGTCCATCCATACGAGCATTGCCTCGAAGCTTCTCGAAATGGTTGGCAGGTTGTCGGGACGCACGAGCATCTCGCCACGCGACACATCAATCTCATCTTCCAAAGTGAGCGTGACGGACTGCGGTGGGAATGCATAGTCAAGTTCTCCATCATAGGTGACGATGCTCTTCACATGACTCCTTTTCCCAGAGGGTAATGCCATGACTTCATCACCCTTGCGGATGACACCTGACGCTACTTTGCCGCTGAAGCCACGGAAATCCAGGTTGGGACGCAGCACGTACTGCACGGGGAAGCGGAAGTCTTTGAAGTTTTGGTCGCTCCCGACATGGACTGTCTCAAGGAAGTCGAGCAAGGCAGGTCCTTTGTACCATGGTGTCTTGTCGGACTTCTCGACCACATTGTCGCCTTCGAGAGCCGACAGAGGTATGCACTGCACGTCAGGGATGTTGAGTGGCGCGACGAACCGTTTGTAATCCGCCACAATCTCGTCGAAACGCTCTTGCGAATAGCCTACCAGGTCCATCTTGTTGACAGCAAGCACCACGTGTTTAATCCCAAGCAAAGAGATGAGGTAGGTGTGACGTTTTGTCTGGGTGATGACCCCAGTGCGCGCATCGACAAGGATCACGGCGAGGTTGGCTGTTGACCCGCCGGTAATCATGTTGCGGGTGTATTGCTCGTGTCCCGGTGTGTCAGCGATGATGAATTTCCTTTTGTTGGTCGAGAAGTAGCGGTATGCCACGTCAATCGTTATGCCCTGTTCCCTCTCGGCTTTTAGCCCGTCAAGCAACAGTGCGTAGTCGATGTGTTCACCAGCGTTGCCGACGCGTTTGCTGTCCCGTTCCAGAGCGTCGAGTTGGTCTTCGTAAATCTTCTTGCTGTCAAACAACAAGCGTCCGATGAGCGTCGATTTCCCGTCGTCCACCGAGCCTGCCGTAAGGAAGCGCAAGAGGTCTTTCCGCTCATCGTTTGCCAGAAACTCTTCTATGGTTTGTTTGTTCGCCTTGTTGGTGGCGGTCTCTTTATTGTCGGTCATAGGTCTGTTTTCCTCCATGATTAATGATTAGAAATATCCCTCACGTTTCTTCTGCTCCATGCTTGCTTCCTGGTCGAAGTCGATGACGCGCGTCGTCCTTTCCGATTTGTTTGTAGTCATCATCTCCTCAACGATCTTCTCGATGGTGTCGGCTTCCGATTCTATCGCTCCGGTCAACGGCCAGCAGCCGAGGGTGCGGAAACGTATCTTTTTCATTTGGATCTTGTCCTTGTACTTCTCTGGCAGGCGGTCGTCATCGGGCATGATGAGGTTGCCGTCAATCTCCACGCACGGACGCACCTTGGCAAAGTAAAGCGGGACGATAGGTATCTTTTCGATTCGGATGTATTGCCAAACGTCGAGTTCCGTCCAGTTGGAAAGGGGGAATACGCGTATGCTTTCCCCCTTTTGAATCTTTGTGTTGTAGATGTCCCACAGTTCCGGGCGTTGATTCTTTGGGTCCCACTGGTGGAAACGGTCGCGGAAAGAGAATATGCGTTCCTTGGCGCGAGACTTTTCCTCGTCCCTCCGCGCTCCGCCAAAGGCTGCGTCAAATTTGTACTTGTCAAGCGCTTGCAGCAAAGCCTGCGTCTTCATCAGGTCTGTATGCACCTTGCTCCCGTGGGTGAATGGGCCAACCCCTTCGTTGAATGCCTTCATGTTGGACTCGACAATCAGGTTCCATCCATATTTCTTGGCGTATTCGTCACGGAACTTTATCATCTCCTTGAATTTCCATTTGGAGTCGATGTGCATCAACGGGAATGGCACTTTGCCCGGGTAGAAGGCTTTCTCGGCAAGACGCACCATGACCGACGAGTCTTTGCCGATGGAATAGAGCATTACAGGGTTTTCAAACTCCGATGCGACTTCCCTGATGATGTGGATTGATTCAGCTTCAAGCTGCTTAAGATGACTCAAATTGTAATCTTCAGCCATAGTCTTTATATTATATATGGTATTACTTCTTTATCATGGGCAGTATCAGCTCCAACAGTTTGCCCACGGACTGTTGGACGGTCAGTTTGGAGGTGTCAAGACGCAGTGCAGGATGCTCTGGAGCTTCAAAAGGTGCGGAGATGCCGGTGAAATTCTTGACCTCCCCCGCTCTCGCTTTCTTGTAGAGTCCTTTGACATCCCTTTCCTCACACACCGCAAGCGGGGTATCGACATAGATTTCCACGAAGTCATCCTTGCCGATAATCGATGCCGCCATCTCCCGCAACGCGTTGCTCGGGCTGATGAAGGCCGCGATTGTGACTATCCCCGTGTCCACGAACAGGCGTGACACTTCCGCTATGCGTCTGATGTTCTCAACCCTGTCCTCCGCGCTGAATCCAAGGTTGTTGTTTATGCCACTCCTCACGTTGTCACCGTCGAGGATGCGGCACAGGATGCCGCGTGAGTGGAGTTCGCGCTCAAGGGCTATCGCCACGGTGCTTTTGCCTGAGCCGGACAACCCGGTGAACCACACCATCAGGCCGCGCTGCCCAAGCAATGCTTCCTTGTCAGAACGTGACAGCATTTTGTCAAATATGGGGTAGATATGTTCCATGGGTCTTGTTTACTGAACTGGAGTGAACGGCCAAATCAACGGAATGAGTGAGACTGAGATAATCATGACTATCAAATCCATCGGGACACCGATTTTCAGGAAGTCTGTGAATTTGTAATTGCCTGCACCTTGCACAATCAAGTTGGTCTGGTAGCCGATGGGGGTGGCAAAGCCAGCCGATGCTGCGATGCAGATTGTTATGAAGAACGGCATCGGGTCCACTCCAAACTTCTCCGCCGTTTCCAGTGCCAGCGGGAAGGCAAGTGCCGCCGCTGCATTGTTCGTGATGAGTTCGGTGATGACCAACGTGACGAAGTAGAGCAGGGCAAGCGCGCCCCATGCTCCCAATGAGCCGGAAACATCCTTGATGAAGTTGGCTATCAATGCCGCCAAACCTGACTCTTCCATCGCCGCGCTGATAGCGAAGGCGCAAGCGATTGTTATCAGGATGTCCCAACTGATGTATTTTGTGTACTTCTTCGGAGGGAATATCTTTAGCCATGCCATGACCACAGCTGTGACGGCGGCAAAGAAGAACATATCCATATTCACATTCGGGAAATGCTCCTTAAAGTACGGGAGTTCGCCTATCGTGGCTCCGATGATCATGATGAGCAGCAGAGCCAAAGCCGTCCATTTTTTCCAAGGCTGGACAGGGCGCGTAGGGATTTCCTTGCCGTTGGTCATCATGAGGAATACAGATGAGTCGCCCCATGTCTTTGTGAAGTCGTCATCTGCCAGCAAGACCAGTGTGTCACCTTGCTGCAACCTCACTTCTCCCAGATTCTCGGTGATGACCTGGCCGCCTTGGCGTATCTCTTTCACTTCGGCTCCGTATTTCCTTTTGAAATCGAAGTTCTTCAATTTACGTTTCAAGCCTGGGAAGCGGGATGCAAGTACCACTTCCACGATGTGTTGCCCCTTCTCTGTTGCGGCGTCTGTCTCCTCATCCTCGAAGTTGTCAGGACGTTCCGCCGGAAGCAGTTTCTTGGATGTCAGTATGATGAACGCCAGACCGACAATCGTGATGGGAATGCCGATAAAGGCGAGGTCAAACATCTTCAGCCCAGGCAACCCCTTGTCTATCATCATGCCGTGTACAACCAGGTTGGTAGAGGTCCCGATGAGCGTGCACAGTCCTCCAAGGATGGTGGCATACGACAATGGAATCAGGAACTTAGTGCATGACAAGCCGATTTTCTTTGCCCAATTCTTCACTATCGGGGCGAAGATGACCACTACCGGGGTGTTGTTTAGGAAAGCCGAGAACGAACTTACTATCGGGAGCAGGCGGAGTTGGGCTTTCGTCACCGTCGTTTCCCTTTGTGGAAGCAATTTCTTGACGATTGTCGTAAGCGCACCGCTTTGCCGCACTCCTTCACTGACGAGGAACAGCAGCGCGACGGTAATCATTCCCCGATTACTGAATCCTGCCACCATCTGCTTAGGAGTGATGATGCCTGCCGCCATGAATACCACGACCAGCGACAACAGGACTATGCCCGGACGCATCTTGTCCAAGATGAGGGCTACCAGCATCCCGATCAGTCCGAGCAGGACGAATATTATTTCAAAGGTCATTGTTTCAAGTCAAGTTTGGGGTTATAGACTACGAACCATGGGTTCAGCAGGTTCTCTTTGTTGTATGCCAGCGGGGCGGAGCAGTCTGCCAGTTCCACGCGGCAGCCTGCGGCCTCGGCTATGGCTTGGCCGGCGGCCGTGTCCCATTCCATCGTAGGGGCGAAACGCGGGTAGACATCTGCCGCGCCTTCCGCCACGAGGCAGAATTTGAGCGAACTGCCCTTGGATGCCGTCTCCACGTTGCCGAAACGCCGTGCAAGGCTGGAGATGAACGCCTCAGTCTCCTCGTTGAGGTGTGAGCGTGACGCGACAGCGACGACCGCCCCTGACCGCTCAAAGCAAGGCAGCGCGGAGCTTTGCACCTTGAGCTCGTCCAAGCTGGCAAAGACCCTGTCCGTGCCGCATCCAGTCACTTTGCCCGCACCGTTGCCCGCCAAACCCCAGTAGAGTTCATGCAGCACGGGGACATATATCACCCCAATCACCGGGCTCCCGTCCTCGACGAGGGCAATGTTGACTGTAAATTCACCGTTGCGCTTTATGAACTCCTTTGTCCCGTCAAGCGGATCGACCACCCACAGGCGTCGCCACTCGCGGCGTTGCTCGTAGGGCATCACGCGGCTCTCCTCGCTAAGGACGGGGATGCCCATAGGCGACAGATGGCCGGTGATTACGGCGTTGGACTTCTTGTCCGCTATGGTCAATGGTGAGTTGTCGGCCTTGGTCTCCACCTGGAAGTCGGCCGCAGGGTCGGTGTAAACCTCCATTATCGCCCGACCTGCATCAAGAGCGGCACTGACGGATGCCAGCAGGAGTTCTTCCTTAGTTTTCTCCATATATATATAATATAGGGCTGTGAAGCCGTTATTATTCTAAAAATATTTTGCAAATATAGTGAACTACATCGGTTTAAGCCCAAGCGGGGAGACAAAATTGGATGCGTTAACGATTATTATTAATTGCGAAAAGTCTATCCCACAGCCGGTTAAATGCAAAATGCCACTTTTGGGACATAAATACATACCAATAGGACATCCCGCCCCCACAACTGCGGACCGGCGTGCCGCGCGGGGCAAAGCCAGGGATCATCACACACCCACAGGGACATCTGCCTGCAACAGCCAGAGGGGTGATGCAAGCAGGCTCTGGAGGGAAACCACGCAAATCCTGTCTTTGACCCGATGAGGCCGGACACAAACTTTGGTCGGGTCTGGCACAAAATCCCCTTGACCGGTGCTTAAACTACGGTGTCCCGGCGCATAAAGTTCATTCAGAAGTTTTGTTTATATATTCAAAACTTCTGTTTATATAAACAAAACTTCTGAATATATAAACAGAACTTTTGTTTTTACTTTATGTCAGGGGGAAACGAACTTTATGCCAGACCTCATGCAAGTTTTCCCTGCTGGCGGCGGAGTTTATGTCCGGCATCATCTCCATTGCCGCCTGCCACATCCGATCAGGGACGGCAAGGCAAGTGCGGGGAGGCATGACCTACGTTTCCTCCGCACGCCGCGCATCGCCGGGTGGATTTTGTGCCTACCGGCACGCCTTGCCACATTTTCCTCCAAACAAATGAGTGAAAAGAGGTTGATTATACCTATTTGTCATTAACCCGCAGCAGGTTTTTACCAATTTTTAGGTATAACACGGGTTGATGCTTAGCAATAGTTTTGCATCGAAATCAATTGCAAAGGTTTATGAGAACAAAACTACTATTCACATCACTCTGCCTTGCCTGGCTGGCAACGGCCGGGGCTGCGGCTTCCACCGATGGCGGCAGAGACGACGGGCAGCCCCGGGCGGAGGAAGGCCAGGCATATAAGAAGCGTGATTGGAAGTCGCGTTTCACCATAGGCGGGTACGGCGAGGCGGTGTTCAGCCGCAACTTTTACAGCGAGAACTGGAAACGCTACTCGGACGCGCCCAAGTTCAAGGATGACAAGGGGCACAACCGTTTTGACCTGCCGCACGTGGTGATCATGCTCGGCTATGACTTCGGCAAGGGCTGGTCAATGGGCACGGAGATTGAGTTTGAGCACGGCGGCACCGAGAGTGCCGTCGAGATCGAGGAGGAGGAGACGGGCGAATATGAGCAGGAAATCGAGCGTGGCGGCGAGGTGGCTCTGGAACAGTTCTGGATCCAGAAGTCGTTTGACCAGACCTTGAACCTGCGTCTCGGGCACATGGTCGTGCCTGTCGGCCTGGTCAACAGCGGACACCTGCCGACACAGTTCTTCGGGGTCTACCGTCCCGAGGGCGACAACACCATCATCCCTTGCACATGGCACGAGACCGGCATCAGCTTGTGGGGACGGACGCGCGACTGGCGTTATGAGGTGATGCTGGTGGCGGGGCTCGATGCCGACAGGTTCAACAACCAGAATTGGATACAGGGCGGCGCTGGTTCGCCTTACGAATTCAAGATAGGCAACTCGGTGGCTGGTGCCGCACGGCTGGACTGGTATGGCGTGCGCGGCTTGCGCCTTGGTGTGAGCGGCTACTTCGGCAACAGCGCGTCCAACTCGTTGAAGCGCGACAAGTTCAAGGAGTTGAAGGGGCGGGTCGGCATCGGCGCATTCGACTTCGAGTACGCAGGCCACGGCCTTGTCGCAAGGGGCAGTTTCCTCTACGGCCACTTGGGCAACTCGGGGGAAATCTCGGAAGCCAACAGGAGTTTGAAAGGCTATGGCATCTCCCCTGGCACCAACATAGGGTCGGACGCGATGAGCGCGGGGGTTGAAGCGGGCTATGACCTGTTCTCGCTAAGCGGCAAGCTGCGGGCAAAGGGGCAAAGGATGTACGTCTTCTTCCGCTACGACTTCTATGACCCCATGTGGCGTATGGGGAAAACCAGGCGCGGGCAACAATTGCTCGACGAGGAGCAATGGGGCAGGCAACGTTTCGCCGCAGGCATCAACTATTTCCCGATGGATGACATAGTGATAAAGGCGGAATACGCCTACCGCAAGTTCAAAAGCCAGTTCAACGACGAGCCGGCATTGTCCCTCGGCGTAGCCTACGCAGGACTATTCACAAAATGACAAACATGGACAAACCTAACATTAAAGACATCATGAGAAAGATTTTCAAGACACCTTTGCTCGCGGCCTCCGTGCTGATGATGGCGGCGGGCGCAGTCTCGTGCTCCGATGACGACGGGAGCGAAGTAACCACAACGGACAGCGACCTCTCGGCCGAGATGACCGAGGTGCTGACACAGTATGTCAACGGCACGGTCATCGCCACCTACCAGCGTCTCGCCGATGCTTCCATCACGCTGGATGCCGAGTGCAAGACGCTGTATGAGAACATTTCGGCAGGGACAGCCACCCAACAGGACGTGCAGGACGTGTGCGACGCATGGCTGGAGGCAAGGAAGTACTGGGAATACAGCGAGGCTTTCCTCCTCGGCCCGGCAACCATCAACGGCATAGACCCGCACATCGACAGCTGGCCTCTGGACAAGCAGGCGTTGGACAAGATGCTTGCCAACACGACAATCATGGATGACATGGATGACGACTACATCACTTCCAACTACGGTTCGGGTGGATTGTGCGGATTCCACGCCCTTGAGTACGCCGTGTTCGCCGACGGACATGACAAGGATGTGAGCCTGATAGACGCCAACCTTGCCAAATACGCCTATGCCGTAGCCGGCGACCTCAAGCTCCAATGCGTAGTGCTCGAAGCGGCGTGGGCAGGCACGGCCAACGTCTCGTCCGACAAGCAACAGCTGCTGGAGGAAAAGGAGGCTGCGCCGGACTCGGGCGTTGACAACTACGGGATGAATTTCATCAATGCAGGCAAGGCAGGCAGCCGCTACCGCACACAACTTGAGGCGGTGGTCGATGCCATCAAGGCGGACAAGGGATGCTATGGCATCGCCAACGAAGTCGGGGACACCAAAATCACCGACCCGGTCGCGTCACAAAACGTGCTGGACGTGGAGTCATGGTACAGCTTCAACTCAAAGACCGACTTCCAGGACAACATACGCGGCATCAACAACGTCATCATGGGCGGCATAGACTACGACGGGGTCAACACCCGTGACGAAAGCAAATCAATCTACACGCTGCTGAAAGGCAGGAACCCGTCACTTGCCGACGAACTGAAGGCCGCGATCGACGAGTGCATCGGCGAAGACGGCACGACTGGACTTGGCACGATAGTCTACCCGTTCCGCAACAACCTCGAACCCGAGAAGAACCAGGCAGCCATCGAGTCATGCCAGGCACTGCGCGACAAACTCATGGAGGTTGCAACCTGGATGCAGGAGAACATGTAAACAGCGGGCTGATCCCTGACAAAACAATGGACTGGATGCCCGGCAATTGGCACGGGTATCCGTCCTTACCATTATAATAAAAGGATAACATTTATGACCAAACAAATCTATTTCATTGGCGCATCGCTCCTGCTCGCCCTCTGCGCGGCAGCGTGCAGCGATGACGAGGGGACAAACTCCGGCAACATCCCCCTGCCCGACGACGGGCAACTGTCAGAGGAGTGGTACACGGGCGGTGTCCTCGGCACGGCATTCAACTCCACGTCGAGTGCCTATGAGCAATCGACCCCGGCGGTAGACAACGACCCGACAATGGCGGCGGCGTTCCAGCGCGGCGAGACGTTCTTTGAAGACGTATTCATCGAAGGCAACGAGGGTGGAGAACGCGGCGGGCTCGGTCCTTTGTGGATCCGCAACGGCTGCATCTACTGCCATCCCGGCTACGGGCATGGCAAGAGGATGGAGAGATACAACGCCGGGGACTTCGGCAACGGCTACCTCCTCGTCATCTACGACAAGAGGAACGACGCCTATCTCACCTCCCTGACCGGTATGCCCCAGACCCGGGCTGTCGAGCCATTCAAGGCCCCCATCGACGAGAGCAAAATAAAAATCGAGTGGCGCGAGTACGTTGACGAATGGGGAAACCGATTTGACGACGGGGAGACTTACAGCCTCATCTACCCGGAAGTGACCATCCCCGAGGATGCCTACTATGTCCCGCTCGAATCGGGAGGCCAGCCCATCGACCACTCCGATGTCGGCATCAGGCTCGAATCGACCATAGGCATCTATGGCACCGGCCTCCTCGACGCGATACCCGACGACAGCCTCAAAGCCGAGTACGCCAGACAGGAAAACATGGGAATGCCGATCAACCCGGCAATCTTCGCCGGCGGCGAATGGGTCAAGATGTACGCCAACTCGGTGCAAGGCAACGGGCGGCAGGAACACCCGTTCCGCTTCACATACGCCTTGAGCCGCGGCCCGTTGCAGGACGCAGCCGGCACTAACGCGATCTGGAACATCACCAACGTCACACGTTCCGACCGCCGCTACCACTACATGACGGCGACATATGCGACCGTGGCCTCGCAAGACCCGGACGTGCAGGCCAAGTTCTACGACCATTTCCCCGAATGGCGGCGCGACGGGCACACGGTGGAGGAAGACATCTACAACTACCTGATGAACCAGGAGCTGCCAGTGGAGATGGATGATGACGAATATGTCGATTTCTACGTCTGGCATCGCGGCTTGGCTGTGCCGGCTGCACGCAACCTCGACGACCCCAAGGTGCAGCAGGGACGGCAGTTGTTCCGCGAGATGGGATGCGCCACTTGCCACCGCCCGTCATGGACGACGGGTGATGACAACTTCACCGACCCGAGCCTGTTCTTCGAGGACGGCGACGCGAGGCTGCCACGCTACCCTTACCAGAAGATATGGCCATACTCCGACCTCGTGCAGCACCGCCTCAACATGGTCAACGACATACGCACCGGCTGGTGCCGCACCACCCCGCTCTGGGGACGCGGCTTGTCACAGCTCTGCGCGGGGCACAGCGACCGCCTGCACGACTGCCGCGCGAGGAATGTCATCGAGGCTATCATGTGGCATGGCGACGCACAGAGCGACGCAAGACAGTCCATCGACAAGTTCCGCAAGCTGAGCAAGGACGAGAGGGATGCGGTGGTCGAGTTCATAAATGCCATCTGAGCTGCAATGGCAATGCGCCCGGCAACCGCGACAAAGACCCCCACGGCCGCAACATAGAATGCTGTGGCCATGGGGTCTTTTGTAAGTGCGGCTTACAATCTTTGTAACTGGCACTTACAAAGAGAGACAAAACGTTGTCCCGGCGAGCCACGGCAGCGGGAGGCGTTGCCAGCTGCCGCAGGCGGCGGTGCGGACTGCCGGAGAGCGTCCACCAATGACAGGGCAATGAGTGTAAAATGATGAGATATATGAAGTTGTTTAGAGACATACCGTTCATCCTGCTCGCGGCAATCATCGCCACGCTGATGGCTGCCACGGCAATCGAGAAATACGAGGGGACGCCCTACGTCCTCGACCACATCTATGGTGCTCCATGGTTTATTGCCCTATGGATGGCATTGGCCGTGGGCGCGGTCGCCTACATATTCCGCAAAAGACTGCAAAGGAGGGTGTGGACATTGGCGTTGCACGCCTCTCTGGTCATCATCCTGGCTGGCAGCCTCGCCTCTCACCTGTGGGGGGAGCAAGGCCACTTGCACCTGCGGCTCGGGGATGACGGGGCGGCGGCATTCACCGGGAGTGACGGCGGCATGGTCGCGTTGCCGTTCAAAGTGGCGTTGGAGGGCTTTGGCATAACCTACTATCCCGGCACGCGTTCTCCCATGGACTACACCAGCACGGTGCGGATCGACGACGGCGGTCAAGCTGTCAGGGGCAAGGTGGCGATGAACGAAATCATGCGGCACAGGCATTACCGCTTCTACCAGTCCGCTTATGATTCCGACTTGCAGGGGAGCACCCTGGCAGTGAGCCATGACCCTTGGGGGATAGGGCTGACTTATGCGGGCTATGCCATGCTGCTCGTGTCGATGGCCGGTTTCTTCTTTGAGAAGCGAAGCCAGTTCCGCGCCCTTTGTTCCACACTGCGCAAGGGGGCTGGGCGTGCTGCGGTCTTCGCTGCCTTGCTATCACTCCCGGCAGTGGCGGGCGCGGCAGACATCCGGGACAAGGCGCTGCCGGCGGAGGTGGCTGAGGAGTTCGGGCGGTTGTACGTCTACTATGGCGGCCGGATATGCCCCATGGAAACGCTGGCAAGGGATTTCACCACAAAGTTGTGCGGCAAAAGTTCCTACAAGGGCCTGACTGCCGAGCAGGTAGTCACCGGGTGGATGTTCTACTACGACTACTGGAAACGCGAGCCGATGATTGAAATCAAAGGCGGCAACGTTGCCGCCGTCCTCGGCATTGAGGGCAATCGGGCAAGCCTGACGGACTTTTTCACCGCGACCAACGACTACAAGCTCGAAGGCTTGCTGCTCGGCGGGCTGCAAGACACTGCATCCAAGAGGCTTAGGGAGGCTGACGAGAAAGTGAACGTCGCAAGCATGGCGGCTACGGGCAGCCTCATCAAGATCTTCCCTTGCCGTGACCCTGGCGACAGCACGCTGCTCTGGCTGTCGCAAGTCGATGACATTCCGGCGGGGACGGCGCATGACCAGTGGGTGTTCATCCGCAGTTCGCTCAACTATGTCAACGAACTCATCGCCAAAAGGCAGTACGACGAGGTTGCCAATGTCCTGAGGAAGATAAGGACATACCAGGAGAAAGAGGCGGCGGGCTGCTTGCCTTCGACTGCTTGCATCACTGCCGAGCGCATCTACAACCGCACCGAGCGTCCGTTCCTCCTCGGGACAGTGATGATAACGGTAGGGATCATCAGCTTCGTCGCCGCTTGCATGAGGATGGCAAGGGGCAGGACGCAGGGCAAGACTTCCGCTGCCATCAGCCTCGCCATGCTGTGCGCCGCACTGTCATGGCTGACGCTGACGCTCGGTTTGCGGTGGCTGGTCTCGGGGCACTTGCCGCTGTCCAACGGCTATGAGACGATGCAATTCATGGCTTGGTGCACTCTCGTCATCGCCATCATCTTGAGACGGCGGTCAGGACTTGCCGCGACATTCGGCTTCACTGTCGGTGGAATGGCTGTCATGGTCTCGATGATGGGTGAGACAAATCCTCAAATCACACAGTTGCTCCCTGTGCTGGACTCGCCGCTGCTGTCGCTGCACGTGGTCATGGTGATGGTCGCCTACTCATTGTTTGCATTCATGATGCTCAATGGCCTGGCTGCGGTCGTCCTGAGATTCACCGCCAAAGGCAGCCAGGTGGCAGTCTGCCGCCTCTCCTTAGTGAGCCGCGTGCTGCTGCGTCCCGCCGTGTTCACCCTGGCGGCGGGCATATTCATCGGCGCAGTCTGGGCCAATGTCTCATGGGGACGTTACTGGGGCTGGGATCCAAAAGAGGTCTGGGCGTTGATTACGCTGCTCATATACACATTCGCCTTGCATGACGAGTCGTTGAAGGCGTTCCGGCGGCCGATGTTCTTCCATGTTTTCAGCATAGCGGCGTTTGCCAGTGTGGCGATAACCTACTTCGGGGTCAACTTCATCCTCGGGGGGATGCACAGCTACGCATGACACAGGGAGTTTAGTACAACTCTCACTGCCTTAGAAAAGCAAATCCCCTTGCACCACGACCGGCGCAAGGGGATTGTTCATGCGGCGCAACGCCCGTGGCGTCGATTGTGTCACTCCTCTATGATGTACTTGAATTCCTTCCACTCAGGAGCCTGGGCATAAACGTCCTTACTCCCTCGCGGGACAAACAGCTTGCAAACGTCGTGGTTGACGCTCTCAAATGCGCCAGTCTGGCAAGTCGGCGGCATGACGGCCTCACACCGCACCTCTGACAGTGCCATGCATCCGGCGAAAGCTCCGTAGCCGACCGTCTGCACGCCTTGTGGCAAGCTGACCTTTGTCACAGACGAACAGTCTTGGAAAGCCTCCGCACCGACTGTCGCCATGCCTACCGGCAGGTCGATGGATTGCAGGCGGTAGCATCCCTCAAACGCCCTGTCGCCGACGACCTGCAATCCGAGGGGCAGATTGACCGTCTCCAGTTCGTGACAATACCTGAAGGCATCATCGCCTATTTCCACCACTCCTGTCGTCAGCTGCACGGATGTGAGCAGGTAGCATTCGTTGAATGCCGCGTCCCCTACCCTCACCGCGCTCGTCGGAAGCACCACTTTGACCAAGCTCTTACAACCGTCAAAGAAGTGGTCGCCAATGATGTTGTTCTCGGTTTCGTACTTTGTGTTGGCCTTCCTATAATATGGGTCGCCACCCTCCACTATGTATGCGGCAGAGAGATCAAGCCTTCTCAAGCTGCCTTCTGTCCTGTCGCCCAGTTCGTCCGCACCAGCCATCTCACGCAGATAGGCGATGTCGGTGCCATTGAGCCGCCCGGTGAGCGTCAGCTCCTGTACATCATTCTTGGCTTCCCCGCTGATGAGCGTCGGCAGCGAGCCGGCTGTCGCCACGTCAACGGTCATCGAGCGCGTCAATGTCTGGTAGACCACGCTCTCGTCATCATCCTTGCATCCAGCCGCAAGCAATGGCAGGAGCAATATGGGGAACAAAATCTTTTTCATCGTCAAATGTTTTTGTTGGTTACAGGGCAAATATAAAGCATTTTCATCACACGCAATCACATTAAGGGCAAAAGGCGGCAGCCGAGCCCTCCTCCATCCCGCCGGCATGACGGCCGCAAGCGGTAAAAAACACCAACTGCCACAAGTCCGCGCCAACAACTTAAAAAGTGAAAAGATGCAAACATTCCAAAAACTTATCATACATTTGCAACGACATCAAGCCAGTTGTCAGCCTAAAACTACAACTACTTGACCTAAAATTATTGTTTAACACGACCGTGACAAACGGTCAAAAAAACTTTTCTTATTATGAAAAAGCTACTTATTGCAGCTGCCGTCCTCATTATGGGGGGGGGGTATTTGTCTGACATTCAGGCACAAAGCAAAGTCACTTGGGGTTTGAGGGCAGGACTTAACATCTCAAACGCCGGTGGAAACTTCAAAGACAAAGACTACATGGGAGGCGATGACACGTCATTCCCGGCCAAGGTCGGCTTCAATCTCGGAGTAATCGCCGACATCGAACTTGGCAAAGGCTTCTACCTCCAACCAGGGCTCTACTTTTCAAACAAAGGCATCAACAGCAAGTACGAATACAGCGAAGAAGGCTATGAATACAAATACAACGAAAAGTACGGGCTCAACTACTTCGAAATACCAATCCTCGCATCCTACAAGCTCGGCATCAACGAGAGCCTCCGCTGGGAAGTGAACTTCGGCCCGTACATCGCCGTCGGAATTGCCGGTAAGACAAAGTTCCACACCGAAGAGACTGGCGAACCAGACTTGGATGAGGACATCCCGGCATTCGGTGTCGAATATGACGAGGAAAACTATGAATACAAGAAAGGCGGTCTCAACCGCTTTGACTTCGGTTTGCAATTCGGCACAGGCCTGACCATAAAGGATCACTACTACGTCGGTCTCCGCTACGACCTCGGTTTGCTCAACGCATTTAACACGAGCGACAAGGACAGCCAATGGCACGAATTCAATGGCAAGGACAAGGATGACATCGTTGGCAAGCTGCGCAACTTCTCAATTTGCATAGGCTACAACTTCTGATTGACGGCCAATCACACTTGATCAAACCAACTGACACCGCCCACGGCGCACGCTGCGGGCGGTTTTTTGCACCCATTGCCAGCTGAGCCCCCGATGCCGGGCAAAAAAGAGCGGTGGCAGGGACCGCAGTCCCGCCACCGCATTTGCATTGCGCACTATCTCGTGGATTGCTGCCTTAGCCGAGGTGGATGGCCTCAGAGGGGCAAACACTCGCGCAAGTGCCGCACTCGGTGCACATATCTGGGTTGATTGAGTACTTTTCACCCTCTGAAATAGCACCTACCGGGCATTCATCGATGCAAGTGCCACAAGCAATGCAATCATCGTTAATTACGTAAGCCATAGTTTGTTTTGTTTAAATTGATGTTTGAATGAATTGTTTTGCACGGCAAATATAGCCATTTTCGGATACGACGTGCCGCGCACGCCGCCCAAATGTCGCTATTTGTACCTCGTCTAAATATATGCAACGTGTGCAATCCAAGGGGTAGCTGGCAGATTGCGGCAGGAAAAAACAGGATTGCGTCAGACATCTTCAGTTTTGTCCCCCATCACGCCGCTCCAATCCATGCAAGCTGGATGCCGGACTCCCACTCACGTTGTCAGTGGGAGACGAAGTAAGGCGACCAGGACACGCGTGTCCCGGCGCATGGAAGCCATGACGGGTGGCTGCCCTACTTGAGTTGCCGCCCGATGGAGAATGCCTTTCCGACGCACTCCCCTATCTTAAGGTAGTTGTTGTTGAACGGATCGAAGCTTATCGCACCGACACGTGCGGCGTCCACCCGTCCCTCGGCGTCAACCACGCGCTCATCGACGCTGACATTGACTATCTCACCGCGCATGATGCACGTCTCAGGATTGTAGTCCTTCAGACGGCACTCCAGCGCGACTGAGAGTTCTTCAATGAGAGGTGCGTCCACGAAGGCTGAGCGCACGGCGTGCCAGCCCGTCCTTGCGAACTTGTCGGCGACATGATTGCCCGAGACGATGCCAACATAGTCGCACGCGACGACCTGCCCCGCCTCCCCCATGCTCACGGTGAAAGCCCGCCGCGACAAGATGTCTTTGACTGTCTTGTGCCCTGCGCTGAGGCAGATGCTGATCTCGTTCTCCTCGCTGATGCCTCCCCACGCCGCGTTCATGGCGTTGGGCGTGCCGTCCTCGCCGTAGGCCGCTATTATCAGCACCGGCTGTGGATAGCTGAGGGGCCTTGCTCCAAAATTCTTTCTCATGTCTGTTGTATTTTACTTGTACCGAGCCCGTCGCGGACACGGATTGTGATGGCAAAGCTATTTGCATTGCTGGCAGCACGGAGTACCTCCGTTACGGATGTTTGTGCCAATCTCACTGGCGGCGCGCCTCATTCGACCACCTCGATGAGAAAACTCACCGGACGGAAGCCGTCATTGCACGAGATCATCGCCGAGCGGGGATCCTTCATCCACCCGTCATAGAAGTTGCCGCCGCCCCGTGCCAACTCGGCGACGAATGGTCGCATCGTCTCCCACGCACTGTCGCACAATCCCTCGGGACAGACCTCGCCGTCCGTGTAAAACACTTGCCCCACCTCGACATCACAAGCGTGCTCGATTGGGTTCTCATATCTTGCCATCAAGTCCGGGTAGGTGGTGCGGCGCATGACGGTGATGCGGATCTTGCATTTGCTCCCTGTCGAATCCATGATTGAATGATTTGAGGCAAAAATATCATTTTAATCAATATGCAAAAAAGTGGGACGCGGATGACCGCGCCCCACAAGGACAAAATAAATGTTATGAAACAAGCCTCCGCTTGCTCCCTACACAGCGGCTCAGAAGTTGAAGCCCAGAGCCACGGTAGTAGTCTTAAACTTGGTTTTTTCCGCAATCTCGTTCATGTCCGTCCCGTATGCCACGCCGACGTGCAACGCCTTCCAATCAAGGTTCACGCCGATGTGCCAGCCTGCCTGGAAGCGTTTCCAAGTGTTATCCTTACCCATGTCGTCTTCATCAAACAGATTATAATCCTCGTCTGCCGATTCGCCTTCAACTTCAACCGTAATAGGTCTCTTTCCAATTACATTTATTCTGAAATCAAACCCGAAGAACGGGGAGATTGCAAAATCCTTGTTGATGTTGAGACGGTATGTCAAGTTGACCGGGATGTTTATTGACAATAATTTCTCTTTGTAAGTTATATCAGTATCAAAATAATAGCCTTCATAATATATCTCGCCACTCCAAGAGTCCTTGTATGATCTGTACTGGATCTGACCTCCCAACTCCAAGAACAAAGGCAACTTCTTTGTAAGGTTGAAGCCGTGGATGTAGCCAACTTCAAAACCTTTGAACTTCTCGTCATCTGGAGCGTCGTCATAGTCAAATGACATTGCCGACGGCAAGTAACCAAACTCGAAGCGGTTGTAATCACGCGTGTCCTTGATCATCCTGGAACCGGTTTTCGTCTGCGGTGTCGTGGTCGTGGCATTTGAGCCTGAGTTAACGAATTGCGCCGAGGCAGTGCCAGCGAAAGCCATCAAACCGGTAATCGCCAAAAGTCTAAATGTTTTCATGTCTTGTTGGTTTATAATAAGTGATTAGTAATTAAACGTCATTCTCCATACATTAGCCGTCGCGGCAGCATTGCCACGCTGGGAAACGAAGTATATGTAACGCCCGTCCCTGCTCCATACCGGGCTGAGGTCGTCAGCAGCGTGGTAAGTCAACTGCGTAAACTGCGTGCCGTCGATACGCGCCACGTAAATGTCCGTGTTCTTGTACGTCACACCCGGGGCGACAATGGTGCTTTCGCGACAAACAATATCCAATCCTTATTAGGCGAGACGACCGGGGTAGTGAAGCTGCGTGCCGGATCGGAAACGATGCATTCCTCAATGCCGCTCTCATAATCCACTTTCCATATCTCACTTTTGCCGTTAGCATTGGTGCGGACACAGATATATGCCTCCTCGTCACGCAAAGGGCAAGGGTTGAGCCCGCTCGTGAACGTTGACAAAAAGTTGTTTTCCACATTGTAACTCCAGATACTCACCCCCTGCGTCTCCTGGCGCGCAAAGAAGATGTTCTTCATGTCCGACGAATAAACCGGGGAATAGTCCATTGCGCCCGACGTTATCTGACGGCAGACATATCCACTAACAGCTGATGTCTGGAACACCTGGTTTGTCCCACCGCGCGACTCTGAGAAACAGATGTACTTGCCATCCAACGAATAAGAGAAGTCAATGATTGCCGACCTGTTCGTACGCTGCACACTGCTCCCCTGCTTACTGAGGTCCTTGACAAAAATGTTTGTGGTGTTGTTTCGTGCCGAAAGGAAAGCCAAGCTTAATCCGTCAGGTGACGTGTCAATGATGCGGTTGGAAAACCAGGAAATCCCGTTGCCGCTCCTCTGCACGATCGGCATACAGAGATAATCACTTGGTGTTGTCACTTGCATGAATTCGATTCCCGATTCCTCAGGCACCGAGACAACAGAATAATCAACCTGCTGGCCACTTGCCAGACCAAATCCACCGACAACGGCCAACGCCGCCATCAACACAATCGTCCTGAATCTTTGCATTTTCATTAGGATTAATCAACATTGCAAAGGAATTGTTTTTTATAATACTCCGTTTTTTGATATTTTTAACATAAAATTAACATAATAGTAAGAAATTATGGGCGTATTCGTATGATTTATAAGTAAATCACCGCGCCACAGCCACGATGTCTGCCGAAAAGCCACGGAGGGCGGACAAAAAGTCTGTTTTAAACCTAAGTTTATATAAACTCAAGGTAAAAACATATAGACTTAAGGTGAGTCTATATGTTTTTAGCCTAAAAACAAAGTTTACAGGCTATGCCGCACACTTTCAGAAAGACGCAGCAGCGTGGAGGGTCAAGACATATTATTCCTATATTTACGCCACACAAAACAAAGGACACATCAGACAGGAGGAAACAATCATGCTTACCTACACCTACATGGAACGCGGACGCTTCGGATTCGTCGAGAAGCCTGCGCCACAGTTGCTTGACCCGCGCGACGCCATAGTGCGGGTGACGCTCGGCAGCGTATGCACCAGCGACCTGCATATCAAACATGGCAGCGTGCCACGCGCCGTGCCTGGCGTGACTGTCGGACATGAGATGGTAGGCATAGTGGAATCCGTCGGCAGCGCCGTCAACAAAGTGAAGCCAGGTGACAGGGTAGCGGTCAATGTCGAGACGTTTTGCGGCGAATGTTACTTCTGCCGGCACGGATATGTCAACAACTGCACCGACCCTGACGGGGGCTGGGCGTTGGGGTGCCGCATCGACGGCGGGCAAGCCGAGATGGTGCGCGTGCCGCACGCCGACCAAGGGCTGAGCCCAATCCCGGACGGGGTGAGCGACGAGCAGGCTTTGTTTGTCGGGGACATCTTGGCGACGGGATTCTGGGCGGCGCGGATTTCGGAAATAAGCAGCGACGACACCGTGCTAATCATCGGTGCAGGCCCGACGGGTGTGTGCACCTTGCTATGTGCCATGTTGAAACGCCCACGGCGCATCATCGTCTGCGAGAAATCGGAGGAACGCCGCCGCTTCGTCACTGAGCACTACCCCGACGTGCTTGTGACCGGACCGGAGGAATGCCTTGCCTTTGTCACCGCACACAGCGACCATGGCGGCGCGGACGTGGTGATCGAGGCGGCCGGAGGTGAGGACACTTTCGCGACGGCATGGCAAGCCGCGCGGCCTAATGCGATTGTCACGATTGTGGCAATGTATGACCGCCCGCAAATCCTGCCTTTGCCAGAGATGTACGGCAAGAACCTAACATTCAAGACGGGCGGGGTGGACGGCTGTGACTGCGACGAGATCCTCAGCCTCATCGCAAGCGGGAGCATCGACACCACGCCGTTGATCACGCACCGTTTCCCGCTGGACAGGATTGATGAGGCCTACCGCGTCTTTGAGAACCGCCTCGACGGGGTGATAAAGGTCGCCATCACTCCCAAAACTGAATGAGCGGCGTGGAAGGCACGGCCGTCTGACATATAATATAGGAATAGAGCCGCCCCCTCACACCTTGTTGCAGGTCGTGAGGGGGCGGCTCTTAACATTGTCTTGCCTGGAGCAGGCGAAATCACACGATGCCAGCCTTGGCGAGTTCGGCCGCCATCTCGCTTTGTACGCGGCGCGCCTCTTCCTTCGCAGCTTGCGCGAAGTTCTCCGTCTTGTCTGCATAGATGATCGCACGCGACGAATTGACGATGAGCCCGCATGACTTGTTGATGCCATAGATGCACACCTCACTGAGCGAACCGCCCTGCGCCCCGATGCCGGGGACGAGGAGGAAGTGGTCTGGGACGATTTTCCTGATCTCGGTGAACATCTTGCCTTGCGTCGCACCGACGACGTACATCATGTTGCTGTCATCTGCCCAGCGGCGTGAGGTGCGGAGGACTTTTTCAAAGAGCATTTCGCCCTGCTCGTCCTTGACCAACTGGAAGTCGTTTGAACCCTTGTTGGACGTGAGGGCGAGGAGTATCACCCACTTGTCCTGATAGCCGAGGAACGGGGTCACGCTGTCTTCGCCCATATAAGGCGCGACGGTGACTGCATCAACGTCGAGTTCCTCGAAAAACGTGCGGGCATACATCATGGAGGTGTTACCGATGTCGCCCCTCTTCGCGTCCGCAATGATGAACTGGTCCGGATAGTCTTCGCGGATGTAACGGACTGTCTTTTCAAAAGCCTGCCAACCTTGCAACCCCGCGCTCTCATAGAATGCGAGGTTTGGCTTGTAGGCGATGCAATAGTCCGCCGTGGCATCGATGATTGCCTTGTTGAAAGCGAACATCGGGTCTTCCTCCTTCAGGAGGTGTTCCGGTATCTTCTTCAGGTCGGTGTCCAACCCTACGCAGAGGAATGTCTTCTTCCTCTTGATGTTTTCGGTGAGTTGCTGCTTGTTCATGGGGTTGTGGTTTTAAAGTTGACTGTTCAATCTCTCTATTTCTTTCCTAATCTCTTCAATTACCTCTATGTTGTCTATCTGCTTTTTTCCTTGAGCATTTTTCTTTGAAAAGACAAAAAACACTTTTCCTCCATATTGTTTTGTAAATTTCTCGTGGGCATCTCTGTTTTGTTCTTCCCATCGATGCATAAATGATGTCTGGCTTCTCATCGATACTGGTTTTATCTGTATACCCACGTACGACGACTCACTCACTTTGATGTAAAAGTCAACACATAATCCTCTGTCCCACTCATCCGGGGCTGGCAGTACCTCGCATCCCAAAGCCTTAGATAGCTGTCCGTAGATTGTCCTGATTTCTGTGACATACCCCTCATATGTCCTATTAATTACAAGATTGTAGACATAATCGATGCATTCTTCCTCTGTAATGCTGTCAAGCTCGCTGCTTACATTTTCGGAAATCTTCAAATATAGTTCCTCACCCAAATGGTGCAAATATTCGCGTGTAACTGGTTGCCCACCTTTCTTCTTTTGCACGGCATTGTTAAAATAATAATCTACCCATGATTGATAATCATCAGGTGAGCACTCACGTATCAATTCAGATGTTGCCCCGACGCTATGGGCTTTGTTCATGCCCCATCGATTCATTGCATAATTGAGCAACGTCTCACGCTTGTAGCGGGAGTTATATCCTTCTTGTCCGCTAGTCCATTCTTTTCCCATGGCTTAAAGATCTGAATTTATCAATATACTTAAACTTGACACTTTCATCAACTCTCGCTAATCCAGCTTTTAAAAGGTGCGCATTAACAAAAGTCCTATTATCAAGATAGAGGTAACACAGCAAATCACCGGCAGCATCATACTTAATCTCATCAAAGCGGAGATAGACCTTGTGTCCTTTTACCTTTTGATACAAGAACGATATTGCTTCGGCTCCTGAATCCTGATCTGTCTTTATGCCAAGAAGACGAATACGCAATCCGCCATCTAATACCAAAGTTACAGGATCTATTATTTCCTTTACAGAATGATATTGCTCTCTTAGGTCCCTATCATTAGTATCAATGACTGAACCAAAACGGAGTTGCTTGACATCAACCTTCTTATCCATCCTGTGGGGATCAATAAATCTATATGGCAGATTGCCAATAGCCTCACGTAAGTCTGAGTCCGATGGCATCACGTCTTTATCAAAGGAGTAAACTGTACTGTCGAAATCTATCCGTTCCGTCCCCAACTTATTCTTGTAATAAGCAACAAAGGATGGATTTATCTCGTATCCAATGGAATTACGCCCGAGATTCTTGGCTGCCAAGGCTGTAGTTCCACTCCCCATAAATGGATCCAATACTGTCTCACCTATAAATGAGAACATCTTTATGATACGCTTTGGAAGCTCTTCTGGGAAAACAGCAATATGTCCATCTTGCTTCGCCCCTGCAAAATTCCAGTGTGAAGCGAAATAAGTGTTCCATTCCTGCCTCGTCATGGCGGATAGTCTTTTCTGTTCAGGCGTAGGCTTAGGGGCGTTACCGAGCTTTTTAAACAACAATATAAATTCGTAATCAATCTTCAATATTCCATTACGGGGATAAGGGAAACTGCCCATGACCGCGCCTCCACCAGTCGTATTCATTGTCGTCTGCTTTTGCCAAATAACAGCCCCCATATAGTCCATACCAATAGATTCACAGAATTTGATTATTTCAGTGCGGATTGGAATTACCTTGTAACGTCCGTAGTAGACAGAGCGTGCAAACTGGTCACCAATATTGATACACAGACGACAACCGTCATGCAACACGCGATGGCATTCGTTCCATACCAGGTTCAGGTTGTTTATATAGTCCTCATAGCTATCATGGAATCCTATCTGCATATCTGTCCCATAATCTTTCAGCTGCCAATAGGGCGGCGAAGTCACTATCAGATGCACAGACTTGCCTGGTATCTTATTCATTAAGCGGCTGTCACCACTTATCAATGTATGCGTAGTTGCCATATTAAAGTTCACTCTCCCTCAGCCTCTCTGCATTCTCCGCCACGATGAGATGGTCGATGCAATCATGGATGTTGCCATCCATGAAAGCGGCGAGGTTGTAGATTGTGTAGTTTATGCGGTGGTCTGTAATTCGTCCTTGGGGATAGTTGTAGGTGCGGATCTTCGCCGAGCGGTCGCCCGTCGAGACCATTGTCTTGCGCTTGGAGGCTATGTCATCGATGTACTTTTGATGCTCCTTGTCGTAGATGAATGTCCTCAATCTGGCCAGCGCCCTCTCCTTGTTCTTGGGTTGGTCACGGGTCTCGGTGCATTCAATCAGTATCTCCTCGACGACACCGGTGTTGGGATTGCGCCAGTTGTAGCGGAGACGCACGCCGGACTCCACCTTGTTGACGTTTTGTCCTCCTGCCCCGCCGCTGCGGAAGGTGTCCCATTTGATTTCGCCCTCGTTGATTTCCACGTCGAATGGTTCTGCCTCGGGCAACACTGCTACCGACGCTGCGGACGTATGGACACGGCCTTGGGTCTCGGTGGCCGGGACGCGCTGGACGCGGTGAACGCCAGACTCATATTTGAGCGTGCCATAGACCTTTTCACCAGTCACCGAACAGATGATTTCCTTGTAGCCCCCGGCCGCCCCTTCGGTGTAACTCGACACGGAGAGCTTCCATCCCTTGCTCTCGCAGTATTTGGAGTACATCCTGAAAAGGTCTCCGGCGAAGATTGCCGCCTCGTCACCTCCCGTGCCGCCACGTATTTCCAAGACGGCATTGCGGTCGTCCTGCGGGTCTGCGGGGACGAGCATAAGTTTTATTTCCTCTTCAAGCTGGGCGATGCGGGTGCTGCATTGCGCGGCTTCTTCCCTTGCCATCTCGCGCATCTCGGGGTCGGTCTCGGCCATAAGCTCGCGGGCTTCACTCAATCCGTCAAGGCATTTGACATACTCAGCCCGTGCCTTCACGATGTCGCCAAGCTCCTTGTACTCCTTTGTCAACTTAACATAGCGACGCTGGTCTGCAATGACGCTCGGGTCGGTGATGAGTGTCGAGACTTCCTCAAAGCGTGAGACGAGGCCGTCGAGTTTATCTAACAAGGTGTTGTTGTCTGCCATTTTAGTTCCTCATCCATTATCCTGTTCATCATCATGGGGGATGTTCTTGGCTTCACAATATGCCACTATTTCCGAATCAGCCCCAAGCACTTTGTCACATAAGCTCTCAAAGCCTTTGCGTACATCATTTTTATATTTGTCTTCTGCTGTAATCAGCTTCTCGATTTGCTCGAAGAACTTGCTGAAGTCAGTGTTGATGTTGCAAAGCTTGTTTATCGTCCTGAAATCCAACTCATGCCTTTTGGCCGGCAACAGCACCTTGCTCTCGTATGGGTTTGACCTTAGCACTATCACCCCTATGCCAAACGAATCGTTGAGCCGTTCCAATTCATCCCTCAGGTCGTCACTAATCCCGAATACCACGAGGAATCCGTAGTTGGCCCAACTGGAGTTTGATACGGCTTGGAAGTAACATTTCTTCAGTTCATAGTCCGACGAGATCTCTTTCTTCAGTTCGTATGAATATATCTCTACCGCCCGCTGTTTGTTTGTGGCGTTGAAGAAGTTTTGGCAAGCCTTGTTTTCATGCTCCACGAACTTTGTAGCTATCATGTCGGGATGGATCCACTTCTGATGCTCCTCGTTCTTGTTGGATTGCTCGTGGTATATGGTTTTGGCAAATACGCTTTGTCCCCTCAAATATGTCGCAAGCAATGGATGCAAGTCACGCTCTTGGAAAGGCGTTTTGACCGGCTTAGGCGTTTTGCCTCCCGATTTCAACTGGCTGGAATCTATTTTGTCCTTGTATTTCGTCAGATAATAATGGTATACGCCTTTGTCATCCTTTACACGGCCAACCCTGCTGTCGCCATGCCTTATGAAGTCACCGGCTATTGCCTGCACTGTTGACCATGGAGTTTTTCCTTCACCAAATGAATAATATTTATGCAAAACGATGTTTTTATAAATCTCGTTTGCAGTTGCCCCGTTAGGAAAATCTTCGAGGCTTCTAAGAATAGCTTCTCCGAATGTATTTCCCATAGTTGTCTTAATACCAGAACTCCCCGAACTCGCTCCTTATGACCAACTCCGTCTTGTCAGACGGTTCGACGCGTCCGATGACCTGAGCATCTATGCCGAATGAGCGGCTCGTCTCGATGATGTCTTGTGCGAATTGTTCCGGAAGGTAAATCTCCATGCGATGCCCCATGTTGAAGACTTTGTACATCTCAGCCCAATCGGTGCCGCTCTGTTCTTGTATGGTCTTGAAAAGCGGCGGAACGGGGAAGAGGTTGTCCTTGACGACACGCACCCCATCGACGAAGTGGAGCACCTTGGTCTGCGCCCCTCCCGAGCAGTGCACCATGCCGTGGATGTCTTGGCGATGGGCATCGAGTACTTTCTTGATGACCGGGGCATAGGTGCGGGTGGGTGAAAGGACGAGCTTGCCGGCATCGATGGGCGACCCTTCGACTGCATCGGTCAGATGCAGATTGCCCGAGTATATGAGTTCATCCGGCACGGCATGGTCATAGCTCTCGGGATATTTGACGGCAAGGTATTTTGCAAAGACGTCATGCCGCGCACTTGTGAGGCCGTTGCTGCCCATGCCGCCATTGTATTCCTTTTCATAAGTAGCCTGCCCCGACGACGACAATCCCACGATGACATCACCGGCGGAGATGCGTGCGTTGTCCACCACGTCACTGCGTTTCATGCGGCATGTCACGGTGCTGTCAACGATTATCGTCCTGACCAGGTCGCCGACGTCGGCAGTCTCGCCCCCAGTGGCATAGACGCCTATGCCCATGCCGCGCAGCTCAGCCAGCAGCTCGTCCGTGCCGTTGATGATAGCCGAGACGACCTCGCCCGGGATGAGCAGCTTGTTGCGCCCGATGGTCGATGAGACGAGTATGTTGTCCACCGCGCCGACACAGATGAGGTCGTCGATGTTCATTATAAGAGCGTCCTGCGCGATGCCTTTCCACACCGACAAGTCACCGGTCTCGCGCCAGTAGAGATAGGCGAGCGACGATTTCGTTCCCGCCCCGTCGGCGTGCATGATGTTGCAATAGGCCGGGTCGCCTGCCAATATGTCCGGGATGATTTTACAAAAAGCCTTGGGATACAGTCCCTTGTCAATGTTCCTTATCGCGTTGTGCACATCTTCCTTGGACGCGGACACGCCGCGCATCATATACCTTTGGTCGCTCATCGTTGGTCTTTTTTGTTGTTGTGCAAAAATAATGCTTTTCCCATTGCAAGCACAGCTAATGTCACAATAACTTCCCGCACCCCTCCCCCGCCCCTGACGGCACAGCTGCCGCACGGGCTGGCGCACACTGCCTGTTGGTCCGGGCTGCACGGCCCGATGCCAGGACAGGCCGACGGGACGTTCACAAGACAAATGCCCCACCTATTATATAATAGGTATATAAAATATGCACATACGCACGATATGCTACTTCCCGACAGGCAGTGAGTCCCCAGCAGCATTACGGGGATTTCCACAAGCCATGCAACGATGCTCATGAGGACATACCGATTGGGAAAAACGATGATGCCTGACATAAACTTCCATGAGGTCTGGCCTAAAATTCCGTCAGGTCAGACCTAAAGTTCATTTCCCCCTGACATAAAGTAAAAACAAAACTTCTGAATGAACTTTATGTACGGGGGAAACCAACTTTAGGCCAGGCCACATGGAACTTTCCCCCGCTGGCAACCAAACTTTGCTCCCGGCCAAGTGCCGTGCAATGCCTGCCGTGGAGAGATGAAGGTTTGCCTTTCAGGGCTTGTCCGCCGCTTGCGCGCGGCTGCGGGCTGCGGTCTCTAAAAGTGGGGATGTGCTGGTGCGCGTGTCGGCTTATTGACTAATTTTGCGCGTCACAAAGTGGATTTGTTCCCAATGGAAATGAAAGATTTCAGCGGATTGATTGCTTCACGGCTCGACTGCCCGGCATTCGAGCCTCGGGATGTGGCGCAGGACGACGTTGTGGCGTTGCTGCGTGCCGCCTTGCTCGCACCTTCGCCGAGCGGCGGGCGTGCCGTGCATCTGGTTGCTGTCGATGACCGTGCCCTGTTGTCGGCGTTGTCCGGCTGCCTGGATGCCGGGTGCGGTTGGCTTGCCGGCATTCCCTTGGCCGTAGCTGTCTGCGGCGACCCTCTCGCGGGTGATGCCTGGGTGGAGGATTGTGCGGTGGCGGCGGCCTGTTTGCAGTTGCAAGCTGCCGACTTGGGGCTGTGCAGCCGCTGGTTGCAGGTGAGGGAGCGGTTGGTTGCCGACGGCGTGCCTGCTGACGAGTGTGTGCGTGTGGCGCTGGGCTTGCCTTTGCAGTTGCAGGTGCTTGCCATCATTGCCGTCGGTCACGGCAGTGACGGGGCGCGGGCTTGCGGCGGCGAGGAGGATTGGGAGCGTGTCCACATAAACGGTTTCTAACGCAAAAAACGAAAGATATGGGTGCAAGTGGCAGCAGGGGCAGGTGGTTGCCCCTCGGTCTGGTGTTGTTGGTCTTCGGTGCTTTGCTCCTGGTCGATGGGCTCGTAGGGTTTGGCCGCTACGGGCTGGGATGGATGACGCGGGCGGACAACATGATACTCTATGCGGCAGTCATTTACCTGCTGGCGGGCAGCGAGCGTGCCACAGGGGTGGTGCTGGCCTTGGTGTGGTTGTTCCTGAACCTGTCGGTGTTCCGCCCGATGATGGCCGGCGTGCCTGCCTACGTCGTGCCGGCTTGCCTGCTGGTGGTCGGGGCTTTGATACTTTTATTCGTAAGGAAATGAGCAGCGAATGTTTGAGCGTCGTCATCCTTGGCGCGGGCAACCTCGCCACCAACCTTGCCGTGGCTATGGCGGCGGCCGGCCTGGAGATCAGGCAGGTGTGGAGCCGCACCCAATCTTCTGCCGCGCGGCTGGCCGGGATGCTGGGATGCCGTTGGACGACTGACGTGACGGGATTGGACGATGCCGCGCTCTACGTGGTGTGCGTCAGCGACAGTGCGATTGCATCTTTGTTGCCGCAGGCGGTCAAGGGGCATGAGGGTGCGGTCTTTTGCCACACGGCTGGGAGCGTGCCGATGAGTGTCTTTGAGGGATGCGGGGTGCGGGATTGCGGGGTGCTCTATCCGATGCAGACTTTCACGAGGAGCAGGATTGTCGATTTCGGGGACATACCCCTGTTCGTCGAGCATTCGTCTCCGCGTGCCGCCTCTGTGTTGTCAGACGTAGCGCGGCGATTGTCACGGCGTGTGATGGAGGCCAACTCTGAGACAAGGGGACTGTTGCACCTTGCCTCGGTCTTTGCGTGCAACTTCAGCAACCGTCTCTATGCACTTGCGGGGCAGTTGCTGGCAGGGAGGGGCATCCCGTTTGACGTTCTTCTGCCGCTGATTGACGAGACAGTCGCCAAGGTCCATGCCATTCCCCCGGCACAAGCACAGACAGGACCGGCTGCGAGAGGCGATGCAAACGTCATCGACAAGCACCGCAGCCTGCTGTCGGGTGAAAAGGAGATGTTACATATATATGAGGTAATGACTAAAAGCATAATGGATGGGCGCGACAAGTTTTGATCTCTCCGACGTAAAGACCTTGGTGATAGCCGTTGACGGTTGCTTGTCCGCGACCTCGATGGTTGTTGCCGCTGACGGGAGTTTGCAACGGATCATCGACCGCCGCGACTTGCTGGCGGTCAAACTGGCGGTCTTGGCTGGGGTGACGGTCGTTGCCGTGGTCGATGACACTGCCCCCGGGATGCGGCGGTGCCTGGAGGATGCCGGGGTAGTGCGCTTTGCCACCACTGCCGAATGCGCAATCCTGCATGACGAGTCACGGGGTACGGCACTTTGCCTCGCGGCGGATGTCGATGCCGCGCCGCTCATTGACGGGCCCGGTTATGTCTGCTGTCCGTCGGACGCGGCGGCGGATGTCAAGGTTGCGTCCGATTATGTGTCGCGGATGGCGGGAGGATGCGGTTTCGTTCGCGATGTTGTCGAACAGTTGCTCCGCTCTCAAGGACGATGGGAGGAGTGTGTAAAACAATTGGCTTATGTTGGATAATCTGAAAGGGAAGAAAATAGTGCTTGCATCGGGTTCGCCCCGTCGCAAGGAGTTGCTGGCCGGGTTGGAATTGGATTTCACCGTGCGGCTGATCGAGGGCATTGACGAATCCTATCCCGCCGGGCTGTCGATGCGGGAAATCCCTGAATATATCTCACAAGCAAAGGCTGCCGCCTATGTCCCCACCCTTGCCGACGACGAGATAGTCCTGACGGCAGACACAATCGTGTGGCACGACGGCAGCGTGCTGGGCAAACCACATGACGAGGAAGAGGCGGTGCGGATGCTCATGTCCCTCAGCGGTGCGAGCCATCAGGTAGTGACCGGGGTGACGGTGCTTGCGAGGTGGAAGCAGGAGACATTCTCTTGCGTGACCGATGTCACCTTTGACAATTTGACGGAAGACGAGGTGCGGCACTACGTCACGGCCTATCGTCCGATGGACAAGGCTGGGGCTTACGGCATACAGGAGTACATAGGCTACATCGGGGTCACGTCGCTGCGAGGCTCCTACTTCAATGTCATGGGGCTGCCCGTGCAGCGTCTCTACCGTGTGCTAAAGAGTTTTTGACGGGGACAAACGGGAATATTCCCCAATGATTTTTAGTCCGTCTCCCTGTTGTGCGGCGCGTTGGCACAGCCGGCCCGTACATTTGCCGCATAAAACACAGGGATATGCCAAAAATCAATCATCAACCCACCCAATCCGGTACGGAGACAAAGCCCAAAAGGCTCAACAACCGCAAGCCACTCAACCTGCTCACCGCCATGGAACAGATAGTGGAGGCATCGTCTGATTCCAATCTCAGCGCGGACTTCTTCAGACGGGCCAAGCGTCCAATAGCCTACGTTGCCGACAAACTCTCGCTGACACCTATGCAGAGCGTGCTCCTTTCCGTCTTCATGGACAGGAGCGACGACACGCGGATTCAGATGGGGGAGCTTGCATCCTACTTCGGTTGCCGCAAAATCAGGATGCTCCAGCACGCCAAGGACGTTGATGCGCTGGAGCAAAGGGGGTACGTCCGATGTTGCAGGGACGAACGCTCGACCACTTACCGTGTGCCACAGCAGGTCATCGAGGCGTTGAGGCAGGACAAACCATACGAGCCAGAGCCCTACACGGCGATGTCGTGCAGCGAATTGTTCGGTTGCCTTGAGGATCTGTTTGAACAACGGCGCGATGACGAACTGACATACGCCGCATTGCTCGACGAGGTGGAACGCCTGTTCGCCGCCAATACGCATCTGGAGTTCGTCCGCAAGATGGACTACTACAGACCATCGTTGCTTGAGGAGGATTGGGAGTGGATGATGCTCCTGTTCCTGTGCCACCTGTTCGTCAACAATGATGATGACAACGTGGGTAGCCACGACTTTGAGTCCCTTTATGACAGGAAGTACATTTTCCGGCACGTCAAGTCATTCATGGAGGAAGGAGAAACCACGCTCTTTGAGTTGAAGCTGGTGGAGTTTGTCAACAACGACGGCTTTGCAGACCGCAGTGCCTACAAGCTGACCGACAGCGCCAAGACCGAGTTGCTTTCGGAATTGAACATCAACGCCTGCAAGAAATCCACCAAAGGCCTGCTGCGGCACACGGCGTTGACGGCCAAGCAGCTCTGTTACAATCCCCGCGAGGGACGCGAGGTCGAGCGGCTGGCGTCGTTGCTTGAGCCTTCGCGCTTTGACGCCGTGCTGCGGAAGCTGGAGGCCAGCGGCATGAGGCGCGGCTTCACCTGCCTGTTCTACGGAGCGCCGGGGACGGGAAAAACCGAGACCGTCTACCAACTCGCGCGGCAATCAGGGCGCGACATCATGGAAGTCAACGTCGAGGCGGTGAAAAGCATGTGGGTTGGCGAGAGCGAGAAAAACATAAAGGCGTTGTTCGACCGCTACCGTTCCCATGTCGCCTCGTCGCAGGTCGCCCCCATCCTGCTCTTCAACGAGGCCGACGCCATCATAGGCAAGAGGCTCGAAGGCGCGGAAAGGGCCGTCGATAGGATGGAGAACTCCATCCAGAACATCATCCTGCAAGAGATGGAGCGGCTCGAAGGCATCATGATTGCAACGACAAACCTGACGCAAAACATGGACAAGGCATTCGAGCGGCGATTCCTCTACAAGATAGAATTCGAGCGTCCGACCATCGAGGCCAAACGTGCCATCTGGCAATCGATGATGCCCGACCTCGACACCAAGGCTGTGGACGAACTGGCGGCAGCCTATGACTTCAGCGGCGGGCAGATAGAGAACATCGCACGCAAACGCGCCGTCCAGTCCATCATCTCCGGCGACGAGGAAGTCGGGATGGAAGAACTGCACCGCTTTTGCGAAAGCGAGGCCATCGCCCAGCCCGGCCGACGGCGCAGGATAGGGTTCTGATCAGCATCCGCGCCCCGCGCCCCTCCAAAGCACGGCACACGTGCACCCGCTCAATTGTTCGCGGCTGTCTGAGGCCAACCCCGGGCAGCCGCTTTCTCATGCCCGGACGGCACGCGCCAAATGGCGGGGCGACCGCGACACAGGCGACATCCTCGCGTCGGCCATCTATCACTATCCCATTCAAATGCCCCGGAACTCCGGGGATGCACATCGTGCGTCTCCACCGCTGCGCCGCTGCATCCAGCAGGCCTGCAATAGGGGATAAAACCGATGAGGCCAAACATGAACTTCAACTTCACGGGGCATAAAGTTCGTTTTCCCCGTACATAAAGTTCATTCAAAAGTTTTGTTTATATATTCAAAAGTTTTGTTTTTACTTTATGTCAGGGGGTAATGAACTTTAGGTCTGACCTGACGGAAGTTTAGACCAGACATCATGGAAGTTTATGTCTGACCGTACCGCACTTTGAGTCCGGCTGTGCAGCTTTTTGCCCTGGTCTCGCGGCTGTGGCAGGGTATGCCGTGCCGTATGTATGAGGCGGTGGCGGGGCGCGGTATTATAGTATCGGCTGTGGGGCGGCATTAAAGGATTTTTCACTAACTTTGCCGCCAGTTCGCTGATTTAAACAAAATTTAGCTTTATCGGGTCTTACTCCGGTCAGGTTAAGTCACATATAACGGAAATATAGAAATGTCAGAAAGGAAAGTCAGGGTGCGTTTCGCCCCGAGTCCCACCGGGCCGCTGCACATCGGCGGTGTCCGCACGGCACTTTACAATTACCTGTTCGCGCGCCAGCATGGCGGCGACTTCATCTTCAGGATTGAGGACACCGACTCCCACCGTTTCGTCCCAGGTGCGGAGGAATACATAATCGAATCGTTCAAATGGCTCGGCCTTGAGTTTGACGAGGGCGTGGGCATCGGCGGTGATTGCGGCCCCTACCGGCAGTCGGAGCGGCGCGACATCTACAAGCGATATGTGCAGGTGCTCATCGACGCGGGCAAGGCCTACTACGCATTCGACACGCCGTCGGAACTTGAGGCGAAGAGGGCGGAGGTCAAGAACTTCCAGTACGACGCTTCGACCCGCATGGCAATGCGCAACTCGCTTTCGCTTCCCGCCGACGAGGTGGCGAGGCTGCTTGACAGCGGGGCGGCGTATGTCGTCCGCTTCAAAATCGAGCCGGGCGAGGATGTCCACGTCAACGACATCATCCGTGGCGATGTGGTCATCAACTCGTCGATACTCGATGACAAGGTGCTCTACAAGTCGGCTGACGGGTTGCCCACCTATCATCTCGCCAACATTGTGGATGACCACCTGATGCGAGTGTCCCATGTCATACGTGGTGAGGAGTGGCTGCCGTCGGCACCGCTCCATATGTTGCTTTACAGGGCATTCGGCTGGGAGGACACCATGCCGGAGTTCGCACACCTGCCCTTGTTGCTAAAACCTGAGGGCAACGGCAAGCTCAGCAAGAGGGACGGAGACAGGCTCGGCTTCCCTGTGTTCCCGCTCGAATGGCATGACCCCAAGACGGGCGAGGTCTCGTCGGGCTACCGCGAGGCGGGCTACCTGCCCGAGGCTGTCATCAACTTCCTTGCCCTGCTGGGTTGGAATCCCGGCACTGAGCAAGAGCTGATGTCGCTCGACGAGCTCATCCATCTCTTTGACTTGCGCAGATGCAGCAAGGCGGGAGCCAAGTTTGATTTTGAGAAATGCAAGTGGTTCAACCACCAATACATCCAACGCTGCGACGACACCGACCTTGCCCGCCAGATGCTGCCACAGATGCAAGCCGAGGGAGTAACTGCCCCGCTCGACAAGGTTGCCAAGGTCGTTGGCATGATGAAGGGACGTGTCAGCTTCGTCAAGGAACTGTGGGACACGTGCCGCTTCTTTTTTGTCGCACCGACGGACTATGACGAGAAGACGAGGAAGAAACGCTGGAAAGAGGAGTCTCCCCGCCAGATGCTTGAACTCGCCGACGTGCTTGAGGGCATAGACGACTTTTCGCTCCACAACCAGGAACGCATCGTCATGCAGTGGATAGAGGACAAGGGCTACAACACCGGGATAATCATGAATGCGTTCCGCCTCGCCATCGTCGGGGAGGGCAAAGGCCCGCAGATGTTCGACATCACCGAGGTGCTCGGCAAGGAGGAAACGTTGCGCCGCCTGAGGAGGGCAGTCGAGGCATTGAACTAATCTGTCAGCACCATGTTGCTCTACAACGTCGCCATAACGCTCTACGACCTGGCAGCCTACCTGCTATTCCCCTTCAGCCGCAAGCCCCGCAAGATGATCAAGGGGCACTGGGTTGTCTACGACCTGTTGAGGCAGCAACGGGAGGAGAATGCCGACTACATCTGGTTTCATGCAGCGTCGCTCGGGGAGTTTGAGCAGGGGCGGCCAATGATTGAGGAAATCAAGAGGAGGCATCCGGACAAGAAGATACTGTTGACGTTTTTCTCACCGTCGGGCTACGAAGTGCGCAAACATTACGAAGGTGCAGACATCGTGTGCTACCTCCCGTTCGACAAGCCGCACAATGTCCGCAAGTTCCTCGACTTGGCGCGGCCGTCGATGGCGTTCTTCATCAAGTATGAGTTTTGGAAAAACTACCTCGACGAATTGAAGCGCAGGGGCATACCTACTTACAGCGTCTCGTCGGTGTTCCGCAAAGACCAAGTGTTCTTCAAGTGGTACGGCGGGCTTTACCGCAAGGTGCTGCACGACTTCACCTGCCTTTACGTGCAAAACGAGCTGTCGCGCCGCTACTTGGCCAAGATAGGCGTGACGGATGTCAAGATTGCCGGCGACACACGGTTTGACCGCGTGCTCGAAATCATGCACAGCGCCAAGGAACTGCCATTGGTGGAAGCATTCTGCGGTGGCGGGCAAGTGCTCGTGGCCGGCAGTTCATGGCAGCCGGATGAGGAACTGTTCATCCGTTACTTCAACGAGCATCCTGGCATGAAGCTCATCATAGCCCCCCATGTCATCGACGACCTGCACCTCGTTGACATCATCAACAGGCTCAAACGGCCATACGTGCGTTACTCAAAGGCTACCCCGGAAAAAGCCGCCAAGGCTGATTGCCTGATAGTGGACTGCTACGGGCTGCTGTCGTCCATCTACCGTTACGGCACGATGTCATACGTCGGAGGCGGTTTCGGCGTTGGCATACACAACACGCTTGAAGCGGCGGTCTACGGGATACCGGTCATTTTCGGTCCGAAGTACCAGAAATTTGTCGAGGCAAAAGAGTTGATCGAGACGGGAGGGGCGTTCACCATAAGCAATTACGCGGCACTCGAGGCGTTGCTCGACCGTCTTGTTTCAGACAAAGAGTTCCTTACCAAGTCAGGAGAGGCGGCGGGACACTACGTCGTGAGCCGTGCCGGGGCGACAGAAAAGATACTTGAGGACATCACCCTCTGACGTTGCCATCGCCGCGAGACACGCATTAACATAGTTTTAGCCGCTGCGTCCAGTCGGCATGGCCGCAAATGGATAATTTTGTCCCGCACCATTAACAAGACAACGTTATGTCAAAGATTCCATTGTGCCTGCTGGCAATCATCTTCCCGCTCATGGCCACGGCTCAGACCTACGACCAATTGGCCGGCATGGCCATAGACAGCCTGGAGGCTGGACGCTTGGATGCAGCCGAGACACTCTTCAAACGCGCCATAGCCACCTCTCCTTCCGATGCCCGCAATGCCATGCTCTATGCCAACTTGGGCAATGTCTTGCTGGCCAAGGGGCAGCCCGGCGACGCGATAGCCGCATTGTCAACAGCCCTAAATTACTACCCATTGTCAGTGCCCATACTGATGCAGCGCGGCCAGCTCTACTTGATGACAGGGGATGATGACAAGGCGCTGGCGGATTTCAGCAACGTGGTCGATGTCGCTCCCGAGAACACCGAGGCATTGTTTTTCAGGGCATACTTTCTTGCAAAGCGAGGCGAACACGAAAAGGCCGAGACAGACTACAAGCGTCTCTTGGAGCTCAAGCCCGGGGATAAGAACGTGAGGCTCTCCGCCGTCCTGTTCTACAACAGCCAGCGCAAGTTCGAGCAAGCCGCCGCATTGCTCACAAGCCTTGAAAAGGACTTTCCCGACGATGAAGATGTGCTGATGGCGTGGGCGAACACGCACTACGAAGCAGGGCATAGCGAACTGGCCCTTGCCGACCTCGGCCGCCTCGTGGAGATGGGGAGCGAGAATCCGGAAGTCCACATCCTGCGTGGCAATATATATAAGGATAAAGGGCTCAGCGAACTTGCCGTGCAGGAATACGAGAAGGCAATCGTCCTCGGAGCCGACGATGCCCGCTTGCGCGTCCTGATCGGCAGTTGCAAACAAGGGGAGAAGAGCCGCCCCCGCCGCGCAAAGCGGTGAGACCGTGCCGCATCACTAAAAGACCATAACCGATGAAAACAGTGCTGATTGTCATAGGCAAGACCGCCGACCGCAACTTTGCCGCATCGATTGACGACTATGTGGGACGCATAGGGCATTACATCCCATTTGACCTCATCGTCATCCCCGACCTCAAGAACAACAGGAACATGACCTTCGACCAGCAGAAAGCCAAGGAAGGTGAACTCCTGTTGAAGGAAATCCAGCCCGGCGACACACTTGTCCTCCTCGACGAGGCGGGCAAGGAACTGACATCGAGGCAATTCGCCTCATGGTTCGAGCGGCGTTCATCGGCTGGCGGCAAGAGGCTCGTCTTCGTCATCGGCGGTCCCTATGGCTTCTCGCCTGATGTATATGCCGCAGCCGCCGAGCGGTTGTCGCTGTCGCGCATGACCTTTTCGCACCAGATGGTCAGGCTCATCTTCGTCGAGCAGCTCTACCGCGCCTTGAACATACTCTCCGGCGGTCCCTACCACCACGACTGACATCCGATGACATACTTATGCCACCGTGCCGCAGCGGTGCTCCGCCGCCACGCCTCGGCGAGCCACGGCCCCAGGTCGGCGAATCAAAATCATGAATCGGTGAGCCACGGCCGTGGAGTGCTTTGTAAATCCGAGTTACAAAGGTTGTAAGTCAGAGTTACAAAGATTGTAAGTGCCACTTACAAGGCGAGCCGCCGCGCCAAACATCCGGCTCACGCCTCAGAAGCTATAAGCTATGTCTATGCCAAAGTGGAACGGCTTGCCCCGCTGGAAAAAACCAGCCTTGTCGCTCATCGTCTCGCCGATGGTCTCAAAGTAGAATGTCCTGTAGTCGGCATCCAGCACGTTTTGCAACCACAACGTAGCGTTGAAGTTGCCGCGCCACACGCCGAAGTCTATGTCAAGCGTCCCGTAGAAGTCCTGCTTCACATCATTGGTCTCGGTGAAATAGATGCGTCCCGCTCCATTGTACGCTACGCCGAATGTCACCTTGTCAACCCATCCCCTTGACCTGTTGCAGCCAGCAGTGTAGCGTGCCTCGGCGTGCAACGTGTGTTGCGGCACCATGGGGATGAAGTTGCCGTCATAGTTGACATCAGCCAGCCCCTTGTCAGTCTTGACATTTGTCGCATAGTCGGTGAACTGCGCATTGGTGTAGCCATAACTCGCCATAAGCGTCAACGGACGGGCAGGACGCGCGGTCACTGACGCCTCGACACCCGCGCTGCGGCTCTTGCCGCTGTTGACGGTCATCCGCCCGAAACCGCCCGGGGCGAAGAGGGCTATCTGCTGATCGGTCGTCTGCATATAGAATGCTGCCACGTCGATGTCGAGCCGCTCGTCGAACAAGTCAAGGTGAGTGCCTGCCTCGTAGTTCCATGTCTGTTCGGGCTTGTAGCGGATGATGTCCCTTATGTCTGCGTATGACGTGCCGTCACCGCCGCTTTGGCTTCCGCCACCGGGACGGGATTGCATGAGCTTTTCCCTCGCTATGTCCGAGAACATCTGCACGTTATATCCCCCCGAGCGGTAACCACGGCTGATGGTGGCGTAGGCGCTTCCGCTCTTGAATGCATACTTGACCGTGACTTTCGGCAGCAGCTTGAGATAATCGTCATCTTCGCTCCCGTCGATGTCAACTGGCATACCAATTGGCGCGCCCATGGCTTGCCCCATCATGTAGGCCTGGGCAGTGGCCGATGTGTGTGTGGAGTGCGTGATGCTCATCCGCTCATAGTCCAACCGCAGCCCGAGGGTGAGTGACAACCCGTCGGTCAGCATGCCGTCAATGGTCGATTGGTGGTAGACGGCCGCTCCAGTGACCGGTGTGTCGTAGCTGCCCGTTATGGGCATCACGTCGCCAAGCAGCTTGACCGAGACGGGAGCACCGCTCATAGCATCGGCAATCGTCTGCTCGATCATGTCAAGCCCCCCGCGCTTGAATGTCACCGGGGCGTTGGTGTTCAGCGACTGGTGGAAGAAAAACGCGCCGGTAGTCCATTGGTAACGGCCGTCGTGATTGCTCCTCGCCACCAGTTCCTCGCTGACATTGTGCATCCGTTGCCGTTGCTCCAGAGTGTAGATGTCCCTCGTCGTGAAGTCCTGGTCAAGGAACATCCTGTCTTTAAGATATTGGTATCCGGTGACACTGCTGAGCATCACGCGGTCTGTGGTGCGGCTCACCTTGACCGAGGCATTCACCATGTCGCGGTCATAATGCCCGTCCTCGTTGGTCGCCACTTGCCCCACCTGGCCTGTCACCTTGTCGTATGGAGCGTAGGCATAGCCGCCCTGGTTGTTGTGGTCGTAGGTGACTGCCATATCGATGTCAAGCCGCTCGTTAGGACGCACGATGGCACGCACCCTGCCACCGCCGTTGCTGAGACGGTCGGCCTTGTGGTGCAGGGCGGTGTTCTCAAAGTACCCCCCTCCATATCTGTAAAATCCCCCAGCCGAGAAGGCGAACCGCTCGCTGATGCGGTGGTAGTGCGTCACCGAAGCACTGTAATTGTTGTAACTCCCCGCGCTGAGCCGCAGGTCAGTGCCTTGGTAGTCGAATGGTGAACGGGTGTGCACCCTGATGAGCCCACCCATGGTGTTGCGCCCGTAGAGTGTGCCTTGCGGCCCGCGCAGCACATCGACCCGCTCGATGTCGTAGAAGTTGAAATCGAATGCCGACTTATCCACGTAGGGCACGTTGTCAACATAGAGCCCCACGGCCGGCGTGTTGATGCGTGAACCTATCCCTCTTATATATATGGCCGACGTGAGCCGTGACCCGTAGTCGGGCATGAAAAAGTTGGGGACGATGTTGCTCAGGCCTTTCAAGTCATCGACATGGTTCTCCTTGAGTGCCCTCTTGTTGATGATTGATATCGATGCAGGTGTCTGCCTGGCCATGTAGTTTTCCTTGGGTGATGCGATGACGACGATTTCATCTATGTTGACGACACGTGTGGTGTCTGACACCTCGCCCGTCACCGACGGGAACGCTGCAAGTGATGATGCGAGCCCGATGATGGCTGCGGCGCAGTATTTCAATTCCATTTCTTGTGATTTTGCCGCAAAGATAGTCCTTGCCATCGTTAGCAAGCAATACTGATGGATTGGTATTTTGAGATAACGTGACTTTTTAACCGGCCGTGACGGGCTTATGTTGTTTAATGTGCCTATTTTTGCCAAAACTCGTTACGGAATGGGACGCTGCTGGTTACGTTCACTCATGGTGCATCTGGTGCGGATGCGTTACAGCAAGGGCTTTGGCGTGCAATCGCCATCGGCATACGCTTTTATCCGGGATGTGGTGTTTGAGGAGTTGCCCTATTATGCCTACCGCCCATTGTCCCGTTTCGTTGACCC
>CALULY010000019.1 GCA_944321635.1 uncultured Bacteroidaceae bacterium | reverse complement strand
ATACAAAAGTACGATATTATTCTATAAATCAAAGTGTAAATGGAATATATTTGAGCTTATTTAACCGCCAAGTATAGTCATATTAACAGAATATCTCAATGAACTATGTTATAGAATGGCATAGGATTTCATAGAAATTCTATGCGTAAACAGAGCCAACTCAAACCGTTTGTTTACGCATTGTTTACGCAGACAAAGAAAAAAGCACTTGCGATTTCTCGTAAGTGCTTGATTCTTAATGTGGACCAGCCAGGGCTTGAACCTGGGACCTCCAGATTATGAGTCTGTTGCTCTAACCAACTGAGCTACAAGTCCGATCCTTAAGAGGATTTTAGTGGTGCAAAGGTATGCAATTGTTCGTAACATACAAACTAAACTGGCAAAAAGTTTAATGCAAGCAGCAAAAAGGTTGCAAGAACCTCAATAAAGGTGCTACCCAAGCGGCGTTTGTGCCCAAGGATGCATATTTTACATAACTTTGCAACCCATCAGACACAGATTGCCGTTAAATGGGAAATATCAATAAAGGAATAAAAAGCCTCATCGTAGACTTCGGCGGGGTGCTTGTCGGGCTTGACCGCGACAGATGCATTGAGCGGTTCCGCTCATCGGGAGTTGACGACGTGGAGAACCTCATCAAGTTTTACGTGCAGGATGACCTGTTCGGCAAGCATGAAAAAGGGCTGATTGACGATGCACAATTCCGTGCAGGGTTGCGCGCAGCGACAAGCGGCATACAACCAAGTGACGAGGAAATAGATGCGGCATGGAACGCTTTTCTGACTGATGTCCCGCGTTGCAAGCTCGACGCGCTCAAGGACAAACGTGCCAGCGGCTGCAAAGTGTTCTTGTTGAGCAACACCAACCACATACATTGGACCTACGCAGTCAAGCATTTCTTCTCGGACGAGGGCTACAGCCTTGACGATTGTTTTGACCAGGTGTTCCTTTCATACGAGATGAAGATGGTCAAACCCGACCCGTCAATCTTCAAAGCAGTGCTTGACACGACAGGTGCGGAGGCGTGCGAAACGCTTTTCATAGATGACAGCGAGGCAAATTGCCGGACGGCACAATCGCTTGGGATAAACATTATCCACGCGACACCAGGCGTGGACTGGACAAAAATGATATAATCCGTTGCGATGACAACCATCAGGTACGACGAGACAACAAAGCATCTCCCGCAATGTGTCGCTACAATAGGCTTCTTTGACGGATGCCACCGAGGACATCATTTTTTGATTGACAAGGTGCGCAAGCTTGCAAGCGAGAATGGCTTGCTCTCTGCCGTGCTGACATTCACCAACCATCCGAGGACTGTGACCGATGCCGGCAGCAAAATGAAACTGCTCTCGACCTTTGATGAAAAGATGCGACTGCTCGAACAGTCCGGCATCGACGAATGTTTCGTCCTCGACTTTGACAAGCAGGTAGCCGACATGACGGCACGGCAGTTCATGTCCGAAGTGTTGAAACACCGATTCAACGTCGCAATGCTCATCACAGGCTATGACCACCGCTTTGGCAAGGGGAGGAAAGAGTCATTCGAGGACTATTGCCGATATGGTGACGAGTTGGGGATAAAGGTCGTCCGCGCCGAAGGCATGGGAGGTGGACGGCACGAGGTCAGTTCGTCATATATCCGTGCCGCGCTCGCAGATGGCGACGTGGTGCTTGCAGCAAAGGCCTTGGGACGCAACTACTCGATGACAGGCAAGGTCGTGGGAGGCTTCCACATAGGTCGCCAAATCGGTTTCCCGACGGCAAACATCAGCCTGCCCGAAGAGAAACTCCTGCCACGTGGCGGGGTCTATGCCGCCACGATGCAAGTCGGTGGCAAGATTTACGACGGGATGCTCAACATAGGCAGCCGCCCGACATTCGACCAAGGAACGGGGCAGACGGTGGAGATGCACCTTTTCGACTTCAACAATAACATATATGGCAAGGATGTCACGGTGGACTTTGTAGAGAGAATCCGCGACGAGCGCAAATTCGACAGCCCAGAGCATCTCGTCTGTCAGTTGAAGGAGGACGAAAGGCGCATCCGTACCATATTCTTCGTCAGGCGTAATGCCGATGCCGACCCACGCGAAGTGGCGCTGCGTGCATCCAAAGACGCAGGCATCGACTATGCCGAGGCGGCCACACAGATAGCAGGACGACAGGCGGCACGGCGCAAGCTGCCATTGTTCGCCGCTACCGATGGGATAATATACCCCGCCCACCTGTCCATGGAACAATGTTCGTCGCAGGCGACCGCCGAGTTCAAGGCCTCGTTGTGCGGCGGCAAGAGCCTCATCGACCTGACCGGAGGCTTCGGAGTAGACTGCATTTTCATGTCACGGCGATTTGAGACAGCCACCTACGTCGAGCGCAACGCTGCGCTGTGTGAGATCATGCGACACAACAAGTCGCTCCTCGGTGGCGACAACATCAGTGTCGTCGAGGCCGATGCCACCGAGTTCCTGGCATCATGCCCGACGGTTGACATGATATACCTCGACCCCGCACGGCGCGACACGCACGGTGGCAAGACGGTACTCCTGACCCAGTGCGAACCGGACCTGACTGCCATCAACGACCTTTTGCTGTCCAAAGCACGCAAAGTCATGGCCAAGCTGTCACCCATGTTCGACCTCACTGCCGCGACAAGCACACTCAGATGGGTAGACAAGGCATTTGTCGTCGCAGTAGGCGGCGAATGCAAGGAATTGCTGCTGATCCTCGACAGCAAAACATCAGGCGAAACCACAATCACGGCCGTCAATCTCACCCCGCAAGGCAGCGATGCATTCACATTCACACGCCACGAAGAAGAGACGGCATCGCCAGAATATGTCAACGAAGTGGGGACATACCTCTACGAACCCAACGCCTCAATCTTGAAAGCCGGGGCATTCAAGTCCGTGGCTGTGCGCTTTGGGCTGGAAAAGCTCGCCCCGAGCACACATCTTTATACATCCTCAACACCTGCCGTTGGCTTCCCAGGCAGAGCCTTCAAAGTGACAGAAGTCCACGAATTCAGCAAGCAAGGCCTGAAATCACTGTCCGCCTCCTGCCCGAAGGCAAACATAGCTACGCGCAACTTTCCCCTCAGTCCAGAGGAGCTGAGGAAGAAATTGCGGATTGCCGACGGGGGCGACGACTACATCTTCGCAACCACCCTGGCGGACAAACGGAGGGTGATGGTGGTGGGGAGGAAAGGATGTTGACGATTCCTATATAAATCCAACATTGGAATCATCATTTCTTCCTATTTGAAAAGACATCGTTTATTTTGAATTGAAAAACGTATTCGTTTTCAACGCCCTCAATCATTATCGGGAAAAGAACATTCACCATTAGAGATTCACACGCTCTTTTGTAGCTTTTTATGTTCTTTTCATATATGTTCTCTTGTGGAAACAACGAACCTGGTTTCCACTCATTCATTCCTCCTGTATAATGTCCAAAGTCAACAGGGAAAAGAGCATCTTCATAAGTAGCACCAACTGGAACCACAGTAGGAACTTGGAAAACATTCCTCATCTCATACATGAACACTCCTTTATGTATAATACCACAGCTCTCACCATTATAATTGACATATTTCATGTTATCCCAAATGAGTTTTATGCTGTTGTCGCTTTTATTTGTTATAACAAAACCCAATTGCTTTTGCAAAAAGAGCCACGTTATATAGATATTCTCATCCTCGTATGTATAAACAGGCGTATCACTGCCTTCAAACGAGACAACCTTTTTATCCCCAAACGGCTTTGTCACATCCTCAGGCCTGTTGACTGACGACAAACTCAAATCATAGATTAAGACTGGCTTACACGATGACAGTGCAATTATAGCAGCCAGAAGCACTAAAACATTTTTCATATTATGACTTTTTAGATGTTTTGACTAAATCCTTTTCAAAACCAATGACTGTCAATTTAAATCCAAATAATGCCATTACTAAAAGAGATTTCCCCCTGCAACGCGGAAACGTTGCAGGGGGAAATTCAGATCAATCCATCTCAGGCGAGGCTCAAGCCTTGTTCGCCTTCTTGCGTTCGTTCTCGTCGAGAATTATTTTGCGCATCCTCATGCTTTTGGGCGTTACCTCGACGTATTCATCCTCTTTGATATACTCCAAAGCCTCCTCGAGCGAGAAGATTACTGGCGGGATAATGCGCGCTTTGTCGTCTGAACCCGACGCACGCATATTGGTCAATTTCTTGGACTTTGTGACATTTATCACAAGATCCCGCTCGTGGACGTGTTCACCTACTACCTGGCCGGCATAGACTTCCTCCTGCGGATAGATGAAGAAGCGTCCCCTGTCTTGCAGCTTGTCAATTGCATAGGCGTAGGCCGTGCCCGACTCCATCGCAATCAACGAGCCGTTCTGGCGGCGGTCGATGTCGCCCTTGTAGGGTGCGTACTCTTTGAATACGTGTGCCATGATTGCTTCACCGGCGGAGGCTGTCAGCACGTTGGTGCGCAGACCTATTATGCCGCGAGACGGGATGACAAATTCAAGATTGACGCGCTCGCCCTGGTTTTCCATGGCGATGAGATCGCCTTTGCGGCGTGTCACCATGTCGATCATCTTGCTCGAATACTCCTCAGGTACATTGATGGTCAATTCTTCCACCGGCTCGCAACGCTGGCCGTCGATTGTCTTGTAGATGACTTGCGGCTGTCCGACCTGCAACTCGTAGCCCTCGCGGCGCATCGTCTCGATAAGCACCGACAGATGCAGCACGCCACGCCCCGAGACAATCCATTTGCCGTCCTCCTCGCTCTTTGTCACGCGCAGGGCAAGATTTTTGTCAAGCTCGCGCATCAGACGGTCATGGATGTGGCGTGAGGTGACATACTTGCCTTCGCGCCCGAAGAACGGTGAGTCGTTGATTGTGAACAGCATACTCATCGTAGGCTCGTCTATCGCTATCGGTGGCAACGGCTCCGGATTCTCAAAGTCACAGATGGTGTCACCTATCTCAAAGTTCTCTATGCCAGTTATTGCGCAGATGTCTCCCGATTCGACAGCCGAAGCCTTGGCACGTCCCAACCCCTCAAACACCTGCAATTCCTTGATTTTGGTCTTTGTCATCGAGCCGTCGCGCTTGGCAAGTGTCACGTTCATGCCTTCTGTCAATGTGCCGCGATGCACCCTGCCGACGGCAATACGTCCCGTGTAGGACGAATAGTCGAGTGACGTGATGAGCATCTGCGGTGTTCCCTCAAGGCGTTGCGGTGCTGGGATATATTTGATTATGGCATCAAGCAGAGGTGTTATGTTGTCCGTCGGGTTGCGCCAGTCGTCGCTCATCCAATTGTTCTTTGCCGAGCCGTAAATGACGGGGAAATCCAGTTGATCCTCCGTTGCGTTGAGCGAAAACATAAGGTCAAAAACCATCTCGTAGACCTCTTCCGGGCGGCAGTTGGGTTTGTCTACCTTGTTGACGACAACAATAGGCTTCAACCCTATCTGCAAAGCTTTCTGCAAGACAAAGCGTGTCTGCGGCATCGGCCCCTCAAAGGCATCAACAAGGAGAAGGCATCCGTCAGCCATGTTGAGCACCCTCTCGACCTCTCCCCCGAAGTCTGCGTGACCCGGAGTGTCGATGATGTTGATTTTTGTCCCCTTGTAGTTGATCGAGACGTTCTTTGACAGAATCGTTATTCCACGTTCACGTTCAAGGTCATTGTTGTCGAGGACGAGCTGTCCGTTCTGTTTATCCTCGCGGAACAAATGACCCGCCAGCATCATCTTATCCACCAGCGTTGTCTTGCCGTGGTCCACGTGGGCGATGATGGCTATGTTCCTGATGTCTTGCATATAATACCTTATTATTTCGCCGCGAAATTACTAAAATTCTGCAATATACGTTTCGGCACGCACCACATTGGGCTTTGCCTGCCTGTGTCAGACGCATGGCAAACAGCAGGCAATGACAGGCCTCATGCCTCCGATTGCCAGCTGCCGGGAGGCGGGTGCCGGGCATGGATCATAGCATGGCACTCCTAAATCATTTTGCCTGCCACGCAAAAAGACCGCCCCGCCGCGACAAATCACGGCGGGGCGGAAGCTATACATATTAATATATGGTAGCAATCAATAGGTGTGTTCTCCCTCGTCAATCTCCTTTGCGGTCAACTTCTTCCTGTCGATCGCCCGCCAAGCGTAAGCGATGTAGGCAAGGACAAACGGCACAAGCACGCTCACCCACGCCATCACCCGCAGCGTGAATTTGCTTGAGCAGCTGTTGGACAGCGTCAACGAGCTTTGCAGGTCAAGTGTCGAGGGATAGTAGGCCGTGTCGTTCCATCCCACACACAGCAACAACCCGAGGACGGCAAGCACTGTCCCCGAGCCAGCCAACCAGATGCCACGGCGGTTACGCTCTTTGAAAATGGTCACGCCAACGCCTGCCAGCACAAGCACAACGCCGATGAGGAACACCAGCGCAACGAGCGGCATCTCAAGGAAATTATCCAAATACTTGTAAGGCTGCATCGACACCTCACCGGTAGCCGCGTCCACTGCGAAACCGTCCTTGGTCAGGACGAATGCCACAAATGCCACGAATGCCAGCACGAATGGCAACGCCAGCCGACGCACCACCCCACGGCAATGCTTTCCGAGTGTCTCGTCATCGACATTGTTGATGACGTACATCGCCCCCAGTATCTGCGTCAGGAACATCACGGCGATGCCCAGCACCCAGTTCCACGCATTGCCCAACGCCTCCAGGCCGTGCAGGCTGTTGCCCCAGCGGCTGATGACGGGCATGAGCGAAGCCGTCATGTTGTCCTTCTCCACAACGAACTCCGACCCGGTGAAAAACGTAGCCACCGCAACGCCTACGAGGAACGGGGCTGCGATGCCGTTCAACACAAGGAACGCCCTGTAGGCCCGCGACCCGAGGAAGTTGCCCCGCTTGGAATAGAACTCATAGCTGACCGCCTGCAACACGAATGTGAACAGGATGAGCATCCACACCCAGTAAGCCCCGCCGAAACTCGTGCTATAGAACAATGGGAACGACGCGAAGAACGCCCCTCCGAATGTCACCAACGTGGTGAACGTGAACTCCCACTTGCGCCCGGTCGAGTTGAGCACCAGCCTGCGGCGGCTGTCGTTAAGCCCCGGGGCGACGAGCAGGGTGTTGCCGCCCTGCACGAACATGAGGAACACCAGCAGCCCGCCGAGCAGCGAGATGATGAACCACCAGTAGTTTTGCAAAAGAATGTATGTGCTGTCCATAATCATGCTTTTTTATCGTTAGACACGTCTGATGCCGCCTGCTCGGGACCGCGCCTTATCTCACGCAGCATAATGCCTATCTCGGCGATGAGCAGGACGGTGAACAGGATGGCAAAGATGAAGAATGTCGTGCGCACCGACCCTACCTCGAGACCCGAGACTGCCGCGCCGACCGGCAACAGGTCCTGGATGGTCCAAGGCTGCCTGCCGACCTCGGCGACAATCCAGCCTGTCTGGGTGGCGATGTAGCCCAGCGGTATCGTCACCAGAGCCACCACGTGCAACCAACGGAAGCGCGAGATGTCACGCTTGAACGCAAGGAACAGCACGACGGCGAAGAACGCTATGAAATACCCGCCCAGGATGACCATCACCCTGAACGAATAGAAGTTGATGCCCACCGGCGGCACCGTCTCCCCGGGGGCTGACAGGTAGCCGTAACCGAAGTAGGGCATATCTTCCATCAACTCCGCCCGCGCCGCACTTGCCGCAGCTGTGTCGCCCTCGGCACGCAGGCGTCGGTAGTCGGCGAGCGAAGCGATGGCCGACCGCCCGCGCTCGATTTTCTCCTGCGCCGAGAGAGCCGTCGTCCCGTCGGGCAGCTGGTAACCGCCACGGATGATGTCGCCTATGCCCGGGACATAGCCGTCCATGTCGCGGGTGGCAAGCAGCGAGAGCATACGGGGAATCTCCATCTTCATCAGGAACGCGTCCTCGCCGTCGTCCCACCTTTCCTTGGACGGGTTGAGCACGCCCACGCCGACGAGTCCGATGCCGTTGCCGCCTTCGTAGAGCCCTTCGATTGCCGCCAACTTCATTGGCTGCGTCTTGGCCACGTTGTAGGCCGAGCTGTCACCCGTCCATGCCAGCAGCAACGCCGCCACGAGGCCGACGGATGCCGCCACCTTGATGCTGCGCACGGCGAATGCCTTGTCACGCCGCTTCCAGAGGAACCAGCACGACACGCCGACGACGAACACCGCACCCAGCACCCAGCCGCTCAGGACAGTGTGCAGAAACTTGACCACCGCCGTATCGGAAGTGGCGACAGCCCAGAAGTCAACCATCTCGTTGCGCATCGTGTCGGGATTGAACACCATGCCCACCGGGTCCTGCATCCACGAGTTGGCCACCAATATCCACCATGCCGAAATCGTCGCGCCAAGCCCCGTCAGCCATGTCGAGGCGAGGTGGAAACCACGGCTCACCTTGTTCCAGCCGAAAAACATGACGGCGATGAACGTGACTTCCATGAAAAACGCCACGATGCCCTCTATCGCCAGCGGCGCACCGAAGATGTCGCCCACAAACCATGAGTAGTTGCTCCAGTTGGTCCCGAACTGGAACTCAAGGATAAGCCCCGTCGCGACACCGACAGCGAAATTGATGCCGAAGAGCTTCATCCAAAAACGCGCCGTCCTCTTCCACTTCTCGTCACCGGTCTTGTAGTAGACGGTCTCCATCAACCCCATCACCACCGCAAGCCCCAGCGTCAGCGGGACAAACAGCCAGTGGTAGGCCGCCGTCAAGGCAAACTGGGCCCGCGACCAGTCGATGAGCGAGCCACTGATATTCTCCACCATAAGTCAATCTATTGTTTTGTTAGACAATCAGCAATGCACGCGCAGCCTACTCCATCCGCTCCACAAGCTCGTTGGCAACATAGTCGGCCTTGCTGGCATCGTCGCCCGCACGGCCGAGGAAGTCGGGGAAGAAGAACAGCTTCAGAATGACAAACATGACAAACAGCTTGACGAGTATCAGCACCCACAATGTCCGCCCCAAGGTCATCGACCTGAAGCCGTCGAGATAGAAGCGGTAAATCCGCACCAGCACGTTGTTTCTCATGTTTGCATCGTTTGCGACAAATTTAACAACAATTATCACACACGCAAACATCCCGCCCAACAGCAACGCCTCCCGCCACGCCTGGACGGCAGGCCAAGGGACTGCCACAGCTGTGTGCGGGATATGTTCCTGATACGACAGCCCCAAACTTGCACCACGTCAGATGGAAAATCCGCCTGCCCGGCGCATAAAGTTCAAAGAGGTCCGACATAAAGTAAAAACAGAACTTCTGTTTATATATTCAAAACTTTTGTTTATATATTCAAAAGTTCTGTTTATATAAACAAAACTTCTGAATATACTTTTCCTTAGGAGGCAACGAAGTTTATGCGCCGGGCAAATGGACTTCAGGCCTGGCCTAATGGGACTTCAAGTCCGTCCCGGGTGAAGTTTCCCCTTGGCTTCGCGGCGACGTGGCACGGGGAGACGGGGTTTGCCAAGGGCATCATTGTTGCTACCTTTGCAGGCATAAGGTTTAGCAAGAGAGAGAAGGACGATTATGTACGCGAACAAATCGAGCATACTGCAATTGGCATCGCTGCTGCGGGCGCATGGCATCATCGATGTCGTCGTGTGCCCTGGCAGCCGCAACGCGCCATTGGTGCAGACATTCGCCGCCGCCGGGTTTGATTGCCACGGTGTGACGGACGAGAGGAGCGCGGGCTTCTATGCCTTGGGACTGGCATTGGCCGGCGGGCGGGCGGTAGTGGTGTGTTGCACGTCGGGCTCGGCGTTGGTCAACCTGCATCCCGCCGTGGCGGAAGCCTACTACCAGCAAGTGCCTTTGTTGGTCGTCTCGGCCGACAGGCCAGCCGCCTGGATAGGTCAACTCGACGGGCAGACGCTGCCGCAACCTGGTGTCTTCGGCCCTTTGGTCAGGATGTCTGTCAACCTGCCCGAGGTGCGCGACGCGCAGGATGCCTGGCACTGCAACCGGTTGATCAATGAGACTGTCCTCGCATCGGTGCATCACGGGCGCGGGCCGGTGCACATCAACGTGCCGGTCGGCGAGCCGCTGTTTGACTTCACCGCCACGGGGTTGCCTGCCGAGCGTGTCATCACGCGCTATGCCGGATGGGAAGGGCGCAACGAGGGCTGGCGCAGGCTGGAAGAGCGGTTGTCGTCGGCCGAGAGGCCAATGGTCATCGTGGGGCAGTTGCCGCCTGGCGGCCGTTTCGCCGCCTTGCCCCGCGAGGGAGGCTGGGCGCGGGCGGTGTGGCTGGCTGAGCACCTGTCGGCGGGGCGGTTGCCTTTTGGCTGTGTGACCAATGCCGACGTGCTGCTTTATGCGATGGACGAGGGGACGAGGGGGCGGCTCGCGCCCGACTTGCTCGTGACTTTCGGCGGGCACGTGGTGTCAAAGAGGGTGAAACAGTTCGTCCGCAACAACCCGCCACGCGAACATTGGCATTTGGCAAGTGACGGTGGCGTGGCCGACACCTATTGCTGCCTCACGTCGGTCATCGAGTGCGACCCGTGGGAGACGGTGATGCGTACCAGGGCAGGCGGCGGTGGGGGCGAGAGCACCTACCGCTCGGAGTGGATGCGCCGCAGCTCTGAGGTCGTGCCGCCGCACTTCGCCTACTCGTCGATGGGAGCGGTGGGAGGCCTCATCGCGAGGTTGCCTGAGCGGTGCACGTTGCATCTGGCCAACAGTTCGGCGGTGCGCTACGCACAGTTGTACCCTCTCGGGGCGGGCATCAATGTCTGCTGCAACAGGGGGGTGAATGGCATCGAGGGCTCGCTGTCTGCCGCGTTGGGATATGCCGCCGCAGACCCGACGGGGCTGAACTTCGTGGTCATCGGCGACCTGAGTTTCTTTTACGACATGAACAGTCTCGGCATCGCGGGCGGCAAGTCCAACGTGCGGCTACTGCTCGTCAACAACGGCGGGGGCGAGATTTTCTCTTCCCTCAAGGGGCTTGACAATGCCAAGGAAGGCTTGTCCTACGTCACCGGGCGGCACGCCCTGTCGGCGCGGGGGTGGGCTGAGGCGGCAGGCTTCAGTTATGTGGCGGCGCACGACCAAGCCTCGCTCGACGCGGCACTCGATGCCCTCGCCGCGCCGTCGGACGGTGCCGGGGCAATGCTCGTCGAAGTCTTCACGGACACGGCGCGTGACGTTGCGATGCTCAGGGAATATTACAGGACACTTAAAAACAAACAATAGATATGGCACAGAGAGAATGGAAGACAATCAAGGAGTTTGAGGACATATTGTTCGACTTCTACGGCGGCATCGCCCGCATAACCATCAACCGCCCCCGTTGGCGCAACGCGTTCACACCAACCACTACCGCAGAGATGGGCGAGGCCATGCGCCTTTGCCGTGAGATGCCCGAGGTGCGTGTCGTCGTGCTGACTGGCGCGGGGGACAAGGCTTTCTGCTCGGGGGGCGACCAGAACGTCAAAGGCAGGGGAGGCTACATCGACAAGGACGGCGTGCCGCGCCTGTCGGTACTGGACGTGCAGCGTCAGATACGCAGCATCCCCAAGCCGGTCATAGCAGCCGTCAACGGTTTTGCCATAGGCGGCGGCCATGTGCTTCATGTGGTGTGCGACTTGACAATAGCCTCTGACAACGCCATATTCGGGCAAACGGGCCCGAGGGTCGGGAGCTTTGACGCGGGATTCGGCGCGTCGTACCTCGCACGTGTGGTGGGACAGAAGAAAGCAAGGGAAATCTGGTTCCTCTGCCGCAAATACAACGCCCAGGAAGCTCTGGAGATGGGACTGGTGAATAAGGTTGTCCCCCTCGAAAGCCTCGAAGACGAGTACGTCGCATGGGCGGAGGAAATGATGCAGCTCAGCCCGCTGGCGTTGCGGATGATAAAAGCCGGGCTCAATGCGGAACTTGACGGGCAAGCCGGCATACAGGAATTGGCGGGCGATGCCACGATGCTCTACTACCTCACGGACGAGGCTCAGGAGGGGAAGAACGCATTCCTTGAGAAGCGCAAACCCGATTTTGACCAGTTCCCCAAATTGCCGTGAACGATGCAGGCGGAGAAACTGAAGGTTGAGGTGCTGCCCCGCACGCTGGCATTCAAGCAACCGGCCGGCACGTCGCGGGGCATCTACCGCGAACGCCGGGTGTGGTATGTCGTCGTGCACGACGGTGAGCGTTGCGGCATAGGGGAATGCGCCCCGCTGCATGACTTGAGTGCGGACTACACGCCGGACTATGCGGACGTTTTGGAGCGAGCCTGCGACCGGTTGCGTCTGACGGGGGAAGTCGATGCGTGCGGACTTGAATGTTGTCCCTCGGTGCTTTTCGGGCTGGAGAGTGCCATGCTGAGCCTCGCGGCTGGCGGAAGCAGGCTCGGCGACACCGCCTTTGCCAGTGGCAAGCAAGGCATAGACATCAACGGACTAATCTGGATGGGCGACCATGACACCATGCTTGCCCGCATCGATGACAAGTTGCAGACGGGTTGCCGCTGCATGAAGGTCAAGATAGGGGCGATAGACTTCGCCGCCGAGGTTGACCTGTTGCGCCACATCCGTGAGGCGTTCCCCGCCTCGCGCCTGGAACTGCGGGTCGATGCCAACGGAGGATTCTCGATCGACGAGGTGCGTGGCAAGCTGGATGTGCTGGCTCGGTTTGACCTGCACTCGATAGAGCAGCCGATACGCGCCGGACAATGGGATGAGATGGGCAGGCTCGCCGCCGAAAGCCCCGTGCCTGTCGCGCTCGACGAGGAACTCATCGGAGTCTACGGCCGTGACAACGTGGAGCGGATGTTGGATGTCATCAAGCCATCCTACATTGTCGTCAAGCCGACATTGCACGGAGGCATGACCTTCGGCGCACGCTGGATCGACGAGGCACGGGCGAGAGGCATAGGATGGTGGGTGACTTCGGCACTTGAGACCAACGTGGGGCTCAACTCCATAGCGCATTGGTGCGCTTCGCTCCAGACCTCCATGCCGCAAGGGTTGGGCACCGGGCTGCTATTCACCGACAATGTTGACGTTGGCATAGAGATGCGCGACGGACGGCTCTGGTTCAAACGCAATGTCCCCAACGACGAAATGCTCCAGAAGATATGCCAATGGACATGACATCAGCCGGCTTGCTGCTCGACGGGCGGCGCGTGACCCGCGAAGAAGTGCTTTTGCTCCGCCCAGAAGACCTGGAGGCAATGCCCGGGCACATGGCGCAACTGTTCGCGTTCCTGACCGAATGGTTCTCGCCGTCAGACACCGTGACCGTCACCACATCCGGCTCGACCGGCAAACCAAAGACGATGCAGGCCGAGAAGCGGCGCATGATTGCCAGTGCCATCAGGACTTGCGACTTCCTCGGCCTGAAGCCTGGGGACAGGGCATTGCTCTGCATGGATCTGAAATACATCGGTGCCAAGATGATGGTCGTGCGCTCCATCGTGCGCGGCCTGGACTTGACTGTCGTGCCGCCGTCGGGCAATCCGCTGGCAGGCGTTGATGCGGGCATAGACTTCGCGGCATTCGTCCCGATGCAGCTCTACAACATGATGCAGGACGGCGGGCAACTGGCGAAACTAAAGCACGTGCGCCATATAATAATAGGTGGAGGCGCCGTCAGCCCCGAACTTGAGAGCCGTGTCGCGGAACTTGACGGCAAAACATACTCCACATACGGCATGACAGAGACGCTCTCGCACGTCGCCATGCGCCGACTTGGGAGGCGGGGAGACGGACATTACCATCCGCTCGGAGGGGTTTCGCTCTCGCTTTCGCCCGACCATACCCTCGTCATCGACGCACCTGACGTGTGCGGCACGCCGATTGTGACCAACGACATCGCCGAGCTATGCCCCGACGGGGGCTTTGTCATCGTCGGCCGCAAAGACAATGTGATCAACTCGGGCGGTGTGAAAATCATCCCGGAGCAGGTCGAAGCAGCTTTGCGCAAGCATCTCTCCTGGCCGTTGGTCCTGACATCTGTGCCCGATGCCAAGTTTGGTGAAGCCGCCACACTGCTTGTCGCCGCCACAGACATAGACCGCAACAGGCTGGACGATGCGGTGCGGTCGTTGCCGGCATATCACCGTCCCAAGCACATCGTGCTGCTTGACAGCATCCCCCTCACCCCCAATGGCAAGGTGGCACGCGCCGAATGCCGCCGCATCGCCGTGAGCCGCGTCCATGACTTCTGATGGGGCGGACGGAGTGGACGGGACTTTCGGCGTGCGGCACGGTGCGCAAGCCGGAAAACATCGTATGCTAATGCCAAAAACATAGAATGCAAAAGGCAAAAACATTGTATGTTCCTTGGGTTAGCATACAATGTTTTTGCCCTCATCATGCAATGTCCTCCGCCGATGTCACGGCGGCGCGGCAATTTTCACTCCGCGTGCCGTGAGCAATGGGGGCAAGTGCCTTTGACCATGTAGTTTATGGATGTCATCTTGAATCCCTCCGGCAGTTCGATGCCCGGGATGTGAATGGTCTTGAAGCAGAATGTGCGGTGGCACACCTCACAATAGAAGTGCGTGTGCATGTCATCTATCGAGCAACATCCTTCGCCCTCGCAGATCTCATATTTCATCATCCCGCTGCCGTCCTCTAATGCGTGGACGAGATGGTGCTCGGCAAAGAGCGTCAGCACACGGAAGATGCTTGACTTGTCCAGGGTCTCCAGTGTCATCTCAAGCTCCCCCATCGAGACGGGCCGCCCCATGGCGCACATTGTCCTCAGGACGAGCAGGCGGTTGGCCGTGGGTTTTATGCCCCGGCTCTGCAACATGGCAATGTCTTTGTCGTTGTCCATGGCTTGCTTGGTCAGGTGGATTTGCCGTGCAGCACGGTGCTGCTGATGCGGCCTACATCTTTGTGACGGTGTAGTCGCCGGCCTTTTCCGCGACCACCGCCTGCACTTCGTCAAGTGTCAGCTCGTGGTCGGCCTCCACTTCCGCGACAGGAGGGTCGAGGGTCACTACTGCCTTTACACCAGGCAGGGTGTTCAAGGCTTTTTCGACGTGGGAGCGGCAATTGTTGCACATCATCCCTTGGACTTTGAATTGTTGTTTCATGACGTTTGTCTTTATGTTGTCTTTAACGATGTCTTGTGCCATGTCCGCGTGGTGCCGCGTTTCTTGCAAAGATATGCGTTTGCGCTTGAGCCGCAGACTGTTGGTGACGACGCTTACACTGCTCATCGCCATGGCTGCGCCGCCGATCATCGGGTCGAGCAAATAGCCTGTCAGCGGGTAGAGCGCACCTGCCGCCACGGGGATTGCTATGATGTTGTAGATGAATGCCCAGAAAAGGTTCTGACGGATAGTCCTTATCGTCAGTTGCGACAAGCGTATCGCCTGCGGGATCTTGTCCAAGTCCGATGACAGCAGGGTCATCATGGCTGTTTCCATCGCTATGTCGCTGCCTTTGCCCATTGCTATGCCCAAATCGGCCGCCGCCAATGCCGCGCTGTCGTTGATGCCGTCGCCAGCCATTGCGACCGTGTGGCCTCCTGCCTGCAACCTTTTGACAAAATCCGCCTTGTCCGCCGGGAGCATTGATGCGTGGACGTGGGTGATGCCTGCCTGTGCCGCGACGGCTTTGGCAGCATGAAGGTTGTCACCAGTCAGCATGAATGTCTCGATGCCCATCGCCCTCAACCGGCTGATTGCCGCACGCGACGAAGGTTTTATCTTGTCGATGATGGCTGCAACGCCGAGCGCTTTGCCGTCGGTGGCGAACCACACCACCGTTTTGGCCTCATCCTCCCATCGTGCCGCCGCCTGCCGCAGTTCGTCGGGCAGGGCTATGCCGGCCGAGAGGAGCAATGCCTCGTTGCCGGCAAGGCAGGTCTTGCCGCCGACCTCGCCGCGCACGCCTTGGCCAGTAACACTCTCAAACGCTGTTGCCTCGATGCCTGTGCCATCACCAAACGCTTGTGCGATGGCTTTGGCCAGGGGATGCTCGGACGCACGTTCCAATGCGGCGAACAAACGTTTCAGCGATTCGTCGCCTATCCACAAGACATCAGAGACCGACGGGCGGCCCTCGGTCACAGTGCCCGTCTTGTCAAGGACGATGGCATCGACCTTGCGGGCTATCTCAAGGCTTGTGGCATCCTTGATGAGTATGCCGTTTTCCGCTCCCTTTCCTATGCCGACGATGAGAGCGGTCGGAGTAGCCAGCCCCAAGGCACAAGGGCAGGCGATGACAAGCACCGTCATCATGGCGTGCAATCCGTGCACAAAGCCGTCAGTCTCTGCCAGCAGCCACCATGCGGCAAGGACGATGAGCGAGATGGATATGACGGCCGGAACGAATATGCCCGCCACTTTGTCCACGAGCTTCTGGACAGGAGCCTTGCTGCCTTGGGCGTCTTGCACCATGCGTATTATCTGCGCGAGCATGGTGTCACCCCCTGCGCGCTCGACCTTGAAACGGAATGTCCCTTGTTGGTTGATGGTGCCGGCGTAGACCTTGGACCCTTGGCGTTTTGCCGTGGGGAGAGGCTCGCCGTTGAGTGAACTCTCATCGACGTAGGATTCGCCTGTCGTGACCGTCCCGTCCAACGGTATGCGTTCCCCGGGGCGGACAATGATGGTGTCGCCAACGGCGGCTTTGGCGACGGGGATGAGCATTTCGCCCTCGTCGGTGGCAAGCGCGACGGTTTTGGGTTGCAGGCTTGAGAGTTTGCGGATGGCAGTGGATGTCTTTTGCTTTGCACGGTCTTCGAGCAAACGCCCGATGAGTATGAATGCCACAATCATTGCAGCAGCATCAAAGTAGAGATGGGGCTCGATGCCCCTCTCCACCCAAAAGCCAGGGCATAGCAGGTTGAAGACGCTGAAGACGTAGGCAATCCCCGTGCTGTTGGCAACGAGCGTGTCCATGTTCGCCGACAAGTGACGCAATTGCCGCCATGCGTTGACGAAAAACCGCCGCCCGAAGACGAAAAGCACCGCTGTCGCCAGCCCCCAGCTCACATAGCCGGTGACAGGGCTGCCGCCCCACACCATCCCAACAGTCATTGCCACCGCAGCCACGACCGTGGCCCAGATGGCCTGCCGCCGCAACTTTGCGTAGTCGCGGACGTGCCTCTCGTCGTCTTGCCCGCCGAGGCCCGTGTCTCTGGCCAGCAGGTCATAGCCTCCGTCCTGCACCGCACGGCGCAGTACATCGGGTGAACATTCGCGTGGGTCGAACACAACCGTCGCCGTCGCGGTGGCATAGTTGACATTGGCCTCGATGACACCGTGCTGATGGTTGAGTATCTTGTCTACCCGCGCGGCACATGAGGCGCAACTCATCCCTGCGATGGAGTAGTCAGCCTTGCAAGTGCCTGCCTCTTGGGTCGTTTGTCGCATCGTTTTCATTCTTTTTGTCGCAAAAGTAGCCCTAATATTTTGCAATGGGATTGCAAACATCGTGCCTTTTTAGTCAGACGCGCCTGGCAGGGCAACGGGCTGGACAGGGAAAACATACGATGTTTCTGTTCCTTGCATACAATGTTTTCGCCAGTATCATACAATGTTTTTGGCATTTGCATACAATGTTTCCGCCGCCGTCGTCCCGGGCAAATGGCGGTTGCACCACGCGCCACAGCGGTTGCATAGATAAATATGCAAAAAAGTGATAGAGCTTCCAGCTATTTTATGTAAACTGTTAGTAAAATTGATTGTAAAGACTTATCTTGCCGCCGAATCAATAAACAACTGACATGAAAACCAAGAATCTTTTCCTGGCTTTAGCCATGAGTGGCAGTCTGTTCATCAGCACTGCGTGCAGCGATGATGACACCCCTAACTCAGGCGGAACGGTTGACCAGACCGTCCCTGAAAATGTCATTGCCGCATTCAACGAGATGTATCCCTCGGCCTCGCAGGTCACTTGGGGGATACGTGACGACCATGCATTCGCAAGTTTCCACGACACCACAACCCGCTCGGACGGGCAAGACCGCAACAAACGGGCGTGGTTCCTCCTGCTTGACGGGCGGTGGGACATGACGGAAACGGAGATGCCCTACGAGTACTTGCCGGACTCGGTGCGTTTGGCCTTTGAGGCAAGCGAGTATGCAGCCGCGCCATGGCAGCTCGAGGACCGCACCGTCGAGGCCCTGCGCCGCAACGGCAGCGAGACATTGTGGGTGATAGAGGTCGAAAAGCGTGAAAACAACGTGGAGACCGATGCCGACCTCTACTACATGGAGGACGGATTCCTTGCCAAAATCATATTTGATGCCGACGAAAACGATGACCGCCACGGTTTCCTCCCGCAAGAACCCGGCGGGTCGGTGGCCGCGTGGCTGGACGAACATTTCCCGGGGGCGCGGGTCGTCGATGTTGACAGTGAGTACGGGCTCATCGAGGTGGAGTTCATCCACGGCGGGATGAAGCATGAAGCAGTCTTCGACACGTCGCAATCATGGCTTTACACCAAGACCGAGCTGGAGCGCCGCCGCCTGTCCGAGGTGCCGGCAGCAGTGCTGGAGGCGTTGCGCACGTCGCCACGTTACACGAGTGACGGCGACATCGACGACATCGACAGGTATGAGACCCGCGAGACCGCCTTCTATGCCTTCGAGCTTGAGACGCGGTTTGACGTGGAATGCACCGTTTACGTCTCGGCAGACGGGCAGTTGCTGGACAGCCGCCCGGATCTCGGCACGGGAGGCGGCGGGCTTGACGGCACGGGCGAGATTGGCGAATTCATAGCGTCGCGTTACCCGGGCGCGGTCATCCGTGAGTTTGACGAGGATGACGGCTACATCGAGGTCGAAATCCTGCATGACGGGATGGAAAAGGAAGTGATTTTCAACGCCCGCCTCCAGTGGGTGCGCACGACATGGGAGATTGGGCACGCCAGCCTCTTGCCGGCGTTTGTCCTCGAAGCCCTGGAACGCGAGGGATTCCCGTTGCACGCCATCGACAATGACAGCGAGGCGGTCGAGACCGAGGAGGGGGTGTTCTACTTCGTCGAACTTGATGCCGGCAACGTCGAGGGCGTTGTCGTGGACGGCACGGGCAATGTCGTCAGGGTGATATACGACGATTGAAACCACGCCACCAGGCGCATGACCTAAGACAATGGATGCCCCGTCGCGGGGTGTCCATTGTTTTTTTGTGCGCATGGGGACACCGGGGCGGTCGGACTAATCACAAACCTGGGTTGCCTGCCGGGAAAAGTTCCGTCGGGTCAGGCCTAAACTTCCATTAGGTCTGACATAAAGTAAAAACAAAAGTTTTGAATGTATAAACAGAAGTTTTGTTTATATAAACAGAAGTTTTGAATATATAAACAAAACTTCTGAATATACTTTTCCTTAGGAGGTAATGAACTTTATGCACCGGGGCGTGCAAGTCCATGCCAAACTTAACCGCCTTTGTGCCTTAACCAAATGCTTCAAGAGCGGCGGCATCATTGAGCGTGTGTCCTCTGTCATGGCTTGCGCGGCATGGTGTCACCCAACAAAAATCCCTGCCATGCGTGTGCAAGGCAGGGATGTCATCCGGTGTGCCGGCGGCGTGCGTGTCATCGCAACGCCTCGTCCACGCAGCGGGTATAGACGGCGAGCTTGGAGCTCTTGACGATGCGCTTGCGGTCACGCTTTGCCATCTCCGGGTAGAGGTATTCCCAGATGGGATGGAGGTGCATGAGGAGCTGGCTTTCACCCTGCATCCTTGCCTCGTAGGCTGTGCGCAACTCCGCCACGAAGCGGCGCAACAGCGCGCGGCGGCGTGTGTCGTCGAGGGTTTCACCCGTCCGCCACTCCATCGCCAAGGCGGGATTGGCGAGCAAGCCACGTCCGATCATTACGCCTGCGAGGGATGGGAAACGTGAAGTGACCGCATCTATGTCGTCGATGGTCAGCAGGTCGCCGTTGAATACAAGCGGTTTGTCGCACGCCTGGGCAAAACGGTCGAAGGCATCGCGGTCAGCCTCGTCACCGTATTGTTGCCGTCCCGTGCGCGGATGCACCGTGACGTGTGCCAGGCGGCTGGCGTTGATGATGGGGGCGAGGGCAAGGCATTCGTCATTGTTCTCCATGCCTGTGCGCATCTTGAGTGTGAAGGTGATGTCCGGGAAATCGTTTGTCACCGACAGCACGTCAGCCACTTTCTCGGGCGATGACAGGATGGCCGCGCCTTTTCCCCTTATTGTCATCAGCCGGTGCGGGCAGCCCATGTTGATGTCTATCTCGGTGTAACCTTGGTTTGCAAGCATCGTCACAATCGTCACAGCCTCATCGTGCGACGACGCGATCAATTGCGGTACGAGGCGGGGGACGGTGTTGCGCTCGGGAGATATGTCCTTGATGTCCTTTGGACGGAACGTACCACCGGACTCAAGCCTGACAAATGGCGTGTAGTAGGCATCTATGTGCCCGTAGACTGCGTTGTGCGTGTTCCTGAAGTCGAAATCCGTGTAACCCTGGAGCGGGGCAAAGAGTATCTGCATCGTTAATCTTCTGTTTTAGTAGTGTTTGCGGGGCAAAGATACTAAAAGAGCCGTTCACGGCGTGGACGGCTCTTTCAGTTTGTTGGTCGGACGGTCTTGCTGTCACTTCCTGAACTTCGTTGTCTGGCCATCGACCTCGACGATGTAGATGCCGCCCTTGAGCCGGCTTGCGTCGTAGGCCGAGCCAACTTGCGTCTCAACGACCTTGCGGCCTGTAACGTCGTAGAGCCTGAGACTCCCGCCATCGCCGACATAAAGGACTGATGAAGCCTCATCGTAGTAAAGAGCCCCCATCCCAGTAGTCTCGATGCCGTCACCGAGGTCAAACTCCGCAGAGACGGTCATGCCGTAGTCTTCGACGACCTCCATTGCGATGATGTTGTCCTCCATGCACCACATCATGTCTTCACCGTCTATTATAGCTTTTGTGAGTTCATACCCTTTGTCAGGGGTGAAGGTGATGCGGAGGAATTGTCCCAGGTTCACCTTGTCGCCATTTGCCACCGGCTCGTTGGTGTCATCGTCCACAACCGTGATTGTGCCGTGCTCAGTCTCCTCGATGGTCAGGCGTGGCGAGCCGTCAGATATGGTCATGTCGAAATCATACACGCGGCCCTTGTCGATTTTGTCCGTTGCCGAATGGTCGGGGTGGTCAACTCCTTTGATGTGCCAGGCATCTGTGAACTGGATGCGCACGCGGCTTTTGCCCAGGACTGCGGTAGCCGGCACTGTGATGGTGCGGGTGAAGTCGGGGACTTCCCCATTCCCTATCTTATTAATATTGTCCGGGGCATCGTTGTCATCGACATCATTGCCCACCTTGAACAGTTCTTCCCCGTCGTCGTCAAAGTCGTAATCGCAGTTCCAGTCGATCCAGACAATCGCATGACACCACTTCATGTCGCTGGTGGATGCCACATTCAGCTCGAAAGTGCTGCCTAGCTTCACCGTAAAACCCTCGTCAGCCTTGACATAAAGAGTGCCTGGATTGGAATTGTTGGAATAGTCGAGCTCCACCATCGCACCTTCGGTCGTTGCGGAGGTGATGTAACGCTGTTCGCTGTCGTGCGTGGTGCCTTGCGGGATCTCATATTCGAAGAAAGAGTAGGTTGCCACTGTCATGCTGCTGTTTGCCATTCCTTCCTTCATGGCAATGGCTTTGAGCGTGGTGGTCTCAAATATCTTAAGCGGCTCGGTGTAGAGTTCAGAATCCTCGGTGGGTGTCGTGCCGTCAGTCGTATAGTAGATTTGCGCACCCTCGGTTGCTGTCGTTATTTCAACCGTTTGTTCCGTCGTGTACTTGCCGCCAGGCACCGAAAATTCAGGCGCGGCGACAGCTTCGACTCCCTGCTCAGCCCACGTGTCCGCACCGTCTGTCAGCCAATCCAATGAGAAGTTGAGGAAGTAGGTCGAGTAGTCTTCCGTGTTATAGTTCTCCTCCAAGTACACACCTATCGTCCCGTCATCAAGGATGGTAGCCGAAGAGTAGGCAGAACCCGTCTTGCAGACAGATTTCTTCACCGGCCAAGTATCGCCCTCATCGTAACTGAGGAACATTGTCACATTTTGCCTTGATGACAGGTCGTTGGGCAACGTGTGGAGTATACGGTCCTTGTCGTACCCGTCAAGCGTTGATGTGTAGCGCACGATGTCACCATTGCAGCCCGGCTCCAAGAGTTCCGGCCATTCGCTGTGATTGCCCCATGTCTCACCATTGTCCTTGGACGTGTTGAAGAAGCGTGCCCCGCCGCCTTGCCTGCGGATTGACATGAGGATAGTCCCGTCGTTCAGCTCGACAACCTTTGACTCGTCGCCGCCCTCCATTGCTACATCCGACACGTGCCACGTAGCTCCGTTGTCGTCAGAATAGACGACGTGGTTGTAGAGTGTGTTGTTGTAGGAATAATGGCGGATAGCCGCTACAAACATTATACGCCCCTTGGATGTCAGCAAGCCGCGTCCCGATGCGCAGAACGAAGCCTGCCATGATGCACGCTCGGTGTCGCCGCAACCGGCACCGTAAATCTGGTCGGTGATGTCCACCGGTGTGCTCCATGTCTTGCCGTTGTCCGTGCTCTTGGAATAATAGGTGCGGATAGGATAGCTCGGTGTCGATGCCCAGAGACCGTTTGCCCCGGCGAAGATGCAGAGCAATCCGCCCTCTTCCGTCGTTTGCACGAGTGCCGCGTCGCCGTATCCGCGTTTTTGTCCTTGACCCTTAGCGATGATCACCGGCTCGCTCCACGTCTTGCCACCGTCAGTGCTGCGGCGCACGGTCACATCTATGTCGCCCGGCAAGTCGCCCTGATTGTACTTCCTTGCATCGGTGACGGCGACAAGTGAGCCGTCCTTGGCTGTGATGATGCCGGGTATGCGGTAGTACATCGAGTTGTAATCGCCCGGGGCGAAGACCAATGTGCGGGCAAGCAGCACCTCACGCGAGGTTGCATCCATCTCCACGGCCTTGCCATCGAGTTCCGTCAGCCTGATGCTTATCTGATTTCCCTCTGTCGCGCCTTCTGCCACGTCAAAAGTCACGTACAGGTAGCTTGACCCTACGGCAGTAGAACCGCTGAGGTCGCAAGTCATCGTCTCTTCAATGCTCTTAAAAGTCCCGAGGAGCGTTGCATCCTCAAGGTTGCGCGCATCAAACTTGTCGGAAGTCGTTGAGTAGACTTTCACAGCCTCTATGTCTGAGAGTGAAGTAGTCCCGCCCAGGTCGAGCTTCACCGTTTGGAATGCGTAGTCGCCTTCGCCGATTGTCTCCAATTCGACCTTTACCGCCACCTCGTCATTGTTTCCGCGACCGGTAAAGTTGGTATCCCCGCTGGCTTGCACCGAGTAAATCGATGCCTCTCCCGACGAGACAGGCGCATAACCGTGCAATGTGCCGTCGTGGCCATTGCCGCTAATGTCTGGCAACGTCGTGCCCTCGATGTTCTGGAAGTCGTAGGCAGCCACAAGGCCTTCGGTGTCTTCGCCGACTTCTGCCGTCATGTCGGCTGCGATTTCCTCTTGTGTCAGGGCTTTCTTCCAGACACGCACGTCTGCAAGTTTGCCGTCGAAGAAGTAACCATAGCCCGATTCGCCCGACCTCGTAGCACCCATCATCAGGTCAAGCCCGTTGTTGACGCTCCAGCTTGCGAGCTCAGAGGTGGTCTTCTTATTGCCCTCCTGCCCGTCACGGTACAATGCGACATAACCATCGGTGTGGCTGATGACCATTGCCAGATGCATCCACGTGCCAGTAGCACCGCTGCCGGCATTGCACCAATCGGAGAGGATGTTGCCACCCTCGGCTTTAGGTGTGTTGATTGCAAAGTACTTTGATGATGTTTCACCTCCCCACATCTCATAACCTGTGCTCCAGCCGCTTGTCTGATCCATGTGGCGGCGGGCAACGAACCTTTGACCGTTCACCAACCGATCCATGTTGACCCAGCAAGTGATGGTCAGGTCCTCATCAAGGTTGATGTCAAAGTCAGCGTGCGACAGGACGGTCACATACTGGTCTTCTCCATTGAACTCAAGCCAATTGTCAGGCGTCTGGGCCAGTGTGGTGCCGCCGAGACCGACAAATGCCAAAGCGAATGCGTAGTTTTTCAATCTCATAGGTCTGTTTGTGTTTTAAAAAACAATAATTTGTATTTTTCGCAAAGTTACGGTTTTTTACTTGCCAACACGGCGTGAAATCTTCCGAAATTCGGCAACTAAATCCACAAACCAGCGCAATTAGCACAAAATCATCCTCCACATCCGCCGATATACATCAAATCACCAACCAAAAACACCGAACCCGTCACCGCAACTACCGCATGATCGAGCTTGCAAAGAGGCAAGTCACGGGCGTTTGCTTGCAATGATATTTGTGCCGCGATGCCAGTAACATTAAATCTTATTAAATATATTTGTGCTATCATTACAATTCCAGCCTTATGGGTTACGTCACTCTGTCAAATCTGATACTGGCTCGTGCCTCGGAATTCGGCGGCAAAACCGCCATGCAACGTTGGACAAAGGACAAGACATCCTGGATTCCCATCACTTGGGCTGAGTTTGCCAGCGACGTGGAGGCTTGCTCCAACGCCCTTGCATCGCTTGGTGTCGCCGAGGGCGAGCGGATCGGGGTCTTCTCCCAAAATATGCCCGAGGTGCTTACAGTCAACTTCGCCGTCTATTCAAACCGTGCCGTGGCCGTGCCATTGTATGCCACGAGCTCGGCATCGCAAGTCGAGTACATTGTCAACGATGCCGCCATCCGCATCCTCTTTGTCGGCGAGGATTACCAACTGGCTACCGCCTTGCAAGTCCTGGACTCATGCCCGACACTTGAGACGATAGTCGTCTTTGACCCCGATGCCAAGGCCGAGGGGCGGGGTGTCATGTCGATGGCAAGCCTCATGGCGAAGGGCGAAGGGCTGCCCTTTGCCTCGCTCATCGCCGAGCGGCGCGCACGGTCGGCGGAGACAGACCTGGTGGACATCCTCTACACGTCGGGAACAACGGGTGAACCCAAGGGCGTGATGCTGCACCAGAGCAACTACACCCAGGCATTCATCAACCACGACCTGAGGCTCACGCCGCTCACGACGGACGACGTGGCGATGGATTTCCTCCCTCTGACACACATCTTTGAACGTGCCTGGACTTACTTCTGCCTCCACAAAGGCGTGACTGTGTGTGTCAACACGCACCCGACAGACATCCAGGAGGCCATATTGCAAGTCCGTCCCACTGTCATGTGCAGTGTCCCGCGTTTTTGGGAGAAGGTCTACACGGCAGTCCGCAGCAAGATGTCCGCATCACGGGGTCTCGTGCGGCTGATGATGTATGACGCCCTGCGCGTCGGCAAACGCTGCAACGTGGATTGCCGCAGCAAAGGCAAGCGTCCCCCGTTGTGGCTGGCGTTGAAATACCGGTTTTACGAACGCACCATCTATTCCCGTCTCAGGCGCATCATAGGCATCGAGCGGGGCAACTTCTTCCCGACGGCGGGAGCGGCAGTCCCTGACAAGGTTTTCGAGTTTTGCCGCGCCGTCGGCATACGGCTCATCGTGGGCTATGGCCTGACGGAATCGACGGCGACAGTCTCCTTCACTGACTTTGAGCACTATGTCATAGGCTCGGTGGGCAAAGTCATGCCCAATGTCAGCGTGCGCATCGCCGAGGATGGTGAGATACAATTAAGGGGGGCTACCATCACATCGGGCTACTACAACAAGCCCGAGGCCAACAAACAAGCGTTCACCGCCGACGGATGGTTCCGCACCGGCGACGCGGGGCGGCTTGAGGGAGACCTCTTGTTCCTGACTGACAGGATCAAAGACCTGTTCAAGACATCCAATGGCAAGTACATCGCCCCACAGTCCATCGAGTCCGCGCTGGTCATAGACCGATTCATAGACCAGATATGCGTGATTGCCGACCGCCGCAAGTACGTCTCAGCGCTCATCGTGCCCGACCTTCCCAACCTTGAGGCTTACGCCCGCGACCATGGCATAGGGTACTCGGACCGCCAGGCTCTCTTGTCCGACCCACGGATAACCGAGATGATGGCGCGGCGCATCGACCGTTTGCAACGCAACTTCGCACACTACGAGCAAGTCAAACGCTTCACGTTGCTCCCGTCGCCGTTCACAATGGCCAGCGGCGAACTGACCAACACGCTCAAGGTGCGCCGCCAGGTCGTCGCCGAGCACTATGCCGACGTAATCGATCGGATGTACGAGGACTGATGCCCGAAGGCGCCCATTGCGGAATGCATTGTCAGCCGCACGGACAAATGATGCCCATCCGCGCAGCATCCGATGACATTGCGGCAGCAAGCCTTGGTGCAGCCTCGGATGTGCGGGGCAGCTCATTTGCCATAGTCCGCCATGTCCTCTGCGGCGAGCGCAGTCGGAGTCTCGGTCTGGTCGTAGGGCTTCGCCTCACTCGGCTTGAGCCGCTGGAGATAGGCGTGGTTGATGAGATACTCCATCTCGCGCAACGTCTGTTGCCTCACCGCTGGCTTGAGTTGGCATTCCCAGATGGTCATCACCCTCCATCCCATCGCCTGCAAGCGTTCTTTGTCGCGGCGGTCACGTGCCTTGTTGCGCTCGATTTTGGATTTCCAGAATTCCTGGTTGGACTTGGGCAGATGCCCGTCGGTGTGCCCGTGCCAGAAGCATCCGTGGATGAAGATGACTATGCCGTACTTGCGCATCACAATGTCTGGTGTCCCAGGCAGTCCCTTCACATTCTTCCTATATCGGTAGCCATGTGCGAAGAGATAGCGTCGCACAATCATCTCCGCACCAGTGTCCCGACTCTTGATGCGGCTCATCACTGCCGACCGTTTCTCCTTGTCCCAAATGTCCGTCATGGCTTGCGGGGATTGTGGCTCACCGTGCTATGCGTCTGACCTTAAGAATGATGACGGCGTAGTAGAGGATGACCTGCAATGCGAGCAACGCCGCCGCAGTCATCATCATGGGGGCTAACCCGCTTTGCCCGAGGTCGCCAAACATGGGGGACAGCTTGTCAAGGCAGGCTGCACGCGCCGCCATTGCCAACGCCACGGCGCATCCCGTCTGCAACACGCCGAGCACGAGGGTCAACGCCAGGTAGGGGGCGGCGGCACGGTGCGGCGAGTAGCCGAGCAGCATCAGGTTTTCGAGCTTTGACATATTCTTCTCCAGCAACAAATATATGCTCAAGGCGAAGATGAAGAACGCCAACGCGCTGATCAGCAACCCGACCGAGATGACAAGCCCGGCGACCACGCGCAGGAAGAATGCGAGCCTCCCGCTGCTGTCATCGCCCTCGGCCACCTCATAGCCGCTGTCCTTGAGCATCAATGCCAGTGACTCGTCCGACGGGTTTGCGACCTCGACGATGAGACGTGACGGTGAAGGGGCGGGCGACGTGCCGTACTGGCTGTTGGCATAGTCCATGAATGACTGCGGGACAAGGATTGTGTTGAGCCGGTTGGAGAAGCCCGCGATGAACCCGAGGTAGGTGTCGCGGCGGCCGCGCCCGATGATGTCGATACTGATGTTCATAACTCCGGCAACGTCCTCCGAGAGTTTTGGCAGGCCTTTCGCCGAGGCGAAACCGAAATTGTAGAGATCCAGGTAGTTGCGGGGGAGGACTATCGGCAAGTACTTGCCGCCCTCGACGAACCGCCATTGCTCGCTATCGACATCTACAAACGCATCCGGCACGGATTCAAAGAACATATCGGTAGACATCTCCACACCGTTGCCGAGGCTTATCCTTGCATAGACTTCGTAGGTCGAGGGGGTGAACCGCCCGACACCTGACACCGCAGGCTGGGCGGCGAGTGCATCGATCTCGTCATCGGTGAACACCTTGTCGCCATCAAGGGCGGAAGCCATGGTGTCAACGGGCTTGGAGATGACGGCATAGCTGCTGCCGGCCAGCGCGTCCCTGCCGTCAAAGAGGGGAAGCACGTCGCCATGCAGCACCACGGCAGTCATCACGACTGCAAGCCCCAGGACGTTGGCAAGGGAGAATCCGATGATTTGACCCGCGCTGACGTGTGTACGGAGCAGTTTCCAGAGGAGTTTCATAGTGTTATGTTCTCGTCAAAATCAAAATTCATCTTGCGTCCCACCGACGTGACAACGGCGCAAGCGCCGCGAGCGTCAAGCTCTTCGGCCAGGATGTCGGCTAGCGCAGAAGCGTTGCATTCGTCGAGATGGCTCACAGGTTCGTCCATGAACAAGAAATCGAAAGGTTGGCACAGGGCACGGATAAAGGCGACGCGCTGCTGTTGGCCGTATGACATCAGCGAGGCGGGGGCATCCCTTTTGTCCGCTATGCCGAGGCGGTCGAAGAGGGTGTCAATGTCTTCGTCGCTTTTGTGGTGCGTGAGGTCGTTTTTCAGGCGGACATTCTCCATGGCAGTCAGTGAGCCAAAGAGCCTTAGTTCCTGGAACATCAGGCTCAGCGACGTGAGCCGCAGCCTCCTCCATGCCGCCTTGCCGAGCTTTGCACTGTCAGTCCCGTCAAACAGGATGCGGCCAGAGTAGTCGTTGCGGTAGCCGTAGGCGTAGGCACACAACGATGATTTGCCCGTGCCGGAGGCGGCCTCGACAAGATAGGTCCTGCCACGCTCAAAGGTGTGCCGCCCGCCCCAGAGACCTGAGGCGGACGTGCGTCCCAAGAGTGCCGACGGCACCACGCCGTCAAATGTTAGCTGATCCACAGGCTTAGAGTGCACCCACGAGCAACTCCGTGACCACCTTGAGAGGGTTCTCCTCAGAATTGGTAAACACGACCAACCGTCCCTCGCTCATGCTGGTGGCATAGAGTTCGACATAATCAATGGATTTGAGCAAGGCAAACCCCTCAGGATCCATCTCGTAGCGGAGGTTGTCGGCAAATGGCAACATCATGAACGCCCGCATGTTGAATCCGAGGTAGCCGTAGCTCCCACGTGCCGTGCCGGAATGTTCGTTGCCAGAGAATGACGGATCGACTGTCTTCAACCCTTCCCTGCTGTTTGGCGAGAGGGAGGCATAGAACTTGCCGTCCTCCATGCCGTAATAAACCGACACCATATCAACGTTTGCCACATACTTGCCCTCGGCCACTTCGGTGCCGCCAAGCTGTGTGGTCATCGTGTTCATTATGTCATCGCTGCTGACCTCGGCGCACAGGACGACCTCGGGCAGGAGATTGAAGGAGTTTACGCCTATGCCAATCTGCCCGTCGATAGTAGACAGCAGTCTGTCAAGGTCAAAGGGGAGGTCGAGTTGGTCGTACATATTGGCATACTCGGGATATTGCTCCAGCATCTTGGATACTGCCTTCCCGTCGATGGAGCAGAACAAAACACCCAACGCGTCCTGACCGAAGTAGTCCATCATCGTGCCGTCAACCTTGTCTGCGTTGCTTGCATTCTCCTTTACCCACTTGTCCCACTCGCCTGTCTCCGAATGGTAGGACCAGTCCGTCACGACCTTTCCGGCCTCGAAGGTCAACCCCACGATCCCGTCAACGTCGGCAAGAGGCATATCCTTGGGAAGTACCCCGTAGACTTGTGCATAGCCGCCCTCATCCATGAGCTCCTCAAGCGAGAACATCATCGCCATGTCCGCGCCGAGAGATGTCATCTTCTTGTAGGTAGTGGTGGATGTGAACGTGCCCTCGGTCTCATCCTTCAGCTTGTTTTTCAGCACGTCGAGGATGGTCGTGTCGTACATCCCGCTGTATACCAAGGCGAACCCGTCGCTGATGGCCACTGCCAAGTCGCTGCTTTCGCCTATCATGTAGCCTTCGTAGTCGGTGAACTCCATCGGGTCGCCACTGGTGTCGGTCACGTCGATGAGGTTCATGAATTTGTCTTTGTCCGAGAGTGCCATCACAAATCCACCATTGCCACGGTTGATGTCTTCCATCCAAAAATAGATGTCTTTGCTCAAGTCAAGACCGGACTCGGCGGGGTCATCGACGATGGATTTGACCAACTGCACGCCGGCACTGCCCAGCTCCTGCTCTGCACTGCTAATGATGGCATCTTTGACCTGTTGGTGCGACAAGACATCACTCTTGTCAAGCAGCGATTGGACGTTAGTCCCCACAACCACCACTGCATCATCAGGGATGAAACGCAGGTAGTCATCGCTTTTCTTCTGGCACGAAGCGACGAAAGCCAACGCCGCAATGGCCGCGAACACTGATAATTGTCTGAATCTCATAAAATCTGGAATTATAAAAGTTAGTAAACAGTCTCTCACGTAAACAGCCATGCCGCCGCCAACACACCGCCTCCCAGCACGATGACCAGCCCGAAAGAACCGAAAACAGCGCGTGCCGTCCGCCGCGACTTGCCCGAAAAGAGGTAGGCATAAACCATGTTGACCGCCACATTGGCGAGCATAGCCTGCAAGGAACAGCGCACTATGTCATCGATGCCAAGGTTGACGTTGCCGAAAAGGTTGAGCACAAAAGGCGTGATGTCGCTTACCCCCGACACGAAGGACAGCACGTTGACACCGGAGTCACCGAAATACATATAGGTGAAGTGCGTAGCAAATGTGAACACCACGAAAAGCAACGCAAAGATGAGTGCCACCTTGAACTCCAAAGGGTTGCTCGTCTCCTCGGCTTCCACCGCGCCTTTTTGCGTGTGATGCCGCCAGCGCAGGTGCATGACAAGCGATGTCGCCGCCGTGAGGAGGCACATCATGAGCAAGTAGGGGTAGAGCCGCGCCAACAATGGCCTGCTGAAGATGGCGGCGAGGAACAGGAATCTGAGGAACATCATCGCGACAGACATCAGCATTGCCGCGACATATTCCCGCTTTTCACCCTCGGCGGCCGCCTTGCAGCTGCGGGCCAGCACGATGATTGTCGCCGTGCTGCTGTAAAGGCCTCCCAACAGTCCCGCCACCATGATGCCGGCCTCTTTGAATACATACCGCCGCAGGAGATAGGAGAAGTAGGATATGCCCGACACCACCACCGTCGCCAGCCAGATGCTGTAAGGTGTGAGCGACACCCCTGCGACAAAAGGTTTGTCGGGCAGCATCGGGAGCACGATGCCCGCTATGGCAAGGAACTTGGCAAGGGTCAGCATCTCGTCGTTGTTCATCCTCTGTGCCAGCTCCGTGAAGGTGTGTTTCATCTCGGCCAGCATCAGGACGGCGACCACGACAGTCACCGAGAGCCACGACGGTTGAGTGTATACTATCGGCGCGAGGCAGTAGGTGATGAGTGCGATGACTATCGACGTGACCCCGTAGACATCATGCCGCAGCTGTTTGACCAGATAGTTTGTCGCCAACAGCAGCCCCACGACCGCGCCGCCTCCGACGAAAAGGGTGAAATCATCAGGTGACAGGATGTAAAGCAAGTACCCCAGGATGCCGATGAACGTAAAAGTGCGGTCAGTGCCGAATACTGTCGTCTCCCCCTCCCGCCGCAACGCGATGCGGCGTTGGGACAACCCGATGAGGAGGGCGAACAATGTGACCAGGACAAAGTTCACAAAATCCTGCGGCAAGTAGGCATACAGCTTTTCCATTTCACATCCCCGTGCTTTTCACCCGATGCTCAGCCAATGCCCCACGACGAATAGGGGTGCTTCATCAGGTTTGAGTTGTAGTAGCGTGCGTCGCCCGTCACCTCTTCGCCGAGGAAAGGCGGCCGCTCAAATGCTTCATCCTCGCTGCCCAGTTCTATCTCGGCGACGACAAGTCCGGTGTTTTCGCCGTGGAATTCGTCCACTTCCACCACGTGCTTGCCACTCCGCACCAGCCAGCGTGTCTTGTCGATGAACGCCCCGCCGCACAAACCGAGCATCTGCGCGGCATCCTCGGGGCTCAGCTCCGTTTCCCACTCATAACGGCTCACCCCCCCGTCGCCAGAAGGGCCTTTTATCGTCAACGTCCCCACGCCGTCACGCAGGCGGACACGCACCGTGCGGCCATGGTCGGCGCAGATGTATCCCTGCCGTATCCTCGAATGCGAGAAGGCAAAGGGCTTGTAGTCGCCCGTGACGAGGAACTTGCGTTCAATCTCCGTCATAGGAAAATCGAGAAAGCGGCAATCAGCACTACGGCCAGCGCCACCATGACTATGGTGATGTTGCGGAACACCTTTTTGCCTCTTTCCTCTTCGCGGCGGGCTTTTGCCTCTTTCCTTTTGTTGCTCATGGTCTTTTGCGGTTTTAAAGTTGTTGAAACCAAAGTTAGCGAATTTTAATCCTAATAGGCAACTATTCTCCGACAAAAATGACATTGCAATGCCACACCATGCCACATCCAGGCTCGTCCACGCCCCATGCCCTGCTTCCGCCACCGATGCCGGCGGCCAGGAAAAACAGCCGCGCACCGGGAAAAGTTTATTTTTAGGTTAAGTTTATGTAAACTCAGGTTGCAAATATGTAAACTTAACCTGCAAATATATAGATTCAGGTTAAAAACAAACTTTCCTCGCCGTGCAACCGGTTTCACGGCGATTGCCATGGCTTTTGCGCCGCTTGCCACTCAACCGGGGGTTGGAGTTATGGGATGGACGGTGGAATGACGGCGGCGCGGCTTTTAATGGTTAATATACGTTAACAGTGTGAAGCCGTGCGGCAATTTATTTGCTAATTTGCATAAAATTAGGGTAAATCATGCCGACAGGCGAAGTCAAAGACGTTGACATAGTGCGTTCCGCCTGCCGCCCCTGTCCCCTCTGCGGGTCGGAGGCGGTGGAGGTGGTGATGAGTTGCACCGACCATTTCGTCTCGGGGGAGACTTTCCCCGTGTGCGCTTGCAAGTCATGCGGTTTCCATTTCACTGGCGGCGTGCCTGCCGACGGGGAGATGGGCCGCTACTACCAGTCGTGCGACTACATCTCGCATTCTGACACGTCGCGAGGCCTGGTCAACAAAGCCTATCATCTGGTGCGGTGGTTCATGCTCAGGGAGAAGAGCGGCCTGGTGTCGCACTTCACGGGTAAACGGCACGGGCGTGTGCTCGACTACGGGGCAGGCACGGGCTACTTCGCCAACCGCATGAAGCAGGTGGGCTGGGAGGCCGAGGCCGTCGAGCCGGGTGACGCGGCGCGGGCATTCGCCTTCGCGCACTTTGGCATCAAGATGCGTGTGCCTGATGATTTGACGGGATTCGCGCCGGGCAGTTTTGATTGCGTGACTTTGTGGCACGTCCTCGAACACATCTCTGACCTGCATGACAAGATGGACTGCTTCTCGCGGCTGTTGTCCGCCGACGGGCTGCTGGTGCTGGCGTTGCCCAACCGCACCTCTTACGATGCCCGCCATTACGGCAACGCTTGGGCTGCATGGGATGTGCCCCGCCACTTGTGGCACTTCGCACCGAGCGACGTGCTGCGTCTGGGCAAAGCGCACGGGTTCAGCCTTGTCGAGATGCTGCCGATGCACTTTGATGCCTTTTACATCTCAATGATGAGCGAGAAAGGCCGTGGGGCGCGCCTCCCGTTGCTGAGAGGTCTCGCCGTGGGGACTGCCGCCTTGATGCGGACGATGGCTAACAAGGAGCGGAGCAGTTCGTTGATTTATGTAATGAAGAAGAAATGAGCCATGTCAAAGTCCAGGACATATAGGCGCAGGTCGCGGTGGTCGCCCGGGCTGCAATTTGTGACATCGGGATTCAGCACGATGATGGTGCTGTTGTTGCTCGGCCTTGTCGTGCTCTTTGTCATGTCCGCCCGCAATCTGTCGGTGTATGTGCGCGAGAACCTCGTATTCTCGGTGCTGTTGTCAGACGACATGAACGTGACAAACATCATGCAATTCAAGGAGGAACTCGATGCGCAGCCGTATGTCAAAAGCACCCTTTACATCTCCAAGGAACAAGCCCTTGCCGAGGAGACCGAGGCTTTGGGGATGGACCCCACGGAGTTCATCGGTTACAATCCGTTCTCGGCATCGATAGAGATAAGACTCAACGCCGCGTATGCGAATGTCGATAGCATAGCAAAGATTGAATCCTCCCTGCGCGAGAAGAGTGACATCAACGACATCCTCTACCAGAAAGACCTCATCGAATCTGTCAACCGCAACATAGGACGCATCAGCATCGTACTCACGGTGCTGGCGGCGTTCCTCGCCTTCATCTCTTTCGCGCTTATAAACAACACGATCAGGTTGTCCATCTATTCCAACCGTTTCATCATAAACACGATGAAACTGGTCGGAGCCAGCTGGGGTTTCATCCGCCGGCCATTCGTCGCACGTCATGTGTGGGCGGGAGTGGTGGCGGCGGTTTTCGCCAACGCGTTGCTTGGTGCGGGCATCTGGATGCTGCTGCGATATGAGCCGCAACTGATGTCGGTGGTGACACCACGGGTGATGGTCGTCGTTGGGGCAAGTGTGCTGGCCGCCGGCATAGTGCTCACGTCGCTCTGCGCCACGGTGTCGCTCAACGGATTCCTGAAGATGAAGAGCCGGGATTTGTACAATGTCTGACGGAACATAAAACAATACACATAAAAAGACAATGGAAAAAAGGAATTTGGCTTTTGGCAAAATGAACTACATCCTGGTAGCAATCGGGATGGCAATAGTCATCATCGGCTTTTTGTTGATGATAACGCCCGCTTCCACCGAGACGCATTTCGAGGAAAGCATATTCAGCGCGAGGGCGATAAAGGTTGCCCCGGCGGTCTGCTTCTTTGGCTTCTTGTTTGTAATCTACGGCATAATGGCTCGCGCCAAGGATGACGCGCCTGCCAGGCAGGATGCAGCCGGCAAAGACAAGGAGGGGGCTGAGTGATGGACAGCTTGCAAGCTCTGATCCTCGGTTTGCTGCAAGGGCTGACCGAGTACCTGCCAGTGAGCAGTTCGGGACATCTGGCCATCGGCTCGGCACTGTTTGGCATAGAGGCCGAGGAGAGCATGGCGTTCACAATCGCCGTCCACGTCGCCACGGTGCTGAGCACGCTCGTGATACTCTGGAAGGAAGTGGCGTGGCTGTTCAAAGACCTCGGCCGTTGCTGTGCGCATCCCTCGCAGGGGCTCAACGACGGGACACGCTACACACTCAACATTGTCGTCTCGATGATCCCGGTGGGCATCATCGGGCTCTTTTTCAAAGACAAGGTGGAGGCGGTGTTCGGCTCGGGATTGCTCATTGTCGGGCTGATGTTGTTGCTGACCGCCGTGCTGCTCACCCTGTCCTATTACTGGTCGTCCGGGAAGAAAAAGTCGATCTCGATGCTTGACGCATTCATCATCGGGCTGTCCCAAGCCGTCGCCGTCCTGCCCGGGTTGTCGCGGTCGGGGACGACGATAGCCACGGGACTGCTCCTCGGCAACCGGAAGGACAACATGGCGCAGTTCTCATTCCTGATGGTAATCCCGCCGATACTGGGTGAAGCCCTGCTCAACATTATAGATATGGTGAAGAACGGCGTTGACGCGCTCGGTGTAGAACCGCTGCCGCTGGTCATAGGATTCTTGGCTGCATTCTTGTCGGGCTGCCTGGCCTGCAAATGGATGATAAACATCGTGCGGCGCGGCAAGTTGATTTACTTCGCCATATACTGCGCTCTGGCCGGGGCGGCAACCCTTGTCTACAACTACGTCAATTGAAACGCTGATGGATTTCAACGCAGGGGAGATTCTCTACATAAACAAACCCTACCGATGGACATCCTTTGATGTCGTCGGGAAGTTGCGTATCGCCATTTGCCGCCGCCTCGGGCAACGGAAACTCAAGGTGGGCCATGCCGGAACGCTCGACCCCCTCGCAACGGGGGTGATGATCATCTGCACGGGCAAGGCGACAAAACGCATCGAAGAGTTGCAGGCCGGGACAAAAGAGTACGTCGCAACGCTGCGCCTCGGGGCTACTACCCCGTCGTTTGACCTGGAGCATGAGATCGATGCCACCTACCCGACGGAGCACATCACACGGCCGATGGTCGAGGAAGTCCTCAAGTCTTTTGTCGGGACGATAGAGCAGGTGCCGCCGGCATACTCGGCTTGCATGGTCGATGGCAAACGCGCCTACCAGCTTGCCCGCAAGGGGAAAGACGTGGAATTGAAAGCCAAGACGCTGACAATAGACGAACTGGAGCTGATGGACTACTCAATGCCCGACATCAAACTGCGTGTCGTGTGCAGCAAAGGCACGTACATCCGTGCTTTGGCGCGGGACATCGGCATCGCCTTGCAAAGCGGGGCGCACCTGGTCGCCTTGCAACGGATAAGAGTGGGAGATGCCACGCTCGATGACTGCATGACCCCAGAGGATTTCATCGCAGCCCTCGACTATATGCAAATCGAGAACCAGGACAATTGATAGGAAACAACAAACAAAGGCATATAACATGAAACTGTCGCAATTCAACTACAAACTGCCCGAAGACCGCATCGCGTTGCACCCGTCGTTCTACCGCGACGAGGCGAAGCTCATGGTCCTGCACAAAAAGAGCGAAAGCATAGAGCACAAGGTCTTCAAGGACATCATCGATTATTTTGATGAAAACGATGTTTTCGTCTTCAATGACACCAAGGTCTTCCCGGCCCGCCTCTATGGCAACAAGGAAAAGACCGGGGCGCGCATCGAGGTTTTCCTGCTGCGTGAGTTGAACGAGGACCTGCGTCTCTGGGATGTGCTCGTGGACCCCGCACGCAAGATAAGGATAGGCAACAAGCTCTACTTCGGTGATGACGACGCTATGGTCGCGGAGGTCATAGACAACACCACGTCGCGCGGCAGGACGTTGCGATTCCTGTACGACGGCACGCACGAAGAGTTCAAACGAGCCCTGTACGCACTCGGTGAACCGCCGCTCCCGTCATTCATCAAACGCAGCGTCGAGCCAGAGGATGAGGAGCGTTTCCAAACAATCTTCGCCCGCAACGAGGGGGCTGTGACCGCACCGACGGCAGGACTTCATTTCAGCCGTGAGCTGATGAAGCGCATGGAGATAAAAGGCATCGGCTCCGCTTTCATCACACTCCACGCCGGATTAGGCAATTTCCGGGAGATAGATGTGGAGGATCTCACCAAGCACAAGATGGACTCCGAGCAGATGTTTGTCACCGACGAGGCGGCCGGGATAGTCAACCGCGCCAAGGACAGCGGGCGGCAAGTCTGCGCGATAGGCACGACGGCAATCCGCGCGACGGAGACCGCAGCCGGGACGGAGGGGCATCTCAAGCCCTACGAGGGTTGGACTAATAAATTCATATTCCCCCCCTACGAGTTCTCTGTGGCGACTGCAATGGTCTCAAACTTCCATTTGCCGCTCTCGACACTCCTGATGATTGTCACGGCTTTCGGCGGCTACAAGTTTGTCATGCACGCTTATGAGGAGGCGTTGAAGGAGGGCTATATGTTCGGCACTTACGGCGACGCGATGCTGATAGTCAACGACTGAGCCGTGGACGTGCGGCGCGTTTACCTCGGGCTCGGGTCGAACCTCGGCGACAGGCGGGACAACATCGCCCGCGCCGTCCGGCAGATTGAGGGGAAGGTGGGGAAGGTCGTTTCCCTGTCTTCCCTTTTCACGACCGCGCCATGGGGATTCGAGTCAGCTAACACCTTTGCCAACGCCGCATTGTGCGTGGAGACCGGCATGGAGGCTACGGGCATCCTTGCCGCCTGCCAGGAGATCGAGCGCGGCATGGGACGCACATCCAAGTCGCGGGACGGCATCTACCACGACCGTGTGATAGACATCGACATCCTCATCATCGAGGGCGAGACCATCGATGCCCAGGCACTCACCGTGCCGCACCCGTTGATGCACCTGCGGACATTTGTCATCGACCCCATGGCAGAGATTGCCCCGTCGCTGGTGCACCCCGCCACGGGCAAGACCATGCGGCAACTCCAAGACGAACTGCACCATGGCGGGCATCGACATAAAGTGTAAAAAACGTTAGCGATGCACAAAATCCACCTGACTTGCAATGACGCTTGAGGGAAATGCCTACCTTTGCGCCCGAAACGTTGTGGAAAGATTTGAGCAGATTGCAACCACACTAAAAAATGCTAAACCGGCAAGGCGGCACATCCGCCGTGATTCAGCAACCACCATCCCACCACACCGTTTCCTTTTTACTTTATTACAAACCATTTAACCGTTTAAAAAAGATGGGATATTTGTTCACATCCGAATCGGTGTCTGAAGGACACCCCGACAAGGTAGCCGACCAAATCTCGGATGCCGTGCTTGACGAGCTGCTGGCCTATGACCCCAGCTCGAAAGTAGCTTGCGAAACCCTCGTGACCACAGGACAAGTGGTCGTGGCAGGAGAAGTGAAATCTGACGCCTACGTCGATCTGCAGGAAGTCTCCCGGCGTGTAATCAAACGCATCGGTTACACCAAGGGCGAATATATGTTTGAAAGCAACTCGTGCGGCGTGCTTTCCGCCATACACGAACAGAGCCCCGACATCAACCGTGGCGTGGAACGCGAGGATCCAATGGACCAAGGAGCAGGCGACCAGGGGATGATGTTCGGTTACGCTACCAACGAGACCGAGAATTATATGCCCCTGCCACTCGATTTGGCGCACCGCATCTTGTGGGTGCTCTCCGAAATCCGCCGCGAGGGCAAGCTCATGCCCTACCTCCGTCCCGACTCCAAGAGCCAAGTGACGGTCGAGTACGACGACAACAACCGCCCCGTGCGCATCGCGACCATAGTGGTATCGACGCAGCACGACGAGTTCATCCTCCCCGCCAACGACACACCCGAGGCACAGGAAGAGGCCGACGCCGCGATGCTTGAGAAGATACGCCACGATGTGATCGAGATCCTCATGCCCCGCGTCAAAGCCGGCATCACCAACGAAGCGGTGCTGCGCCTCTTTGATTCGGACATACGCTACCTCGTCAACCCGACAGGCAAGTTCGTCATCGGCGGCCCGCACGGCGACACGGGCTTGACAGGACGCAAGATCATCGTGGACACCTACGGCGGAAAAGGAGCGCACGGCGGCGGGGCATTCTCCGGCAAAGACCCCAGCAAGGTGGACCGCAGCGCGGCATACGCCGCCAGGCACATCGCCAAAAACCTTGTGGCGGCCAGTGTCGCAGATGAAGTCCTCGTCCAAGTCGCCTACGCGATAGGCGTCGCACAGCCCGTCAACCTCTACATAAACACCTACGGCACCGCCCACGTCGCACTCAGCGACGGCGAGATAGCCACACGCGTCTCGCAACTCTTTGACATGAGGCCCAAAGCCATCGAGGAACGGCTCAAACTGCGCAATCCCATCTACGAGGAGACCGCATCCTACGGCCACCTCGGCCGCACGCCCCGCACGGTGGTCAAGGAATTCGACTCGCGATACATGGGACGCAAGACCATCGAGGTCGAGCTATTCACTTGGGAAAAGCTCGACTACGTTGACCAGATCAAGCAAGCCTTCGGGCTCTGACCAGCCCCGAGAGGGCACAGGCACAGCACGTCGCGGCATCCGCCACTGGGTGCCGCGACTTTTTTAGTGCCACGCCGCAGCCGTCTCGCGCCGGCATCCGGATGGTTAGGACGGGACTAAAAGACGGTTATGCCGGCATGAACTTCCCTTAGGTCTGACCCATACTTACACCACTCGGTGCTTAAAGTTCAAAGATGTCGGACATAAAGTTCATTCAGAAGTTTTGTTTATATAAACAGAACTTTTGAATGTATAAACAAAAGTTTTGAATGTATAAACAGAAGTTTTGTTTTTACTTTGGGTTAGGGGGCTACGAACTTTATCCGCCGAGACACTGCACTTCAAGCACCGAGCTGGGGAACTTCATGCCAGGCCTGCCGGAGCCTAAGCAGGACTTAGCCCATACCAACACCTCTCCCGGCACCGCAGGTGTCCTGATGGTGCCGCTGCGGGACTTGGCACCAGAGCACGGTCGCGGGCATGGCAAAAAAAGGGCGGCGCACCATGTCTGGTGCGCCGCCGCTGCCCGTGGCTCGCCGGGCTTGGGGTTTGAGGTCATTCCTCTGAAGCGAACTCCATGAGATATGCTTTTATGAAGCCGTCGATCTTGCCGTCCATCACGCCTGCCACGTCGGATGTCTGGTAGTTGGTGCGGTGGTCCTTGACGCGGCGGTCATCGAAGACGTAGCTGCGTATCTGCGAACCCCACTCGATCTTCTTCTTCCCGGCCTCGACCTTGGCTTGTTCCTCCATGCGGTGTTGCAATTCCTTGTCGTAAAGGATGGAACGCAGTTGGCGCATGGCATTTTCCTTGTTCTTGGGTTGGTCGCGGGTCTCGGTGTTCTCGATGAGTATTTCCTCTTCCGCCCCGGTGTACGGGTCTTTGTACTGGTAGCGCAACCTCACGCCAGACTCGACCTTGTTGACGTTTTGGCCGCCCGCGCCGCCCGAGCGGAAGGTATCCCAGGAGATGTTGGCCGGGTTGATTTGCACCTCTATGCTGTCATCCACGAGCGGTGTGACAAACACTGACGCGAAAGATGTCATGCGTTTGCCCTGGGCATTGTAGGGGGAGACGCGCACGAGGCGGTGCACTCCGTTCTCGCCCTTCAGGTATCCGTAGGCGTAGGGTCCCTCGATGTTCATCGTGACCGACTTTATCCCTGCCTCGTCGCCCTCTTGCAGGTTGGAGATTGTCGCCTTGTAGTTGTTGGCTTCAGCCCACCTCATGTACATACGCATGAGCATCTGCGCCCAGTCCTGGCTCTCTGTGCCTCCTGCGCCCGAGTTGATTTTGAGCACGCAATCCATCTCGTCGGCTTCTTGGCGGAGCATGTTCTTGAGTTCCAATGCTTCGACAGCCGCAGAGGCTTTGGCGTAGGCTTCGTCAAGTTCCTCCTCGCTGACGAGGCCTTCCTTGCAAAAGTCGAATGCCAATGCGAGCTCGTCCGCCAATGTCTTGACCTCCTTGTAGCCGTCAATCCATGCTTGCAGGCCTTTCACCTTTTTCATCTGCGCCTCGGCCGCCTTGGCGTCGTCCCAGAATCCGGGTGCTTGCGTGCGGAGCTGCTCTTCCTCGACCTGCATGGTCTTGTTGTCGATGTCGAGATAGCGTTTGAGGTCTTCGGTGCGTGCGGTGATGTCCTTGAGTTGTTCTTGTGTGATCATGTCGATGTGCTGTTTGGATGTGCTTGCCTCGGTGGGCAACCGGCGGCAAAATTAAGAAAATCCATTGCTATGGCAAAATGCCCTCCGTGCGCAGCAGCACGACAAGGCCCGCCTGACCCCTTGACGGGGCGGCGGGCCTTGGTGATTGGCCGGTTCTGGTCAGAACAATGTTATCAGATGGATGTAGGCAACCGTCGCCGGGATGGCGAATATCGTGCTGTCAAACCTATCCAACATCCCGCCATGTCCGGGGAGGATGTTGCCACTGTCCTTTACCCCCCACGCACGTTTCATCATCGACTCCACAAGGTCGCCGAATGTGGCGAAGACAGATACGGTCAACGCCATGCCGAACCACTCGACAAGCGACAGCTGGGTGAAGAAGATCGAGAGGATATATGCCACTGCGAGAGCTACGACAACGCCCCCGATAGCTCCCTCCCATGATTTTTTCGGGGAAATGCGCGGGAAGAGCTTGGTCTTGCCTATCAACGAACCGATGCAGAACGCCCCGGTGTCGTTGGCCCAGATGAAACCAAACATCGCCAACGGCAGCAGCGGGGAGTAGGTCACATAGCCCGATGCGTCCACATGGAACGCGAGGAACTGTGCCATGGCAAAGGGGACGACGGCATATGCTTGCACGAAAACCGTGTAGGCAAGCTCATTGACGGGGTGTTCTGCCTTGCGGTAGAGCTGCGCAATGAATACCAATATGAATAAAAGCACCGTCACGCACGCCGGGATGGTCGCGTCCAGTCCTATGGCCATTGTCGCCACTGTCACAAACACGGCGACCGTCAGCAGTGACAGCGAGAGTGTGTCGAGCTTGGCTGCGCCCGAGGCGCGGACGAGCTTGACCAATTCCGCCACTGTCAAGCAGGCGATGATGAGGAACAGCACCCTGAAAGCGTCCGCCCCGAGGAACGGCACGCCTATCAGCACGGCGACAAACAGTACGCCGGTCACGGTGCGGGTCAGCAGGTTACTCTTTTTCATCTTTCTTGTCCTCCTGTGTTTGGTCTTCAGTCTTGCTTTCGCCGCCTTTTGCCTCCAGTTGTCCGGCGGGCTTGAACTCGGCATCGCCGCTGGCTTCGACCTGCTTGGCAGCATCGTTCTCGGCGAATATTTCCTCTGCCCTCGAACCCCACTTGCGCTTGCCGAATATCTTTTCGAGGTCGTCGGAGAATATAACCTCCTTGTCGATGAGGAGCTGCGCGAGTTTGTTATGGCCCTCGGCGTTCTCGGTCAGTATCCTCTTGGCGCGTTCATACTGCTCCGCGATCATGCGTTGCACCTCGTCGTCGATCATCTTTGCAGTCTCGTCGCTGTAAGGTTTGGTGAACGAGTAGTCAGTGTTGTTGTAGTAGCAGATGTTCGGCAGCCTGTCGCTCATCCCAAGGTACGCAACCATACCATAGGCTTGTTTTGTCACCCTCTCAAGGTCATTCATCGCGCCGGAACATACGTTGCCGACGAACAGTTCCTCGGCGGCACGTCCGCCCAGCGTCGCGCACATCATGTCGAGCATCTGCTCCTTGGTGGTGATTTGACGCTCCTCTGGCAGATACCATGCCGCACCCAACGCGCTGCCGCGCGGCACGATTGTGACTTTGATGAGCGGATTGGCGTGTTCGAGCATCCAAGACAGCGTGGCGTGCCCCGCTTCGTGCAGGGCGATTGTCCGCCTCTCTTCCTTGGTCATTATCTTGGTCTTCTTCTCAAGCCCGCCGACAATGCGGTCAACGGCATCGAGGAAGTCCTGCTTGCCCACCGCCTCCTTGCTGTGGCGGGCGGCTATCAATGCCGCCTCGTTGCACACGTTGGCTATGTCCGCCCCCGAGAATCCCGGTGTCTGGCGGGCAAGGAGGTCAACATCCACCGACCCGTCGATTTTTATGGGGCGCAGATGCACCTTGAAGATCTCTTTCCTCTCGTTGAGGTCTGGGAGATCAACATAGATTTGCCTGTCAAAACGCCCCGCACGGAGCAATGCCTTGTCAAGGATGTCGGCACGGTTGGTGGCGGCGAGTATGATGACACCGCTGTTAGACCCGAAGCCGTCCATCTCAGTGAGCAGTTGGTTGAGGGTGTTCTCCCTTTCATCGTTGCCGCCCATGCTCGGGTTGCGTCCCCTGGCACGCCCGACGGCATCGATCTCGTCTATGAAAATGATGCTCGGGGCTTTTTCTTTCGCCTGCTTGAACAGGTCGCGGACGCGGGAAGCACCGACACCTACAAACATTTCCACGAAGTCCGAGCCAGACATTGAAAAGAAGGGGACATCGGCTTCACCCGCCACCGCCTTGGCCAAGAGCGTCTTTCCCGTTCCCGGGGGGCCGACGAGCAGCGCGCCTTTCGGTATCTTTCCACCCAGGTCAGTGTATTTTTTCGGGTTTTTGAGGAATTCAACTATCTCTTCCACCTCTTGCTTCGCCCCGGCAAGTCCTGCCACGTCCTTGAATGTCACCTTGTTTGGCGAACCTTTCTCGTAGACTTGGGCGCGGGATTTCCCTACGTTGAATACGTTTGTGCCTGCTCCTCCGGCTCCTCCCCCCATGCGCCGCATGAGGAATATCCAGATGACGACTATGAGGACGAGCGGCGCAAATTGCCAGAAGATCATCCCGAAGTAGTTGCTGCGTTTGTCATAGTCGAGCTGGCCATTGAAGTGTCCTTCCTCTTTCTGCTTGTCCAGGTACTGCTCGAATGAGTCCATCGACCCGACTTGCACCGAGATGACGGGGCTGCGTCCCACCTTCGCGGAGTCGGCACCGAAGACATCGGCTATGTTTTGCGGCTTTATCGACGCTTCCAAGCTGTTGTCGTTGGTGTAGGCCACGATCTTGCTGACGTAACCTTTCTCCACATATTCCTGGAACTTCGAATAGCCCACCTCCTTGCTCACCGAGCCTTGGTCGCCAGTGAACCATAAATAGAAGAGGACGAAAGCAATTATGAAGAATATCCACGTGACGTTGAACTGCGGTCGGCGCGGTGCTTTCGGGTCGGGTTTGTTGTTAACGGCCATAAACTTCAATCCATATCGGGTTCGACACTAATCTTGGAGTCCGCCCACAGCGTTTCCAAATTGTAGTAGGCACGCATGTCGGGGACGAAAACGTGCACCATCACGTCCACGTAGTCCATTGCCACCCACAGGCAGTTCTCCGTCCCGGCGATTTTGACGGGTTTCTCGTGCAGCTTTTCCCTGACCAATTCCTCCACACGGTCGTATATCGCCGCCACTTGGGTGGGCGTGTTGCCATCGCAGATCACGAAGTAGTCGCACATCGCTTCCTCTATCGCCCTCATGTCTACGGTGGTGATGTTTTTACCTTTCTTGTCCTTGAATGCTTCTTTGACTGTTTCTACCAGTTGGTCTGTTGTGATGTTCATTTACTAATAGTTGTTCTCTTGTTGTACTACGTGTTTCCATGCCCTCGGATGCATACAAAATGCTATGGCATAGGATTTTCACTTCGGGCAAAGATAAAGTAAATAAATCTATGCCCGTGCAAGAGGCTTCAAAAGTCGTGCCAATTTTTGATTTTTTACCTAAGCCGTTCCTGTGGCACAAGATGCAGCCTCAAACAACGTCCTGCATGACAAAAATGGCGCACCGGGGCGGCATCTGGCAGTCGGTGTTAATTTTTCGTAACGATAGCATTGCAAATAAGGATATATTCCATATATTTGCAGCCGAAATCGTGAGTGGGCTATGGTGTAATGGTAACACTTCAGATTCTGGTCCTGACTTTCCAGGTTCGAATCCTGGTAGCCCAACTCAAGCGGTGGAACGGCAACGG
>CALULY010000018.1 GCA_944321635.1 uncultured Bacteroidaceae bacterium | reverse complement strand
TTCAACTTGGCAGTCGAGGGACTGGGCAAGTACACGGCGATTGCCAGCGGCATTTTCATGACGATGGTTTTCGGTGGTGGAATACTCGTGCCGTTGCAAGGTTGGATTGCGGACGCTACATCAAGCTACATGACAAGTTACTGGTTGGTACTCTTCTGCGCGGTCTACATCCTTTTCTATGCACTCGTAGGCAGCAGACCGTCAACCAAGCAATTGAGAAAGGCATGACATCAACCGCAAAGCCCGTCCGTCAAGGCAGCCAAGACTACCGACGGCGGGCTTTGCCTGTTTAACAAATAAACTAACGAACATCATGGATTCAGCTTTCGTAAGATCAAAGTTCAAGAAACACTTCAACGACCAAGAGGGCACGCAATACTTTTCGCCCGGTCGCATCAACCTCATCGGCGAGCACACAGACTACAACGGCGGCTTCGTGTTCCCGGGCGCCATCGACAAGGGCATCATGGTCGAGATGAAATTCAACGGGCTCGACAAGGTGCGTGCCTACTCAATCGACATGAAAGACTATGTGGAGTTTGGCCTTCGTGAAGAAGATGCCCCCCGCACAAGCTGGGCAAGATACATCTTCGGCATCTGCCGCGAGATAATCAAACGCGGATATGAAATCAAATGTTTCGACACTGTTTTTGCAGGCGACGTGCCCCTCGGCGCGGGGATGTCATCGTCGGCGGCTCTTGAGAGTGCCTACGCATTTGGCATCTGCGACATGAACGGTATCGAGATGGATAAGTTTGAACTGGCCAAAATAGGACAGGCCACCGAGCACAACTACTGCGGGGTCATGTGCGGCATCATGGACCAGTTTGCATCAGTCTTTGGCAAGAAGGACAGCCTCATGCGCCTCGACTGCCGCTCTATGGAATACCAATACTACCCGTTCAAGCCCGAAGGATATCGCCTCGTACTGCTCGACTCGGTCGTAAAACACGAGTTGGCGTCATCAGCCTACAACAAACGCCGCCAGTCATGCGAGACGGTGGTCAAAGCCATACAAAAGAGACACCCCAAGGTCGAGTTCCTGCGTGACGCCAACATGGAGTGGCTCGAAGAGGTGAAAGACGAGGTATCAGCCGAGGATTACATGCGCGCCGAGTATGTCATCGAAGAGATCCAGCGTGTGCTCGACGTTTGCGACGCATTGGAGCGCGGCGACTACGAGACGGTCGGCCAAAAGATGTACGAGACGCACCACGGCATGAGCAAACTGTATGAAGTAAGCTGTGAGGAGCTGGACTTCCTTAACGACATAGCCAAAGAGAATGGCGTGACCGGTTCGCGCGTCATGGGCGGAGGATTTGGCGGATGCACCATCAACCTCGTGAAAGACGAGTTGTATGACCAGTTCATCGCCGATGCCAAAAAGAGATATGCCGAGCGTTACAAACGCCTCCCAAAGGTCTACGACGTAGTGATTTGCGACGGTTCCCGCCGCGTCGAGTGACACGAGACAAGGCCGTGACGGCAGCTGCGTGCATGGTGGCAAACCACTGCACGCAGTTTTTTTATGCCCGTGGCATACCCGTCGCGATGGGGGCGCGGGGTGGGGGACGATGCCATAAGAGCCAAGCGGGCATGATGCCTGGCATAAAGTCCGTTCAGGTCTGACCTAAACTCCAATGTCCCGGCGCATAAAGTTCGTTTCCTCCTGACATAAAGTATATTCAGAACTTTTGTTTATATAAACAGAAGTTTTGAATATATAAACAAAACTTTTGAATGAACTTTATGCACCGGGTGATGGGACTTTTCCCTACGGATAGCGGGATTTCATGTCCCGCTTCATCCGAATTCATGCCCGGTCATATCGGGCTTTACTCCTGAAATGACCGCGTTTCGCGCCTGGTCCAACGGACTTTTCACCATGTCACGGCAAGCCTTGCACTGTGGCTCGCGGCGCTTGGTTAAGGTTAATTGGGGCGGAGGCGTGGGGGCAGGAGAGATTAAATCGTTATCTTTGGGCGCAACAAAGCTAAATGAATGATGATTGACAGGATTTTGAGCGCGGCCGCGCTGGTCGCCGCAGCGGCGGTGGCGGTGGCTTGCCAGGAAGAAGAGCAGTACTACGAACCCTACGTACTCGACATCAAGCGTGAGATATTCATTGACCATGCCCCCGTGGTGCACCTTGCAGGAGAGGGCATGGCTACGTTGGTCAATTCGCGTGAGCAGCTGGAGGAATATATGCCGACGCTGGCCGGCAACAACACGGCATTGATGTCGATAGACTTCTCATCCAGCACGTTTGTCTACAACCAGGACACCATCATCTATGAGAGGTCATCGATGCCTGACGCGCTGACCACCTATATGGCGCGGGGCAGGAGCGGCAATTACAGTTTTAGCTACTACATCGAGACAATGAAACCTGACGGCGCGACAAGCGACGACAAACGCAACTACATCCTTGGCGTGGTCGTTGACAAGCTGCCCGACGGTGCGCAAGTCTATGTGGACGCAAACCACAAGTACATAGATTCGACCGTCCACGTCTATCCAAAAAGCATCGGCAACATAGCACGGGAGCAATGACCGGCGGCAGACTCATCACCATCATCGGCCCTACGGCCTCTGGCAAGACGGCACTCGCCGCCGCACTCGCCGACCGCCTCGGCGCGGAGGTCATCAGCGGCGACTCGCGCCAGGTCTATCGCGGCATGGACATCGGCACGGGCAAGGACTTGGAGGAGTATGTCATCGATGGCCGTCGTGTGCCCTGCCACCTCATCGACGTGAGGGATGCGGGCTACAAGTACAACCTTTTCGAGTACCAGGAGGATTTCATGCGTGCTTACAACGCAATCAAGGGACGCGGCAAGGATGCGGTGCTGTGCGGAGGGTCGGGGTTGTATGTCGAGTCGGTGCTCAAAGGCTATGCCATGCTGCCTGTCCCTGAGGACAAGGAACTGCGCGCCCGTTTGGAAGGCAAGACGCTAGACGAACTGGCGAGCATCCTCGCTGCCTGCAAACCGCTGCACAACACGACAGACATCGACACGCCCAAGAGGGCGATCAGAGCGATAGAGATCGAGCACTACTACCGCGCACATGGCATCACGGCGCGGCAATTCCAGGCGATAGACTCCATAGTCTTTGGCATCCAGGTTGACCGCGAGACACGGAGGGCGAGGATAAGCCGCCGCCTCGACGCGAGGCTTGCCGCCGGGCTGGTCGATGAGGTGCGCCGTCTGCTGGAGGGAGGCGTGGCGGCCGGTGATTTGATATACTACGGGCTGGAATACAAGTATGTGACCGCCTACGTCCTCGGCGAGATGTCCTACGAAGAGATGCACGACAAGCTGGAAATCGCAATCCACCAGTTTGCCAAACGGCAGATGACGTGGTTCAGGGGGATGGAGAGGCGCGGCATCACAATCAACTGGATCGATGGCAATCTCCCGCTCGATGCTAAGCTCGCAACTATGACGGAAATGATAAACCAGAAATATGGCAATGCAAGTCGAACCTAACAAATGGGGCATCGTCTACAACCCCCGCTCGGGGTTGCAACGTTTTGCACGCAAGAGATGGAAGGCCATCAGGGAATACATCGTGAGCCGCCACATCCCATTCGAATACAATATGCCGCAGCCCTACATGACCGCCGAGGAGATAGCGCGGGGCTATGCCAACCGTGGATTCAAGACCATCGTTGCTGTCGGCGGGGATGGCATCGTCAGCGACGTGGTGAACGGCATAATGAAATCAGACCTTGAGGACAAATCTTCGGTGGCGATAGGCATCATCCCCAACGGGATAGGCAATGACTTCGCCGACTTCTGGGGACTGACCTCCGACTACAAGGATGCCATCGAGGCCATCATAAGCAGGCGGACGCGGCGCATCGATGTGGGCTACTCGTCCTACTACATCTCTGGTTACTACCGCCGCCGCTACTTCGTCAACTCGATGAATATAGGGTTAGGAGCGCAAGTGTCAAAGATTACGAACAGCCTCAAACGCTCGTTTGCGATGAAATGGGTGGCTTATACCTGCGCACTGTTTGCAATACTGTTCCTCAAGAAGACCTACCGCACGCACCTTGTCATCAACGACGAGCACCTGCGCGGCAGGGTGATGACGGTGTGCATCGGCAACGCCCACGGCTACGGACAGACACCGAGCGCAGTGCCCTACAACGGATGGCTGGACGTGACAGTCATCTACCGTCCCGAGAAGAAGCTCCAAATCCTAAAGGGACTGTGGATGAGCATCAACGGACGGCTTTTCAACCACAAGAACGTGCGGATCTACCGCACCAAGGCGGTCAAGGTGCTGCGTGTGAAAAACGCTATGACTGACGTTGATGGCAGGATATACAAGCACGGGTTCCCGTTGGAAATAGGCATATTGAATGAATATCTGACTATAATAATACCTAATAGATAAGACATGAACATAGATTACCTGAAAAGCAGCAAGGCAAACAACTTCTTCCTCCTCGCAGGACCATGCGTCATCGAAGGCGAAAGCATGGCAATGCACATCGCTGAGCATATAAAGAATGTGACCGAAAGGCTCGACATCCCATACGTGTTCAAAGGGTCGTTCCGCAAGGCAAACCGCTCACGCCTCGACTCTTTCACCGGCATAGGCGACGAAAAGGCTTTGCGCATTCTTGCAAAAGTGAGAGAGACATTCGGCCTGCCTGTGGTGTCTGATGTGCATTCGGTGGAGGATGTGGCGATGGCGGCGGACTATATTGACATCATCCAGATACCCGCGTTCCTATGCCGTCAGACCGAGTTGCTCGTCGCGGCCGCACGCACTGGCAAAATCGTCAATGTCAAAAAAGGGCAATTCCTCTCGCCTGCGGCAATGAAATTCGTCGCAGAGAAAATCACCGCAAGCGGAAATCCCAATGTGCTCTTGACCGAGAGGGGGACGACATTCGGCTACACCGACCTTATCATAGATTATCGCGGAATCCCGCAAATGAGGGAATTTGGCCATCCGGTGATACTCGACATCACCCACTCGCTCCAACAGCCCAACCAGCAGTCAGGGGTGACAGGCGGTATGCCAAGCCTCATCGAGACCGTGGCCAAGGCCGGAGTGGCAGTAGGTGCGGACGGATTGTTCATAGAGACGCATCCAGACCCTGCCAATGCTAAAAGTGACGGGGCGAATATGCTGAGGCTGGATTTGCTGGAGGAATTGCTGGAGAAACTGGTAAAGATTAGGCAAGCAATCATCTAATAGCCCGCGACAAGCCGTCGTCCCGGATTAGAACGGTTTGATAGTAAAACGACCGCCCCCTGTTGCCATGACACATGGACAGGGGACGGTCGTTTTCAGGATATGCTGGTATGATGGACTTATCAATCGTCCACCTCGAACATCTTGCTGCGTGCCAACATGCAAGCGCCAACGATTCCGGCATTCTCCAACAGCGCGGAACGCTTGATCTTGGAATCTTTGTTCACGAGGCTGAGAGAATACTTGCGGACGGACGCCTCGATAGGTTGTATCAGATAGTCTTCGGTCTGCGCCAACGTACCACCTATCACGACAAGCTCAGGATTGAAGATGTTGATGAGTGTTGAGATGTGGCGACCAAGCTCGCGTCCCACTCCTTCCACCAAGTCGATGCACAACGTGTCTTCACGGTTTGTTGCGCTGATGATGTCATGCAAAGTCAATTCTTCATTGTCCTTTATCCGCTTTGAAAGAATGGAAGTCTCACCCTCCTTAACCTTCTGTATGAGTTTCCTGTACAATGCGGAACCCGAGACCTCGGTCTCCATGCAGCCTTTTTTGCCGCAGTAGCAGAGGACTTCGTTGTCGAATGCAGGGATGTGCCCGAACTCTCCCGCGAAGCCGGACTTGCCATAATACATCTTGCCATCTATTATGATGCTGATGGAAAGTCCCCAGCTGATGTTGACGAAGATAATGTTCTTCTCGTTCTCCACACAACCTTTCATATACTCGCCATAAGCCATGGCTCTCGTGTCATTGTCTATTGACACACGGTAGCCGAGACGTTCTGAGAACATCGCGTTGAGCGGCTTCTCTATGTAATTGAAGAAACCGAAACTATGTCCGGTATGCGGATTTACGCGGCTGGGTATGTTGATGTTGATGTTGATTATCTTTTCTTTTGGCAGACCGGATTCATCGATGAAAGCTTTGACATTGGAGCAGATCTTGTCAATACATTCGTCATCATTCTTCAGGTTGAATGGTGTGATTGTCTTTGTCTGCATCATGTCGCCTTTGAAATTCATCATGCCGAGCACCATGGCCTCGGCCTGCAAATCCACTCCGACGAAATACGCAGAGTCCGGTGTCAGTCCATAAAGGTTGGGATGACGGCCACCGTTGGTCTCCAACTTCCCGTAATCGTTGATGTAGCCATTCTTGCACATCTCGACGAGAAACTTTGTCACTGTAGGGACGCTCAAATCTACGGCTCTCGACAAATCAGTGATTGTCGAGTTGCCATGATAGATATAATGGTTGATAATCCGCTTCTTTATGAGCGCATTCTTCGTCCCCGATTCGATTTCTTCCATTAAGTCCTTTTTCATAGTTTTTGAATGTTACTTTGCCCCAAAGCTATTTATACATCGCAAAAATATGATTTCCTTGTATTATTTCACAGGATAGTCCAATTTTTCTTGTTGAAAAGTTGAAGATTTTAGTTTTTTTATGATTAGCGCAAAAGCTAACGCCAATTATGCCCAGCCGCAATCAAGCAAGCTCCAATTTGTGATTTTTGCAAACGTAGGTTGTCGCAGGATACTTTTCAATGATGTTAAGGTTGTGCGTAGTCATTATGACAAGCGTTCCAGAAGCCGAAATGCCGCGTAGCAATGCGACAATGGCATCAGCTGTCTCCACGTCAAGATTGCCCGTAGGCTCGTCAGCAATAAGTATGTCAGGGCTGTTGAGGATAGCACGTGCAATCACCACACGTTGCTGCTCGCCGCCGGAGAGCTCGTTTGGCATCTTGTATCCTTTATTAGCCATGCCGACCTGGTTGAGCACTTCATCGATGCGTGCTTTGATTTGTCTTTTGTCTTTCCAGCCAGTGGCCTTTAGGACAAATTTCAAGTTCTCGTCAACCGTCCTGTCCGTGAGCAACTGGAAGTCCTGGAAGACTATTCCAAGCCTCTTCCGCAAAGCAGGCAACTTGCCAGTCTTGATTTTCCTGAGGTCATAGCCAAGCACCTCTGCTTCCCCTTCGTCAATCTCCAGCTCCCCATAGATTGTTTTAAGGAAAGAACTCTTGCCTGTCCCCACCTTTCCTACAATATATATATAGTCACCCTTGTCAAACTGCACGTTGACATCCTCAAGCACCGGCACCCCATCCTGTTTGATGGTCACATTGGAATATTTTATGATATGGTCGTCCATAATCTTTGTTTTGGGACAAATATATGCAATAAACGGTTTAAGTCTTATTTTTGCCCGGACTTAACACCAGCAAACATGGGACAACCAAGCATAAGGATTGAAGATTGGGGACTTATCGACTATGCCACCGCACTCGGCAGGCAGACACGGATTTACGAGGCAGCGATAAGCAACAAACTGCAACAATTGCCGCACGAGGACCTTGTGATACTCTGCGAGCACCACCCGGTCTACACAATAGGCAAGTCAGGCAAAGATTCAAATATGCTCCTTGATGAGATGCGGCTTGGCGCGTTGGGAGTGCAGTTGCATCACATCAAACGAGGAGGAGACATCACATTCCACGGTCCAAGACAGATAGTGATGTATCCAATCATCGACCTTGAGCATTTCAGACTGGGATTGAAAGACTACATTTACCTGCTCGAAGAATCTGTCATCACCACCTGCACGGCCTACGGTGCCAAGTGCTGCCGCCTGAAGGGTGCGACTGGTGTATGGATTGATGCCGACAAGCCGACAGCCCGCAAGATCTGCGCCATCGGAGTGCAGAGCAGCCATTACGTCACGATGCACGGCTTGGCGTTCAACGTCAACACCGACCTGAGCTACTTCCGCTACATCAACCCGTGCGGATTCGTTGACAAAGGCGTCACGTCGCTTGCCATGGAATGCGGCCACGCCATCGACATAGAAGAGGTCAAAAGCCGGCTGGTCGACAATTTCATCTCGCTCATCAGGCAACGCCAATAGATTGCCGCCACCCCGTTGCTTCAGCAGCAACAACGCCCATGGCACACCTCTCCAGGCAGTTCGCACTCGACAGTGCAATGGGTGACACCGGCTTCAGCCATGATGTTCCGCACATCTTCCTTGACCCTCGGCATCGCAGCGGCGTCGGTCACGACAATGTGCAAGGTTGCTGCGACATCGGTGGTGCTTATGGCCCACACATGGAGGTGGTGCAAACCAGCGACTCCGTTTATGCTTTTCACCTTTGCCTCCATCCCGTCGATGTCGATTGACCCGGGCACCCCGTCAAGCGACAGGTTCAGGCTCTCCCTCAGCAACGACCAAGCCGAGGCAACGATGACGAGCGCTATGACCAAACTGACCAGGGCATCGACCCAGGTCCAGCCCGTGCAGATAATCACAATGCCCGACACGACGACACCAAGCGAGACAAGCGTGTCCATCATCATGTGCACGAATGCCCCCCGCATATTCAAGTCACCTTTTTGTTTGCCCATGAGCAGCAAAGTGGTCAATCCGTTGACCACTATGCCTACGGCGGCAGTCCAGGTGACAGCTTCCCCGGAGACTGTCTCAGGATGGCGGAACTTTGAGATGCATTCCACAAGGATAGCTCCGACCGCCACAAAGAGGATGACCGCATTGGCCAACGAGGCGAGGATAGTGCTTTTCTTGTAGCCGTAAGTGAAATGTTTGTTCGCCGCCCTTGCAGCCATGCCGACAGCAAGCAACGAGATGGCGAGGCTGAGTACGTCGCCAAGGTTGTGGCCGGCGTCAGAGAGAAGCCCGAGGGAGTTGCTTGCAAAGCCGACAGCAGCCTCGATTGCCACAAAAGCCAGGTTCAAGACAATGCAGAGGACGAGCGTGGCACGCGTTGATTTGTCTTGTGGCATTGATTCTGCATGATGGTGATGGTTGTGTGTATGTCCCATAACTGTTTTATTTTTCATCCCGCCCTGCGGCTCATCTTGCCCCAGGACGACGACAAGCGTTTTTCTTTGGCGCAAAACTACACCCTGGCCCATGCAACCGCGTTGCAAATCAAGCCAAAGACCTAACTTTGCGCCCCAAACAACCGAAACGACATCATGATGACACCAGACACCATCGAGCAGCTCCGCACATGGGCTGCTGCCTACAACACCCCGGACTTCATCCCCGATGACCCCATCAGCTTCCCGCACCGCTACACGTCCAAGCAAGACATCGAGATCTCGGCTTTCCTCACGGCGTGGATAGCCTACGGCAACCGCAAGCAGATCCTGCGCAAAGCCGGCGAGCTGCACGCCGAGATGCACGGCGGCCCTCTGGCCTACATCGTCGGCGGCGGGTATGCACGGCACGAGGGCGACGGGCAGGCATTCTACCGGTTCTTCAAACACAGCGACCTCTATGACATCTGCCACCGCCTGCACATCATCTACACCACCCACGAAGACCTTGAGGCGGCTGTCATGGCGACGGGCGGAGACCCCGTGTCTGCTTTGCAAGAGTTGTTTGCCGGCATCAACGGCATCCCGCGCACGGCACAGTCGGCAAACAAGCGTCTGGCGATGTTTGTCAGATGGATGGTGAGGCGCGACGGCATAGTCGATTTCGGCCTCTGGAGGCACTTTGACCCGGCAGACCTCACCATACCGCTTGACACGCACGTCTTTGACATGGCACGGCGTCTTGGCATGACCAGCCGCAAGACTGCCGACCGCAAGGCCGCAGACGAGATCACATCGTGCCTCAGGGAGATATGGCCCGGCGATCCATGCCTGGGCGACTTCGCCCTGTTCGGTTACGGTGTGAACGAGCCGAGCGAATGAACCTGCATGAGCCGCACGATTGGCAACCCCATGGCATCACAAAACGCCCATAGGCTGCTGAAGCGGGGGCATGACAACAATCGGCGGTGCGGCCCGAAAGGCCTTGACACACAAAATCCGCATCCCAAGGCAGGTGTGCCGCGCGAGTGGCACGCCTGCCTGTCTTTTTGCCTCAAAAGGGTGAAACGCAAAAGACGGGCATGAAAGCCTGTGAATCCTGACATGAAATCCCGCTACCCGTAGGGAAAAGTCCCATCACCCGGTGCTTGAACTTCGATGTCCCGGCGCATAAAGTTCATTCAAAAGTTTTGTTTATATATTCAAAAGTTCTGAATATACTTTATGTCAGGGGGAAATGAACTTTATGTCAGACATGATTGGACTTTTCCCGGCGGGCAATCATGTTTATGTCTGTGCTTGTGGGCCTGTGGCTTTGTCTTGCAGGCGCGAATGCCTCGCGTGGCTGCATGGCAAGGGCGGGCACGCTGCGCGTTTGCCGCAGCCTGCCCGCCCTCTGTCGTGTGCGTCTGGACGGCGATGCCGCCCGCCGGCCGTCTCACATGGCTTCTCCCCAGTAGAACTCGTTGAGGAACATCCTGGCGATGAAGTCCCAGTTGTCTTGCAGCAGCCTCTTGCCGACCTTGACGTTGTGTGTGTTGCCATAGGTCGGGAAACTTGCGTCGGGCAGCATCCCTTCATCGACGAGGTACTCCAGCAGGTCGATGGGGCATTGCCCTTTGTTGATGAAGACGAGGACGGCCTTCTTCTCCGCCTCTTCCTTGTTGTACAGTGGGTTGCCTTCGGCCTTTATGTATTCGGCGATGTTGGTGGCGATGGTTACGCCCTTGTCCTCGTCGGCAAAGAGTGTGAAGTTGCGGCTCTTGCCCAGCTGCTTCTCAAGCGCGTCGTTGGCCGGCCATTTCATCTTTTCTGTGAAGAATGCGTTCATGCCTGCGAAGTCGCCGAAGAATGCCAGCTGCTTCCCGTCGTTGACATCAAGGAACTGGCGGCAGACGTTGCGGTGCACCTCGGCCAGCTGCGCCTTGGAAGGGGCTTTGCGCACGTTCTTGAGACGTGGGTCGGCGGTGTCGCTGACGGCTATGATGCCGCTGACGTACCACCGGCCTCCGTAGTTGACGAAGCCGCAGTTGATGACCGTCTTGCCGGATTCAAATTTGTCTGAATCCTTGAACATGGCTTTGTCCACCGTGATGCTGTCGTCACGTTGCAGGCATTCGAGGGTCATGCTGTCGCCGTCGGTGGCTTTGACGAGCCAGAAGAGCGACGGGCGCGCCTCCATGCCGAGGTAGAGGCTTGCAGCCTCGCTGCCGGCAGGGACAAGGGCGTGCAACCAGTCCTTGACGTAGAGCGCGAGCGGCCCGCAAGGGTAGTTGAAGATGGTGTCCTGCATGATGCCGTACATGAACATATTTTTCTGTTCGTCCGTCGCCTCCTTGAAGCGGTCTGCGATGATGCGGTGGTTCATCATTATCTTCTCTTGCACCGACGGTTCGATCAGGTAGCTGTGGGCGAAAAACCAGTTGAGCAGGTTGCGGAGCTGAACGAAGTTGCCGTAGACTTGCGGGTTGGCGAACAACGCTGTCAGGCGGCAGTTGGCGGGGGCTTGGTCAAAGCTCTTACGCATCCTCTCGACCAGCATCCCGGAGAGCGTGGACAGCCCGTTGAGCAGGGGAGGGAAGACCATGCGCGTCGGTTTGCCTTGCAGGAGTTGCAGCGACTGCCAGATGATGAAGTTGATGTCGGCTATCTGTGGACGGCTCGTTTCCGTCCCTTCTGTCGAGTCATAGAATGGCAGCCTCTTGCCATAGAGGGCGTTGTGCCGCTCGACGAATGCCTGCCACAGCCCGAAGCCCGACTTGATGTCCTCGACGTAGGCGGCGAGGTAGAGAGCCGTGCGGCGGATGACCTCCGGCTTGGCGTTGAGCGTCAGGCGTGATTTGAGCCATGTCCCGTGCAGGTCGTTGGCGAGTGAAACGTAGAAGGCATCGCTGTCGCACTCCGTGGCGTAGGGGTGCAGTTCGAGCCACTCTTTGAGTTGGATTGGGTTTGCGTTTTCGTTTTCGTTATTCATATCTATTATATGTTATTGTTTGTCTTTCTGCTCTTTCCTTTGTTTCCACAGTTGCCAGGAGTTGATGGCGTTCTGCCACAGCACGTAGGAGCCTGGCGCCACCGATGTTATAGGGTCGAGGTAGGTTGCTGCCATCCAGATTGCCAGGACGGTGTTCTTCTGTCCCAAGGCTTGCCCGGCCGTTATCCTCTCGCCGTAAACACCGCCTATCCTGCGCCCCAGCCAGAATTGCAGGCAGCAGGCAGCCAACCCTGCGGCGGCGATGAGCAGTTTGATGAATCCTGCCGCGTCGCTCTCGCACAATGACTTGACCGTCTGTCCCGAGACGATGACGAGGGCGACGCCCCAGAGGTAGAAAGCGAGGTTGCTGTGCGCCACAAGTAGGCTGTGAACCCGTGGCAAGAGTGCCTTGATGAGCAGCGCGACGATGAAAGGGCTGAGCAGCAAGGGGAACACCTTGCCGAGTATCATCAAGAATGCGTCAAAGAATGTCAGCCCGCCATGCGGCTCGACAATGGGGAACAGCAGCGGTACGACTATGGCTGTCGAGAAATTGGACAAGAGGGTGTAGGTCGTCAGGCTCGACGCGTTGCCGCCGAGCTTGGCTGTTATGACGGCGGCGGCTGTTGCTGTCGGGCAGATGAAGCAGACCAATGCCCCCTCGAATATTTCCCTTGAGACGACTTCCACCTGCCCCCATGTCAGGAGTGCCACTATCGCGAGGCTTATCCCGATCTGTAACAGCAGCAGCCACAGGTGCCACCGCGCCGGCTTCAGGTCTTTGATGTCGATTTTGCTGAATGTGATGAGCAGTTGGGCGAATATCAGGGACGGTGTGAGGATTGTCGTGGCAGTCTTGGCGGCAGGTCTCAAAGGTGTGAGGAAATCAAAGCAGGCAAAGGCCAGGTAGATGATTGTCCCGGCAGCCATGGCCAGCGGCAGAGTCCAGTCCTTTATGAATCTGAGCATCGTGGTCAAAACGTTAAATCAGTTAATGCCGTTGATTGGGCAGGCGCAAAAGTAACGTATATAATTGGTAAAACTCTATCGGGCAAAGAAGTTTATTTAAAACTTAATTCTAACTTTGCGGCGATTGAAACAAATGTCGCACGGATGACCATCCATGTATTTAAACGGTTTGCCTTTGTCTTTCTGCTGCTTGTGCAAGCGGTCGGGCTCTGCGCCAAGGATTTTGTGTTGGTCATCGATGCAGGTCATGGAGGACACGATCCCGGGGCGGTCGGGGCGACAAGCAAGGAAAAGGACATCAACCTCAGGGTAGCCTTGGCATTCGGCCGTCTCGTCGAGGGTAATTGTCCGGATGTCAAGGTCGTTTACACCAGGAAGACAGACGTGTTCGTCACGCTGAACCGCCGCGCACAAATAGCCAACGATGCCAAAGCCGACCTTTTTGTCTCCATACACACCAATTCTGTCGCGGGGAACAAGACGGCAAAGGGGGCTTCGACATGGACACTCGGTCTCGCCAAGACGCAATCAAACCTCGACGTGGCAAAGAGGGAGAACTCGGTGATTCTCTACGAAGACGACTACAAGCAGGTGTATTCGGGCTTCAACCCCTATTCATCGGAGTCATATATAATATTTGAATTGATGCAAGATCAGTACATGGAGCAGAGCGTCAACTTTGCTTCCATGATCCAGCGTCAATTCAAAAATTACAGCGGGCGCAATGACCGTGGGGTCCACCAGGCAGGTTTCCTCGTGTTGAAAGCAAGCGCGATGCCCAGCGTGCTGGTAGAATTGGGCTTCATCTCCACCCCTTCCGAAGAGAAATACCTGAACACTGACAAGGGAGTGGGCAGTCTGAGCCGCTCCATCTACAATGCGTTCCTTCAATATAAAGAAGAGTGGGAGTGCAAAAACTCCAATGCCGAGCCTGCAAAGGTCGAGGCTGCCCACCAAGAACGGCAGATGGCAGCAACACAATCTCCCGATGCAGGAAGTGACGACGAGGCATTGATTTTCAAAGTGCAGTTCTTGGCATCGTCTAAGAGGCTGGATTTGGATGACGGCAGCTTCAAGGGGTTCGAGCAAGTGGGTTGCTACGAGGATGGTGGCATGTACAAATACACCTGCTACGATTCCGCCGACTACGACTATGTAAGCCGTATGCGCAGGGAGGTGGCCAAGAAATATAAGGATGCATTCGTCGTTGCTTTCAAGGACGGGAAACGGATGGACATCAACAAGGCTATAAAAGAATTCAAGAGCAAGAAATAATCCAAGACATGAAAAAGATAATTGGCAAGGAAGTGAAGATAGGCGTAGCGTTCATCGTCGCCTTGGGCATTCTGATTTATGGTTTGAACTATCTCAAAGGGGTTGACATCTTCAACCCGAGCAAGTATGTATATGTAAAGTACAACAACATAAACGGGCTGATCAAATCCAGTCCGGTCTATGCGGACGGCTTCAGGGTAGGGACGGTCAGTGACATAATCTATGACTACGACAATCCAGGCAACATCATTGTGCAAGTTGAGCTGGACGATGAAGTCCGCATCCCCAAGGGCAGCTATGCCGAGTTGCGCACAGAGATGCTCGGCGGTGTCACGATGCACATCCTGTTGTCGAATAACATGAGGGAGAGCTACAACGTCGGCGATACAATCCCGGGAGTGCTCAACAACGGGATAATGGATGTCCTTGCGACTGATTTCGTGCCACAGATAGAAAGGATGATGCCAAAGCTCGACTCAATCCTCGCGTCAGTCAACAAGCTGCTGGCAGACGAGCGCATCAACTCGATGCTCGCCAACGCCGACAACACCATGGCCAACCTGTCCCATGCTTCTGCCAGCCTGCGTGGCATGATGGACAAGGACATCCCTGATGCGATGCGCAAGCTGAATGACATCGAGGACAACGTTGTAGTCATAACGGACAATCTGGCCGGCATCGATTATGAGGCAACAATCAACTCAGTCAATCAGACATTGGCGGAAGTGAAGAGTTTCACGTCCAAACTTAACAGCAAGGACAACACCATAGGGCTGCTCCTCAACGACAGCTCGATGTACAACAACCTCAACTCGACGTTTGAAAACGCCTCCAACCTGCTTTATGACTTGAAGGCGCATCCAAAACGTTACGTCCACTTCTCATTGTTCGGTAAGAAAGAGTGAAAAGGCAAAAAACGCAATGATTTTAGAAAAAGTCTAAATACAAGGGCTAACAAGGCACAGGGTTATATGTCCTTGATTTTGATTTGAAAAGACATTGTAACATAAAAGGCACGGCAACCGGACGCGCCTTTTGTCTTGTCTTTATAAGGGCTTGAAATTTAGACTTATCCTTATATGCAATCATTGCAAGCAAGCATCTTTTTGAGGACAGGCATAAACGTTTGATACTTAAATGTGTGCTTTCCGTCGCCGAGACTTGCATTCTGGAGTGGTTTGTTTATCAACATCAAGATTGGCAATTTTGCATTCAATAGTAAAGGATATTTGTTGTGGAAATGACAGGGCTTGATCACGTCGGCATCTGGGAAAGATGCCTCCCCATAATCAAAGACAACATTCCCCCCGAGCAATACGACACTTGGTTTGGTCCCATTGTTCCAGTGGAATGCAAGGACGGTGCATTCTTGATACGTGTCCCGTCCAGGGGATTTTATGAAATCATCGAGCAGCGTTTTGCTAAGCTCATCAGGCTCACCCTCTACAAGGTAACTGGTGAGAAGGTCCTTCTCAAATATGCTATCTCCAACCCTGACAACTCCGCCCCCGTGTTGTGGGAGTCGGACAATGCGGCCGACTTGGGCAAATATCCAGCAAACTACAAAGGCAACAAAGCACCGTCGCCCGCCGATGTGGAGGTGCCGCAAGACCTTGACCCGCACCTCAATCCCAAACTGACGTTTGACAACTTCGTGGTCGGCGAGAGCAACCGCCTGTGCAGTGCCGCCGGTCTTTCCGTGGCACGCGACTCTGCAACGGCATTCAACCCCCTGTTCATCTATGGCGGTTCGGGATTGGGCAAGACGCACCTTGTCAACGCGATAGGTGCTAAGATAAAGGAGCTGTTCCCTTCAAAGAAAGTGCTCTACATCTCAGCACACCTCTTCCGTGTGCAATTCACCGACGCGACGCGGGCTAACACAGTCAACGATTTCATCAACTTCTACCAGATGCTCGATGTCCTCATCATCGACGACGTGCAGGAGTTTGCCAACTGGAAGGGGACGCAAAACACGTTTTTCCACATATTTAACTACCTCCTCCAGGCAGGCAAGCAAATCATAATGACCTGCGACAAGGACCCATCTGAACTCTGCGGCATGGAGGAACGCATACTGACCCGATTCAAGAGCGGGCTGATTGCCGAGATAGAAAAACCAAACTTCGAGCTGCGCAAGAGCATCCTCCAGAGCAAGATAAACCGTGACGGGCTCGACTTCCCAGGCGAAGTCATCGACTACATCGCCCTCAACGCCGAGGGCAGCGTGCGCGAGCTTGAGGGATATATCGTTTCGCTCATGGCAAGGTCAATCCTACTGAACAAGGAGATAGACATCGATCTCGCCTCGCACATCATCAAGAAGAACGCGCAGGCGGCAAAACGGGCCCTGACAATAGAGGGCATAGTCGAGACCATCTGCACCTACTTCAATCTCGACAAGCAACAACTCTACGCCAAAGGGCGCAAACGCGAGTACGCCCAGGCACGGCAGATAGCGATGTACCTCGCCAAGAAGCACATCAGTATGCCCCTCTCACGCATCGGGCAGCAAATCGCTGGCAAAGACCACTCGACAGTCATCTATTCGTGCCGCAAAGTGCAAGATCTCATGGCAGTTGACAAGGCGTTCAAGTCGGATGTCATGGCCATAGAGGAGATGCTCCACAAGGCACAAGGCTGACAAGCGCGGACATCATCCTGAGACAAAGCATGGGAGGCGGGTCACAATGGCCCGCCTCTTTTGTTGCCGTGTGATGTGGCGGCGAGTGTGGCTGGCACGGCGCAAGGCATCTGAGGCGTATGTTCCAGATGCAAATCCGGTGTCGGCAATCCTAAAGTCCAATGTGGTCTGGCCAAAAGTCCAATTGCACCGAATACAAAGTATATTCAGAACTTTTGTTTATATATTCAGAAGTTTTGTTTATATATTCAGAACTTTTGTTTATTCATTCAAAACTTTTGTTTTTACTTTATGTGCGGTGAAATGTAACTTTATGTCAGACCTATTGCAACTTTTTGCCAGGTCTCATGCTGTTTTGCGTCTTATGTTCATGCCGAGGATGTGTGATGGGATGTCATTGGGAGGATTGCCGCTTTGCATGGGTGGCGGGTGGCATTTCTTGCGCGCCCTCATCGCCGGTGCGTTTGTCTGCTGTGGTGTGGGGTGAAACAATTTTGGCTGCCGATCATCATTGGCAGCCAAAATGTCATCAGATGTTGTCGCGGATGTTCAGATGAAGCCTTGCCTGCGCAGCGCGTCCAGCAGCTTTTTGGAGAACGCCTCGTTGTCGGCGCGAGTGTAACGACAGTCGGTGAAGACTTGCGCGAGCGTCTCTTTGTTGTTTATTCGGACAAACTCTTTGTTCTCCTCCAGCGATTCGCGATAGGCATAGATGCGCTTGATGTCGTCGTCTGTGTAGTCGTGGTAGGTCTCGCCGTGCACGATGCCGTCCAGCGGAAGGCGGTCGGGTTGTGCGGGGTGCTCGGCAGGGTAGCCAACTGTGACTGTGGCGACCGGGAACACCAATCGGGGCAGCCGCAGCAGGTCTATGATCTTGCCCGGCTCGTAGGTTGTCGTGCCGAGGTAGCAGATGCCCAGTCCGGCATCCTCGGCAGCTGTACAGAACGTCTGTGCGACGAGCAGCGCGTCTATGCTGGCGTTGAAGAAGGATTCGAAGTTGTCGTATCCAGGGGCGGCTTTGTTGATTTCACACCAATGTGTCGCGCGGTTGAAATCGGCGCAAAACGTAAGCACCGCCGCAGCCTCGCGCACCATTGGTTGATTGAAGTGGAGCGGCGCGAGCCGTTCCTTCATGCCGGCATCGTGTGTGATGACGATGCTGTAAAGTTGCATCCCGCCCATTGTCGATGCGCGGCAGGCTGTCGCGAGCAGTTGTTCCATGAGTTGTGCAGGGATTGGCTTGTCCTGGTATTTGCGGATCGTCCGCCTCTGTCTGATGCTTTCCATGTTTTTACGGTTTGTGATAGTTGTACGGTTGCAAAGTTAACAATTGCGGGCTTAAAGCAATGCCTTGCAGGCGGAGGAGTAGTTCGTGTTGGGAAACATCGCCTTCAAACTTTTTTACCCATGTTGTTTTTTTCAATCACCGGGCTGTGTCGTGCAGGCAAAAGATATATCTTTGTTGCCATTCTATGTAAAACCAACAAACAAACCAACAACCGTGGAAAAAGAAACTTATACCCATGACGAGGCCTTTGAGGAGTCGCTCAAATACTTCAATGGCGACGAGCTGGCAGCGAGGGTCTGGGTCAACAAGTATGCAGTGAAAGATTCCTTCGGGAACATCTATGAGAAATCACCAAAGGATATGCATTGGCGCATCGCCAATGAAGTCGCGAGGATTGAGAAGAATTATCCCAATCCGATTTCTGCCGAAGAGATATTTTCATTGCTTGACCGCTTCAAGTACATCATTCCCCAAGGCAGCCCCATGACTGGCATAGGTAACGACTACCAGGTGGCATCGCTCTCCAATTGCTTTGTCATCGGCGTGGACGGTGCGGCAGACTCCTACGGTGCCATAATAAAAATGGACGAGGAGCAGGTGCAGTTGATGAAACGTCGCGGCGGAGTGGGGCATGACCTCTCGGACATCAGGCCTAAAGGCTCTCCGGTCAAGAACTCGGCACTTACTTCCACGGGGCTTGTGCCGTTCATGGAGAGGTATTCCAATTCGACCCGCGAGGTTGCACAAGACGGGCGGCGCGGCGCATTGATGCTCAGCGTGTCGATCAAGCACCCGGATTCTGAGGCCTTCATCGATGCCAAGATGACCGAGGGCAAGGTGACGGGCGCTAATGTGTCGGTCAAGATCGACGACGAGTTCATGCGTGCTGCAATCGAGGGTGCTCCCTACGTGCAACAGTACCCTATCGATTCGCCCGACCCGATGGTGAAAAAGGAGATAGACGCCTCTGCCCTTTGGCGCAAGATCGTCCACAATGCTTGGAAATCCGCAGAGCCTGGGGTGTTGTTCTGGGACACTATCATCCGCGAGTCGGTGCCTGACTGCTATGCTGACTTGGGCTTCAAGACTGTCTCGACGAACCCTTGCGGCGAGATTCCTCTTTGCCCATACGACTCATGCCGTTTGCTGGCCATAAACCTCTACTCCTATGTGGTCAATCCATTCACGCCAGAGGCATATTTCGACTTTGATTTGTTCAAGAAGCACGTGCAGATAGCCCAGCGCATAATGGATGACATCATCGATTTGGAGCTGGAAAAGATCAAGGCCATCCTTGCCAAGATCGATTCCGACCCCGAGAGCGAAGATGTCAAACGCACCGAAAGGGAGCTTTGGGAGAAGATTTACAAGAAGAGCGGGGCAGGCCGCCGCACCGGTGTCGGCATCACCGCCGAGGGGGATATGCTGGCCGCTCTCGGGTTGTGCTATGGCACTGCCGAGGCAAACGATTTCGCCGAGCAGGTGCACAAGACTTTGGCATTGAATGCTTACAGGTCTTCGGTGACTATGGCAAAGGAACGTGGCGCATTCTCCATATATGATGCTGACAGGGAAAAGGACAATCCGTTCATCAACCGCTTGCGGGAGGCTGATGCCGAGCTCTATGACGACATGACGAAGTATGGTCGCCGCAACATCGCACTGCTCACCATAGCCCCCACCGGGACCACGAGCCTGATGTCGCAGACCACTTCAGGCATAGAGCCTGTGTTCCTGCCAGTCTACAAGCGTCGCAGGAAGGTCAATCCCAACGACACAGATGTCCATGTTGACTATGTGGACGAGACAGGGGACACATTCGAGGAATATATGGTCTACCATCCAAAGTTCCTGGTGTGGATGAAAGTCAACGGTTATGACGTTGACAAGAAATACACTCCGAACGAGATAGATGAATTGGTCAAGAATTCACCCTACTACAAAGCTACCTCCAACGATGTTGATTGGCTGATGAAAGTCAAGATGCAGGGACGCATCCAGAAATGGGTTGACCATTCGATCAGCGTAACCATAAACTTGCCGGCTGACATCCGCGAGGACATGGTCAATGACCTCTATGTCGAGGCCTGGAAGTGCGGGTGCAAAGGCTGCACCGTCTATCGCGAAGGGTCGCGGTCGGGAGTGCTGATCTCGGCTAAAGGCGAGAAGGAAATCCCGGAATGCAAACGTCCTGAAGTAACTGAAGTACGTCCCAAGGTGCTTGAGGCGGATGTAGTGCGTTTCCAAAACAACAAAGAGAAGTGGGTGGCCCTTGTCGGGTTGCTGGACAACGTGCCATACGAGATATTCACCGGCTTGCTCGATGACGACGAAGGCATCATGCTGCCCAAAACAGTCACCAAGGGGCGGATAATCAAGAACTATGACGAGTTCGGCAACAAACACTATGACTTCCAGTTTGAGAACAAGCGTGGTTACAAGACGACCATCGAGGGACTTTCGGAGAAGTTCAACAAGGAGTACTGGAATTATGCCAAGCTGATATCAGGTGTCCTCAGGTGGAGAATGCCAATCGACCAGGTGATAAAGCTGGTAAGTTCCCTTGAGTTTGACAACGACAACATCAACACATGGAAGGTCGGTGTCGAGCGTGCGTTGAAGAAATATGTCCTCGACGGCACTGAGGCGAAAGGTCAGAAATGCCCCAATTGCGGCAACGAGACCCTGATATACCAAGAAGGATGTCTCATCTGCAAGACTTGTGGCTCGTCCAGGTGCGGTTGACCGCAGGACGATCAAGGCAATTGCAAACGAAATGGTCCGATTGATGTCGGACTATTTTGTTTGCGGCAAACGTTGACAGGAATATGAAAATAATCTTCAGCATAGAGTACAAGACACGATGGGGCGAGGACCTCAGGGTCTGCATGGCCGATGCCGGCGGGGATGTGTCCGTCGTCCCTCTCCAGACCAAAGACGGGGTGAGGTGGAAAGGCGAGGCGTATGTGAGCAAACGCGGACGGCTGTCCTACCATTACTCCGTATATAATAAAGGTATAGAGTCGCGGCGCGAGTTCACGTTGGGTGGAAGGGCATTGGAAACCGATGCGTCGCAAAACGTTTATGTAGCAAATGATTCGTGGAGGGACATTCCGCGTGATTTGCCTTTTTACAGTTCGGCATTCGCGCCCGGCAAACCGTTGGATGCTGTTCAGATGGCATCTTTTGCCAGGACTTTGACATTGAAGGTCAGCCATCCGCACCATGCCGGCCGCCTGGCCGTGGTCGGGAGCAACGACTATCTCGGCAATTGGAATCCTGAGAAGGCCTTGCCGCTCTCGCCATCCAATTACCCCGAGTGGGGCATAGCACTCGATGCCGGGCGGTTGACATTCCCGTTTGAATACAAATTCATCTGGTTTGACCGCGACAACGTGCCGCACTGGGAGCTGAACCCCAACCGCGTCATGGCCGATTGCGGCGTATGCGACGGCATGACCGTCTCATTTGCCGACCTGCACGTCAGGTTTGACACGCCAGCAGAACGCTATGCCGGCATTGCCATCCCCGTCTTCTCATTGAAATCCTCAAGCAGCTGCGGCATAGGTGACTTCACCGACTTGGGACGCTTCGCCGAGTGGGCGGCGGCGACTGGCATGAAGTTCGTGCAAATCCTCCCGATCAACGACACGACGGCGACGAAGACATGGCACGACTCCTACCCGTACAGCGCGATTTCGGTCTATGCCCTCAATCCGATCTACATTGACACATCCATGGCAGGCAACCTGCTGGACGCGGAGGCGGCAGCCGAGTTTGAACAGAAGCGGTGCGAGCTCAACGCCTTGCCGCAAGTCGATTATGAGGCGGTGCTTGGTGTCAAACTGGACTATCTGTCGCGCCTCTACCGTCAGGACTGCGACAGCATCATAGGCAGTGACGGCTTCGTGGCGTTCTGCAAGGACAATGCCGCGTGGCTGCGTCCCTACGCTGCCTTTTGCCGTTTGAGGGATTTGCATTCGACGTCTGATTTCTCTTGCTGGGGTGAGTATGCCGTTTACTCGGACAAGGTTTTCGAGGAGCTAAGGGCTGCCGACCAGCACGCGGTGACATTCTACGCCTATTTGCAGTATGTGGCGCACACACAGTTGGCCGCTACGGTGGCTGCGGCGAGGGCTGCGGGGGTTGTAATCAAGGGCGACATACCCATCGGTGTGTCGCGTTGCAGTGTGGACGTTTGGTCTGAGCCAAGTCTTTTCAACCTCTCGGGGCAAGCCGGCGCGCCACCTGACGCATTCGCCGCAGATGGGCAGAATTGGGGTTTCCCCACATACGATTGGGAGGCAATGGCACGTGACGGCTATTCTTGGTGGCGCAAGCGTTTTGTCGCCATGTCACGCTACTTTGACGCCTACCGGATTGACCACATCCTCGGTTTTTTCCGCATCTGGGAGATACCCGTCGATGCCGTGAGCGGAGTGATGGGGCATTTCACCCCAGCCTTGCCGCTGTCGCCCGATGAGCTGAGGTCGCGCGGCTTCGACTTTGACAAGGACAGGCACGCCGTCCCGTATGCGACGGACGAAGTGCTGATGTCTTTGTTCGGCCATGAGGCGCGTTATGTAAAGGAGAAATTCCTTGACGCGGCAAGTCATCCCGGCACCTACAAACCCCGGGCGTGCTGCGACACGGGGCGCAAGGTAATGGGGTTGCAGTACATCGACGACCGTGTGCGGGCCGGGCTGATGAAGCTGCTCGCCAACGTCCTCTTCGTCGAGGACGCGAGGCGGCCGGGGATGTACCATCCACGCATATCCGCCCAGGACACCCTTGTCTACGGCCTGTTGCTCGACGAGGGGCAAAAGAGGGTGTTTGATGAGATATACGAGGATTTCTACTACGTCAGGCACAATGACTTCTGGCGCGAATCTGCCATGAGCAAGCTCCCGCCGCTCATTTTGTCCACCACGATGCTGGCCTGCGCCGAAGACCTCGGCATGATCCCGGCCTGCGTTCCCGAGGTGCTCGATGATTTGCGCGTGCTTTCGCTTGAGGTGCAACGGATGCCCAAGGTCTACGGGCAGGAATTCGCCGATCCCGCGACCTATCCCTACTGCTCCGTCTGCACGACCTCGACGCACGACACATCGACCCTGCGCGGCTGGTGGCTGGAGGACAGGGCGGCGACCACGCGTTACTACAACAATTACCTTGGCTTCTGGGGCGAGCCCCCGAGGCAGGCGACGACCGAGGTGTGCGAACTCATCATCCGCCGCCATCTGGAGTCGCCGTCGATGCTGTGCATCCTTCCTTACCAGGACTGGCTGTCCATCAGCTCGTTGCGTAGTGCCAACGTGCTGGCCGAGCGCATCAATGATCCGTCGGATTCTAACCACTACTGGCGTTACAGGATGGGTTTGTCGATTGAGGAATTGCTTGACGCGGAGGAGCTCAACGGCAAAATACGTCAACTGATAGCCCACTCGGGCCGCTCGGCTGTCTGACGGCGGGCATTGCTCCTAATGAGGCTTAGCATGGCAAGGGGACGCATCGTTGGTGCGCCCCCTTGTCGTTTGCCGCGTCCCTGCATCGCTGCCGCCGGTGCGTAGCATGGCATTTGCGGCACGTGGGTGGTGTCTTGCTGTCCCGCGCCGCCGTCCGGCAGGCCTGCTTCGGGCTTTCTGCGCGCGAGGCGGTAGATGAAATCAGATCAGGTCAGGCATAAAATCCAACAACTCGCCGGGTAAACTTCATTTGCCCGGTGCTTAAAGTTCATTTCCCCCGTACATAAAGTAAAAACAAAAGTTCTGTTTATATATTCAGAACTTTTGTTTATATAAACAGAACTTTTGAATATATAAACAAAACTTCTGAATATACTTTTCATTAGGAGGCAGTGAACTTTGCATCCGGCATAAGTCAAGTTTACCCGGCGAGTTGTTGGATTTTATGCCTGACTGCATCCGGGTCAATGCGCGCCATCACTGGCATTAGGCACCGCAATGACGGGGCGGAGGCCAAGCGCGGCACGCGGGAGCATAGTGCACCGGCTGCAAGACGTCAGGGCGTGCAGCGTGCAGTACAGGCTGCCCTCCATAGTGTCTTTTATCCTTTGCGCGCTTGCAATGGCGGCAAATATATGCAAATATCCGTACATCCCCGTCACACTCCTCCTTGCCTGAGCAATTCGCGCGCCGCCTCGATCATCGTGTCGCGGTTGGCGCGGATGTCCTCGGCGGTCATGTCCACGCGGATGTCAGGGTCTATGCCCCACTCGATGTGCTGCCTGGCGACATCGAGCACGGGGCTGGCTGAGAAGCGCACCGACCACGAGTTGAGCAGCTCGGCGGAGAAGGGCAGCCCCGAGCCGCCTCCCGTCTTGTCACCCATGATGGTCACACCGGGGAGGAGGCGCATCATGTTGACAAATTCGTTTGTCGCGCTGTACGAGTGGCGGTTGGTGAGCACGACAACGGGCTTCTGCCAGCGGATGTGTTGCGACGGTTCGAGCCAGACGGGCTGCGGTTCCGAGAATTCGTTGTGGCCTGGCCCCGTCTTGTGCATGATGTAACCTGTCATCACCCTCTTGTCCGTGAAGCGCGCGGCGAGCCTTTGTGCATTGTCGAGGCTGCCACCGCCGTTGTCGCGCACGTCGATGATGAGCCCGTCGCAGATGGCAAGGCTGGAAAGCACCTCGTTCAGGTTGCCGTCGCCAATGCCGTCGCTGAAGCTGGCATAGCGGATGTAGCCTATGTTGTCGGCGAATGCCTTGTACTGAATACCGGCAGCCGTCATGTAGTCCCCGGTCTTTCCCAGGTAGAGCCGGGCGATGCTGTCGTTGAAGTTGGACGGATAGTCCTCGTACCACTTGCGGTAAGCGGCTACGTCATGGGCTGCGTAGAGGTTGACATGACCGTCCTTGAGCTCGGCAAGCATCTCGCCCAGCACCTCAAACAATGCCTTGGACGGCATCTCCGGAGTGATGCGCCGTGCATAGCGGTCATGCACCTCGTTCCAGTCGATGTCCTTGTACTCAAAGAAGCAATAGTGCTCGTCGATGATCTTCCACAGCAGCTCGAAGTTGCCTTCCGGCGTGTTGTCAAACTCGTCCTCCTTGACGCAGGACGAGATGCTGATGGCAGCAAAGGCCAATGCTGCCACGGCGAGGAGGTATGCTATCCTTGTTTTCATATCCACTTGCTTTGAAATTTATGGGATGCGCGTCAGAACGGGTTCACCCCCGACGGCAACTGCCGTCCGTGCTTGTCGCGGAACAGCCGCAGGTTGCGGACGAAACCGAGCATGAACGAGTGCGAATAGGTGTGTGTCTTGAGGTTGTTGACGTGCGATTGCTGGATTTCCCAATAGTATCCTGCGCGGAACGTCACCCTGCGGCAAGGGAAATCGAGCGTCACCATCTGCCGCAGCGACAGGTGGTTGTGCAGCGAGGTGAACTTGACCGTGTTGTCACGATAGCCCAAATAGAACATCTCGTAGTAGGACGAGCCGTAATCCGGCGAAAACATCACACCCATCACAGGCAGGTTGGCTTGGTAGCGGGCGGTGAGATGGCATCGCCCCAGCTTGAACCGGTAGATGAGCATCGCCGACGCGTCCAAGTCCACAAAAGCCTTTGCCGAGGCAGGGTTGTTGCTGTTGCGGGGATTGTAGACGAATCCGGCATTGAGGTCGCCTAAACCGCCGACAAGCAGCTTGAGATTGTAGCGCAGCTGGAATTGGTAGTGCATCCCATAATTCCAGTTGACAAGGCCGGAGTAGATGTCATAGCCGTTTTTGCCAGGCATCGCCGCGTATATCCTGAAGAAGTTTTGCACGGACAAGTCTTTGTTGAAGCGTGTGAAACGCATCGTTTCCCTCGCCACGCTCACCTCTGGACCGGCATACTGCAATGGTGTCAGGTAGGTGTCAAGCACCTTTTGCCTGCCCGCCCCGAATGTCGTGGCGACGACGCGGTAGCGTGACGGCACGGTGTCGGTGTCGAGGGATTGCCCATATACCATATATATATATGCACACGACAATGCCACGACGGCGGCAAGCCTACTGAGCATCGGGTTCATCGAATCCCAGTTTTATGTCATCGCCAGCCTCTGGTTGTTCAAGCCCCGCAGGCTCCGGTTGCGCCTCGTCACGCTCCCTTGGCGGCAGCTCATTGACTGCGGCGACCTCAAATGTCGTGACGCGCTTGCCCTTGGCCTTGAATCCCTTGACCGCCACAAAGTCCTCGGCATCCACCGTGATCGCTTGCCTGAAACTGTCCGCCCCGCCAAACACCACCTCAAATCGCGGCAAAGGCTCGTCGGTCAACAAGACAAGACGACTGTTGCTGTTTTCGCCAAGATAGGACTGTTTCTTGTTTGACGTCTCAAACTGGAAACGCTTCATGTAAAGGTAGTTCTGCTGGTCGGCATCATGCAGCAGGGCAGTCCAGACCTTGCTGGCATCATAGCGCTCGATGCGGAGGATGTTGTCGTTGAAATGCACCGACGGGTCGAATGGTGTCATGTAGAATCCGCCGTCTGTCGTGACGACAAGCACCCTGTCTTGCCCGTTGAACTCACCCAGGTAGTCGCCGCGCTCATCATAGTTGAGTTTGAGCACCGCCCTGTCAAACCACACCTTGCGGCCTCCGAGCGTCGAGCCGCCGCGCTGCTTGAGCGTTATCTTTTGCACATCGTTCTTGGTCAGGATGTTGCCCATGGACTGCCTGCCCTTGATGGCTATTTCGCTGAAATCCTTGTCAAAGACCACTTTCCTCAGCTTCGGGTTCGGGCGGAGAACCACCTTGATGACCTCGGCCTCGCCGTTGGGATTGGCGGTGAAGTAGACGACACGAGACCCCTTCTCGCCCTGCGTCAAGTCGTATGCCTTGTCGCGGGTTATGCCAGTGACGAAGAAACGCTTGATGTAGTAGATGCCGTCCTTGCCATTCTTGTAGACGGCATTGTAGACCGTGCGGTTGTCATTCTTCTTGAAGATGTCGATGTGGATGATGTTCTTGCCGACAAACTTCTTTTCGGAGACGGGAGTTATGGTGTATTTGCCATCGCGGTAGAAGATTATCACGTCGTCAAGGTTCGAGCAGTTGGCTATGAATTCGTCTTTCTTGAGCCCTGTCCCGATGAAACCTTCCTCGCGGTTGATATACAGTTTCTCGTTCGCCTCGGCCACTTTGGCAGCCTCTATGGTGTCGAAGCCCCGTATTTCCGTCCTACGGGGGAAGTCCTTGCCATATTTTTCCTTCAACATCCGGAACCAATCGGACGTGTAGCCGACCAGGTCGGCCAGTTTCTTCGCAATGTCTTCCAGTTGGCTCTTGAGGTTAGCGATGCGCTCATCCGCCTTGTCGGAACTGAACCTGAGGATGCGCAACATCTTTATCTCAAAGAGTTTGTCCAAATCGTCCCTCGTCACCTCGCGGATGAAGAGGTGTTTGAACGGCTCGATGCGTCTGCTGATGTGCTGGCACGCCTCGTCTTTGGAGCGTGACTCCTCGTATTCCTTGTCCTTGTATATCCTTTCCTCGATGAAGATGCGTTCCAAGGTCGCAAAGAGGAGGTCTTCCTGCAACTCGGCGCGCTCGATTTCGAGCTCGCGTTTGAGCAACTGGAGCGTATTGTCAGTCGTGCGGCGCAGGATGTCGCTGACTGTCAGGAAATGGGGTTTGTTGTCATAGATTACGCAGCAGTTCATCGACACGCTCACCTCGCAATCGGTGAACGCATAGAGCGCATCAATAGTCTTGTCGGGCGAAACGCCAGGAGCGAGGTAAATCAATATCTCGACATTCTGGGCGGTGTTGTCATCGACTTTCTTTATCTTGATTTTCCCTTTGTCGGCGGCCTTGATTATGGAATCAATAAGCGACGATGTCGTCTTGCCGTAGGGTATCTCTGTGATGGAAAGTGTCTTGTTGTCTATTTTGTTAATCCGCGCCCTGATTTTCACCGAACCTCCCCGGGCACCATCGTTATACTTGGTGACATCGACAAGCCCCCCTGTCTGGAAGTCGGGGAAGAGCTGGAATTCGCGACCATGCAGGTAGTCGATGGCCGCATCGCATATCTCGTTGAAATTGTGCGGCAGAATCTTTGACGACAATCCCACCGCGATGCCCTCTGCCCCTTGCGCAAGCAGCAGCGGAAACTTGACCGGCAGCGTTATCGGCTCCTTGTTCCTGCCGTCGTATGAGAGCTTCCACTCCGTAGTCTTGGGATTGAACAGCACTTCGTTGGCAAACCGCGACAACCGTGCCTCGATGTAACGCGGCGCAGCTGCCTGGTCGCCGGTGTAGATGTTGCCCCAGTTGCCCTGATGGTCGATGAGCAACTCCTTCTGCCCCAGTTGCACCAGCGCGTCGCCTATGGAGGCATCGCCGTGAGGGTGGTACTGCATCGTGTAGCCGACGATGTTGGCCACCTTATTCAACCGGCCATCGTCAATCCGCTTCATAGCGTGCAGGATGCGGCGTTGCACGGGCTTCAATCCATCAAGCAAGTGCGGGACGGCACGTTCAAGGATGACGTAGGAAGCGTAGTCGATGAACCACGTGCGGTACATCCCTGTCAGGTGCTGGGTTATGTTTGCCTCAAAATCAGTCGGTTTGTAAGATGAATGCTGCTCTTTGTCCGGAGTCTCTTCTATTTCACTCATATCATTTTGCGCGGGAAGCTGTCGTCCCGATTAACATTATTACACTTTTCAGCTATGATAGCAAGGCAAAAATACAAATTAAATTGGGAAAATTGACTTACTTTGCACCCCAACTGGCATAGGTATGCAACGCCACGCGGGGTTTGATGCCAATGCGGTTTGCATACGATGCTACTGCCTTTTGCATTGTATGCCAGGAACAAAATCATTGTATGAAACAAACAAAAAGATAGTATGGCACAGGAAGACGTTTTCAAGAAACTGGTTTCACACTGCAAGGAATACGGGTTTGTGTTCCCCTCAAGCGACATCTACGACGGTCTCGGGGCAGTCTACGACTACGGGCAGAACGGGGTGGAACTGAAGAACAACATAAAGAAATACTGGTGGGACAGCATGGTCTTGCTGCATGAGAACATCGTGGGCATAGACTCGGCCATCTTCATGCACCCGACCATCTGGAAAGCATCAGGACACGTCGATGCGTTCAACGACCCACTCATCGACAACAAGGACTCGAAGAAACGCTACCGCGCCGACGTGCTGATCGAGGACCAGATCGCGAAATACGAGGAGAAGATACACAAGGAAGTCGAGAAAGCGCGCAAACGCTTCGGCGACGCATTCAACGAGGAACAATTCGTGACGACCAACCAGCGCGTGCTCGACCACAAGGCTAAGATGGACGCATTGCACGAGCGTTACAAACGCGCCATGGAGGCCAACGACTTGGTGGAACTGCGCAACATAATCATGGACGAGGGCATCGTCTGCCCCATCTCGGGCACGAAGAACTGGACTGAGGTGCGGCAATTCAACCTGATGTTCTCGACAGAAATGGGGTCAACGGCCGAGGGTTCGATGAAAGTCTACCTACGCCCGGAGACAGCGCAAGGCATCTTCGTCAACTTCCTCAACGTGCAAAAGACGGGACGTATGAAAATACCTTTCGGCATAGCCCAAATCGGCAAGGCATTCCGCAACGAGATAGTGGCCCGCCAGTTCATATTCCGTATGCGCGAGTTTGAACAGATGGAAATGCAGTTCTTCGTCCGCCCCGGCCAAGAGCTCGAATGGTTCAAGAAATGGAAGGAATACCGCTTGAAATGGCACAAGGCACTCGGGTTCGGCGATGACCACTACCGCTTCCACGACCACGAGAAACTGGCCCACTATGCCAACGCCGCAACCGACATCGAATTCCTCATGCCATTCGGATTCAAAGAGGTGGAGGGTATACACTCGCGCACCGACTTCGACCTGAGCCAGCATGAGAAGTTCAGCGGGAAGAACATCAAGTACTTTGACCCTGAATTGAACGAATCCTACACGCCCTACGTCATCGAGACATCGATCGGCGTTGACAGGATGTTCCTCAGTGTGATGTCAGCCGCCTACCGTGAGGAGCAACTTGACAATGGTGAGACACGCGTGGTGCTGAGATTGCCCGAAGCCCTTGCGCCAATCAAACTGGCCGTCATGCCCCTCGTGAAAAAAGACGGGCTGCCAGAGAAGGCAAGGGAGATAATCGACAAACTCCGTTTCCATTTCAACTGCCAATATGACGAGAAGGATTCCATCGGCAAGCGTTACCGCCGTCAGGATGCAATCGGCACTCCCTACTGCGCGACGGTCGACCACCAGACACTTGAGGACAACATGGTGACAATCCGCCACCGTGACACGATGCAGCAAGAGCGCGTCCCCATCGACAGCCTCGACTCGATCATAGCTGAGAAAGTCAGCATAACAAGCCTGTTGAAGAAATTGGTGTGACATGATGGACAAGGCCATATATTTCCTCTCAATCCCCTTGTTGGCACTGGCGGTAGCGTCGTGCGACAAGGACGATGCACCCGTTGACACGACGTGGCAGGACAGGAACTATGCGTTCCTCGATTCGCTGGCAGTTGCATACGATGCCCAGCAGGCCGATCCGTCATCAATCGCAGAGGACGACACCATCTATCGGTTGACGCCGCAGCATCTGTCGAGTTACACCATATATTACAAGAAACTCGGCGTAAAGGATGGTTTCGTCGGCAGCGGGGAGACTGCCAAATTCACGGATGTCGCGAGGGTCTACTACCAAGGGCGGCTGATTGACGGCTCGATGTTTGACTCAAACTTTGACGGCACCTATCCCGACTACGAATTGGACATCCCGTCCGATTTCCTCGTGTCAGGTCTCCAAGCATCGTCGTCAGGGATAATCCAGGGATGGACTGAGATATTGCAGGTCATGCGCCCTGCCGCAAACAAGACAGACAAGAAAGGTGATTTCTTCAGGGTCTATATCCGCCCTGAATTGGCCTATGGAGACGGAGGGTCGGGCTCGATCCCAGGGCACTCGACACTGATATTCGACATCAACCTGTTGGAAGTCAATCCAGAGGAGTGAGCGTGATCAAGGCAGAACAACGGCTGGATGCTGCAAAAGGCATCCAGCCGTTGTTGTTTCCGCGCCTCCGGGAAATGGCATCGGAATCATAGGGAGAGGTTAATTCAAAACTGCCAAACACAACATTTGACAGTCTGTTATTTTTGCTATATTTGGGCATTCATAATAATATGATAGATAATGAAGAAGTTTGCATTGATTAGTTTGTTTTTGGCCTTGGGCGTGACCGCCTCATTTGCCTGCACAAACCTGATTGTGGGTAAAAAGGCATCGGCCGACGGTTCTGTGTTCATCACCTATTCGGCCGATTCCTATTGTATGTTCGGTGAGTTGGTACACTTCCCGGCGGGCAAATGGGCGAAAGGGACAATGATACCGATTTACGAGTGGGACACGGGAAAATACCTTGGAGAGATAGAGCAAGCTCCAGAGACCTACAACGTCATCGGCAACATCAACGAGTTCCAAGTGTCGATTGCGGAGACCACATTCGGCGGACGTCCGGAGCTTGTGGACACGACAGGCACGCTCGACTATGGAAGCCTCATATACATCACCCTGCAACGCTCACGCACGGCACGTGAGGCGATTGAAGTGATGGCCAGCCTCGTCAAGGAATATGGTTATTGCAGCAGCGGGGAGTCATTCTCGATAGCAGACCCGGAGGAAGCCTGGATACTCGAAATGATAGGGAAAGGCCCCGGGGGCAAAGGCGCAGTGTGGGCGGCAGTGAGGATACCCGACGATTGCATCTCAGCCCATGCCAACCAATCACGCATCAGGCAACTGACGTTTGATGACAAGGACAACTGCCTTTTTTCTCCGGACGTGATTTCGTTTGCACGGGAAAAAGGTTACTTCAACGGCAAGAATTCTGAATTCAGCTTTTCGGAAGCATACGCCCCGGCCGATTTCAGCACGGCTCGTTTTTGCGAAGGGCGCGTGTGGAGTTTCTTCAACCGCTATGTTTCCGGCATGGACAAATACCTCCCATACGTCAACGGTGAGAACAATGACGGGATGCCGCTCTATGTCAAGCCAGAAAGGAAACTGACACTTGAGGATGTGCGTGACATGATGCGCGACCACTATGAGGGGACGCCGCTGGATATGTCTAACGATGTTGTCGCTGGTCCCTATTCATCGCCCTACCGGTTCCCGTTGCTTGAGTTTGAAGTGGACGGCAAAAAATACTTCAACGACCGCCCGATTTCCACTTACCAGACGGCCTTTTCATTCGTATCGCAGCTCCGTGCATGGCTTCCCGATGCTGTTGGTGGAGTGATATGGTTCACGCTTGACGATGCCAATATGTCAGTTTTCACTCCGGTTTACTGCGGAGCGGATGAAGTCCCTGCCTGCTACGCCGCAAACGGTGCGAGCGACACGCGGTTCTCATGGGACAATGCCTATTGGATATACAACTGGGTGTCCAACATGGTCTATCCCCGTTACAGCCTCATGTTTGGCGACCTCAAGGAAGTGCGTGACAGGCTGGAGAAGACTTTCGTCACAGTGCAGCCAGGTTTTGAGAAAGTCGCGGCCGCCCTCTATGACTCAGACAAGCAAGCATTGAAGCAATTGCTCAATTCCTACACCGCTTCGGCGGCGCAGACAGCTTTCCAGAGCTGGAAGGAACTGGCGGAATTCCTCATCGTCCGCTACAACGACAATGTGAAAAAGGAAGTCAAGGACGGCAAGTTCGTCCTCAACGCCTACGGCCGCTGCAACTCGTTTGAGCGTCCTGCCTACGACAAGCAATTCATGGAGCAGGTGATCAAACTGACTGGAGACCGCTACATATACCCGCAAGCGGCAGAGAAATGAAAACCAACGCATTAAAAACATAAAAACAACTATGGAAAATCAAGAACTGTTACAGATGGTGACTGAAAAAGCCCGCAAATGGCTTTCACCAGACTACGACGAAGCGACACGTAAAGAAGTGCAACGGATGCTTGACAGCGACGACAAGAGCGAGCTGATCGAAGCATTCTACAAAGACCTCGAATTCGGCACCGGCGGCTTGCGAGGCATCATGGGAGTGGGCAGCAACCGCATGAACATCTACACCGTCGGAGCGGCGACACAAGGCTTGTCAAACTACCTGCTCAAGAACTTCAAGGACATGAAGCAGATCTCAGTCGTCATCGGCCACGACTGCCGCAACAACAGCCGCCTGTTCGCCGAAATCTCGGCAAACATCTTCTCGGCCAACGGCATCAAGGTTTACCTCTTCGACGATATGCGCCCGACACCCGAGATGTCGTTTGCCATACGCCACCTGCACTGCCAGAGCGGCATTATCCTCACGGCATCGCACAATCCCAAGGAATACAACGGCTACAAAGCCTACTGGGATGACGGCGCGCAAGTCCTCGCACCGCATGACAAGGGCATCATTGACGAGGTGAACAAGGTCACGTCGGCAGCCGACATCAAGTTCCAAGGCAACAAGGAGCTGATCGAAATCATAGGCGAGAAAGTCGATGCAGCCTATCTCGACCAAGTGAAGACCGTCTCCATCGACCCCGAAGTCATCAAGAGGCACAAGGACTTGAAGATCGTCTACACACCTATCCACGGCACAGGCATGATGCTCATCCCGAGGGCATTGAAGCAATGGGGATTTGAGAACGTAAGCACCGTTCCCGAGCAAATGGTCAAGGACGGCAACTTCCCCACCGTCGTATCTCCCAACCCAGAGAATGCCGAGGCGCTCAGCATGGCAGTCAACCTCGCCAAGCAGCTTGACGCCGACCTCGTCATGGCATCAGACCCGGATGCCGACCGTGTGGGCATCGCCTGCAAGGACGACAAAGGGCAATGGGTGTTGATGAACGGCAACCAGACGTGCTTGATGTTCCTCTACTACATCATCACCCAGTACACCAAACTCGGCAAGATGACTGGCAACGAGTTTGTCGTCAAGACCATCGTCACCACTGAACTCATCAGGAACATCGCCGAGCGCAACAACATCGAGATGTACGACTGCTACACAGGATTCAAATGGATTGCACGTGAGATACGCCTCAACGAAGGCAAGAAGAAGTACATCGGCGGCGGCGAAGAGAGCTACGGCTTCCTTGCAGAAGACTTCGTGCGCGACAAGGACGCGGTTTCAGCCTGCTGCCTCATAGCCGAAGTCGCGGCGTGGGCGGCCGACAACGGCAAGACACTCTACCAGCTGCTCCAGGACATCTATCTCGAATATGGTTTCTCCAAGGAGTGCGCCATCAACATCGTCAAGCCGGGCAAGAGCGGGGCTGAAGAAATCAAAGCAATGATGGAAAACTACCGCAACAACCCGCTCAAGGAACTTGCAGGTTCGCCCGTCGTCCTCTTCAAGGACTACCAGACGCTCAAGCAGACCGATGCCGACGGCAACACCAAGGACATCGAGATGCCTGGCACGTCAAACGTCCTGCAATTCTTCTCCGCCGACGGGACCAAAGTCTCCATCAGGCCATCAGGCACAGAGCCCAAGATCAAGTTCTACATCGAGGTCAAGGAACTCATGCACAGCCGCGATGACTACCGTGAGGTCAACGTCAAGGCAGACGAGAAGATAGAGAAAGTGAAGAAGTCGCTCGGCCTCTGACCCACTGTCAGCAGGCATCAACCAACGCCGTCCGCCGCAGCCGCAACGCTGCCGGCGGGCGGCTTTTTCATGCCACTTCCCGGACATAGGCCGGGGGCGCGCATCGTGTTCGGCCTGCAACCTGACGCATGGGGAACATAGCCTGCACGCCACTTGCTGCAAAGCCGGCCGCCCCGGATTCCGCCACACGCAAATCGCACGACATCCATCATCGAGCCACCCCGGCCGCCCGGGCGCGCGGACGGACAGGGCAAGGCGCAAAGCCGGTGCCGTCCGGGACAAGCGCCCATGAGATCAGGCATAAAATCCCACCACTTACCGGGTAAACTTGACTTATGCCAAACATAAAGTTCGCTCTCTCGGTGCATAAAGTTCATTCAGAAGTTTTGTTTATATATTCAAAAGTTATGTTTATATAAACAAAAGTTCTGAATATATAAACAGAACTTTTGTTTTTACTTTATGTACGGTGGAAATGAACTTTAAGCACCGGGCAAATGAAGTTTACCTGGTGAGTGGTGGGATTTTATGCCTGTCCCCGCGCCCGCAGTCATAGTGGCGTTGCAGCAAGGTGTCGTGCCTTGCTGAGCGGATGCCGGAGTGTCGTTGATGGGACGCGCGTCGTCAGGACAGCAGGCGTTTGCAGAGGTAGCGCGTCGGCAGCCAGATCGTCACCATGACAGTGGCAAGCACTGTGGCGAAGATGATGGCCAGGTCGCGCCAGTCCACCCTGACAGGGTAGGCATCGGTCATGAACATCGAGCCGTCGCCCAGCTTGACCAGCCCCAAGTGCTGTTGCGCGAGGCACAGTGCAAGGCCGAGCACGATGCCAGACACCGCGCCGAGCAGGCTGATGAGCCAGCCTTCGGCAAGGAAGATGTTGACTATCTGCCCACGTTGCGCCCCGAGGCATTGGATGGTGCGCAGGTCTTCACGCTTGTCGATGATGAGCATCGCTACCGACCCGATGACGTTGAGCGCGGCGATCAGTATGATGAGGGACAGGAAGAGGAACGAGATGAGCTTCTCGATGTTGATCACCTTGAACACGTCGCTCTGCTGCTCGTAGATGTCTTGCACGTTAAATGCGTCGCCGACGGTCGCCTTGATTGCCTGTTTGACCGCCTCGGTGTCGCTGCCTGGACGCAGGCGCAGTTCCAGCGCGCTCACTTCGTCCTGGTAGCCGAAGAGTTCCCGCGCGAATGCTATGTCGGTGATGATGTATGCGTCGTCATATTCGGGTTGGCCGACGATGAAGACCGAGCCGGGCGAGTAGAGGTAGCCGCGCCTGAACGATGACATCGGGTTGGCCATGTTGACGCGCCCTTCACGGCGTGGGGCGTAGACCTCGAGTGCGTCGAGGAATTTGATGCCGCAGTTCAATTGCTGGACGAGGCCTATCCCCATCGTGGCGTAGGCCACCACTTCGTCCGAGAGGACAAACTCCCCGTTGCCATAGAGCAGGTCGCCAAACGACGCGAGCGCGGCGAATGTGCTGTCAACACCCTTGAGCGTGGCGATAGCCTGCTTGTCCTTGTACTTGACCATCACGTTGTCTTGCAGGGTGGGGGACATGACCTCGACCTCGGGCATGAGGGCGACTGCCTTGAACGCCTCTGTCCCCGGGTCGAATGTCTTGCCTTGGCGTGCCGTGATCTTGAGTTGCGGGTCGAAGCTGGTGAACGATGCCTCGATCACGTCGTGGAACCCGTTGAAGATGGACATCGTGATCACCATCGCCATCGTGGCGAATGCCAGCCCGCAGACAGAGATGAGGGAGATGATGTTTATGGCATTGTGCTTCTTCCGGGAGAAGATGTAGCGCCGTGCTATGTAGTAGGGGAAGAACATTTACTGCTTGAGCAAAGCGTCTATCCTGTCTATGTAGTCGAGCGAGTCGTCGATGAAGAATTTGAATTCGGGGATTATGCGCAGCTGGTGGCGCATCCTCTGCCCGATTTCGAACCTTATGGAACGTTGGTTCTCGTTGATGTTGCTGATGATCTCTTGCGCCTTTTCCGACGGGAAGATGCTCAGGTAGGCCCTTGCGATGCTCAGGTCGGGGCTGACCCTGACCGTGCTGACGCTTATGATGGTGCCGTGCGTGGCCTGCGTCTGGCGTTGGAAGATGTCGCTGAGTTCCTTTTGTATCAACCGTGCTATTTTGCTTTGTCTCGTAGTTTCCATTGTGTGCGGGTGTTTTTAGAGTTTTCTGATTATCGTGAGCCCGTCCCTGATGGGGAGGATTATCTTTTCCACTGTCTCGTCGCGTGCCACCATGTCGTTGAACCGCTGTATGCCTATGGTTTGCAGGTCGCTTTCCTTTGGTTGTTTGGTGACGTTGCCGCTCCAGAGCGTGTTGTCGGCTATGATGTAACCGCCTTTGGCCAAATGCCGCATGACCATGGCGTAGTAGTCTGTGTAATGCCTCTTGTCACCGTCTATGTAGGCCAGGTCAAACGTCACGCCCAGCTCTGGCACGAGTTGCATCGCGTCGCCGATGGTGAATGTGATCTTGTCGGCGTAGGGTGAGTTGTTCAGCCACGGGCGGGTGAACACCTCTTGCTCGTCGTTTATCTCGTAGGTGTAGAGGTGTCCTCCCTCTGGCAATCCTTCGGCAAGGCACAGGGCTGAGTAGCCGCTGTAAGTGCCTATCTCCAGGATGTTGCGTGGGCGGACCATCTCGACGATCATTTTCAATATGCGGCCTTGCAGATGCCCCGAGGCCATGCGCGGCCTCAGCAGCTGGAGGTTTGTTGCACGGTAGAGGTCGTGCAGGTACTGCCCCTCGCTGTCGATGTGCTCCAGTATGTAGTCCTCAAGGCTCTTGTCAACGTCCATGTCAGAAGCAGGGTGGGTTGTACTTGTCAAATTTGTCCAGTATGGAGCATATCTTGTTGATCTCAAGGAACGTCGTGCCGCTGTTGTCATTGAAGCTGCCGTTGAGATAGGCCACCATGTCGTTGCGTTGCACGTCGTGATTGTCCACCAGCTTGACAAGGACTTCGCGGAGGAACTCGCGGTCGTTGTCCTTTTGTTCGAGGTAGTAGGGGGTGACACCGTACGATAGCGCGAGCTGCCTCATCGTAGTCTTGTTGAAACAGATGGCATAGACCGGGTAGCGTCCTCGGCACGAGGCAACGGCGCGTGCGGTGTTGCCGGTGTAGCTGTCGGTGATTATGCCGCGCACTTTCAACTTCTGCGTGGCTTTGACCGCTTGCTTGGCGAGGAACAATGTGACATCGGTGTCGTTGTCGGCGAGCTGCATCTTCATCTCGTCTTCCCTCGTGCGGTAGCGTTCTGTCTCCAGTGCCACCTTTGACATTGTTTCCACGGCTTCCACCGGGTATTTGCCATAGGCTGTCTCGCCACTCAGCATCAAGGCATCTGTGCTGGTGAGGACGGCATTGGCGATGTCTGCGATTTCGGCGCGGGTCGGGCGCGGGTTGTTGATCATCGAGTGCAACATCTGGGTTGCCACGATGACGGGCTTGCGGGCTTGGATGCACTTCTTTATGAGTTGCCGCTGGATGCCTGGTATCCTTTCTTGGGGAATTTCAATGCCGAGGTCTCCACGTGCGACCATTACGCCGTCTGCGACTTTGAGTATCTCGTCGATGTTGTCCACGCCTTCCTGGTTCTCAATCTTGGCGATGACCTTGATGGGGCTTTGGGCTTTGTCGAGCAACTCTTTTATGTCCAGGACATCTTGCGCGTTGCGGACGAAGGAGTGTGCGATGAAGTCTATACCATTATTTATAGCATAATCGATGTTTGCCCTGTCTTTGTCCGTGAGCGAGGGCAGGTTGATTCTCACGCCTGGCACGTTGACGCTCTTTTTGTTGCCAAGGCACGCGTCGTTGCAGACCCGGCAGGTGAGGGCATTGGTGTCTTTGGCGGTCACGAGCAGTTCCAGTTCGCCATCGTCTATCAGGATGTGGTCTCCGATGGACAAATCGTGGACGAACCCGGCGTAGGTGACAAAGATGCACTCCTTGCTTGTCTTGTCGCCGTCAGTACCGCTCGCGACTTTAACTGTGTCGCCTGTGTGGAATTCCAAGCTGTCGCAACCGGAGGGGAGTGTCCTGACTTCTGGACCTTTGGTGTCGAGGAGGATGGCTATGTTGTCTGAGACGGCGCGCACGTTCCCTATTATCTCGTCAAACCCCTCCCTGGACGCGTGGGCGGTGTTTATCCTGACGACGTTCATGCCTGCGTCGTAGAGTGATTTGATGAACTCGCGGCTACACCGCCTGTCAGAGACGGATGCTACTATCTTGGTATTTTTTCTCATATAGGTAATTCTCAATAGACGTTAGATGAATGACATGACTGCCAGCTCGTAGGATTTGAGACCAAAACCGGCAATGACTCCAGAGCAGGCCGGGGAGATGATGGAATGCTGCCTGAATTCCTCACGGGCATAGATGTTGCTGATGTGGACTTCCACCACAGGGATGTCTGTTGCACTTATGGCATCGCGGATGGCGACGGAGGTGTGCGAATAGCCTCCTGCGTTGAGTACTATGCCGTCAAATCCTTTGTCTGCTGCCTCTTGGATTGCATCGATTATGCCTCCCTCATGGTTGGTCTGGAATTCATCGATGTCGAGCCGTCCTTTGAATGTCTCTTTAAGCGCCTCGATGCACTGTCCCATCGTGGTCGTGCCATATATGTCGGGTTGTCTTTTGCCGGTAAGGTTCAGGTTCGGGCCATTTAGGATCAAAATCTTTCTCATCTAATGTGAGGATAATTAAAAACGATGTCTGACCAATACACAGAATGGAGTTGCAGCGTATGAAATCTCTTGTGAAGGTTGGTCGATTCCCGGGACATTTTGTCCTGAATGTGGCTTATTTGCCAGCCTCGAACAACTCTTTTATATTGCAAAATTATATTCTTTTGCATCATAACTCCAAATCGTTGTAGTTTTTTTGAGCCTTTACGGCAAATCCTTTATGAAAGGGCGGGCGACCGTGGTGAGATGGTCGCCCGCCGCCAAGATTTGTCAGACCGTTGGTCGTTGCCTCAAATGGCATAGCCGTTCAAATCCTACTTTTTGGCAACATGAGAGGTTGAACCATATCGGAATTCGGAATAATTGTCCTCCCCGTTGTCATTCATGTCGCGGAACTTGACACGAAGGCCTTTCCGGCCCGGATATGCGTTCTTGAGTTGCTCTATGTCAAAGCACACAAGCATACTCCAGTAACCATAGCTGTCCCCATTGAGCTTGTGGCGCAACTCGACATCCAAGAACTCGTCGTCGGCATCGGGTGTCGCAGCCGACTTGACCAGATACAACGAGTGCTCGGAATATTGCCCGGGCATTGCCACATTGATGTTCAGGTAGCGGTCGGACAGGTATCCGTCGTTGATGCCAAGGTCGTCTCCTCCAATGCTGTCAGGGATTGCACAGTCATAGATTGCTGCCGGGAGCGTAAGCACCGTGTCAATTGTCTGCAATGTGACGTTGTAGTCAAAACCGTCAACTGGCTTGTCGTTGATGATGTAGGTCATGTATACGCGATCGTTGTCACCAACCACATATCTATTTACGTAGGAGTCTGTGGTGATGTCCTTTCCGTCGTCAAGCGTGAAGGTGTAATTGCCTTCTTCACTCACGTGGGAAGTCGCGAGTGCGCCATAGACACTCACATCCTGCGTCTCATCCTCGACGCAAGATGCTGCGAGCAGCATGGCTGTTGTAAGGATAATTGTGCTTTTGATTTTCATTTTGATATGTTTTAGTCTGTTTGTTTCGTTGTGTCGCGTCTTGTGGAAGTCATCATTTCATAAGATGCTTTTCGCTTTCGATCAGACCCTTGCAAGCATCTTCAAGTATGTCAAGCACGTTGTCAAAGCCTCCATCATAGTAGGGGTCTGGGACGTGATCGACCACCTTTAGGCGGCAGTAGTCTGTCATGCGGCGGATTTTGCTCTCCTCTTCTATGCTTGGTGCAAGTTGCTTGAGTTTGTCTATGTTGGCATCGTCCATTCCTATGATGACGTCAAAGTCATAGAAGTCGTCAGTCACCACCGGACGTGACCTGTGGAGCAATGTGTATCCACGTTTCGCTGCGTAAGCACGCATCCTTGGGTCTGCCATGTCGCCTTGGTGGTAAGATGATATGCCTGCAGAATCTATTAGGAAATGCTCGTCAAGGCACTCCTTGCCGACGTAGCACCTCATTATAGCTTCGGCAGCCGGCGACCTGCAAATGTTGCCAAGGCACACAAAAAGTATTTTGCGCAAACTGGTCTTGCCGTTGTCTTGTGTCGTCTCGTTTCGTCTCATCGTGTTTCGTCTTGTCAAGTTTGGGGGATTCAGAGTCCAAATGCAATCTGGCATTTTGTTGATCTTGCCGCCATTGTTGATGGGGAAGCCTGTCTTTGGAGTTGATCGTTGTGCTGTTGCGATGGCATCGTGTGTCAGACAAAGGAATAAAAAAATTGCCCATCCGTCACGGATAAGCAATCTTTATTAACCTTTAATCTAATACCATGAAAAACACATTGCAAATGTAGGGACATCCCATGTAGTATGCAAGTTGTCGGTGTCTTTTTGATTGTAATTTTAGATTATTTAACTTTAAACTACTCCACATAGAGCACAAGCCCTTTCAAATATTCACCTTCTGGGTGGTAAATGTTGACAGGGTGGTCGGCGGGTTGTGTCAGTTGGTGCAGTATCCTCACGTTCCTGCCCGATATTGCTGATGCGGAAAAGACTGCGTTGCGGAAGTTTTCCTTGGTGACAACTTGGGAACATGAGAAAGTGAAGATTATGCCGCCTGGCTTGATCTTGGACAATGCCTTTGCATTCAACCTTTTGTAGCCTTGCAAGGCGTTGCGCAGGGCTTCCTTGTGTTTGGCGAATGCGGGAGGGTCAAGTATGATCAAGTCGTAATCGTTGCCCATGTTGTCAAGGAACCTGAATGCGTCTTCTGCGAATGCTTTGTGCCTTGTGTCGCCGGGGAAGTTGAGGTTGATATTGGCCTCTGTCAACTCGACAGCCTTTGCGGAACTGTCTACGGAATGGACGATTTCCGCCCCGCCCCGCATGGCATAGAATGAGAAACCGCCAGTGTAGCAGAACATATTGAGGACTTTGCGTCCCTTGGAGTAGGTCTCAAGCAGTGCGCGGTTTTCCCTTTGATCAACGAAAAAGCCTGTCTTTTGTCCTTTGAGCCAATCGACGTGGAACTTCAATCCATTCTCGATGGCAATGTTGTCAGAGCTGCCACCTGCGATGAAACCGTTTTCTTGTCCCAGTTCCGCTTTGTAGGGGAGGGTAGTCTCAGACTTGTAGTAGATGTTTTCCACCTCGTCGTTCACTTGCATGAGTGCTGCGGCTATCTCATCCTTGGCAAAGTGCATCCCTGGTGAGTGTGCTTGCATGACAGCCGTCTTGCCATAGATGTCGATAATCAGCCCTGGCAGATTGTCGCCCTCGCCATGGACGAGTCTGTAAGTGTTGTTGTTGGGATTGCCTGCGACGCCGATGCACCGTCTCACGTCCATCGCGATGGAAAGCCTCTCTTTCCAGAAATCCTTGTCTATTGTGCGTTGCTTGAATGAGAGGACGCGGATGGCGATGCTCCCTATCTGGTAGTGCCCGGTGGCAATGTAATCGTCGTTTGCGGTGTATACATCGACGATTTCCCCTTCTTCCGGGCGTGGGTCAAACCGCATGATCGCGCCGGAAAATATCCATGGGTGAAAACGTTTGAGTGATTCCTCCTTGCCAGGCTTCAGGTAAACTTTCTTGTATGATGCCATCAGATTGATGTTTGTGTTTGTTTGTCGTTTTCGTCGCTCTCGGTGTGGATGATTTCGTAACCGTCGCCTTCCATGTCCTTGAAGCGTTCATAGATCTTCAAGCAAGCCCATGCGTCTGTCGCTGCATAGGACTTTTGGGATTCGGTCAGCTCGTCCGACTCCCAATTGGTCAGGCGTTGGCTTTTGGAAATCTTCTCGTCAAACAGGATTCCGTAGATCTTTTGCAGGCTTTTGTCCTTTATGCCGAAATTTTCTGCGTATTGTTGCAACTCTACGTATGCTTGCGGCGTGATTGACCTGCAACTGTTCAGCTGGCGGAAATCGTCCCGGAGCGAAATGCCAATCTTCTTTATCTCTTTGTCTTCGAGGAATTCCTTGATTTCATTCGTAACGCCTGTCATGTTGAGCCTGATGAGCCAGCAGATGTCGTCGGTTGCTATTTGCAGGAGGGCTACTTTGTTCATCTTCCCTTTCTTGAAGGACGGGCGTGTCTCGGTGTCAATCCCTACGATTTTGTAGTGCTTGAGAGCCTGGAACACCTTTTTCATTTCGCCCTCGGAACTGATGGTGTAGATGTTGCCTTTGAATGCCACCTTTGGCATATTCGCCAATTCGGGCTTTGAGATAGTGTCTTTAATCGTTATCATGGCATCCGCAGTTTTCGTCGTCGCATTCGTGTTCCGAGTGCCTTGCACTGTGCAATGCCCTCATCACGTTGACAAGTTTTTGCCCCCAGATGGTGTCGAAGTTGTCGATGCAAGTCGCGAGTGCTTCCTTGCGGCTTTCCTCGTATTCGAGTTGGAATGCAAACACCATGTCCCTGACATCTTGGTAAATGTCTGCGATGTTTTCCGAGATTGTAGCAAGGATTGGTTTGTCGCTGTAAACCATGTCTTCCATGAACACGTCAAGGTAATCGTCGAGTTCACCCATTATCGAGGCTATGTTTATCCTTACCACCTCATAGCTGTCCTCTGTCACGAATGTCTCAGGATAGACATCTTCGTCATGTTCCACCTTGTCAAGCATAATTGCCTTCAGGTAAAGCAGTGGGAGCAGTTTGAGCATCGTGTTGACAAACAGCTCCCTTTTCATACCCTCCGTGCTTTCAACAAATGCGCAGAATTGCTTGGCGACAGTCAGGAACTCCATGGTGTCGCGGTTGTATATGCTTGTCCCTTTGTCTTTGTCAGTTGGCATAGGCGTTTTTGTTTCGCGCAAAATTAATAAATATTAGTCGTTGTTGCCTAATGTGCCAGTCATATAGGCTGTCACGGCCTTGCTGATGTTGTCTTTGGCCTGTTGCTTTTGCATGGCGATGGTCAATGCCATGCCCTTGGGGCAGGTCTCCAGGACTTTGAAGGGCAATCTCTCGTTGGTGATGTCCAGGTCGCATTTGCCGCAGACGGCGAGCACCGGGATGCCAAGTGCGGCCGCACGGGAGGCCACGACGTATGGCAATTTGCCTTTCATCGTTTGAGTGTCGATGTGCCCCTCGCCAGTGATGACGAGTGAAGCGTTGTTTAGGGCAGTGCCAAAGTTTGCTAAATCAAGGACCAGATCACTTCCCGAGACGATGTGTGCATTGGTGAATGCGAGCATTCCCCCGGCAGCTCCTCCTGCCGCGCCGCTCCCGGGCTCTTTGGTTATGTCTTTGCCCGTTTGCGCCCTGATGACGGCGGCAAAATGTGTCAGCCCCTTGTCGAGGGCGTTGATCATCTCGTCGGTTGCCCCCTTTTGGCGTGCGAACATCCATGCAGCCCCATGCTTGCCGCAAAACGGGGTGTTGACATCGCAAGCGAGGGTGATGCGTGTTTGCTCCGTTTCCTTATATATATTGGTATAGGAGAATCGTGTTATTTCTCCAATGTCTTTGCCGCGCGGGATGCTTACGCGGGTGTCGCCACACCAGAACTCGATGCCAAGAGCTGCGAGCATTCCTGCTCCACCGTCGTTAGTCGCGCTGCCTCCGAGAGTAAGCACTATGTCCTTGCAACCGAGGGCAATGGCTTCTCTCACCATGATGCCCGTGCCGTAGGTGCTTGTTGCCATCGGGTTCAATTCGTCTTGCTTTAGCAGAGTGAGACCTGAGGCGGCTGCAAGTTCTATGACGGCGGTCTTTGCGCCGTCACGTTCAAGCATGAGCCATGGAGCTTTGATCTCACGCATCAGCGGGTCTAATGTCTTTGTGGTCATCTTTTTGGCATCGACCGCGCTTTGCAAGGCGTCAAGAGTGCCCTCGCCGCCGTCAGCGACCGGGATTGTCGTGATGGCACAGTCGGGCGCGGCGGCCTTTATCCCTTCGGCTATCGCCTCTGCGGCCTCGATGGATGTGAGCGAACCTTTGAACGAGTCGCAGGCGATGACTACCTTGACCATCACTTGCCGCTTTTGTTTTTTGCCCTTGCCTTCATCAGAAAGAATACCAGCGCCACGAGCAAATAGGCCAAAGACAGGATGAAAACTTTGTCGGTGGTTGGCATATAGTCGTTTTGCGGCAGGAAAACAGCTGCCATCACCGTGATGTAAGCGAACAGGATGAGCGGGATGATGATGTGACGTTTAGCTTTCATTTGACGATGCGTGCTTCGTTTTTGGCGATGAAGTCCCCCCAGTCCTTGTATTTCTTCTCGACCTGCGGCCTGCTCGATTGCAGGTAGTGGCAGTAGGCCGCCGCCAGTCCGTCGGTAGCGTCGAGTTGCGGCAGCATCATGTCATCGGACAACTTGAAGATGTGTTTGAGCATACTTGCCACTTGCTCTTTGCTTGCTTGTCCGTTGCCGGTGATTGCCATCTTTATCTTCAGGGGGGCATACTCTGTTATGGGGATGTCGCGGTTGAGCGCGGCTGCCATGGCCACGCCTTGCGCCCGGCCCAGTTTGAGCATCGACTGCACGTTTTTGCCAAAGAACGGGGCCTCGATAGCCAGTTCGTCAGGATGATAGGCGTCGATGATCCACTGCACACGCTCGTAGATGCGTTTTAGCTTCATGTAGTGGTTGGAGTATTTGCTCAACTCGATGACCCCTATCGTCACGACTTCTGGCTTGTTGTCGAGGATGTGGATTATCCCGTAACCCATCACCGTAGTCCCCGGGTCTATGCCAAGGATCACCTTGTCCTTAATCATAATCCGGCAAGTCCATCACCTCAAGCAAGGTGGGGAAGCCCACCACCTTGTCCTTGAAGATTTTCAATAGCTCCTCGTTGAGCGCGCTGCCCTGTCGTGTGTGCCACTCGTGCAGCGTCTTGCTGCTCTCGACCTCCCATTGCAGGGTGTAGGTGCTTGTCCCATCCTCGCGGTGGCTCAGCACCTCGGCAAGCCTTGGTGCTGAGAGCAGCCCCGATTGCAGGACGGTCGGGATGTAGTGCTGCGTCATCCAGATGAGGAAGTTCCTCGCGTCGCCGTCCTCGACGTGGTAGGTTGTGTTGTAGATAAGCATCCGCGTCTCCTCGCATCATTTGTTCATCTTGCTCCAAGTGTCTTTCAACGACACGGTGCGGTTGAAGACGAGGTGGTCGGCAGTGCTGTCCTTGTCGGGGGTGAAGTAGCCGATCCTCTGGAATTGCAGGTGGTCGAGCGGCTTGAACTGCAGCAGGTAACGCTCCACGTAGCACTCGGTCAGCACTGTCAGCGAGCCGGGGTTCAGGAGCTCGCGGAAGTCGCGATCCTTCTCCTCGCCAGGGTTCTCGACGTTGAACAGGCGGTCGTACAGCCTCACCTCAGCCTTGACGGCGTGGTCGCAGCTGACCCAGTGGAGCGTGCCTTTGACTTTCCTTGCGCTCTCTGGCATACCGCTGCGTGTCTCTGGGTCGTAAGTGCAGTGCACTGCCGTTATATTCCCGTCGTCGTCCTTGTCGCAATGTGTGCAGCGGACGATGTAAGCGTTCTTGAGGCGCACTTCCTGCCCAGGTGTCATGCGGAAGTACTTCTTTGGCGCGTTTTCCATGAAGTCCTCGCGCTCGATCCACAGGTTGCGGCTGAACTCGATGGTGTGCGTCGGCGAGTTCTCATCCTCCGGGTTGTCGATGGCTTCCAGGAGTTCCACTTGCCCTTCAGGGTAGTTGTCGATGACGAGGCGCACCGGGTTGAGCACGGCGGACACCCTCGTGGCGTGTTTGTTCAAGTCTTCGCGGCAGGCGGCTTCGAGCATCGAGATGTCATTCAACGCCTCGAATTTGGTGTAGCCTATCATCGCGATGAAGTTCTTGATGGCTTCCGGCGTGTAGCCCCTGCGCCGCAGCCCGCAGAGCGTCGGCATACGGGGGTCGTCCCAGCCTGCCACGAGCCCTTCCTTGACGAGCGCGAGCAGTTTCCTCTTGCTCATCACGGTGTAGGTCAGGTTCAGCCTGTTGAACTCTATCTGCCTCGGGCGGTTGTCGTCGAGGTCCTTGCCCTCCTTTAATTCATCTATAAAGTAATCGTACAACGGGCGGTGCACTGTGAATTCCAACGTGCAGAGCGAATGGGTCACGCCCTCGAAGTAGTCGCTCTGGCCGTGCGCGAAGTCGTACATCGGGTAAACCTTCCACTTGCTCCCCGTGCGGTGGTGGGGGTGGTGTATGATGCGGTAGATCACCGGGTCGCGGAAGTGCATATTGGGGTTGGCCATGTCGATTTTGGCGCGCAGGACCATCGCTCCCTCGGGGATCTCGCCCGAGTTCATCTTGTGGAACAGCTCCAGGCTCTCCTCGTCAGGGCGGTTGCGGAACGGGCTTTCCGTCCCGGGGCGCGTGGGCGTGCCTTTCTGCTCGGCTATCTGCTCCGAGGTCTGTTCGTCAACGTATGCCTTGCCCTCCTTGATGAGCCTGACGGCAAAGTCCCACAGCTGCTGGAAGTAGTCGGACGCGTAGTAGACGTTTGCCCACCGGTAGCCAAGCCACTTGATGTCCTCCATGATGGACTCGACATATTCCGTGTCCTCCTTGGCAGGGTTGGTGTCGTCAAACCGCAGGTTGCACACGCCGCCATATTCCTCCGCTACGCCGAAATCCAGGCAAAACGCCTTGGCGTGCCCTATGTGCAGGTAGCCGTTGGGTTCTGGCGGGAAGCGGGTCTGCACTTTCGACCCGTTTTTGCCTTGTGCGAGGTCTTTCTCTATCTCTTGTTCTATGAAATTGAGGCTCCTCTTGCCCTCTGTTTCATTGTTGGTCGTCTCTGCCATTGTCTGATGATTGTGGGTGAAATAATGGGCGCAAAGTTAGGAAGTGTCCCAACAAAAACAAAGCCCCGCGCCGCGCAATCGCCCCCGGGGACGGGCATAAACCTTGGAGAGGCCGGACATAAAGTTCCATTAGGTAGGACATAAAGTTGCCTTCCCCCGTACATAAAGTAAAAACAAAACTTCTGAATATACTTTATGTCCTACCTAATGGAACTTTATGCCAGACCCAATCAAAGTTTATGCCCGTCCCGCCAGCCAAGCCCGCCGCACCCCGCGCCCTCGATGCCAGTCATAAGGAAACTTAAAATTTTAGGAAACAATCCGAAATGACTAAATTTGCGGCTCATTGCACACGAATCACTTATGATAATTAAGAAGCATTTATTCAATGACACCGAGGGCGACAACCCGTTTTCGCTGATTGCCGACGTCGATGGCAACGCCGACGCGATTGTCGAGCACCTTGATTGGGACAAGATGTTCCCGGTGTTGCCGCTGCGCAACATGGTCTTGTTCCCCGGGATAGTGATGCCCGTGAGCGTGGGGCGCAACTCTTCGCTCAAACTCATACGCACCGCCATGAAGGACGACCTTGAGATAGCCGTCTTTTGCCAAATAAACGCAGATGTAGATTACCCCGAGTTTGTCGATATGCACACCGTCGGCACGCTGGCCAAGATTGTGCGCGTGCTGGAGATGCCCGACCAGTCGGTGACGGTCATACTGCACGGGCTGACACGCATAACGCTGAGCGACATAGCCCTGACCGACCCCTACCTGCAAGGGCACATCGCACCCTACGAGGAGATTGCCCCAGACGGCAAGGACGAGGGCTACAAGATGCTGGTCGATAGCTGCAAGGACAGGGTTATGAAGTTTGTCAAGACGACGGACACCGGCGGGGTGGGGGAACTCGGCTTCGCCGTGCAAAACATCGGCAACCAGCAGTCCATGATCAATTTTGTCTGCGCCAACTTCCCGATTTCCAAGGATGAGAAAGTACGCCTGCTCAGTTTCCCTACGTTGTCGCAGCGGGCATTCCACTTGCTTGAGGTGCTCAACAGGGAGATACAGTACGCCGAGATCAAGGCTTCCATCATTTCCAAGGCGAAGGAGGACATCGACCAGCAGCAGCGCGAGTACTTCCTCCAGCAGCAGATGAAGACTATCCAGAACGAGCTGGGCGACTCGGCTGAAGACCAGGAGTACGACGAGCTCTACAAGAAAGGGCAGGAAAAGAAGTGGGGCAAGGACGTCGCCGAGTTCTTCCAAAAGGAATTGAACAAGCTGACGCGGATGAACTCGCAATCGCCCGATTACAGCGTGCAGCTCAACTACCTCCAGACGATGCTCAACCTGCCATGGGGAGAGTACACCGAGGACAATCTCAACATAAAGAACGCGGAGAGGACGCTCGACAAAGACCACTTCGGACTAAAGAAGGTCAAGGAGCGCATCCTGGAACACCTGGCCGTGTTGAAGCTGAAGAAAGATTTCAAGTCACCGATAATATGCCTCTACGGCCCTCCCGGCGTGGGCAAGACGTCGCTCGGCAAGTCCATAGCCGCCGCGCTGAAGCGCAAGTACATCCGTATGTCGCTCGGCGGGGTGCATGACGAAGCGGAGATCCGCGGCCACCGCAAGACGTACATCGGGGCCATGCCGGGCAGGATAATCAAAGGGCTCATCAAAGCCGGCTCGTCCAACCCCGTGTTCATCCTTGACGAGATAGACAAGGTGGGGGCCGACCGTCAGGGAGACCCGTCGTCGGCGTTGCTCGAAGTGCTCGACCCGGAGCAGAACAATGCCTTCCACGACAATTACCTCGACCTCGACTATGATTTGTCCAAGGTGATGTTCATTGCCACGGCCAACGACATCGGGACTATCCCGCCGCCGTTGCTTGACCGCATGGAACTCATCGAGGTGAGCGGTTACATAATGGAAGAAAAGGTGGAGATAGCGCGCCGCCACCTCATCCCCAAAGCTCTTGAAGCCAACGGGCTGGCGGGCACCAAGATGCGTTTCACCAAGCCCGCCATCGAGAAGATGATCGAGTCCTACACCCGTGAAAGCGGCGTGCGCGAGCTGGAGAAGAAGATAAACAAGGTGATGAGGAAGCAAGCTCGCTACTACGCCGACGAGGGCGCTCTGCACGACGAGGTGATAAAGCCGGACAACCTCGCTTTCTATCTCGGCAAGGAGGTGTACTTCAACGACAAATACCAAGGCAATGATTATGCCGGCGTAGTGACCGGATTGGCGTGGACGGCGGTGGGCGGCGAGATACTGTTCATCGAGACGAGCCTTAGCAAGGGCAAGGGCAACAAACTCACCTTGACCGGCAACCTCGGGGATGTGATGAAGGAGTCGGCTATGCTGGCCTTTGAGTACGTGCATTCCCATGCCGCATCGCTTGGCATCCCCTACGAAGTCTTTGACAACTGGAACATCCACGTCCATGTCCCCGAGGGAGCGATACCCAAGGACGGCCCTTCAGCCGGGATAACGATGGTCGTCGCCATCGCCTCCGCACTGACACAGCGCAAAGTCAGGAAGAACCTTGCCATGACTGGCGAGATGACGCTGCGCGGCAAGGTGCTCCCGGTAGGTGGCATCAAGGAGAAGATACTCGCTGCAAAGCGGGCAGGCATCACCGACATACTGATTTGCCGAGAGAATGAGCGCGACATACAGGACATTGAGCCTATATATATTAAAGGTGTCACCTTCCACTATGTCGATGATGTCACCGAGGTGCTCGACTTCGCGTTGCTTGACGAGAAAGTTGCAAA
>CALULY010000017.1 GCA_944321635.1 uncultured Bacteroidaceae bacterium | reverse complement strand
CCGGAAAGCGGGTGCAAAGATATGCCAACTTACCGTCACAATCCAAATATTCCATGAACTATTTTTATGAAAAATTTCAGGAAAAGAAGGAAAAGACTGACTGACAGGGGATTGGAAAAGAAAGATTTTTGGGATGGAAACAGGATGAAAGGAACGGGCAAAGGTGGTTTATCGCCGAAGACACCAAAACACAACTGGCAAAAAGGGAAATGAGGTCATCCACTTTTTGCCAGCTCACAATGATTGACAACTGGAAAAGGCAACACCTTCCACAAAGCACGAACAACCTGCAACGCATGGTCGCGATGCGAGATGTCCAGGCTTCTCATCCACGTAAATCACATAATCTCCAAACATCTTGCGAGAACGCACTTCACCTGTATCGCCTATTTGCGGACATACAAATTAGACAAATTCAGAGCTGCAAGCCACACTTGTTATTTTTGTTGCATTTCCTGCATCATTGCCACAAATCCCACTTTGTTGAAGCGGTAGAAAATGTCAATCCGTTCAGGAGCATCATTCTCCAGCAACAACAACAATTCTTTGGCAAATTCCAAGTAACCGGTGCCGTTTGCCGTCACGATGCGATTGTCGGATACGGCTTGCGCGCTTATATAACCTACCTCATTGACATAGTTGCTTCCTCCCCATAATTTTAGTTGTTCCAAACCGTTTCCCGTATGTCTTATCCCGTTTAAGAAACCGTGTTTGGCAAGGAAAGAAGCTGCATTGCAGATAGCTCCCACGATAATCCCTCCCTCTATGGCACGGCGGACGATTGGCACGACTTTATCCGCTTCTTTTTCGTCGAGCCAACCGAAACCGCCAATTAACACCAATGCGGCATAATCATCGGGCATCGTATCAAAAGAATAGTCGGGCAAAGTATGGAAGCCACTGCATGAGCGCACAGCATCCAATGTGGGGGCAACGACTTTGTTCACGTATTTGGGATTTTCCTTTATACAGCGTTCGTCACAAGCAATAGCCGATGCCAAAAACACAGGCTCATGGTCGGCATAATTGTTTAATAACAGATATAATACCTCGTTCTTCACATTTATTTCCTTTTGATGGTTTGACATTTACGCTTGGTAATCTCTTCGGCGAAGGCTTGACACCATATATTAATATAGGAATACAGGCGGACCACATCGTTCTCAGACAAGCATTTAACAACCGTGGCGGGGCAAGCCTCATCGAGTGCCTGCCACGCCACGGTCAAATGGCATGAACAGGGATGTCACTCCTCTTTCTTCCTGAAAGGCGGACGGACGACGACGGCACGCAGCCTGCGGCCACGCACGTCGATGCCTATCTCCGTGCCGGGTTTGGAGCATTCCGTCTTGACATAGCCCATGCCGATGCCTATCTTGCGGGTCGGCGACATCGTGCCGGATGTGACATGACCGATGACATTGCCCTCAGCGTCCACGAAGTTGTAGCCATGGCGCGGTATGCCGCGATCGACCATCTCAAAGCCGACGAGCTTGCGGGCCACACCGTTCTGCTTCTGTTCCTCAAGGATGCGACGGGCGGTGAAATCCTTGCCGTCAACAAACTTGGTGATCCAGCCCAAGCCGGCCTCGATGGGCGTTGTCGTGTCGTCAAGGTCGTTGCCATAGAGGCAAAAGCCCATCTCCAACCGCAGTGTGTCACGGGCACCGAGACCGGCAGGTTTGATGCCGAACTCCTCGCCAGCCTTGAAAACTGCGTCCCAGATCTGGTCTGCGTACTGCGGGTAGAAGTACAACTCAAAACCTCCTGCACCCGTGTAGCCGGTGTTTGAGATGATCACATCCTTGACGCCAGCCATCTCGCCCACCTTGAACGTGTAGTAAGGGATTGTGGTCAGGTCGATGGAGGTCAGTTTTTGCAACGTTGCCAACGCCTTCGGACCTTGCACAGCCAGCTGTGCCATGTTGTCCGAGGCGTTTTCAAGCTCCGCGCCGTCGATTTTGTGCGCAAGGCACCATTGCCAATCCTTATCCAAATTGGCCGCGTTGACGACCATCAGGAACTTTTGCTCCTCATATTTATACACCAAAAGGTCATCGACGATGCCCCCCTGGTCGTTTGTGAAGCATGAATACTGCACTTTTCCAACCTCAAGTGCCGCCGCATTGTTGGTCGTGACACGCTGCACGAATTCCAATGCCTTAGGGCCTTTCACCCAGATTTCCCCCATGTGGGAGACATCAAATACGCCCACGGCGTTGCAGACCGTCAAGTGCTCGTCGATGATGCCAGAGTACTCGATTGGCATGTCATAGCCCGCAAACTCATGCATCTTTGCTCCAAGGGCTATGTGCCGCTTGGTGAATGGAGTGTTTTTCATCTTTGTCTCATTTTGTTTATTTGTTAGACACTAATGTTTTCTTCCCACCCACGAGGCGCACAATCTCGATGATGACATCGACGGCCTTCTGCATGGACTGCACCGGCACGAATTCATAACGCCCGTGGAAATTGAGGCCGCCGGCGAAAATGTTGGGGCACGGCAGCCCTTTGAACGAGAGTTGCGCCCCGTCAGTCCCGCCACGGATGGGGCTCACCTTGGGAGTGACACCCACGTTCACCATGGCTTGCTTGGCGATTTCCACTATCTCGATGACGGGTTCAACCTTTTCCCGCATATTGTAGTACTGGTCACGCAGCTCCAATGTCACCGTGCCTTCGCCGTACTCTCCGTTGACAACCGCCACGCACTCGGCGAGCAGCCTCTTGCGCGCCTCGAACTTCTCGCGGTCATGGTCGCGGATGATGCAGCTGACGTGCGTCTCCTCGACCGTGCCGTCGATGCCTGTGACGTGGAAGAAACCTTCATATCCCTCGGTCGCCTCCGGCACTTCGTCGGCGGGGAGCATCGACACGAGGCGGTTGGCAACGAGCAGCGAGTTGATCATCTTGCCCTTGGCATAGCCGGGATGCACGTTGCGCCCCCGTATGGTCAGACGGGCGGACGCCGCGTTGAAGTTCTCAAACTCAAGCTCCCCGACCTCGCCGCCGTCCATGGTGTATGCCCAATCGCACCCGAACAGGTCCACGTCAAAGTTGTGCGCGCCCATCCCTATCTCTTCGTCAGGATTGAAGGCCACCCTCACCCGGCCATGCTTGACCTCGGGATGAGCCTGGAGCCAGGCGACGGCTGACATGATCTCGGCAATCCCCGCCTTGTCGTCCGCCCCGAGCAGGGTGTGCCCGTCGGTGACTACGATGTCCTCGCCAACATGGTCGAGCAGTTCGGGGAACTGCTTAGGGCTCAACACGATGCCTTCCGCCTCGTCCAGCACGATGTCACCGCCGCCATACGCCGTCACCAGACGCGGCGACACCCCCGCCCCGCTCATGTCCGGGCTGGTGTCAAGGTGCGCGATGAATCCGATGGTCGGCAGCTGCTCGTCGGTGTTGGCGGGCAACGTGGCGTAAAGATAGGACTTGTCATCCAGCACAATGTCCTCAAGCCCCATCGCCTCCAGACGTTGCTTGAGGAATGCCGCAAAGACGGCTTGCTTGGCTGTGCTCGGCACGGTCTGCGAATGCTCATCAGACTGCGTGTCAAAACTGACGTATTTAAGGAAACGTTCCAATACATTTTCGCTCATGGCACTTCATTTTTAATGGTTGCGTAAAGATAAGCATTGGATATGTCCGTGACAAATATATGCAATGTTAAACCTCCGCCGCGCCGCATCCCGACCGTGGCGTGCCGCCATGCCGTCCAAGCCCCACGGCACCAGGCGTAAACTTCCACCAGGTCTGACCCAAAACCTGCGTCCCCGGTGCATAAAGTTCAATGATGTCTGACCTAAAGTTCATTCAGAAGTTTTGTTTATACATTCAAAACTTTTGTTTATATATTCAAAAGTTCTGTTTATATAAACAAAACTTCTGAATATACTTTTCATTAGGAGGCAACCAACTTTCCGTCTGACGCAACGGGACTTTAGGCCTGACCTCTGCGGGTTTTCCCCCTCACCCCGCACACTTGACACCGCCACGCAGCAGTAGAGACGCGATTAATCGCGTCTCTACACGTACCGTGCAATTGCCATCTTATTCCCCCGCCAACGCGAGGACGTATGCGTGCAGTGCGGCGTAAAACGGGTGGCGCGTCAGCGTGGATGCGTCGCCGACGATGACGAGTTTCATCCTCGCGCGGGTCATGGCGACATTCATGCGGCGGAGGTCGGTGAGGAAGCCTATGTTGCCCCCGTCGTTGGAGCGGACGAGGCTGATGAAGACGGCATCGCGTTCCTGCCCTTGGAATCCGTCCACCGTGTTGACCGTGATGCGCCGCCTGAAGGGCTTGAGCGCGGGGTCGCCCCCTATCATCGCCCGCAGCAGGCGCACCTGCGGTTTGTAGGGGGAGATGACGGCAAAATCGATGTTGCTTTCCTCGACTCTCGCGCGGCCGAGCGTGGCGACATACCGCCGCAAGGCATCGACGGTGGCGGACGCTTCGCCTTCGTTCATCTTGCTCTTGCCGCCTCCGGCCGGTGTCTCCCCGCTGCTTGCGTCAGACGTGTCTATCCATTCGACAGGGTTGTCGAGGGGGAATATGCGCCTGTCCGCCACGGTCGGGTGCGATTTGAGCATACCGTTGTAGAACCATCGTGACGAGAATCCCATGATGGCATCGTTCATGCGGTACTGGACTTTGAGCAGCGAGACGCACTCCGGGTGGTGTTGCACGGCGGCTTCCATCAGCGTGCGCCCCAGACCGCCGCGCGCAGCCTCCTGCGATTTGACCGTCGGGGGAAGTTGCTGGTGGTCGCCGCACAGGATGATGCGGCCGCAACGGCAGAGCGGTATCCAGCACGCGGGTTCAAGTGCCTGGGCGGCTTCGTCAATGAAAAGGGTGGAAAAGTGCATCCCTGCCAGCAACCGCGAGGCGGCTCCCGTCAGCGTGGATGCGACGACCATGGTCGAGGCGAAGAGCGATGCGGTGATGCGCGTCTCAAGTTCCGTGGCCTTGTCACGGAGCGACGCGAGCTTCGCCCTCAGGCTTTCGCCACGGCGCGACGAAGACCGCAACTCGCGGATGCTGCGACGCACACGCCACAGCAGGGGGTAGTCGGGATGTTCCTCAAATCTCCGCTCGAATGTGTAGCCGAGCATCTTGCCGCCGACACGGGTGGGATTGCCTATGCGGAGCACTGTCACGCCCCGTTCCACAAGTTGCTGGCTGATCCAGTCCACCGCCATGTTGCTCTGGGCGCAGACAAGGACTTGCGTCTCCCGGCGCAGTGTCTCGCAGATGGCTTCGACCAGCGTCGTCGTCTTGCCTGTCCCCGGAGGACCGTGCACGATGGCGACGTCGCGGGCGGCGAGTATCTTGTTGACCGCCTCCTCTTGCGACTTGTTGAGCCATGGGAAGGTCATCGGCGCGAGGTGCGACACAGCGCATTGCCGCTTGCCGTGGAACAGCTCCTTGTATTCGGCCAACCGCCCCGCCACATCCTGCCTTGCCCGTGACAGGGCTTCGACCATCAGGCGGTAGGGTGTCTCGTCAAAATACAGTTGCACCCCCAGTTGGGCAGTGGCGTGGAGCTGTGGGGCTGCGGCTTCCGACGGGAGGACTACCCCCATGCTATCTTCATCGACGTAGGACACCGTGCCTGCCCAACTGAAATCCGACGCGCGCCCCTCTCCCGTCGCCGCAAAGAAGCAGACAGGCCTGCCGTGCTCGAACTGATGTTCCTCCCCACGCCCGTCGAGCCTGCGGACTTCGGCGACGAATTGATTAAGGGCGTTGTAGTAGGTGCGCACGACTTCGAGCGGGAACCAGCACGTGCCGCGCAGCACCTTCTCATATATGCTGCGTTTGCCCTGCTGGGTGATGAATTCGCCCCGCTCGCATTCGTGCTCGGCATCAAGCATGGCGCGGAGCTTGTCAAGATATGCGTCTGGTGTCAATGGTCGGTTTTGCTATTATATATATAAATGGTTGGGCAAAATTACAAAGTTTGGGGTCAATGCTTGCACGGTCGGAATGTTTTGCATACTTTTGCGCCGCAAATGCCCCCGACCAAGGGGAATGCGATGGCAAGGCCCATTCGTCTATCGGTTAGGACGCAAGATTTTCATTCTTGAAAGAGGAGTTCGATTCTCCTATGGGCTACCGGATGAGGGATAAGAGCCGCCCAAACGACAGTAAGGGTGGCTTTTGTCATCAAAGGACAAAAAAGATGCGGAAATGCTTTGACAGTCCCGAGACACTGACTATCTTTGCAGCCGCTAAACCAAGCACGTGACCGGACAAAGGCATGATGCAGAGGGCAAGGCCCATTCGTCTATCGGTTAGGACGCAAGATTTTCATTCTTGAAAGAGGAGTTCGATTCTCCTATGGGCTACATAAACAATTAATGATTTAACAAACAAAAAGATTAGTCGAGATGGCAAATCATAAATCAGCACTTAAAAGGGCAAGGCAGGCCGAGAAAAGAAGGCTGCACAACCGCTACTATGCGAAGACAATGCGCAATGCAGTGCGCAAACTCCGCGCAACTACCGAGAAAGCAGCAGCAGTGGAATTGCTGCCCAAGGTGACAGCTATGTTGGATAAGTTGGCTAAAAAGAACATTATCCACAGGAACAAAGCTGCCAACCTCAAATCAAAATTGGCTCTGCACGTCAACAAATTGGCGTAAAGACCGCATCTGCCGCATCGCGGCAACAAACATAAAAGCTATACGGCTGGGTGTCACGACATCCGGCCTTGTTTGCTTCGTGGTGCATCATCCAGCATGGCGAGGACAGCACACATTGCCAGAGCCGCAAACAAGAGGGCAAGCGGATGGAGGCGCGGTGCGCAATACCCATCCGCTTGCCTCTTTTTGCAGGAATCGTGCGGGTCTAAAGCTCGTTGAGCAAGTCGTGCATCGCACTGACTGCCTCCTCGGTTGACAGGCCACTCCTTGCCAAGCCATCCGGGGTGAATGCCGCCAAAGCCTCTTCCAACCTTGCCAATTGTTTCATCCTGCCATCCCTCTGCAACTCCTGGCGCAAGAGATGGATTTTCTCACAGTCTTGCAATCCTTGTATGAGGTTCTCCAGCCGCAGGCTGCTCATAGGTCCCGGATAGATGCAATAGGTGTCCCCGGCAGCCCAAGTGCGGAAACGGGAATCCTGCAACGGGTTGGCCGGCCAACTCATTGTCGCCCACCGCAAGAAGCCGTCATAACCTCCCGCCACCGCGTGCAACGCCGTCCAAGCCGCATCGGCAGGGGGCGAGAAGGTGAATATATTGGGGAACGCCTCGGTGCAGCAAGTGTAGTAGGCACTGACCTGCCCGCGCTGCCTCCTTTGCCGCAACACCTCAGGCGGGTAGTCCTGCCCGTAAGGTATGCTCAAATAGTCCAGATCCGCCTCTATCTCTTCATGGTAGTTGCCTGCCAACGAGACCTTGAACCCAGGGTCGGCGGCTTTGATTACCCTTATCGCCTCGATCATCGTCTCAAGCGGCCGTTCATCCATTGAGATGTATGTCTTGCCAAACCAGCCCTTCTCGCGCAGATGGTCTGCGAAATCCCGTAGGAATGCCGTCCAGTAGTCTCCGTAAGCCTCATCCCCGGGCCTTGCTTTGACGCACTTGACCCGAGCTGTCGCCTGGTCATAGTAGTCGAAAGACAAGTCCCACGGGATCATCGTGTAGCAATTGATGCGCCCGTCAATGCCGCATTCGTCCATCATGAACGAAACCCATCGATCAAACACCGCATAATCGTAGCGCCACATCCCATCCAGCAGCAATGTCTTGCAGACCATGCTGTCAAAGTGGTCGTATGTCTGCCCGTTCCATGGCTTGTGCATGATGCTTGCGGTGATTGATTGCTGCCCGGCCTCGGCAAGCATCCGCATGACAGGGCGCATGGCATCGAGATGTGCATCGCTCCACAGCGGGACGCCGTAGAACCGTGCCACGGCATAGGGGTTTTGCCACAGGTCCACGTCCAAATGCCAACCCGAAGGCTCGGTGAGCGTGCGGTCGAGCACCTCGATGCTGTAACTGAGGCCCACCACCTCGCCATCGCCATCATGCACCGCCAGCGTGCCGTCATACGTCCCCGCCGCAGCGTCGTGCGGCACTCTCACAGTCAGCCACAAGGGGCGCGTGCTGCATGGCTCGATGTCAAGCCTGCGGCCAACGTCGATGGCATCGGCCACGAGCAGCGAATCCCATTGCGTCTTGTCTGGCCGCTCGCCGCAGCCACCGCTGCCGTCCTTGTTGAGTTCGTCGGTCATCACGTAGCGGACGAACCCGGCCGACACTGCCGTGGCAGGTATTTCACCGCTCCTCCCCTTGAGAACGCCGGGAATGACCGAGGCACCGCCGATGCCGTCCCTCGTCCACAGCACGGCTTGCGCCGTCACGCGCTCGCCACGCCAGGCTTTCAGCCTGAGCTTACCATCTTTGGTCGCGCCGGGCAGTTCGTGCTTGGGGTATCGCACGTAGGTCGAGCCCCACTCGAGCATCGTCCCGCGCCGCATCGCCGCCCATGCCTCCGCCGGGTCACGGGGACGGGTGTCGCACAACTCGTCATAGTTGCCATCAAGGTCCTCCTCCGCCACTTGCGCGGCAGATGGCAATGCCGATGCCAAGGCAAGCGCTGCGGTCAAGATGGCAAGGCGCATGATTGCCGCCTTTTGTTCCCAGAGCATAGGGTCGGTGTCTTGTCGATACCTCCGTTACTCATCAACCGGGTTGACCAACTCAAACCGCACGTTCATCGTGTAGTTTTGCTTGATGGTCTTCACCTGGTCATAGCTGCCCCCTGCCACATCGGCCACGCTTGAGAGCATTTTGGCCTCGGCGGCTATCACATTGCGGGCATAGCCGTAGCTCCCGCCCGGTTCCGTCACACGCAGCACGCGCCCCACCTTGACCCCGAGGGCTTCTGCCATATATTCCGCTTTGCGGCGCGCGTCCTTCAGGGCGGCAGCTTTGCCCTTGTCGATGAGTTCGGGCAAGTCCTTGTTCTTCATCTCCCCGATGTACATGGTGTTGACACCGCGCGTGTCGAGGTTTTTGATTATGTCATCGATCTTGGCAAAATCGGTGAGGGTGATGTCATAACGCTTTGAGACGAGGAAATCCAACCCCCGCACGCGCCAGTAATCCCCGACCTGCTGCACGCGGACATCCTCATCCGGCACGCCGGCACGCTCCAAAGCTTGCCGCAAGTTGGCTTCTATCGTCGCGATAGGCACTTTGGTCTCATAGTCCTCAGGCTTTGACTTCCCGTCAAACTCCTCCTCAAAGTACTCCTTGATCTCGATGATGTAGTGGATTTCGTCAGGCACGACCTCGACATCGGCCTGCCCCGTCACGTCGATGTAGCACGTCTCATCCTGCGCCACAGCAGGCAGCGACCACGCGATCAGCAAGGCGGCGGCCGCAACGATCAAACTTTTAGTCTTCATGTCAAAACAGTTTTTGGGTTTCTCTATGCGGTAAAAGTATGAAAACTTGACCGACGCGGCGCAAACATCGCATCTAATTGCTGTTTAAAATGCTTATAAAGTGTTTGCCGCCGCACCATTCACGCGCGGACATGAAAACGCCCGCCAGGACAATGCCGGGCGGGCGCAAAATCATGAAAGAAAATCTCTCCAATCACTTCCTCAAGCCGAGGGCCTTGATGAGTGCGCGATACCTCTCGATATCACGGTCTTTCAAGTAAGACAGCAAGGCGCGGCGTTTGCCTACCAGCTTGGTCAGTGAACGTGCAGTGGTATAATCTTTGTGATTTGACTTGAGATGCTCAGTCAAGTGAGAGATACGGTAGGAGAACAATGCCACTTGCGATTCAACCGAACCGGTGTCAGTGTTGGACTTCCCGTACTTCTCAAAGATTTCCTTCTTTTTGCTTTGATCTAAATACATAAGCCTTAAAGTTGTTAGTAGTATATGTTGTTTTGACGTATTGCGGTGCAAAGGTAAACCTTTTTTCCAACCCGCCAAAACGAGTGCCGCCAAAACTCTCCCCGCACCGTGCAAATTCGCCTTCCGACGGTCGTGGCGGTGCGTCCGGGCACTGTCGGGGAAAGCATCCGATGATGCCGCGAAAAACATAGGATGTTTCCACCAAAAACATCCTATGCAAAGTGCAAAATCATCGTATGCAAACGGCAAAAACATTGTATGCCGTCAGCGTTTGCCTGCAATGAAATGGCGGCGGCACTCGGTGCCGCCGCCACAGCGTCATACATATATTAATATGGTATAGGCTACCGCCTCCGCCGCATCAATCATCGTCAATCACGAGATGGTAAATCGGATTGAAGAATTTGACCACCACGTACAAATAGGCTATCGACAGCATTATAAAGAATGAAGTGAGCGACCACACATCATAGAATGCCACGTGCAACAATCCGAACACGAGCCACACGATGCTCCCGCCTGTGTAGACCAATCCCCACAATCCCAAGTCTTTGACCATCCCTTTATAGCGGGTGAGCAAGAGGATGAACAGCACGGCACTAAGCCCGAACACAGCAAAACATAGGAAGTAATTTAGATAAGTCAGGATGAAATCATCATCAGAGTAATAAAAATCCCACATTCCCCCGAAGATAACATCATCGTAGGGCACCAGCCCGAAGAGCGTGGACGCGATGCTCGCCACCATCAGTGCGAGTGCTATGGGCCGCAACGTCTTGACACCGCGCAGTTTTTGGTAGATGGCGACATAGATGGCAATCCATGCCGCGCCCGAGATGATGTCCGTCACCCACCATGGGATCTTGTCAACAAACGCCAGGAACGAGAGCGGATTGTCCCGATCGTCAGGGGTAGCGGCAAAACTACAGATATAGATGAGCTCGGTGACGAATGCCAGCACCATGGCAACCTGTGCCCATGTCGCATCCATGAATGTCTTCGCCTTTTCGATCTCCTGCTGCTCGCCTGCCGTGTCTTGCTGCGACTGAGCCCTGCTGAGGCGTTGCAGCGGCTCGCCGCAACTCGGGCATTTGAGTGCCGTGACGGGTGCCCATTCGCCGCACACCGGGCAACGCATCACTCGTTGCACCTCCGGCTGGGGTGCTGTCCCGGTTGCCGTTGGCTGCTGTTCTGGTGATTGTGCAGCCGCTTGCTGCGTCTGCGTCCCGCCGCCATTGTCAGCAACAGGTTCGTGGCAGTAGGGGCAGGTCGCCGCCCCCTCCTCGATGCTTTCACCGCAGACGGGGCAGTCAACCATCTTTTTCGCCTGTTGCCCCGCCGGGCGGTCGAGCCACTCCCCGCAGTAACGGCACTTGCGTGCGGCGGCCTTGATCTCCTCACCGCAGTAGGGGCAGGTTTTCATTTCGTTTTCCATAATCAATGTCGTTCCAATTCTCGTTTGAAGTAATAGGGCAGCAACTTCCTTTTCAAAGCATTGTCGCAGATTCCGGAGATGGAGGTCGAGATGATGATAGACACTATCAGCGCGACAACCTGTGCGGCAAATGACTCAAAGAGGGCTTCCCCCAAGAAATAAAGCGGGACAAGGATTGCTGCCATGACCGCAAATGCAATGATGTTTGAAAGCCTGTATGCGCTTTTCCTTGCCCTCATGTAGGCTTCATACCTCACTTTGAACGGTTTCATAAAGCCTTGAAGATGTTGGTCAGTTCCTCAATCGCGTCGTCATCCCACTGCATCGAGCCTCCCATGCGGAGCAGCCCTTTCTTGTCCCCGTTGATGAACAGCTGATGCCCGATGTAGTTGGTGCCGAAGCAGTGGCCCGACTCCCCAATAGTCAGGCTGCGCAGCGTCTCAAGGGGCATCTCCCCTTTCTTTGTCCCGGGGACAATGGATGCGAAGAATGAATCACTGAGGCATCTCCAATAGACCTTCTTGTCAGTCACCAGGAGGCCGGACCATCCGAATCCGTTGATGCAGCCCGGGATGGACTTGTTGACAGCGAGCAGCAGTCGCTCGTCGGGGGCGACAGCGGCGTAGTATTTCTTGTGCAAGCCTATCACCTCGTTGACATCATTGAGCAAAAAGACATATTTGCTCTTGACCCTGTGCGAGCTGGCATAACCCTCGATGGCTTGGGCCAGCTTTTGGGCGACGGTCGCGCCCTGTGTCTGTTGTGTTTCCTCGTTCATGATTTAGTGTTTCATTAGTTGTTGTCTATATGATTGCGGATGCCCTCGCCGCGATGTCCGAGGACAAACGGGCGGGCATCCGCAGTCGGTTGTCTGTCATCCTGCGTGGATGGTCAATCCTCCTCCTTGCTGCCCATCAGGAGCAGGACGAGATACCAGATAGTGCCGATGAAGGGCACGCAGTTGATGAATATCCACCAGCCGCTCTTGCCCACGTCGTGCAGGCGGCGCACTTGCATCGCCAAGGCGGGGATGATGGTCGCCACGGCAAAAAGGGATGAAATCACTGGTATGCCGTAGATGGCGAACTCAAGACCAAAGAGCACGCCGTAGACAATATAATAAAGGAAGTAGGCCGCCCAGAACCTCCCGCGCGTCAGCCTGCCGCTGAAGTCGGCATAGTGGCGGAAGTAGATGTCGATGAAGTACCAGTCAAAAAATCCACGGTCGCCGCGTTCCTCCGCACTGATCCATTTGCCGCAGTGTTTGCACTTCTTGGCCACGGCCAAGACTTCGCCCCCGCAGTAGGGGCATTTCCTTGTTTCTTCACTCATGGTTGTTATGGTTTAGTAGTCATAATAGTAGTCGTCGTCGCTCATGTAGTCGCCAAGCTCGTCCACGGCCTCGTATAGCTCAAAAGTCGATTCTATCAATTCGACGCCCCCTTCCAACTGGGAGTTGATGTAGTCGGTTGCCGTCGCCCTGTCCTCGCTCATCGCCGAGTCCCAGCAACGGCGCAACTTGTCGTAGTTGGTATCGTCATATTCACCAAAAAGCACGAAGTAGACTGCGGCAAGGTCACATTTGTCATAAATGTCCATGTCCGACCAATGTTTGCTCAGCACCTCGTCGGCGAGAGTCTGCGCCTCAGTGTAATTGCCACTGTCCACCGCGTCTGCGGCTTTGCCCAGTTTGCTGCTGACCTCCGAGCATGAAGCGAGCAGCACCATCGGTAACGCCATCATTGCCGCGATGGCGAAGCGTTTGAGTTGTTTCATCATTTCCATATTGTCTTTCGTTAAAAGTGTTTCCGTCTGTCGCGCCGCGCGTCAATTGCGGACGTATTCGTACACCCCGTCGGTCATCGACGCCGTGCCGTCCGTCACGGTGACGGTCAGGGTCGCAGGCTGTGAGTGCTGTGTCCTTTGCACCTCGACGATTGTCGCGTTGACTTGCGACTCGGCATCGCCCGTCGTCTCAAATTGGCTCATGTCATAGTCGAGCGTCAACACATCCCCCTCGACGCTCCATGCGAATGGGACGCTGATTGCGACTGACCCGAATGACGAGGTTTCCACCCCTGTGCCGTCCGCGTTCAGTTCACGTGTCAGTTCCGAGTTCTCCGTGCAGGTGTAGATCCCCACCAAATCCTCTTCGGCGACAGTGGCAGCCGAGTTTTCCGTCTTACCACCCGAGCAGGCTGCCACGACCATAGCGGCCGCCGCGACAAGTGTCAAACAAAGTTTCTTCATACTATTCATCTGTATTTATTAGTTAAAAATGGTATACGCCTGCAAAGGAAACGATATACCCGCCAACCGTGTAAGGATTTTTGGTTCATGTTGGTCCACGCCGTGAACGGTGTCTCGACCGCTGCCGCCGCACGTGCTGGAGGTGGCATGAGACGGGCCTGGCTGGCGGGGGAATGAGATGGCAAATGCCCGCGATAAGTAGAGACGCGATTAATCGCGTCTCTACTGCTGTGTGGCGGTGCTCAAGAGAGCAGAGCAAGGAGAAAAATCAGACTGCACGGGATGCGTAGAGACGCGATTAATCGCGCCTCCACTGCTACGCGGCGGTGCTCAAAGGGATGGGTCAGGAGACAAATCTGATGGCACGGGATACGTAGAGACGCGATTAATCGCGTCTCCACTGCTACGCGGCGGTGCTCAAAGGGATGAGTCAGAAGACAAACCTGATGGCACGGGATGCGTAGAGACGCGATTAATCGCGTCTCTACTGCTACGCGGCGGTGCTCAAAGGGATGGGTCAGGAGACAAACCTGATTGCACGGGATGCGTAGAGACGCGATTAATCGCGTCTCTACTGCTGCGTGGCGGTGCTCAAGGGTGCCGGGTGAGGGGAAAACCCGCAGAGGTCAGGCCTAAAACCCCGTCGCGTCAGACGGAAAGTTGATTGCCTCCTAATGAAAAGTATATTCAAAAGTTTTGTTTATACATTCAAAACTTTTGTTTATATATTCAAAAGTTCTGTTTATATAAACAAAACTTCTGAATGAACTTTATGTCAGACGTCCTTGAACTTTATGCACCGGGCAGGTGAGGTTTTGGTCAGACCCAAGAGGATTCCGGGTCTGGCATCATACGCACATCGGTCCGCCCCGAAGGCACGCGATGCCGCACCGTGGCGGTGAAAATGGTTGCATTCACCGTAACATTGGTAGCGCGCCGACGGCCTTTTGTCCCCACCTTTGCGCCGCAGGACAAAAGCCTGCTCAGTAAAGACATCTGACGGAATGATTACATTGCAACAGTTTCTCGCGCTCGTGGACGAGCGCAAACCACTCGACGCCCCCGAGGTCGGCGAGTTCATGGACAGAATGAGCGACGAGGCCCGCCGCCTGACGTTCGAGTTGAATTCACGCTACCACACGCCCGATGAGGTGCGAACGATCCTGTCACGTCTCTTCGGCAAGCCGGTGCCGGCGACGTTGCGGGTGTTTCCCCCGTTTTACACCGACTTTGGGAAGAACATACATCTGGGCGACAACGTGTTCATCAACGCCTGTTGCCAATTCCAGGACCACGGAGGGGTGGTCATCGGCGACGATTGCCAGATTGGGCACGCCGTCGTCTTTGCAACGCTCAACCACTTTGAGGACACTGTGCGGCGCAAGGCGACCCACCCTGCCCCCATCATCCTCGGACGTGGCGTGTGGGTGGGGTCTAACGCCACGCTGCTGCAAGGCGTGACCGTCGGCGACCATGCCATCATCGCGGCAGGAGCTGTCGTCACACGCGACGTGCCTCCCTGCACCATCGTCGGCGGAGTGCCGGCACGCGTCATCAGGCACATCAAGGAATGAGCCCCTGGCGGCGGCATCCGGACAGGCGGGCAAGGAGGAAGCAGGCGGGGCGTTTGAGTTAAAAAACTGGGGCAACACACCGTTTTTCGGTGCAAACGCTTATATTTGGCGCGATTAACGTAGCAACACAACTAATTAAACGATTTCGATTATGAAGAAGTTTTACCTATTGGCACTTGCCGCCTGCGGCTTCATGGCAGGACAAGCACAGGAGACGATGTATCTCAAGGATGTCCAATCCAAAGTGACCCCCCATGTGATTCAAAAGTACTGGTACAACGAGGACAATCTGTGCGACAGCATCTATCTAATGATGGATAACGAGTACGAAGGTACTGTGGGAATCGTCTATGACGAGAATGGCAATGCAGTGACAAGATATTTGTATAAACTCGATGCCAACTACAATTGGCTCATGTACAATTATATCACCTATGAGTACAATGACGAGGGACAAGTCGTTTCTGCGAAGAACATTGCCGACTACTACGGGACTGGCTATATGAACCCACAATCTACCCTCACCTACGAATACAAGGACGGGCTTTTGTCCAAGCTCTCCACCTACTATTTTACAATCACTCCGAGCGGAGATCCTAACGAAATGACAGAATATGAGTATGATGACAACGGCATCTTGCAACAAGAGACGTATTATTTAAAGAACGATGAGACGCAAACCACAGAAGTGTCTCAGACCAGGGTCTACTCATACGACGACCAAGGACGTGTGTCCCAGGTTATGACCAGCGTCCAGAGCGAAGCGGGTTCCTTGTTTGAGAATCAAAAGGATGAGTACCAGTACGACGAGTACGGGAATCTCTCCACATATATAAGCAGGTTGGCTAACGTAGGATGGCAACCAGCAAAGCAGACGTGGTACAAATATGACACGAGCGTCAAAGCCAGCGATGTGGTTTATCCCGTTGATCCTTACTATGCAGGCTTTTCTGTAAAACCTAACGGTGTGCATATCCTTGTCTACGACAGCACCATGTTGGAGCAAGATGGGACTTGGGGACTTGATGCGGTTCAGGAATACCACTACGCAGGTTGGGAAGATGTCAAACATCCTTCAGGCATCTCACAGGCAGCAAGCGATGATGCGAGCGAGATGTCGGCATTCGTGCTTGGCGGCCGTCTCTATGTCAGCGGCCTTGCGGAGGGTGCAGCTGTGATGGTCTATGATGTCAATGGCCGTTTGCTCCTTGCGGGGAGATACAATCCGGCGGGCATCCCGACCTATGTGTTCCCGGCAGGGGTCAAGATTGTCAAATCGGGCAACTTCTCAGCCAAGTTCTTCTAAAAGGCGACTCTCTGCGCCCGGCAGGCATTGACCTCGTGCTTGCCGGGCGCTGTCTTTACGCAACTATCAATAAAAAACGAATGCAATGAAACTTACAAAGCTACTCGCCATTGTCGCCTGTGCGGCCTTCCCGTTGCTGGCAGGGGCGCAGACCAAGTACACGCGCGGCATCCTCATCGAATACTTCACGAGCCAATACTGCTCCAACTGCCCTCCGACATCCGATGCCCTCAAGGAACTCTGCGCTGACGAGGGCGAAAACGACCGCGTCGTCTGGCTCACCCACCATTATGGTTATGCAAACGACACGCTGACAATCGAGGCCAGCAAAGCACCAAACGAGCTTTGCGGGCTGTCTGGCGCACCTCAAGTCATGCTCAACCGCACTTTCATGCGGCTCGGCTCGGGATTGGAGAAACTCGTGCTCAATGTCCCTGTCAGCATGGTGAACTACAATGACTATCTCAAGCGCACCACCGGCAGCACACTCTTCCAGCGAGAGATGGCGGCTGGAGCGGACATCTCCCTCGACATGGACTTGACCTACGACGAGGCCACCCGCGAGCTGACTGTGAAAGTCTATGGTGAGAAAAACGAACTCTTTGATGCGAGCAATCCGGCACTCACTGTCTACCTCGTCGAGACATCATGGGTGGGCTGGCAAGCGGAGAATTTCCCCGGCATCTACAATTACCATCACATGAATCCAGTGCGTCTCCCAGTGTCCGACAACGACCTCGGCGATGCTTTGGAGTTTGCAGAGGATGGCACTTACAGCAAGACCTACCAATTGACCATCCCTGAGAGCGTAGGCAATTACCCGACCTACGATGTGGATGTGCCCCTAAACAGAGATTCGCTGTATGTTGCGGCATTCATCTCCAACATAGACATGAACGACAAGGAGAATCTCAAAGTCTACAACGCCGTCAAATGTGACTTGGGCAACAACTCGACCGTCGGGATAAGCGAAGTCACATCCACCGACGACCTGGCAATCGTCGTCGAGGACGGCACGGTCATGGTCAATGGCAGCGACAAGGGATTTGACATCTACAACCTTGCTGGTCAAGTCACGCCCAACCGCTCGCTGGGACGCGGCATCTATCTGGTCAGGGCGATGCTTGGCGGCGTTCCTGTCGTGCGCAAAGTCCTCGTCAACTGACGGCGCAAGGCGGACTGGCTACAAACGGAGTTCCCGTGCGGTGCAACCATCCGCACGGGAACTTTTGTTTGCGGCACGGCGGGCATTCCATATTTCCTATATTTGCATCAACATAAAAACCAAAAACGACAGCGACAATGAACAATTTCAACTTTTGCAGTCCCACTTATTTCGCCTTCGGGCGCGGGGCTGAGGCACGTGTAGGCGAATTGTGCGTCAAGTATGGCGCGCATCGTGTACTTGTAGTCTATGGAGGAGGGTCGGTAGTCCGCAGCGGTTTGCTCGCCCGCGTGCTGGCTGACATGGAGGCCAAGGGGCTGGCTCATGTCGAGCTGGCCGGCATACGCCCCAATCCCACCGATGACAGGGTGTATGAGGGCATCGACATCTGCCGAAGCCAAGGCGTGGACTTCATACTTGCTGTCGGCGGCGGTTCTGTCATAGACACGGCCAAGGGCATAGCTGCCGGCGCAGTGTACGACGGCGACTTCTGGGACTTCTATTCTGGCAAGGCAGTGCCGGCTGCGGCGTTGCCGGTGGGCGTGGTGCTGACGATACCGGCATCGGGCAGCGAAGGCTCGGGCAATACGGTCATCACCAAGCGTGACGGCTTGCACAAGATAAGCATAAGGACAGAAGAAGTCCTCCGCCCGCGTTTCTCCATCATGAATCCCGAGTTGACTTTCACGCTTCCCCCGTTTCAGACAGCTTGCGGCATCGCCGACATGATGGCGCACATCATGGAACGTTACTTCTCCAACACCGAGGGGGTCGAAGTGACCGACCGCCTTTGCGAAGCCACCTTGCAGACCATCATCCACCAGGCAGGGGTGGTGATGACGTCGCCCACCGACTATGACGCACGGGCAAACATCATGTGGTGCGGCATGATAGCCCACAACGGCACCTGCGGCGTCGGCCGCGAAGAAGATTGGGCATCCCACGCCATCGAACATGAGGTGAGTGCCGTCTATGATGTCACCCACGGGGCTGGTCTCGCCGTTATCTTCCCCGCTTGGCTGACGTGGATGTCGTCGCACAACCCGCACAAAGTGGTCCAGTTCGCCGAGCGCGTCTTTGGCGTATCTCCAATGGAAACGCCCGAAGCCACCGCCCTCGCCGGGGTGGCACGCCTCAAAGCATTCCTGAAGTCCATAGGCTTGCCCGTCACATTCGGTGAACTGGGCGTGGACGACCCCGACATAGACCTGCTCGTGTCAAAACTCGTGGAAAACAAGGGCGAAAGCCTCGGCAACTACGTCCGCCTCACCCCGCAAGACTGCCGTGAAATCTACGAACTGTGCAGGGGATGAATCAAACATAAGTATGAACCCAAAACCCACAACAACCATGCAAACAGGACTTGCCCACACATCATGCGCCGTGGTCGATGCCACGATGACGGCGCAAGCACTCGGCTCAGGCGACATGGAGGTGCTGGCCACCCCGGCGATGGTCGCCTTGATGGAAAACGCGGCCATGCTCGCCGTGGCTGCACATCTGCCCGAAGGCTCGACAACGGTCGGGTCTATGATAGAGACCACCCACCTCCGCCCCAGCAAACCGGGAACGGAAGTGCGTGCCACCGCGACACTCGTCGAGGCGGACGGGCGGCGTTTGACATTCGATGTCCGTGCCGAGGACGAGGCGGGAACGATAGGCGAAGGCCGCCACGTCCGCTATGTCGTTGACCGCGCCCGCTTCCTATCCAAATTGTGAGCTGTCACACGGGCGGCATCTTCCCGAGCCACCCGCACCACAAACGCCCAAGGACACGACAAGGGGCTGCCCGGACCGGGCAGCCCCTTGTGCTTATGCCACCGATATGCTGCGGTCAAGCCGCCGCCTTGCCATGCCGGTCAACACGATTAAAGACCGCGAGCATAACAAACCCGCCGAAAGCCAAGGCTGCACCAGGCAAAGCCGGCCATTCGTAGCCGCGCACCGTCGCCAATCCCCCGACCCAGGCACCGATTGCATTGCCCAGGTTGAAGGCCATCTGCACGCTTGCCCCGCCGAGCAATTCGCCACCGGGCGCAAGGCGTATCATCAACACCTGCTCAGGGCTTGACACCGCGAACAGGCCAGCCGTGCAAGCCGCCATCAGCAACGGGGCAAGCCACTTGACAGGTGCGAGGAAAAACATCGCCACGAGCAGCAACGCCAGCACGCCTTGCGTCACCATGGCCACCCGCCCTGGAGTGTAACGGTCGGACAACCGCCCGCCGGCGAGGTTGCCGGCGACCATCCCGAAGCCCGCAAGCACCATCAACGCCGTCATCGCCCCATCACTGAAGCCCGACACCTCCGTCATCTGGGGACTGACATAGCTGTACCAGCAGAACACACCGCCGTTGCCCAACGCCGTCGCCGCCAGCACCAGCCACGGCGCAGGACGCTTGAGGAAGCGGAACTGCCCACGGAAACCCGTGTCCTCCAGCCCCTCGACCTGCGGCACCCAACGCCACACATACCACAACGTCAGCAACGCCCACCCGCTCACGAGCATGAACGTCACCCGCCACGACAAAACATGGCTCAGCGACGTGCCCAACGGCACGCCAAGCAGGTTGGCGACGGTCATGCCGGCGATCATTATCGACACGGCCTGCGTCCCGTGCCCCTCGTCGGCAAGGCGCGAGGCGACGATCGACCCTACGCCAAAATATGCCCCATGCGGCAGTCCCGACACAAAGCGCGCCGCCAGCAGCACCGGGTAGCTGGGCGACAACGCCGCACACATGTTGCCGACCAGCATGAGCCCCACCAAAGCCAGCAAGATGTCCTTGAGGCGCGCCCTCCTGGCCAGCAACAAAAGCGGCGCACCGCAGCACACACCCATCGCGTAGGCCGAGATGAGATGCCCCGCCACCGGGATGCCTATGCCGAGGTCGGCGGCGACATAGGGCAAAAGCCCCATCATCGTGAACTCAGCTATGCCGAGCCCCAGCGTGCCGAATGCGAGGGCGACAAGACTTTTCTTCATGTTCCTTTCCCTTTCCTGGTTTATAAAGACATTTATCAATTCGGGCTGCAAAAGTAAGAAACTGATTTTAATCCGCGACATAAAGGCGCAAAACTCCTATCCGTCCCACCTCCCCCGACAAAGGCGGCACGCCTGCACACGCGGTACAAGACCGGCACGCCCGCTACGCCAAGGGATGAGGCTCGCGGGGAGCATATCTTTGCCTCGCGTTTCCCTTTTATTTACATATGGTGGTGAATATGTAGAGACGCGATTAATCGCGTCTCTACTGCTGCGCGGCGGTGCTCAAGGGTGCGGGGTAAGGGGAAAACCCGCAGAGGTCTGGCCTAAAACCCCGTTGCGTCAGACGGAAAGTTGGTTGCCTCCTAATGAAAAGTATATTCAGAAGTTTTGTTTATATAAACAGAACTTTTGAATATATAAACAAAAGTTTTGAATGTATAAACAGAAGTTTTGTTTTTACTTTACGTCTGACCTAATGCAACTTTACGTCTGACATAGTGCAAGTTTCTGTCTATTGCCATCTGATTTGTCCCCCCAGCCCGACCGGAGCGGCAGCGCGGGTCAGTCGCCCACAGGCACGGCATAGGTTGCCCTGGCACTCATGTCCACCACCGCCAGGCCGAGCGAATCGGCCGCCGAAGCGAATTGATTGCGGTAGTATGCCGGCAAGCCGCTGTCCAGCACCACGCACCTTGCGCCGGTGGCTTCTGACAAGGCATCCAGCCTTCCCCTTGCTCCACGGCTCAACCACAGGCAGTCCGCCTCAAATGGTGCCTCGACAGGCGGCACTTGCCAGAATGCCGTGTCAACCCTCACCACCGTCACGCCACGAAAGTCCGCCACCCGCCCCCATTGCCAGCAGCCCTCACCTGGCACGGACAAGGTGTCGGGGGCATCGACGACAAACGGCACAGAGGCAAACCCGTCCACAAACCGGCATGACACGCCTCCCAATGTGTTCTCCCACACCACTTCGCACCTGCGCCACCGCACCCACTGGCACACCGCGCCGTAGGCAACGCACAACGCCACCGCACAACCCAGCAGGCGGAAACGCACGGGAGTGCCGCGCACCATCCATGCAAGGAGCGCGACCACGGCGACATAGCACAGCGCAAGCCCCACCAAATCGAGCGTGACACGGGCATCAGCCAACGGCAGCGCGCTGAAAAACCCCGCGCACCAATTCATCACCCGCAAGCCGCCACCAACCACCGCTACGAAAACGGCCGCCACAAACGGGATCCACGACAGCATGAGGAGGGCGACGGCAACATACATCAGCAACGAAAGGAACGGGACAACCACGACAGACGACACTATGCCATAGACGGAAAATGTCCCGAAAGTGAACGCTACAATAGGCGCAACACCCATCTGCGCTACGAATGAGATGACAAAAGTGTCCTTGACATAGCGCCAAACCCGCGACCTCACCTGCCAACGCGCGGCGAGAGGGGCATAAAACAGCAATATGAAAAGTACCGCCATGAACGACATCTGGAAACTCACGTCGTAGAGGTAGCGGTAATCGCACACGACCATCGCCATAGCCACGATGCACAAAGCATTCAACGACGTGCCGCGCCGCGTGAGGACAGAAAAGCCGAAAGCCGACATCATGAAGCATGACCGCACCACCGGCGACGAGAGCCCCGTGAACACCGCAAAGACCAGCAACGCCGCAGTCAGCAAGACCCAGGCCGCGACACCGCCCCAGGCAGTCCGCGCCATGGGACGCAGCAAGAGTTGCAGGACGAGGAATATGAGCCCGACGTGCAACCCCGACAGCGAAAGCACATGGGCCAGGCCGGAGATGGAATAGGCCTCGTTCAACTCATCACTGATGCTGTCGCGCAGACCGATAGTCAATGCCGAGAGGACGGCCAGTTCGTCGCCGTCGAACCCCAGCGAGGCATACCACCCATGCACCGCCCTGCGGCACTGCGCGGCAAATGACATCAGCCCTGACGGCTCATCATGCCCCACGACACACAGGTTGCCAGGGGCGACATAGCCCGTCCCGCAGACGTTGTTCCTCAGGAGATAGTCGCGGTAGCCCTCATTGAAAGCGGGCAAAGACATCGACGTGCGGGCATAGAAGCAGTCACCTTCCTTGAGACTGGAATGCACGGCCGTGTCAGCAAGGTAGAGCAACGCCCGCGCACCGTCGCCCACCGCCACCGAATCCATGCGGCGCAACACCTCGACATGGGCGCGCCAACTCTTGCCACAGTGGTAGACATCGCCCGTCAGGCGGCATTCATAGACCGCTTCGTCCGAGGGAAATGGCGCAGGACGGCCGTCGTCCTGCACTCGGACTTCCACCATCCCGAGCGCGACAAACAGGAGCGACAGCAGCAATGACTTGCCCGTCGAGGCAAAAACCGCCTTGCGCACGGCGACAAGGGCGACCGCCACCACCAGGAGCAACGCGGCAAAGCACGCCGACAAAGGCACGTTGGCCGCAAGGAATACCCCTGCGACCAACGCCAACAACGGACGCAGCAGCGGTGCGCCCCCTATGATGTCACGGGAAGTCAAGTCACAACCGTTTCAAGCCAGCGATGACTTTCTCGGGTTCTTTTGACGAAAAGACATAATTGCCAGCCACCAGAGCCTGCGCACCCGCCTCGACAAGCCGCGCACCAGTCTCGGCATTGACCCCTCCGTCTACTTCTATCAACGCCTTTGATCCCGTCTCGGCAATCAAAGCCTTCAACTCGGCGACCTTGAGCAACGTGTGCTCGATGAACTTTTGCCCGCCGAACCCGGGGTTGACACTCATCAAGAGCACCATGTCCACATCACCTATTATGTCCTTGAGCACGCAGACGGGAGTGCCTGGGTTGAGAGTGACGGCAGGTGACATGCCGGCCGCGCGGATTTGCTGCACGACACGGTGTATGTGGCGGCAAGCCTCGTAGTGGACATTCATAATCTTGGTGCCGAGAGCTTTCACCTCATCGATGTACCTCTCAGGGTCTACTATCATCAAATGCACGTCCAAAGGCTTGCGGCACAGCTTGGCGACGTGCTTGAGGACTGGGAAACCGAATGAGATGTTGGGGACAAACACCCCGTCCATCACATCTATGTGCAACCAATCCGCCTCGCTGCGGTTGATCATGTCCAACTCTTCGGCCAGATGCCCGAAGTCTGCCGAGAGCAGGGATGGGGAAACAATAGTCATAGTGTCTTAGCTGTTTTAGATGACAACCGACCGCAACCGGCCGGCATGGGAATGTTAGTTTCGGAAGATAAAAGTAGGAATTAATATTCATTTGCCGCCAATATCCCGAAATAAAAACATTCCCGCGCCGACAGAGCAAGACCGCCGCGCCTGCATGGCTTGCCGCAATGCCGGCAAAAGAGGCAACCTCCTAAAAGCAAAGGTCAGGGACACGCTCTCACGGCGTGTCCCTGACCTCGCGTCGATTGATTTGCCAGCAGCCACCAGCCAAACCGGCGGCGGCAACCGGCCTTATGCCTCCTGTCACCAGACGACAGGCTCGCCAAGGATGTTGCCATCGGTGGCATCCTCGGATGTGAATGTCCCGCCTTTGTACTGCACGCAGAGCATCACGAGAGGTTCAGTCCCGTTGTTGCGGACTGACCGCTTGCCGGCAGGGGCGACGCGGACGACACTCCCCTCCCCGACGTTGAACACTTGCCCGTCAACCTGGAATTCGCCAGTGCCACGGAGGAAGAAGTACAGTTCCTCATGGGTCTTGTGGGTGTGCAAAAATCCTGTTTCCGTCCCGGGCTGGAACATCTGGAAAGAGACTTCGGCACCCGTCGCGCCCAGTGCCGCGCCGACAAACACCTTCCCCGGAATCTTCACGTCAGGACCAAGTTCCACGACATAATCACACAATCCGCTCAGACTGCCGACGCTCACGGCAGTTGCATTTGCGGATTCGATGGTCTTCTCAATCTGTTTCATAGTCTACCTATTATTTATTGTTCATTGATGGCCGCACCACAGACGCGCGGGCGACGATGATTCGTTCTTGATGATGCGAAATTAGATGGCGGAACATTGCCCTGCAAGACGTTACCAATGCGTGCCATAGTTACCACATTGTTACCATTGCTGAGGGACAAGTGATTGCAAAACGTTAAAAGATGATAAGCATCCGCGTGTCCCGCCGCCCCTTTCATCCCTAACAAAGCGAAATCCTGCCGCCACGTACCGAAGTCGTGACGGCAGGATCAGATGCGACAGGCAGCGGATGCCCCGCTTATGGCAACAGCAATGAACTGTCTCCGTAACTCAAGAAACGGAAATCGTGCGAAAGTGCGTAGTCGTAGATGCGCCTCCAGTCCCCGCCGACAAAAGCCGAGACCAACAGCAGCAAAGTGCTCTTGGGCTGGTGGAAGTTTGTCACCATGCCCTTGACGTAGTGGTAGGTGTAGCCTGGCGCGATCATTATCCCCGTGCTCGCGTGCAACACATCCAGACCGTGCCGCTCCAGATGGTCGAGGATGTTGCGCAAGGCCTTTTCGGGACTTATCTGCGGTGCACCGGCGTAGGGTTCCCATTGCCCCACGTGGATAGGTGCGTCGTCACTGGCATCGCCATGCTCCAGTTGCGCCCCGATGTAGTAGAGGCTCTCGACCGTCCTCACCGACGTAGTGCCGACAGCCACCGCCGCCGCGCCGTGGGCAAGCAGACGCTCGATGGTTGACTTGCTGACCGCGATGGTCTCGGTGTGCATGACATGGCCGCCTATGTCGTCGCTTTTGACCGGGCGGAACGTACCCGCACCGACATGGAGTGTCAACTCCTCGCACTCGACACCCTTGGCCGCCAGCGCTTGCAACACATCATCAGTGAAGTGAAGCCCTGCCGTCGGGGCGGCAACCGACCCCTCCACCTTGGAGTAGACCGTTTGGTATGTCCGTTTGTCACTCTCCTCGGCCTCGCGGTTCAGGTAGGGAGGGATGGGAAGTTCGCCCACAGCCTCCAAGACCTCTGAGAATGTCGCGTCGCCATCCCAGTCAAAACGCACGAGTTGGCTCGTCCCCACCGTCCCGAGGTTTGTCGCCGTGAGCCTCATCGTGCGGCCATCGGCCTCGACAAGGCGGGTGAGAGGACCATCTTTCCACTTCTTTAGGTTGCCGACCATGCAAAGCCACTGGCAACTGCCCTTGGCCTGGAAGTTGAGGAGGTAGTCTGCCGGCACGCAAGGCTCAAGGCAGAACACCTCGATCAATGCGCCCGTCGCCTTGCGGAAATGCAACCGTGCCTGGATGACCTTGGTGTTGTTGAACAGCATCAACGCACCCTCGCCGATGTAGCGCGGCAAGGATGAGAACACATCCTCCGACACCTCGCCATGGCGGTAGAGCAACAACTTGGACGAGTCCCTGCGCGCAAGGGGAAACTTCGCTATCCTCCCGTCGGGAAGGTCATAGTCGAAGTCGCTTATCTTGATATGCCTTGTATCTTCCATTTCAAACTTTCGTGCGGCAAAATTAAGCAAAATCGCCCACTCCCCCGTCCGACAAGACGAAAAGCCGCCCCGGCACACCGCAGCAACCGAACAAAAAACCGGGATGACAGTACATAAAGTCTGTTTGCAGCCTGAAAACATATATTTGCAGGTTAAGTTTATATAAACTAAGGCTGCGTTTATATATTTTCAACCTAAAAACAGAGTCAGCATTTCACCTTACTTGTTTTCCACCCCAGACAACGCGCCCGCTCATGCCACGGGCTGACGGCAAGCAGCTGCGCCAGGACAAGGAAAATTAACCTCAGTGCGGCACAGCGTTTGACGCAAACGACATAAATTTGCGCTACCCGCACAAAAATCACCGCAAGCCAGCGGCGCAGGACTGTGCAGGGCAAGCAATGACAACGAAACAAAAACACAATCACTATGGACATAAAGATAGGCGACAAGGTGCGCTTCCTCAGCGAAGTAGGCGGGGGAGTGGTGACAGGGTTCAGGGACAAAGCCACGGTGTTGGTCGAGGACGAGTCAGGGTTTGACATCCCCATGCCCGTGAACGAATGCATCGTGGTGGAAAGCGACAACTATGCCACCAAAAGGAAGGTGACAAAAGAGGCCGGCACGCCTGCCCCCGTGGTCGAGGACACCAAGCCCGAGCCGCACAAACCCGTGGCAGAGACCCGCGAGGGGGAGCGTTTGAACGTCTACCTCGCCTACGTCCCGGTCGATGCCAAGGCGATAAGCACAACGGAGTTTGAGACCTATCTGGTCAATGACAGCAACTACTACCTCTACTTCACCTACGCAACGGGCGAAAACGCCAACTGGTTGCCCCGCGCAAACGGCTTGGTCGAGCCCAACACCAAGCTCTTCCTTGAGGAATTCGACAAGAGCAGCCTCAACGACTTGCAACGTGTGTCGGTGCAGCTCATAGCGTTCAAGACCAAAGCATTCGCCGGCAAACCCGCCGTGAGCGTGACATTGAGGTTGGACACGGTGAAATTCTACAAGCTGCACACGTTCAAGGAGACCGATTTTTTTGAAGACCCGGCGTTGCTCTACGACATCGTGAGGGACGACGTGCCTGCCCGCCAGCTGTTCGTCTCGGCAGAGGAGCTGCAAGAAGCGATGGTGCAAAAGGCCAAGGGCGACCGTCCCGTCAGCGAGCCGGCACGCAAGCAGCCGCGACAAAGCGGGCCGATGGAGGTGGATTTGCACATAAACGAATTGTTGGACGACACGACAGGCATGGACAACGCGGCCATGCTCAGATACCAATTGGACCACTTCCGCAAAGTGATGGACGAGAATCTCAAGAACAAGGGTGCAAAGATCGTCTTCATCCACGGCAAGGGCGACGGGGTGCTGCGCAAGGCCATCCTCGATGAGTTGAAACGGCACTACAAGTCCTGCCAAAGCCAGGATGCCTCGTTTAGGGAATATGGCTTTGGTGCGACGATGGTGACGATAAGGTGAGGGGCATGACCTACTGGTTCATCTTCTCAGACAGGCAACTGCTGCTTGCCTCAGACGGCGGCAAGCAGAGCATCCCCCTCGCAGATGCCATGCCGCTGCCCGTGGCCGAGGGGACAATCGTCCACGACGTCGGGACTATCGACGGGCACGACTGCAAGGCCTACTGCACGACGTGCGACGACCTTGGCGGATTGGAGCGGTGCGACCTACGGGCATCCTACTTCAAATTGGATAAAAGGATGTACGACAAGGCCGGGGCGGCGCGTGAACTCGTCCACTGGGACCTGACCAGCCGCTACTGCCCGGCGTGCGGCACTCAGACACGCAGGACGCAACGCATCGGCAAGGTGTGCCCGGCGTGCGGTCACGAGCTGTTTCCCAGCATCTCGCCTGCGATCATCGTGCTCATCGAGCGGGGTGATGCCGTCCTTATGGTCCATGCCCGCAACTTCAGAGGCACGTTCCGGGGACTTATTGCGGGCTATGTCGAGCCCGGGGAGTCTCTGGAGGATTGCCTCCGGCGCGAAGTGATGGAAGAGACGGGACTGACGATCAAGAACGTGAAGTACTTTGGCAGCCAGCCATGGCCCTATCCCAGCGTCATCATGGTGGGATTCACAGCCGAATACGAGAGCGGGGAACTGCGGCTGCAAGAGGAGGAACTGGATGCGGGGCGGTTTTTCACCATCGACACATTGCCCGAACTGCCGCAGAAGCTCAGCCTTGCCCGGCGGCTCATCGATTGGTGGATCGGCAAACAGGGCAAGACGGCCAAGCAGGAGTAAACCCCTTGCTCACCAAGCAAGCAGCCTCACATCATCGGGGGCAGGAATGCTCCCTCGATGTGGTCAATCTCCGCGCTGCTGTCTTCGCCGACAATCTCAACGATGTCAAACCGCGCGGGCTTGTCCACTTCATGTTCCTTTATGTATGCATCGGCGGCGCGGACGATGTTCCTTATCTTTTTTGGCGTAACAGCGTCCTTGGGGTCGGCGAAGTAGGCGTTTTGGCGCGTCTTGACTTCGACGAAAATTATCTCGTCGTCAGACTCCGCCACGATGTCTATCTCAAGTTTCCCGCACCGCCAATTGTGGTTCCTGATGCGCAGTCCCTTGCCCACGAGCATGGCAGTCGCCATGGCCTCGCCCATCTTGCCGAGTTCGTTGTGCTTTGCCATGATGTCACGTGTTGCCCCACCCTGCGCGGTCAAGGTTGCGGTAGCTTATCGCCTCGGCGATGTGGTTTGATTTGACCGACGGGCTGCCTTCCAGATCGGCGATGGTGCGTGCCACACGGAGGATGCGGTCGTAAGCCCTGGCCGAAAGGTTGAGACGCTGCATCGCGTTTTTCAGCAGGCGCAGGCCGTCGGCATCGGGCACAGCATATTGGTTCATCAGACGCGGGGTCATCTGGGCATTGCAGTAGATGCCTTTTTCTCCCTTGAATCTCTCCTCTTGCACCCGCCGCGCCGCGACTACCCTCTGACGTATCGCCTCGCTGGGTTCGCCCTGCCGTGTGTCGGACATCTTGTCAAAGGGGACAGGGACTATCTCAACCTGGATGTCGATGCGGTCCAACAAGGGACCGGATATGCGGTTCAAGTACTTTTGCACCTGCCCCGGAGTGCAAACGCACGCTTTTGTCGGGTGGTTGTAATAGCCGCAAGGGCAAGGATTCATGCTTGCCACGAGCATGAAACTCGCGGGATAATCCAATGAGCACTTGGCACGCGCAATCGAGATGCGACGGTCTTCCAGCGGTTGCCGCAGGACTTCGAGCACGGCACGGTTGAATTCGGGCAGTTCGTCAAGGAACAGCACCCCGTTGTGTGCGAGGCTTATCTCCCCGGGGGCGGGATAAGTACCCCCACCCACCATAGCCACCTGCGAAATGGTGTGGTGCGGGCTGCGGAACGGCCGTTGGGCGATGAGCGAAGTGCCGCGCGGCAGCTTGCCCGCCACAGAGTGTATCTTGGTCGTCTCCAGGCTTTCGCCCAGGGACAAAGGCGGGAGGATGGACGGCAGACGCTTGGCCATCATCGATTTGCCGCTGCCCGGCGCGCCTACCATGATGACATTGTGCCCGCCGGCGGCGGCGACTTCGAGGGCGCGTTTGACACTTTCCTGTCCTTTCACTTCGGCAAAGTCGAGGTCAAATGAGGCCTGGCGGGCGTAGAACTCCGCCCTCGTGTCAACCACTGTCGGCTCAAGCTCCGCCTCCCCGTTGAGGAAGGAGATGACTTCGCGTATGTTCCTGACACCGAACACCTGCAAATTGTTGACCACCGCCGCTTCCCTGGCGTTCTGTTCTGGGACGATCAAGCCATCGTAGCCCTCACTTCGCGCCAGAATAGCTATGGGCAACGCCCCCTTGATAGGCAAGACGGAGCCATCGAGGCTTATCTCCCCCATGAGCATGAAGCGGGGCAACCGCTCGGCACTCACCTCCTCGGCGGACGCGAGTATGCCTATGGCGAGCGGCAAGTCATAGGCTGTCCCCTCCTTGCGCACGTCGGCGGGGGACATATTGATGATTATTTCCTTTGTCGGGAACTTATATCCGTTGACCGACAGTGCGGACTTGATGCGTTCATGGCTCTCCTTGACAGCAGAGTCGGGCAGTCCGACGAGGTGGAACAGGCAACCTCGGGAGCTGTTGGCCTCGATGGTGACGGGCATGGCATCGATGCCCTGGACGGCGGCGGCGTAGACTTTGACAAGCATTGTGTGATGATGTTGATTGGTGGTGCTGCCGTCGCTCAGCGGGCAAACTTGGCAGACAGCACGCTGTCAAGCTCTGACGGCGTAAGGCTGCGGCCTATCACCTTGTTGTTAAGCCCGAGCAGCACGTTGTCGGGCAGACTTGTTATGGCAAACTTCTCAACCAGGTCCGAGACCCAAGCGTTGCCGTCGCACACTTGACGCCACCCTGCGGACGACGCACGTGATGCAGAGTCGCAAACGGCGGCATCGGTGTCGAGGGACACCCCTATGAAATTGACCCCGACGCTCTTGCCTGCCTCACGCACCTTGGCTTGGCGGAACTTGGAATAGACTTCCCCGAAGTCCCCACGCAAGGACATCGACGGGCGTGACCACGAGGCCCAGAACTCGATGAACAGGTAGTTGTTCCTCGATTCGCTTATCGGCATCCGCGTGCCGTCGGTGAATTCCAGGTTGTTCAAGTAGACATAACGGCCTGGGAACGCCGCCTTTTTCTTGTCAACAACCGCCCTCGCCCTGTGCAACTCGGGCAGGTCGAGCAGGATGCCGCTCATGCAGCCGAGCACAGAGTCAATCAACTCGTAGTCGGGACGGCGGCTTTCCCACAGATACTTCTCAAACACCACGGCCGACACATAGTCATCACGGTGCGAAGCGACATAGGCGGCAGCCTCGGCACCAGCAATCGAATCCAACTGCGCCGCCACATCCCGCCCGCTGCCGGCAGCCTCATCGGCGAACGCATCCAACCGCGACGACAGCGACCTCTCAAAATCCATAAGCCGCCCGTTGGCCTCGACGTTGCCGCAAAGCGAGATGAACGACGAATCGACGCGCCCAGCCGCCTCGACCATCCCGCCCTTGTCGCCAAAGGCATAAAACGAGGAAGCCCCGCCGTTGACCGTCAACTTGTAGAGGACAAACGTGTCGGGCTCTGCCTCAAAGACAAAACGCCCGCCGCTCTGCACGACGCGCCAAACAGTGTCCTTGTAGGACAACACGTCACGCACCTCAACCGTGTCATGCGTCAGGCCACGCAAGTCGGCACGCAGGGTGAAAACGTCCGTCCTTCCCCCGTCAGTGCACGCGGCAAGCCCACAAACGGCCGCCGCGACAGCCAGCAAACGCCAGATAATCTTGGTCATGGAATCAATGTCAATAGTTTTTGCGAAAATAGCAAAATAGCCCAAACCCCGCAACACCCCGCCCACGCAGCCCGGCCACCGCCCGCGCATCGACCCAGCACAAGGCAATCCGACCCGCGACAGCGGACGACAACCCCTAAAGACCAAACATGGGATGCGCCCGCACCAGACGTAAAATCCACCGAGGTCAGACCCAAACCTCGTCCAGGTCTGACATAAAGTTGCATTAGGTCAGACATAAAGTAAAAACAAAACTTTTGTTTATATATTCAAAAGTTCTGTTTATATAAACAAAACTTCTGAATATACTTTTCATTAGAAGGCAACCAACTTTCCGTCTGACGCAACGGGACTTTAGGCCTGACCCATGCGGGTTTTCCCCTCACCCCGCACCCTTGAGCACCGGCGCGCAGCAGTAGAGACGCGATTAATCGCGTCTCTACACATCCCGTGCAGTCTGATTTTTCTCCTTGCTCTGCTCTCTTGAGCACCGCCGCGCAGCAGTAGAGACGCGATTAATCGCGTCTCTACGCATCCCGTGCAATCAGGTTTGTCTCCTAACCCATCCCTTTGAGCACAGCCGCGTAGCAGTAGAGACGCGATTAATCGCGTCTCTACATATTCACTACCATATATAAATAGAGATGCTCCCCGCGAGCCTCATCCCCCGGTGTAGCGGCGGCACGGCCGTCAACCACGGCTGCCGAGGTAGAGGAACACCATCCCGACAAGCACCAAGGCGAGGTCGATGAGTTTGCCTTTCACGTTCTTTTCGCGGAAGATGAGCACGCCGCCCATGAATGAGACCACGACGCTGGCACGCCTCACCATCGAGACGACCGAGACCATCGCCCCGTCACTCCCCAAGGCGTAGTAATAGGCAAAGTCGGCGGCCGACAGGAAGATGGATATTAGCACTATCGACCAACGCCACGCGAACCGCTCGCCCTGACGGCGGCGCGGCCACCACAGCACGGCGACGATGACGGCCATTGCCGCCATCTGGTAGACGTTGAACCACGCCTGGACCGTCATCGGAGCTATGTCCTGCATGAGATACTTGTCATACAGCCCGCTCGCCGCCCCAAGCACGGCAGCAAGGACGAGCAGGGCTATCCATCGGTTGTGGCGGAAGTCGATGCCCTCCTTTTTGCCCGACATCCCGAGCAGGAAAAACGAGACCACGGCAAACCCCGCCCCAATCCATTGCAAGGCGTTGAGCCGCTCGCCGAAGACAATCATCGCCCCCACCAGCACCATCACGGGACGGGTGGCGTTGATCGGGCCGGCAATGGTGAGAGGCAGGTGCTTGAGGGCGAAATACCCGCATATCCATGACGAGAGAGTCAACATGGCCTTGAGGATGATGAGGCGGTGCACTTCCCAACCGGCGGCGGGGACATAGAACAAGTCGCCCAGCAGCTCCCGCCCCCCGCACCGCGACATCAGTATGAACGGCAGGAAGATGAGCGTCGAGAACACCGTGTTGAGCAGCAGCACGGGCAACACGGCGTTGCCCCGCAGCGAAGTCTTCTTGGCTATGTCATAAAGGCCAAGCAGGGCGGCCGACAGGAATGCGAGTGAAAGCCACATGGTCAGAGGAACAACGAGTCAGGATAGGTTATGCCTGCCAGGAACAGCGCGTTGCCCGGTGCCGACTGCCCGGCGGCGCAGCGGTCGCGGGCCTCGATGACGCGGCGGAACGATGGCAAGTCCATGCGCCCACGGCCTACCTCGACGAGCGTCCCCACCACGGCCCGCACCATGTTGCGCAGGAAGCGGTCTGCGGTTATGACAAACCTCAGGTCGCCGTCGTCGAGACTTTCCCAACGGGCCTCGGTGACATGGCAGATGTTGGTCTTGACATCGGTGTGCAGGCGGCTGAAGCTGGTGAAGTCTTCATAGTCCATCAGCGCGGCGGCTGCCTCATTCATCGCCGCCACATCGAGAGGTGTGTGCTGCCGCCAACGGTAACGCGCCGTGAACGGGCATTTGCGCCTGGTGACATAATAGTTGTAGGTGCGTGAAGTCGCGTCAAAACGTGCATGGGCATCGGGACGCACTGGCACTATACGGCTGACCGCGATGTCCGGCGGCAGGAGGCGGTTGAGTTTGTCTGCCAACACGCCACAGTCAAAGCTGCCCGCCACGCTGTCAAAGTGCGCCACCATCAACGCGGCATTGACCCCTGCGTCGGTGCGCCCCGCGCCCGTCACCTCTATTGTGCTGCGCAAGATGGTCGAGAGTGCCTCGCCCAGCCGCTGCTGCACGGAGATACCATTGGGTTGCACCTGCCATCCATGGTAGGCCGCGCCGTCGTAGGAGAGGTAGATGAAGTGCCGCGCCAACACAGGTGCACCGTCCGGCGCGGCAGTTGCATTGTCATTAGTCATCATTCTGCTTCACAACCTGAAGGGGGCACGCTGCCCGCGCCCCAGGATTTGTTGGCCTTGGGTCCCATGACAAACACAAACTTGCCGCCACCGGCTATGTCTTCGTGCGTGAACCAAGGTTTGTCCCACGCCATGCCGTTGAGCGTCGCGCTCTGTATGTACTTGTTGTCGGGGGAATAGTTCTCGGCGACGATCTCAAGCGTTTTGCCGCCAGGCATTTGCATCACCACACGACGGAACATCGGGCTGCCTATGTTGTAGATCGGAAGTCCCGGCGTGACTGGATAGAAGCCCATGGCCGAGAATACAACGAATGCCGACATTCCACCGCCGTCCTCGTCACCGGGCAACCCCATGAGGTCGTCGCGGAACCATTGGTCGAGCAGGGTGCGTACACGCTTTTGTGTCATATAGGGTTTGCCGGCGTAGTTATATAGATATGGTATATGCAAACTCGGCTCATTTGCCATCGAGAACATCCCCACATTGCCAGTGTGGTCGGGCAGGAATGAGTAGAAACTCCACTTTGCCATCCCCATCGGCTCGTTGAACATCGAGTCCAGCGCGGCGGTGAAACTGCCCGCGCCGCCGTTGAGGGCGACGAGATCGGCGATGTTGTGCTGTACGTCCCACCGGTATATCCACCCGTTGTTTTCATCATAATAGTCGCGTGCACCGAGCCCGCCGTCATAGCGGTAGTCCACGCCGGAAATAAACTGCCCGTCCTTGTCCTTGGGGTGGAAAAACTTAGTCACCGGGTTGAAGACATTGCGGTAGTTGAGTGCGCACTTGGCGTAATGGGCCGCCTCATCCTTTTTGCCTACTATGCTTGCCAACTGCGACAAGCACCATTGGTCGTATGCAGTGCCAAGGGTGACGGCGATGGGCTGCCGCTTCTCCCAGATGGAAACGCCCTCGACCGTCTCTTTTTCGCCGGGACGGAGGGCGGGGATGTAGCCGTTCTTTTTATAGAAGTCATCCAGCCATCCCGCCGGGCGGTCAGACCATGGGATGAGCGTCTTCTCTTCTATCCCACGCTTGCAATAATCGTATGCCTTCGCCAAGTCAAACTCCTGTAATCCTTTGACCCAAGCATCCAAGACGGTGGCAACGCCGTGATTGCTATTCATGCGGTGCGTGTCGCCTGACACTTCAGGAAATGTCGGCATCCAGTGCGTGCCTGTCTGCTCGGCCATCAGTAGATAGGAGTTGATTATGTCGCGCTCCGTGCCAGGATCTATCAATACCCGCAACGGATGGTGGGCACGGTAGGAATCCCAGATCCAGTCATCGACATAGAAGGGTTCGCCCCCGTCGTCATGCACCTTGCCGTCGTAAGCCGAGAAGTAACGGCCATCCTCGCTGATGCATATAGGCCTCTCATAGCAACGGTAGAGTGATGTGTAAAACACCCTCAGGGCTTCCTCGTCGTCGCCCTCGACCTTGATTTTGCCAAGTGCGTCGTTCCAGACCTCACGCCCTGCCCCAGCCACTTGCTCGACACCGAGACCACGGATCTCGCGTTCAACGTTTTTGCCAGCCTGTTCGGTACTGATGAACGAGATGCCGTAGCGCACGGCCACCGACTTGGCATCGTCGGGGAAACGCATTGCAACCGCCACCGTGTCGCCCTCGATGGACGAGGCATCGGCAATAACCCCTCCGTCAGAACCTATCATATAGATCTCGCCCGGCTCGGCATCGACCTGCATCGAGACATAGACCTTTGTGCGGTCTGTCAACGACTGCCAGCCCGTCACCTTGCCGCCGTCGGCCTGCAAGCCTCCTGCCTTTGTGGCGAGGACAAGCCAACGCTCGCCGTCGCCATTGTAGGTGAATTCATATACCGCCGACTGGTGCGACGGAGCAAACTCGACATCGACATCCTCTTCGTCAAGATAAACCGAGTAATAGTAGGGACGCACCTCCTCATTGTCATAGCTCAATGCGGGAATCGCCTCCAACCCTTCGACCCCGCCCGTCAGGGGCGAGAGGGCGAAAGCCCAGGTCTCGCGGTGGTTTGTAACCGTCACAGGCAGTCCGAACAGGCGGTCTCCCGTCGCGTCGGTGCGACATGGATAGACACGGAGCATACTGTTTGGCAACTGCACTGTCGGGAAAGCGGGCATCAACAAATGACTTATCGCCCCCATTGACGGGTTGACATAATCGACAGGGACAAGCCCTGCGCCGCCATCCTTTGCACTGCACGAGACGCAAGCCGCCACGGTCGCGGCCAGCACGGCAGAAGTAAATGTTTTGCTGTTCATTTATATATGCTTTTGTATTGTTTCATCCTTTACTTATCGTCCCGCCATCATCGTGCCGTGATGTGGAAACATCCCTGCCGCACCTCATGCTTGACATAGCATAGTCCCGCATCACGCATATCCTTAAGCACCTCGGACAGCACGAGTTTCAACTTGAGCTCGCGCACCTCCTCGTCTTCCGCCCCGTCGCATGGTTTGAGGAAGCGGTTGTAACTGATGTCAAACGTCGTGCCATAGAAGTGTGCCGAGTTCATCGACGCGTTGACGTTGCGTTTGCGCAACCGTTTGACATCGTTCTTGGTACGCAGCACAGATGTCACGATGAGCTTGTGCCTGTCCAATCCCTTGGACTGGAGCGAATCCTGGAAATTCATCGCGATGGCCATCAACACCGCGCTCGCTTTGGGGACGAGGTACGGGACTGAGTGCGTGAGCCGGTCAACGCCATAATAGTCGTTGTCGCCAACAAACAGCAAGTCACGCGACGTGCGTCCCATCTCGTCACGTGACGCGACGGGAGTTATGCCTATGCGTCTGGCCGCAGAGAGGTGGATGTCGTTGAGGTCGTTGAATTCCTTGCGGTAGCTGACCACGCCGCGTATGCGGTTGAACGTCTTTTGCCCGCCCTCCACGTCGATGTGGCTCTCGCCACAGCCGCAAAAGAGCAGGGACGACAAGAAAAACGGCAAAACGACGTAAATATGGGATAATTTCATAATGCCCGAATAATTAGTGCCTTACGGTCAACAAAAGTAGGAAAAACTTCCTTAGCAACGATGCCAAACGGACGACATATCAAAAAAACATCCAATATTATTTGCCAATTAACCGAAAAGGCATACCTTTGCAACGCTTTTCAAAAAGCACCACGCATCCTTAGCTCAGTTGGTAGAGCAACTGACTCTTAATCAGTGGGTCCAGGGTTCGAGTCCCTGAGGGTGTACGAATAAGCCCTGTAAGAGGGAATATTTGAATGATCATCGAAGATAGCGGGTAGCCACACGGTTGCCCGCTATTGTTTTATCGATGTACATGAGATGAGTTATCGGCGCGGCGGCACGATGCGGCAAAAAACATACGACCCAACGGATGAAATCATTGTATGTTTCCGCGATTACCATTCTATGTTTTTGCCGGTTGGGCAGGATGTTTTTTCATCCTCGACGCGGCGATTCCACGCCGGTCTGCGATGGCCTGCAAAGTGGGGCGGGATGTCGGCATTGTCCCCATTTTGTACTACATTTGCCGGCAAAGCACGCGACGATGATTTCAATCCTTATCCCTACCTACAACGACGATTGCTCGGCCTTGGTTGCCGAACTGAGGCAGCAGATGCAAGCGGTGGATGTGGAGTGCGAGGTGATTGTCGCCGACGATTGTTCCACCGACACGACTGCCATGGCGGCCAACAGCGCGGCGTGCGCCGCACCTGGTTGCCGGTATGTCAGATCCGAGACCAACATGGGCCCTGCCCGGCTGCGCAATCGCCTGGCCGAGGAGGCAAGGGGGGACTACCTGCTGTTCCTCGACTCTGATGCCATGCCGTGCGGCACGGCGTTCCTGGCTGGCTATGCAGCTGCCCTGCTGCCGGGAGGAGTGGTGTGCGGGGGATTCGCCTACAAGCCTTTGGCGGAATTTGAGGTATGCCCCATCCGCTACAAGTACGGCATCCGCGTCGAGTCCGAACCGTTGGAGCGGCGGCGGCGCAGGCCGTATGCCAGCTTCAAGGGTGTCAACTTCTGCGCCCACAGGAGCGTTTTCGACAAGGTGCGGTTTGACGAGACGATACACTTCGGCTACGAGGACGCCTACTTCGGGCTCATGCTCAAGGAGGCCGCCATTCCCGTCCGCCACATCGACAATCCGGTCTGGCATCTCAGCCGGGACGGCAGTGAGGCCTACCTCGACAAGGTGCGCCGCGCGGTGAGAGCCGTCTCGCAGCACATAGGGTTGATGCGGTCGCAGGTGCGCCTCTTGCGCTACTACACCGCAATCCGCCGCCTGCGGCTCGACGGGCTGGGGGCGCGGCTCTTCGAGATTTCGAGGCGGCGGGTGGAAGCAAACCTGACGGGTGACGACCCGTCACTGCGGCTGTTCGCATTCTACAAGCTCGGCTACCTCTGCTCCATCATGCGTGGCAGGGGGCAGGGCGGTGCGAGGTGACACCATATTTTAAATAGGAAAGAAAAGAAACGACGATAATGAAAGAATTTGTAATCTCCGAGGCGCAAGCCGAGACCGCTGTCCTCGTAGGCCTCATCACACGGGAACAGGACGAAATGAAGACGAATGAGTACCTCGACGAACTGGAGTTCCTTGCCCACACCGCCGGGGCGGTAGTCGTCAAGCGGTTCGTCCAACGCCTCGACGCGCCGCTCTCGACCACCTACGTCGGCAAAGGCAAGTTGCAGGAGCTCAGGGCCTACATCGAGGCGGAAGCCGAGGAAGAGAGGGAGGTCGGCATGGCAATCTTTGACGACGAGCTCTCTGCCAAACAAATCAGGAACATAGAGGCCGAGCTAAAGATAAAGATCCTCGACCGCACGTCACTCATCCTCGACATCTTTGCCATGCGCGCCCAGACCGCCAACGCCAAGACACAGGTCGAGTTGGCGCAATACAAATATATGCTCCCCCGCCTCACACGCCTCTGGACACACCTTGAACGCCAAGGAGGAGGCAGTGGCAGCGGCAAAGGGGGCTCCGTCGGGCTGCGCGGCCCAGGGGAAACCCAGCTTGAGATGGACAGGCGCATCATCCTCAACCGCATGTCACTGCTCAAGAGCCGCCTTGCCGACATCGAGAGGCAGAAGAACACACAGCGCAAGTCACGCGGCCGCCTCATCCGTGTCGCCTTGGTCGGCTACACCAATGTCGGCAAATCGACCCTGATGAACCTGCTCGCCAAGAGCGAGGTCTTCGCCGAAAACAAACTGTTTGCCACCCTCGACACGACAGTCAGGAAGGTCATCATCGACAACCTCCCGTTCCTCCTCTCGGACACCGTGGGCTTCATCCGCAAACTCCCAACCGCACTCGTCGAATCATTCAAATCCACCCTCGACGAGGTGCGCGAAGCCGACCTGCTGCTGCACGTCGTGGACATCAGCCACCCGGACTTTGAGGAGCAGATAAGCGTGGTCGAGAAGACGCTCGCCGACATAGGCGCGGGAGGCAAGCCGGCACTCATCGTCTTCAACAAGATCGACGCCTACAACTACGTCAAAAAGGATGACGACGACCTAACCCCGCGCACAAGGGAAAACATCCCGCTCGACGAGCTCAAGGCGACATGGATGGCAAAGCTCGACGACGACTGCATCTTCATCTCAGCCAAGCAACGCGCCAACATCGAGGAACTCAAGCAAACACTCTACCTCAAGGTCAAAGAGTTGCACGTGCAGAAATACCCGTACAACGATTTCCTCTACACCATCGACGACACGGCGGCAGAGTGAGCGGGGGAAAGCGGAGACGTGCTGCGTATATACGCCTGAAGACCGTGCCGTACGTGGGGTGCACGGCATGTGGCATGGATGCACATTGCACCCTCTGCTGCTACTCACAGGCATTCCCGCAAATGTGAATGGGGACAAAATCAATGACGGCAGACAATAAATCACCTTGTCTGCCAGGCAATACAATTTTTTGTCAGACTTGACATAACATTATATCAGACATCACTATATTTGTTCTTCGTCATACTGCTCCAATGGATAGTATATTTATGGCAACAAAGTTTCTAATAATAAATTCAATTGTCATGAAACATTTTAAAATCCCAATGCTTATCCTCATCATTTCATTTGCATTCTTTAGTTGTTCAAAAGATGATGAAGAAGACATAATCAACGGCAATTCACAAAACAAAACAGAACAATCTGACGCAAGATATTATGTACGGTATGAAGTTTATATGCCTTTGGGATATAGTGGTCAGACCACTTCTAAAACAATAACTTATGTTTCAGAAAAGGGAAAAGTACATTTCACTACTTCCGAAGATAGCTGGGAAGGAACTTTCGGACCAATAAAAAAAGGGACTAATGTCTCTTTAATGTCTGAAGCGACCAGCGGAGGTATTAGAAACAATGTTGAATACTATATAAGACTATCTGTTAGCCGTAACCAAGAGCCTTTTGTAGTAAAAGGAGAACAAAGGGAGAATAAATCTGTCTTATATACAAGCTATACAATAGATTTTTAAAGTCCTTGCATTGCAAAGACTTTCAACTCAATGGCAATAGAAATTGACATTAGTTACAATCATTGTATTTTAAATATAGCGTACAACATCTGATACTGAACGATATGCGACGGATAATCATCATGGGCGCGACCTCAGGCATCGGGATGGAGGTCGCAAAACTGTTCATCGCCGACAGCTGGACAGTCGGCGTGGCGGGACGCAGGGGCGAACCTCTCATGCGCCTCGCCGCACTCGCGCCGGGACGCGTCCTGACGCGGCAGATAGATGTCACCGACGAGCACGCCGCGACACTGCTCATGGAGCTGGTGGACGAGTGCGGGGGGATGGATGTCTACCTGCACAGCTCGGGCATAGGCTACAACAATCCGGCACTGCGGCCTGACGACGAGCTGAGGACGGTGGAGACGAATGGAGTGGGATTTGTGAGGATGACGGGCGCGGCATTCAACTACTTCGCGGCGAGGGGAAGCGGCCACGTGGCGGCAATCACATCCATAGCGGGGACAAAGGGTCTCGGGGCGGCCCCGGCCTACTCGGCGACGAAAAGGATGCAGTCAACCTACCTCTCAGCACTGAAGCAGCAGGCCGCGATGCGGGGCGCACGCATTGCGGTGACGGACATCCGCCCGGGATTCGTCAGGACGGGGCTGCTCGGCGGGGCACGCTATCCCATGCAGATGGATGCCAAGGACGTGGCACGGAGCATCCACCACGCCATCATGTCGCGCCGCCGCGTGGCGGTAATCGATTGGAGATATGCGATCCTCGTCGCCCTGTGGCGGCTGATTCCACGCCCGCTGTGGGAGAGGTGGAAGATAAATGTGAAATGACCGCGCCCGACCGCCGGCATGACATGGCGCACATCACTCGCGGTTGCCACTGCCTTCCTGCTGCCTTAGGTCCTCTCCCCAATGTACACGGGCTTCGCGCTCCTCGCGGTCGATGACTTCCTTGGCTTTGCGGGCATAAACTATCAATCGGATTGAATGGCCGTAGCTGATGTAATCCCACAACCAGCTGAAGAGCACGGCTATCTTGTTCCTCACTCCGAGTATGGAACGCAGGTGCACGACGAGCCAAAGCAACCAGGCAAACCATCCTTGGGTCTTGAATGAGGCGAATTCGGCGACAGCCCTGTTGCGTCCGACGGTGGCCATCGACCCGAGGTTGCGGTAGGTGAACGGCTGCATCTCTTCGCCCCGCACCAGACGGCGGAGATTGGCGGCGAGGAGGTTGCCTTGCTGTATCGCTACCTGGGCCAGCTGCGGATGCCCGCCAGGATAGGCGGGGTCGGCCGTCATGATGCATTGGTCGCCGATGCAGAACACATCTTCCATGCCCTCGACGCGGTTGAATGCATCCACCTTGATGCGCCCGCCACGGCCTATGGAGGCCTCAGGCAAGTTGCCGACAGTGTTGGCGCGCACGCCGCTGACCCAGATGAACGAGCGGGTCGGGATGCTCGTCCCGTCGGCCAGCATGACACGGTGGTCGGCATAGTCGGTGACGCGGCAACCGAGCATCACGTTGACGCCCATGCCTTCGAGGAACTCTTTGACCTTGGACGACGATTGTTGCGACATGCCGGACAGGAGGCGGTCGGATGCCTCGATGAGATGTATGTTGAGATTCTCCCCGTGCAGTTCGGGATAGTCCTTGGGCAGGACGTAACGGCGCATCTCGGCAATGGCCCCGGCAATCTCTATGCCCGTCGCGCCACCGCCGACGATGACGATGTTAAGCAGTTCGCGCCGCTCTTGCTCGGTGGCACAGGTGACACTGCGTTCAAGGTTGCCGAGCAGGGCATTGCGCAATCCCATCGCCTCGGAGAGGGTCTTCATCGGTATGGCTTCTTCCTCTATGTGCTTGTTGCCGTAGAAGTTTGTGGTAGTCCCCGCCGCGAAAACGAGATAGTCGTACTTGACCTTTCCGATGGACGTTTGCAGTATCTTTTGCTCGGGAAATACGGCCCGCGCCTCCGCCATCCGGTAGTAGAAGTCACGGCGGTGCTTGAACATCTTCCTGAACGGGAAAGCGATGGCACTCGGCTCAATGCCCGCCGAGGCTATCTGGTAGATGAGCGGGGGGAACTGGTGGTAGTTGTTTTTGTCTATCAAGACGACTTGCAGGCCAGAGCCGCGCAGCTTGTTAGCCAATTGGAGCCCGCCGAACCCGCCGCCGACGATGACGACCCTCTTCTTCCCGTTTTGCTCGATGTTGAAACTCATGAACTGTCCTCCTATACGTTTTCTGTTGATTCTACCAATCCTGCCCGCCGCGTGTCCGCCCTTCCATGCCTTGTGGAAGCGGCTGACGCGACGGGGGTGCAAAGTTAATCACTTTCAGGCAGTCTGACAGACTGGCCAACCACTATATTTGTCCCGCATAAGAACAAAGGCAGGCATGGATACGGGCATCGGAAAGCGCACAGCAACCCCATGGCACTAAACGACCCAAAGGACACCAGCGGCGACACACGCCGGCAAATCATGCACGACACCAGACATATCGTCCAAACAGAGCGCGGGACACCAATGGCGGCATGACGTGATTACGTCTGCCAATCTCGTCACATTTTGACGAGATTAAGGGGGACAATCACATCACTTGGGTTATATTTGTACAAACATCCTAAAGGAAGACAGAGATGAGACCAATATATATATGGCAACATCCCACATGGCCCGATTTCAATTGGGACGATTCGCGCCTCATCACCCTGCTATCAGGAGTCAGACACCTTGAGGGCAAGGTACAAGGCCTGATGAGCGGGCTGGGATTTGAAGTGCAAAACGAAGCATCACTCAATGCAATGACTGAAGATGTCCTGCGCTCAAACGAAATAGAAGGCGTGATGCTCAACTCAGACAGCGTGAGGTCGTCAATTGCACGGCATCTCGGAATCGAAACGATGGGAATGGTGCATAGCGACCATTACACCGAAGGGGTGGTGCAAGTAATGCTTGATGCCATCAGAAACAACAAACAGGCACTGACACACGAGAGACTGTTCAACTGGCACGCAGCCATGTTCCCGACGGGACGCAGCGGAATGTATCCTATCGTGGTAGGCAACTACAGGACAAGCAACGAGCCGATGCAGGTCGTCTCAGGGGCAATGGGGAAAGAGAAAGTCCACTATGAGGCTCCCCCCGCCGCCTCAGTGCCAAGGATGATGGATGCATTCATTAACTGGATAAATTGTGAAAATGACATAGACCCGGTCTTGAAAGCCGCCGTGGCGCATCTGTGGTTCGTAGCAATACACCCATTCGACGACGGCAACGGACGCTTGGCAAGAACCATAACGGATATGTTGCTGGCAAAGGCAGACGACCTGCCACTCAGGTTCTACAGCGTTACGGCAGAGATACTGCGCGAAAAGAAATCCTATTACGACATATTGGAAAAGACAACTACGGGGACAACAACGATAACCGACTGGCTCGAATGGTTCTTACGGACTATGTTCAACGCCATCCGACATTCAGAAGACACGATAGGGCGCATCGTGCAAAAAGCATCATTCTGGCAACGGCACAAAGGTGTGGCAATGAATGAAAGGCAAGTCAAAGTCATAAATTTGCTTTGGGAAGGCTTCAATGGCAAGCTCACTTCCTCAAAATGGGGCAAAATAACCAAGACATCACAAGCGACTGCCCTGAGGGACATAACAGACCTCATCGCCAAAGGCATCCTCGCCCCAGCGGACAAGGGGGGACGCAGCACCAACTATCGGCTAAGGGACGACGAGTGACGGCAGCGGCAAGCACGATTGGCGGACTTCACCTCGCGTTACGGCCCGCCCGCCTGAGCCGGTTTCAGCCGCCACGCTTGAGCACCTCGTCCCACATCCTCGCATAGGTCTCCGCCTTTGCCTCGACTTTCATGGGGTAGGCGCGTGATGACGACGGCATCCTCCACAATGCCAGCCGCCGCCCGGCAAACGTGACATCGGCGCATCCTCCGACGGGCAAAGGAGGACAAGCGGTGAGTGATTGTAGGACTTCGGCGGACTTCTGCCCCGTGGCGGCTATGGCATGGCAAGCGGGCAACCTCCCGAGCAATGCGGCCACGTCCGACGGGCGGACGACTTGCAAGAAATTGTCCGAGGCGTTGCCGCGCAGCCTGATGACTTCCTCGGCAGTGTCGTACAAGGCTATGCCGCGCTCCCTGCAAAAAGCCTCGATCCCCGCCTGGTCAAAGCGTTTTTCGCCGGGGACGACAAAATGCTCCTTGTCACCCGAGGCGATGATGCCCCAGATCCTCCACATGTCATTGTTCCAATTGGGATAAAAAAAGTCCATGCTCCACCTGCGTCGCGGCGGGGGAAAGCTGCCAAGCATCAGCAACCTCGCGCCTCGTGGCAAGAATGGTGGGAGCGGGTGACGCTCGACAACATTGTCTTCCATCTCAAATCAATCTAATGCAAACGGGCAACCCCGGCCGCGAGGCCAAGGCTGCCCGCCGATTGGTTCCGCCTAAAAGGTTCATTTGCCCGTGTGCTCCGCATTGCGTTTGGCGACAATGGCGTCGATTGCCGCGACAGCAGTTATGTTGACGATGTCACGCACACGGCTCTCGATGTCGGTGAAGTGGACGGGTTTGTTCAACCCCATCTGGATAGGGCCTATCAATTCCGCCCCGCCCATCGCCTGAATGATCTTGCAAGCCGAATTGGCCGTGCTGAGCATCGGGAAGATGAGCGTGTTGACATCCTTGCCTTTGAGCCTCGTGAACGGATATTTGCTGTCACGCAAATCCTTGTCAAGGGCAAAATTGACCTGCATCTCGCCATCGACGGCAAGATCAGGATAGGTGCGTTGCAAGTAGTCCACCGCCTCATGCACCGACTTGGGGCTGCCCTCGTTGTCCGCTCCGAAATTGGAGTAGGAAATCATCGCCATGACTGGCTCATGGTTGAAGAACCTGACCGTTTCCTCGGCCAGCCTGGTTATGTCGATCAACGCCGCAGTGTCCGGATGACGGTTGATGAGGGTGTCAGCCATGAAGTAGATGCCCTTCTTGGTGTTGACGATGTGCATGGTAGCAAAATGCGAATAGCCCGGCTTGATGCCTATGACCTCCTTGGCAACCTTGATGGTGTTGCTGTACTTGGTGTAGGTCCCCGTGATGAACGCGTCGGCATCACCCGTCTCGACCATCATCATGCCGAAATAGTTTGGCTCAAACATCTTGTCGCAAGCCTCGTCGTAGGTTGCCCCTTCCCTCGCGCACTTCTCAGCCAGGATGCGTGCATAACGCTCGCGGCGTGCCTGTTCGTTGTCATGTCTGAGGTTGACAATCTCGATGCCGTCAAGGTTCACCTGCAATTCCTTGGCTTTTTTTGCGATGCGCTCGTCGTTGCCAAGCAGGATAGGCCGGCAAATGCCCTCGGCACGTGCCTCGGCGGCCGCCTTGATCATGTTGGGATGGTTGCCCTCGGCGAAGACCACGCGCTGCGGATTGCTGCGCGCCATGGCATAAAGCCTGCGGATGAACTCGGACTCATAGCCCATGAGTTCCTTGAGATGCTCGCGGTAAGCGTCCCAATCCTTGATCTGCTTGCGTGCGACGCCAGAGTCCATGGCGGCCTTGGCCACGGCAATTGAGACCTCAGTGATGAGACGTGGGTCAACCGGCTTTGGGATGAAGTAGTCCCGTCCGAAGGTCAGTTTGTTGACCTTGTATGCAGCATTGACCACATCGGGCACAGGCTGCTTGGCAAGCCCCGCGATGGCGCGGACGGCGGCGAGTTTCATCTCCTCATTGATGGCCTTGGCGTTGGTGTCAAGCGCGCCACGGAATATATACGGGAATCCGATGACATTGTTGATCTGGTTGGGATAGTCCGACCGTCCCGTCGAGATTAGCACATCCTCGCGCGATGCCGCAGCATCCTCATAACTGATCTCAGGGATGGGGTTGGCCAGAGCGAACACTATCGGGTTGGCTGCCATGCTGCGCACCATGTCCTGCGTCAGGACATTGCCCTTGGACAGGCCGAGGAACACGTCCGCGCCATTGATTGCCTCGGCAAGGGTGTGCACGTCGCGGCGGTCGGTGGCAAACAGTTTCTTTTGTTCGGTCAGTCCCGGGCGGTCAGACGTTATCACTCCCTTGCTGTCGAGCATTACGATGTTTTCTTTCCTTGCGCCGAGGGCGACATAGAGCTTGGTACATGAGATTGCCGAAGCCCCTGCCCCGTTGACGACGATGCGGACATCCTCGATGCGTTTGCCCGCCACCTCAAGCGCGTTGAGCAAGCCTGCGCTCGAGATGATTGCCGTGCCGTGCTGGTCGTCATGCATGACGGGGATGTCGAGTTCCTCCTTGAGACGCCGCTCGATCTCAAAACACTCGGGAGCCTTTATGTCTTCAAGGTTGATGCCTCCGAATGTCGGGGCGATGGCCTTGACCGCCTCGACGAACTTGTCGGGGTCTTTCTCGTTGACCTCGATGTCAAACACGTCGATGCCGGCATATATCTTGAACAACAGCCCCTTGCCTTCCATCACAGGCTTGCCGCTCAACGCCCCGATGTCACCGAGACCGAGGACGGCTGTGCCGTTTGAGATGACAGCGACAAGGTTGCCCTTGGCCGTGTACTCGTAGGCCGTATTGGGGTCACGCTGTATCTCAAGGCACGGCTCTGCGACCCCTGGCGAATAGGCCAGCGAGAGGTCACGTTGCGTGCTGTGCGGTTTGGTGGGGACCACCTCAATCTTGCCCGGCTTGCCTTGTGAGTGGTAGCGCAGGGCTTCCTCCTTTGTAATCGTGCTCATGTGTAGTTTCTTAAATCCATGCAAAATTATATCAATGGCACGACACGGTTTGCGAAAAAAGATGTCCTAATCCTAAAAAACATGAAAGCCGTGCCGCATATCAAAACGCCGCACGCCGCGCCAGCGACATACAATGATTTTGGTGAAAACATACGATGATTTGCGGCAAAACATCGTATGAAAAAGGGCAAATCACCGTATGAAAAAACATCGTCGTCAAAGCCCCTTGCGGAAAGCCTCCGGCGAAACGCCCGTCATGCGCTTGAAGTAGCGGCACATATAGGAAACGTCCTCGAAATGCATCTCATCCGCTATGCGTTTGACAGGCAAGTCGGTGTTGGCAAGGTATGACTTCAGCTCGGTGACAGTCTGGTGGTCTATCGCTTCCTTTGGGGACAGATGAACGCACCGCACGCACAACTTGTAAAGCCATGTGGGAGTGAGCGAGAGGCGGTCGGCATAAAAACGCACGTTCCTCTCCTCATGGCAATGCTGCGACAGCAACTTGAAGAAACGTGTCACCAACATCTACGAGCTGCCTCCCCAACTGCCGGCTGCCATGCGGGGCGCAAATCGCGCCAACTCGACATCAACAGCCACAAGGAGCGTCCGCAAGGCATTCCTAAGCAACTCGTCACGGCACACATCGGCATTGATGCCAGCAATCCATTGCAACTGGCACCACCATGCATCAAGCAACTGCTGTTGACGGGATGATGGATGAGAGACAGGTCGGGCATAGACAAACTGCCAGAACAGGTCGGAAAGGGGCTTGTAAATCGCCTCCTCGACAAGTGCATAAGAAAACGACGCATAACGCACCGCGAATCCCTCGGACAGGCTCTCGACCGAAAAGGTGGAATCATAAAGCAACAAGACAAAATCACCCTCGCGCAACCTCCTGCGGGTGAAATTGACCATGGCCACAGCCGCGCCAGAGACGACAGACAGGACGAGGCATCCGCCTGTCTCCACCAACCCACCATGGCTTGCCGCCAAATCCGAAACCCCGGCAGCAAAGGCCTCACCGGGAGGGCGCAAGGCATATTTGGCAATAGGAATCATTTTACACACACAATGCGCGGCAAAGGTAAGCAGGAGATGACATATCTCTCGGGAAAGGTATCGAAAAGTACCATTTACGGCATGATTATTCCGGCACTCAAGCTGCAAAGCCGTCCTACCTTTGCCGGCATTAGGCAGCATTGCCGCATAATGACCAAGGAAATGGAAAAAGACGCAATCGACTTCAAGAACACCAATGTCTCGACCCTGTACCGCAAACTCCTGATCCCGACATTGCTGGGCACCTTGTCCATGTCGGCAATGACCACCATCGACGGCATCTTTGTCGGTCACGGCGTGGGCAGCGACGGGGTTGCTGCCGTCAACATCATCGGTCCCGTGTATCAAGTGTTTTCAGGCATAGGGCTGATGCTCGGAGCCGGGTGCTCGGTCGTCGTGTCCATCCACATGGCAAGGCAAAAATTAAAGGCGGCGCGGATGAACCTGACACAAGCCTTGCTGTCCTCCACCCTGCTGACCGCCGTGGTGTGCGTGCTCGCCATGTTGTTCCCCGAGTGGTCTGCACGCCTGTTGGGATCATCAGAGACTTTGCTCCCGCTGGCAAGCGACTATTTGTTTTGGATCATGCCAAGCTACGTGTTCCAGATGTGGAGTCTCATCGGGCTGTTCATCATCCGCCTGGACGGTGCGCCCAATGTCGCGATGTGGTGCAACGTGGCATCGGCCTTGATGAACATCGTGCTGGACTGGGTGATGATTTTCCCGCTCGGATGGGGCGTGAAAGGCGCGGCCATAGCAACTTCAATCAGCATGATGACAGGCGGGATCATTGCGCTTGCCTATCTGTTGTTTTATGCCCGGACATTGAGACCCGTCTTGCCAAAGTTGAGTTGGAAAAGTTTGCGCCTGACCTTGCGCAACATCGGCTACCACTGCCGCATCGGCTCGCCTTCGTTGCTGGGCGAGATGACGTTGGCGGTGCTTATCTTCATGGGCAACCTGATGTTCATGAGGCTTCTTGGTGATGACGGCGTGGCGGCATTCGGCATCGCTTGCTACTACACGCCTTTCTTCTTCAACATAGGGAATGCGGTGGCTCAGTCGGCACAGCCGATCATCAGCTACAATTACGGCATCGCGCGTTGGGACTATGTGAGGAAAGCGCGCCGGCTACTGCTCGCCACCTCACTGCTGTGCGGCATTGTCGTCATGGCTCTTTTCATGCTTGCGCCGCACCTGCTGGTAGCCCTGTTCCTGGATCCTGACAGCACGGCCGCGCAAATAGCGCAAGAGGGCTTCCCCAGTTATGCCATCGGCATCCCGTTCTTCATCCTGAATGTCGCCATCGTGGGCTATTGCCAAAGCATCGAGCGGATGAAAGCCGCCATGACCTTTGTGTTCTTGCGGGGGATAGGGCTGCTGATACCCGCATTCCTCCTGCTCCCTCTGCTGTTGGGGACGGAAGGCATCTGGCTGTCAATGCCCTTGGCAGAGATATTGACGCTGGCAGTGATAGGCTGCCGGTGGCTATCCACCCATGACAGATGAGAAAGGATAAGCCCATGCTGTGAACGACGGATAGCACATCGACCGGGACAAAGGATGCGGCCAGAAAAGCAAGGACATGGACATACGTATCACTCGGGCTTGGAGTGGTCTCTGGAATCATCGGCTTCTTCATGGGATTTTTCTCAGCACTTCTTTAACAAGCCATACAGCCTTCCCCCCACGACATGACTATGCCACCATCCGTTTCAGACCCAGCAGAAAATGGCATGGAGAATAGATCCTGCCTGTGGAACATAACTATCCAAACGTCACCAGGCGGATGCGCGACAAGAGACGCACAGCCTGGTTGACTGCCATTGCCGCATCAGGAGTTGTCGCGGCGGGGCTGATGCTCTATTTCATCGAGCCAAACAACAGCCCTTGGCTGCCCAAATGCATCTTCAAGCTGGCGACAGGTCTTGACTGCCCCGCCTGCGGGACGCAACGCGCCATCCACAGCCTGATGCACGGCGAATGGCGGGCGGCATGGGGATATAATGCATTCTTGTTCCTTTCACTACCCTACGTGGTTGCAGTGATGTTCGCCACCTTTGCCCGTTGCAAAACGGCTGACAAGGTGAAACGGTTTGCCATGAGCCGCACGGCAGTCAACATCTACCTGTACCTGACGATTGCCTGGTGGATTCTACGCAATTTACCGTAAAGCCCTGGCATCATGCACTGCCGCCTTCACATAATCATTGTCACACCCTCTTGTACGTTGTCTCACGATCTGGTAGATGTAGAGACGTGATTAATCGTGTCTCTACAACAATCAACTGCGCCATTTGAATGGCCACAACGCGACGGGAATGCAGGTCATTTAGATGCTCCCGTATCACACGATTCTGTGCGTCTGGCAAGACCCGGCTTGGAGATCGCGGACGATGCGAAGGAATGGATCCTGAAGTTTCCACAACCTTTGGCCGCATTATCACTCCATACATTTAACAGTTGATTATTTGCATATATATATGCAGTCGCCTGACAGCCTGCAATTTAGCGGTGCTTTGGGTATATACCGACAGGAATAACATTTATATAATTATAAACTGTATGCTATGAAACGAGAATTGGAAAAACAATGCGCTGTCGTGCTGCTTAAGGTGGCACTGTTCTTTTTGGTATATCTATTGCTTGTCGCAGCAGGTCTTGCGATTGTCGCAGCGGTGTGCTTGTGGTCTTGGCGCGCCAATGTGTTCGGAACGTTGTTAAATGCCTCCACTTTCTGGGAATGGATTGCTGGTATCTTCCTGTCCTTGTGTTACGTCCTGGTTGCCGGTTTCCTGGTGCTTTACGGGCTTTACCCGCTGAAATTCATGTTCCGCAAGGGCAGTCGTCGCTGCGAGAGGATGATAGAGACCAGCGAGGACGAGAATCCACGCCTGTTCGCAGTGATACGCAGCGTTGCCCAATCGACAGGCAACAAGATGCCTTTGCACGTTTACGTGTCGCCAGATGTCAATGCCAGCGTATTCTATGACAGCCTATGGCGGTCGATACTTTTCCCAACGCGCAAAAACCTTGTCGTGGGGCTTGGTCTATGTATCAACTCCAGTGCAGCCGAGCTCAAAGCCGTGCTGGCCCATGAGTTCGGGCATTTCGCACAGCAGACTATGCGCGTGGGGTCACTCATCTATTATGCCAACATGGTCATGTACGGCATGGCCTTCCAAGAGGACAGGTGGGACGAGTGTATGAACAAATGGGCGAAGCTTATCACGGATGTCGGGCGTTACAACTGGTACGGGGTCATAGCCATAATCGTGATGGCAGTGCTGTTATACATCCTTGCCTTTGCCAAGAATACGTTGCAGTGGATGTATAGGTTTGTCAACCGCTCCTACCGCTCACTTTCTCGCCAGATGGAGTATGATGCCGACAGGGTTGCCTGCGACGTGGCAGGCAGCGGAACGTTTGCCTCGGCATTAATCAAAACTGATTTCGCTGGCAATTGTACCCATGATGCACAAGTCGTCTGGAATAGGATCTTGTCGTCAGGCCATTATGCTCCTTTGCATGACACATTCGTTGCCTACGAGCAGGTCAAAGCCGAGGAACTCGGAACAACAATCTCGAATGGTATCGAAGAACGTGACCCTTCCAAATTTGTAGAACTGCATTCGCTCATCTCGTTCAGCAATGTTTTTTCCGATCATCCTTCCACTGTTGAGCGTGTGACAGCGATGGGCAACTTGCCACCCGCATCCAACGGCAGCAGTGACGAGGCTATCTCGTTGTTTGATCGGAAGACAGTCGAGGCAGTTGAGGCACTTTTCTACGATTCATTCTCGATGGAAAAGCCTTATGCCGATGCCAAGTCACAACCTGTCATCACTGCTGACAAGGTCAAGGAGTGGATAAAGGAGGACTACGAGGGTGAATGCTTGCCTGTGTACTACAGACCGTTTTTCATGTATACCTCAGTATTTAACATCGATTGTTCCGTTCCAGATGGAGCGTCTGATCCATTCACCGAGACCAACCGCAAGACTTACATAGACTACGCCTCCGCCATAAATGATTACAAAACGCTGCTGAGCTTGTCACAACAGAATGAGGTGAAGTATATCGCCTACCGTGACAGGCGCTACTCAATCAACGAACTACCCATCGAGGAACACCGTCTCTGGCTTGACAATCTGCACGCAAAGTGTGTAGAAATAGACAAGCAGATTTTCGCATTCCTTGTCGCGAACGTTCCAGATGGATGCAACGTGCACTCGTACTATGAATTGCTGTTCGAGAGCATTGATGTCCGCAACGAGTTGCAATCCCTTGACAGGCAAGTAGATGAGATACGTGCACGGTTGCAATCCCCAAGAGACGACGATGACGAATTTGATGATGTCAAGTTGCGCGTCAGGGCACTGCACAAAGATTTGAATGCAATAGTTGACAAATGCAGCGTCAGGCTATTTGGTGCGTGCATAGGGATTGGGGTTGACGAAAACTACCTGAGGCAACTCGTTGCATCATTACAAGTGGAAACACCTGATATATTTCACGACATAAGCGTAGTGGTGGACTTTGCCAATTATCTGTTGCAACGCAAGCAAGTCTTGGACAGACTGATGCTCAGTTTGCATCGTCGCATACAGCGAGTGATTGCTAACATCGCCATAGCAATAGAAGATGACAAGACATCTGTATAGAGCCGGCGGGACACCATGCAAGGCAGAGAAAGCAAGTGACAGAAGCTGTGATGCGGCACACCACATAGAAGGCTTGCCGCAGTGCACTAATAAGAAGCAGGTTCAAAATATGTGCAACTCCGTCGCCTCGGATCAGCACATCCATTTGTCAAGCCCACCACGCCCAAATGCACCTCACATAATCATTGCCGCCCCCAAATGTAGAGACACGGGAATCTTGCGTCCCATCCGCGTCCAGTGCCACACCACCGCGCACCTTGTAGAGACGCGATATGTCGCGTCTCTACATGACCGGGATGCCGGCTGCCCAACGTATTCAGCAGCCAGACGCGCGGCAAGTATGTGGAGAGGCAAGATTTTGCGTCTCCACGGTGTCTAGAGCCATGTCCCCAGTCCCACGTCAAAGAGACGTGATTGATCGCCGGCAGCGGCGGGCAGGACAAAGGCGTGCAAAATGACCGGCAAGGCATCCGGCAGTCGCGGATGCGGACGCGAAGCCACCGCGCAAGGCGGAGGGACAAGGGGGATGGTTGCCGCGTCTTACCGCTGGAGACCAGGCCGGGATTTCCGTCCCCTCCTCCCGCAGCGGGCAAAAAAATGAGGGGGCACCCACCTGTCTGTCGGTGGGTGCCCCCTCGAAGGCGGCAGCGCCCTGCTCTCCCGCTTGCGCAGTACC
>CALULY010000016.1 GCA_944321635.1 uncultured Bacteroidaceae bacterium | reverse complement strand
AAGGTGTCCTCCGACTGCAAGTCCAGACCCGACTGGAAGTCTACCAGCACATTGTCCATGTCTACATAGACACGCTTCATGTTCTTGCCGCTCTTATTCATTTATATAATGTATAGGTGGTTTCAAAAGATTGCTTACAAATATATATTATCCCGCCCCGCCCTTCCCCACAGGCACGGCAAAAATCGCAATCTCAACAGACGAAAAGCGGCGGGCACACCGCCCGCCGCCTTACACTAAAGCATAGCACGCGCCCCGTCACCGTCTGGCAAGTCTCCTGATCCACATATAATAGCCCGTCAGAGGCAATGCTGCGCCAAGCAGGGCGGCGAGAAACGACAACACGCGTCCCGCCATGCCGCCCCAGTGCCCCGTGTGCACGGCGTAGATCCACCCCCTCATCTTCCCGCTGTCCGGTTGGTCGGCATAAAGGGTGCGCCCCGTCACCTCACCAGTCGCAGTGTCGAAGGTGTAAATGTCGCTGGCCCGCACATTGCCCCATCCGGCACGCGAGACAGACACCTTGCCGTCCGAGACCGTCATCCGCGAGAACTCGCCTGCCACACCGGACACCGCGTCAAGGGCACGCTGCCAAGAGACGAATGCCGTCCCGCCATCCTTGTCCTTGCCACCGCCGCCATCGCCGCGATGCCGGTCGCCTCCCTGTTGGGATTCGACTCCGAATACGGCATAAAAGCCCGTCCGCCACCAAGGGAAAGACCATGTGAGCCCCGTCACCGCCATGGCCAGGAGCAAGACAAGGGCATACATCCCGCCAGCCACGTGGATGCCACGCCACAGCTGCCACGCCCCACGGCGCAGTGGGATTTGCAGGCTCTTGCCCAAAGCACGGCGGCTGCGCGGCCACCAGACGACGACACCCGTGACAAGCACCACGACAAATGCGAGGGTGGACGCGCCGACGATGACTTTCCCCCAGAACACTCCCCCGTCGCCGTCACGGCTGTCCATCAGCCAGCGGTGCAGGCGGAACATAACGGAGAAGAACGGCAACCGCCCCGCCTCGCCCAGCACTTCGCCCGTGTACTGGTTGACCATCACCGCCGCGTGCTTCGGGCGGGACAGGTTGACACGCCAAGCCTCATCGGCATCGGCACTGACGGCAACGCCCGTCACCTCCACGCCGTCGGGCAACGTGGCGGCGACACTTGCCGCCAATGCCCCAACGTCGAGAGGTTCGCCCAAGGGGACTACCTCGTACAGCCCGGGACGCACCGCCCGCGTCAGTTCGTCTTCAAACACCAGCATCGCGCCGGTGAAGCACGTCACCGCCACCACCAGACCGAATGGCACGGAGAGCCAGAGGTGGAGGTTGAGGAAAAACTTCTTGTTGAATCTCATATCCTTGCCTTTACACATCAAACACACGGAGGCGGGAAGCTGCCGCCGCCCGTCCCCGTGTCAGATCTTCATTCCATTATTCACCAAGCAACCGCCGTCAACCCTGCTTCGTCAACCGTCCCACGCCGCTGATGGCATCACACTGCACGCTCAGTCCCTTGACAGCCGTGCCGCTTGCCACGTCGATGACATAGATGGCGGGCTGCTCATCGACAGCATTGATTGCCACGTAGACCTTGCCGCCCTCGACATACGGAGTGTTGCCGAATCCGCTCACCCGCCCGGGTTCAGGGATGCCGCTGACATAGGTGAGACGCTTCTGCCCGGCGTTGAAGATGGCCAGCTGGTTGGCCGTGAATCCCGTCTCGGTCAGAGGCCTGTCGTACATCAACAACAGGAAGTTGTCCCCGCCGGCGTGCCAGCAGCGCATGAACGCCTTGCCGCCGGACAATTCCTCAAGGTTGCAATAGTAGTCGTCAAACTCCCCCGTCGCCGTGTCGATGCGCACCACCCCGGCGGGCAGCACCGTCTGCTGGCGCGGGTCGGCCATCGTCTTGGCATAGCTGGGTGAGAATACATAGACCTTGCCATCATCGCCCGCCCAGATGGTCTGGTAGTACTGCGACTTCATTCGCCCGCAGGCATAGCTTATCTTGCCCGTGCTGATCACACGCTTGCTCGTGAACGTTTCGTCGTCAAAAATGGCTATGTAGCACGAGTCCGGGTACTGCGTCCACTGCAACTCGCCTTTCTTGTATGAACTGGAATGGCTGCCGCCATCCTCCGTCTTGACGAGGTCCTCATAGCCCGGGCGTATCCACCCGCCGTCATTGGAATAGTTGCCGTATTGGCTCAGTCCCATAGGCACCGCCGAACTGTAAATCTTGTCCCCGACCTGCAACAGTCCGGCAAGGGTGACGTACTCGCCATTACCCAAGAAATTCTCAGAGAGAACGGTCTCGCCGTTGTCACGTTTGGTCTCATTCTTCACATCAAGGAACGAGAAAAGGAACGCCTTGGGGAGGTATCCTCCCTCGATTGCCATGTCCGATGGCCCGTCACCCGCCGACGACGTGATGATGTAGTCATCATAGATGCCGTAGGATGTGAACCTCTTTACCTCATACGTGCGGCTACGCTCCACAACGTTTCCACTCGCGTCCCTGACATAGGAGGATGTCACCCCCGCGTTGCCCTGGTTGTAAACGAGGCGGTAGAGGTAGTCCGTTCCCCAAAAGACCCATTGCGTCCCGGTCGGCGTGGTTGTGCCGTTGTCCTGCGCGCTGGTGCTGCCGGCATCAAGCCTCTCCGTCGTGAGGAGATAACTCGCGTCGCCAACCGTCGCCGCCACCACATATTCACCCTCGACCGTCGCCGCCCCGAGGTCTGACGCCTCATCGTCCGAGCAGGATGTGACCACTGCCCCCAACGCCGCAACCATGGCGAGCGCAGGGATTAATTGAAACTTTCTCATGTCTTTCTTCTTCATTTTATATGTCAATATTACCATAATTCCACAACCCTCCACCCCTCTGCCAAAGGGGAGAACGACCGTAGTCCGCCGCCCAGTGGCGGCAGCCCACCGAGGTCATCCGCCAAAGGCTATCCGCACCTTGCCGTAGAACGCCCGCCCGGGCCGTTGGAGTTTGAAGTTGTCGTACAATCTCTCATCGGTGAGATTGCGGCACTCGATGGAGAAATTGTAACGTCCGTCCCTTATGCCATAGCTCACACTGACATTGTGCGAGAACTGGCGGGGAACCTTGTACTTGTCCTTGTCCCGCCCGAGGTTTGGGGCATAGCGCGAGAAACTGTGGGTGTAGTTGTTGTCATAGCCCACCGTCAACACATTGCCCTTGCCACCGAGCCCGTGCCAAGTGAATGCGGCATCGGCGTTGGCAAAGAGGTATGGCAAATTGGGGATACGCTCCCCGTAGGTCGCGCTCTGCTGTGCCGAGCCGGCAACGGCCTGACGCTGCCTGTCTCGTATGTCCATGTAGGTGAAGTTGCCCCCGACCGCGATCCAGCGGCCAAAGGTGTAGCGGGCAGAAGCATTGCACCCGCGCGTCGTCACACGGCCATGGTTGACATATCCCGCCCCGGTCTTGCCGCCGCTGAGCCCCTGCAACTCGCGCTCGATATAGTCGCTCGTGCCTCGATAGACGAAGCCCGCCTCTGCATACACTCCGTGCCGCCCGAAAGACCGCCCGTAGCTCACGCCGGCATTGACGTTGTGGCTGCGCTCGGGCCGTATGGCGATGTTGTCCTGTTCCAAATCCCCGTCGCCGAACATCTCGGTGATCGTCGGCAACCTATATGCTTTCTCATAGGACACCTTGACCTGCAATCCAGGCATTGCGAACCACGTCCCGGCAGCTCCATATCCCCACGACGACACACGGCGCGTGGTGCGCACGAAGTCTGTCGCATTGGCATCCGTGGCGAGTGGTCCGGAGACATACTGCGCATAATGTTTGCCAAAGACCGTCACGTTCCACCATTCGGACAGCATGAGGCGGTAGGACAGCCCGGTGATGCCCTTGCGAGTCCGCATGGGGATGGCATTCTCATTGGACACATCGGTCAGCAGCGACGTGCTGTTGCGCTCAAAAGCGTTGAACACGTGGTTGAACGTCAGCACGTGCGCGCGGCGGATGCGGTAGTTGACGGTCAAAGTGCCGTTCCAATTGTCGTTGTCCATGCGCGTGTGCTGCAACGACTGTTCACCCGGCGTGCGCAACGGGCGGCGGTCGCCGTGCCAGTTCCATTCGTAGGAGGCTGTATCGACGTTGAACGTCGCATTGCGGTTGTAGTTTGCCGTCAGTACGACGTCCAGCCCGCGCACGAGCAAGTCACGTTTGCGCCATTCCAACGAAGGCATCAGCGAATGCCCCTTGCGGAACTTGCCACCGAACACGATGTCCTGCGTCACGCCGGTCTGTATGTCCTGGTACATATTGGAATAGGTGAAGCCCACCATCAAACGGTCCGCCCACGGCTTGCCGACCACGCCGAGCTTGGCCACGACCGCCTCGTTGTGGTATTTGTCGTGGAAACGGCGGACACGCTCCACGTTGGAGTTGTCGATGTAACTCGTGCCGTCATCCTCGAACACCTTGACAGCCTCATCGACGTAGTAATTGTTGTCGGAATAGTTCTGGAAAGCGTTTACCTCGTAGGTGAAGCCCCGCCGCGTCGTCTGTCCCACATTGACCGCCGACTTGTGCGTGTTGAACGACCCGTAGGAATAGGAGGCATCGGCAAACCACCGCTGCTTGTTCTTGCGGTTTGTCACGATGTTGACAACGCCGCCGAGGGCATCGGTGCCGAAGCCCACGGGGACGACACCCTTGTAGACCTCTATCCTCTCGGCGAACCCGACGGGGATGTTGCCGAGGCTGAACGAGCTGCCTACCCCCTCCTGCGGCACGCCGTCGATGAACACCTTGACATGGTTGCCGCTGAAGCCGTCGAGCATCAATTGCTGTTCAGAGCCCACGCCGCCTGTCTCGCGCAACTTCAGGCCCGGGACGCGCGACAAAGCTTCGCCGAGGCTCTTGGTCGAGTTTCGCAGTTCGCTTGCATCGACCGCCAAGGCGTTGAAGGCCGACCTCCTGACGCGTTCCACGCCGCTTGACGTGACAACTACCTCGTCTATCTGCTGCGCCTCCGTGCCGAGCGTGAAGTCGAGCCGCAAGTGTTGTCCCCGGGCGAGCTTCACTTTGCGTTCCTCGGTGCGGAGACCTACGGCCGAGACGACGAGGACATATTCGCCGGCCGGCACATCGAGGGCATAACGCCCGTCGCCGTCTGTGGCTGCCCCGTGCGCCGTGCCTTTGAGGTAGACCGTTGCAAAATCGACCACGCCGCCATCGTCCGACGTGACACGGCCTGAGACTGCCGCCATGCCTTGCCCACCCCGATGATGCCCATGGTGGTGGACGCCATGACCGTTGCCGTGTCTCGCTTGTCCCATCGCACAGGCTGGCAGCAGTGCCAGCAATGCCGAGATGGCAAGTATGATTGGTTTGATGTTCGCTGTCATTTACGTTCCCTTTCCGTTTGTTTCCTTAAAGCGCTGCAAAGGTCGGGAAGATGACGGCGGCGGTCAATCACATCGTTTTGGTATATTATCACATATAATATGCGGTACTGGCTGGCTCAAACCGCTATTTGTTGGTATTTCGTCGCACGGCACACGGCGGCAGCAGCGCATGATTGCGCCATCTGCATACGGTATCGGCTGTGCTTGTGCCGGATGATGCAGGCGGTACCTGCCAGATACAAAAATCCCCGCATGGGTTGTCTTCCACGCGGGGATCGTGTGTCACGCCTTTCGCCCCAGGCATCATGGCCGGGAGGCACGGCGCATCACTTGATGAAGAGCAGTTCGCGGTATTTGGGCAGCGGCCACATCTGGTTGTCCACCATGAGTTCCAGCTTGTCGATGTGACGGCGGATGGTGTCAAGCAAAGGGGCAACGGTGTCATGGTAGGCGATGGCCTTGTCACGCTCGCTTGTTATGCGGTTGGCCACCTTGCGTGCCTCGACCATCTCTCCGACCTGGCTGCGGATGGCGGTGATGTGCCCGGCGATCTTCTCTATCTCCTCGATGTCCTGGCTCGCCAAAGCCTCTGCTTTGTCGGGAGTGAAGAGCTGTTTCATCTTGAGTGCGTTGTCCAGCAATACGGACTGGTAGCGTGTGGCAACGGGGACGATGTGGTTGAGTGCGAGGTCGCCGAGGACACGCGCCTCGATTTGTATCTTTTTGGTGTATATCTCCCACTTGACCTCGTTGCGCGCCTTGAGTTCAAGTTCGTTGAACACACCGGTGTTCTTGAACATCTCGACACTTTCCTTGCTGAGGTAGCGGTCGAAGATCAGAGGGATGCTCGTCTCGCAATCAAGGCCACGGCGGGCTGCTTCGGCCTTCCACTCGTCGCTGTAACCGTTTCCGTCAAAAACGATGTCCTTGCACTCGGCAAGCATCTGGCGCAGCACTGTCACGATGGCTTGCATCTTGCCGTCCCCACCAGCCATGCGGGCATCGACGGCGGACTTGAATTCCATGAGCTCGTTTGCCACGGCCGCGTTGAGCGCAATCATCGCCGAGGCACAGTTTGCCGACGAGCCTACGGCACGGAATTCGAAACGGTTGCCAGTGAAGGCAAACGGCGAAGTGCGGTTGCGGTCGGTGTTGTCAATCATCAATTCGGTCGTCTGGGGCAGGTCAAGCGTCACCTGGGACTTGCCGTCGATGTTGAGGAATGCGTCCGTGGTCGATGACAGCAGCTTGTCAATCACGCCGCTCATCTGCTTGCCCATGAAGATGGATATGATGGCCGGTGGAGCCTCATTCGCCCCCAAACGGTAAGCATTGCTTGCTGACGAGATGCTGGCCTTGAGCAGGCCGTTGTGCTTCCAGACGGCGGACAGGACATTGACCATGAAGACGAGGAATTGCAAGTTCTGCTCAGGCGTTTTGCCGGGTGTGAAGAGCGGCACGCCCGTGTCCGTACCCAGCGACCAGTTGCAGTGCTTGCCCGAACCATTCACCCCTGCAAAAGGCTTCTCATGGAGCAGCACGCGGAAGTTGTGACGCTTTGCCACCTCCTTCATGATGGACATGAGCAAGAGGTTGTGGTCATTGGCTATGTTGGTCTCTTCGTAAATCGGCGCCATCTCAAATTGGTTAGGCGCGACCTCATTGTGCCGCGTCTTGGCCGGGATGCCGAGCTTGTGGCACTCAATCTCCAAGTCACGCATAAAGGCCTCGACACGCGAAGGAATAGACCCGAAGTAGTGATCCTCAAGTTGCTGGTTTTTCGCGCTCTCATGCCCCATCAACGTGCGTCCCGTCATAACGATGTCGGGACGGGCGACAACGAGCGATTCATCCACCAGGAAATACTCTTGTTCCCACCCAAGATAGGAATAGACGCGCCCAACCGTCTCGTCAAACAGACGGCAGACCTGCGTGGCCGCCTCGTCCATGGTGTTGAGTGCGCGCAAAAGCGGGGTTTTGTAGTCCAAAGACTCGCCTGTGTAGGATATGAATATCGTGGGGATGCACAACGTCTTGCCTATGATGAAAGCAGGCGAACTGATGTCCCAGGCCGAATAGCCGCGTGCCTCGAATGTGTTGCGGATGCCTCCGTTTGGGAAACTCGAAGCATCAACCTCCTGTTGTATGAGCAACTTGCCTGAGAACTCCTCGACCACACCACCTTTGCCGTCGGGCTCGATGAACGAGTCATGTTTCTCAGCCGTCCCGTCGGTGAGGGGGTGCAACCAGTGCGTGTAGTGCGTCGCTCCCATGTCCATCGCCCAATGTTTCATGCCCTTGGCCACCGCGTCGGCTGTCTCACGGCTCAATGGACGCTTGTTGTCAATGGCCGAAATCACCGCGTCATACGCCTTCTTGGGCAGATAGGCAAACATCTTCTCGCGGTTGAACACTTGCTGGCCGAAGTAGCGCGGCGGCCTCCCTTGCGGTTCATCCACTGCCACGGCTTTTTTGCCGAAGCCTTCCTTGACTACTCTGAATCTGAGCAATGACATCTCTCGTTTCCTCCTATTATTATATGTATTAATGCAAGCCGCAGCACCGCACCTGCCGTGCTTTTGCAAGCTGACGGCGCAAAATTACGCCTTTTTATCGCACACAAGGGGATGGATGGGGAAAAATGCGACAAAAAGCCCTGTAACCGTGACACCGGCATTGCACGCAAGTTGCAGGGCACTGCATCAAAAAAGCAAACCCACCATCCCGACCGGGACGATGGGCCTGCCTTTTGTGGCCATCAGACCGTCGCGTGACAGCTCAGACCCTTTCGCCCAACAGAGTTGCGGCTGTCGAGCCATTGATCTTGACATCGACTGTCTCGCCTATCCTTGCCCCGGCGCGGTCAAAGACCACAACCTTGTTTTGCTCGGTGCGGCCAAACAACTGCTCACGCGACCGCTTGGAAACCCCCTCGACCAACACGGCGAAAGTCTTGCCCTCGTCGCGGGCATTGCTCTCCGCCGAGAGCTGGGTCTGCAATGCTATTATCTCGTTCAAACGGCGAATCTTCACATCCTCTGGCACATCGTCGGGGAGATGCTTGGAGGCGTAGGTGCCAGGTCGCTCGGAATACTTGAACATGAACGCCGAATCGTAGGCGCACTCCCTCATCAGCGACAGAGACTCGGCATGATCCTCCTCCGTCTCCGAATGGTAGCCGCAAAAGATGTCGGTGCTGAGCCCGCATCCGGGGATGATGCGGCGGATGGCATCGACACGCGAGAGATACCACTCACGGGTGTACTTGCGGTTCATCAGACGCAGGATGCGCGAACTGCCGCTCTGCACGGGCAAATGGATGTGACGGCAGACGTTGGGCACCTCGGCTATGACGTGCAGCGTCTCATCGCTCATGTCCTTTGGGTGGGAGGTACTGAAACGGATGCGCATCCCGGGCACTGCGGCAGCTACCGTGGCAAGCAGGTCGGGGAATCCCACCACCGCCGCATCACGTACGAAACGGTAGGAATTGACGTTCTGCCCGAGCAAAGTCACCTCCTTGAAACCTTTTTCTTCCAAATCCCTCACCTCGGCAAGGATGCTCTCGACATCGCGGCTACGTTCCCGCCCTCGCGTGTATGGCACGATGCAGTAGTGGCAAAAATTGTTGCAGCCGCGCATGATGGACACAAAGCCCGAGACCTTGCCGCCACAGATGCGCGAGGGGATGACATCGCGGTAGGTCTCAGTGGTCGAAAGGGTGACATTCACCGCCTTTTCGCCCATCTCGGCGGCGGCAAACAATTCCGGCAACGAGAGATAGGAGTCCGGACCGGCAACAATGTCGGCGTTGTGCTCGGTGACGAGCCCACGCCCCACCCTCTCGGCCATACAGCCCAGCACCCCGACGATGAGATGACCGCGCTTGCGCCTCAGGGCATCGAGTGCCGCGAGGCGGTTGACAATCTTCTGCTCGGCGTTGTCCCTGATGGAACAGGTGTTGAGCAACACCGCATCGGCCTCGTCGATGCTGTCGCAGACGGCATAGCCTGCCATCTTCATTATCGAGGCGACGACCTCGCTGTCTGCCACATTCATCTGGCAGCCGTAGGTCTCTATGTACAATTTCTTGTCACTTGCCATGTTGTTGAGTGTTGTTGGGTTGCATTTGCCGTCAGCCTTGCGGGCGGGCTGCGTTTGCATACCATGGAAATGCTATCCGCATCGCGTTCTTACGGAAAAAACATTGTATGCTTTCACCAAAAACATTCTATGTCTTTGCCAGAAACATTGCATGATTCCGGGCAAAACATTGCATGATTCCGCCAGCACCATCGTATGCGGCGCAAAGATAATGCAAATGAGTGGAAAGAGAGCTTGCTCTCAATTTCCAGAGTGCAGCTTATCTTATTTAATGATAGGCAAAAAAACGACGCGCCGGGGTCGGACGGCGTGCCGGCAATGACGGGAGAGGACGGCCATGGCAAAATACCTACAAATGGCGATTGCGCTTCCCGCCAGCCTTGCCGACCTTTGCAACGTCAACAAAGACAGGAAGAAAAGGTAAACGACACTACTAACCATAAGTTTGATTTTTGTTTTGGAGGCCAGGGGGATGCCGTGAGGCACCCCTTTGGCACATATAACCGCGCCGGCGGCGGGCGGTTAACTCAAAATAACATTTGATGACGAAAAACATCACACATTTTATTGCGGTACATTGCATTATTTCCTGACAGAAACATTACTTTTGCCTGACGTTTTATCAAAATAAGTGGCGAACCGCCGCATCAAACAACAAGGAAGAAGAAACATGAGTGATCTCAAAGACCAAGGGGAGAAGGTGAAGAAAATGCCCTACAACATCAGAGAAAGGAAGATTAAGAACGCCGCCTACCGTTCTTTAATTAGGCCCGAACTGGCAGATGCTCTCTACGACAAGATACTGAACATCATCGTCGGGCAAAAGAAGTACAAGGACGCATCCTACTCCGCCAGGGCGTTGGCCGAAGACCTCAAGACCAACACGCGCTACCTGTCGGCCGTCATCAATTCACGTTTTGGCATGAACTACTCGTGCCTCGTCAACGAATACCGCATCAAGGAAGCCATGAACGTGCTTGTTGACAAACGTTACGCAGGCAAGAACATAGAGGAGGTCAGCACGATGGTGGGATTCTCAAACCGCCAATCATTCTACGCCGCCTTTTACCGCATCGTGGGGATGACACCCAAGGAATACCGCGACTCAAAGCTCGCGCAATGAGCGCCGCGCCGGGAGCGACAATGCACCAGACACGGGCCGCAGCCTCATCAGGGCTTGCGGCCCGTGCGTCTTGACGGGCAAAGGCGAAAGGACGCGGCAACGACACAAGACACACAACCGACAAAACACATAGACAAGATGGACAACGACAAAAGGGCGGGAGACGATTTCGCCTATACCGACGAAAGGTTCGCGGACATACAGATGCTCCGCTACAAGGCAGACGGGTTCGAGCGGCTGGACGCTCGGCAGAAAGCCCTCGCCTACTGCCTCAGCGAGGCGGCACTGTGGGGACGTGACATATTGTTTGACCAAAACTGCCGCCACAACCTCAAGGTGCGCAAAGTTCTTGAGGCCGTGCTGCCGCTCACGTCGCATGACGGCGGCGGGACGCACCGTGACGCGCTTGTGACATACGTCAAAAGTGTCTGGTTCGCCAACGGCATCCACCACCACTACTCATGCAACAAGTTTGAGCCGGGATTCCCGGAGCAATACCTCGCCGGCCTCTACGCCGCCGTGCCCGACGCCGCCCTGCCATTGGACGAGGGGCAGACACGCGAGGGGCTGTGGCAGGAGGTGCGGCGCGCCATCTTCGACCCGGCATTCCTGACCAAACGTGTCTACCTGTCTGACGGGGCGGACCTCGTGGCCTCATCTGCCTGCAACTACTACGGCGACGGGGTGACGCAGCATGAGGCTGAACAGCACTATGCCGCGCAGAAAGCCGCCTTTGGAGACCATGCCCCGATGGTGGGGCTCAACTCCACGCTCGTCAAGCGCGACGGGCGGCTCGTCGAGGACGTGTGGCGCATCGGTGGCAAATATGGCAAAGCGATAGGTCACATCGTGGAATGGCTCGACCGTGCCAGGCAATATGCCGAGACCGACGGCCAAAGGCGGACGATCGAGCTGCTCATCGCCTTCTACACCACGGGCGACCTGCGGACATTCGACGACTATTCGATAGCATGGCTGGGCGACACCGCCCCGACGGTGGACTTCATCAACGGCTTCATCGAGACCTACGGCGACCCGCTCGGCTACAAAGCGAGCTGGGAGGCGTTGGTCGATTACAAAGACACCGCCGCGACCGCCCGCACCGAGGCAATCAGCGGCAACGCGCAATGGTTTGAGGACCATTCGCCCGTTGACCCGCAGTTCAGGAAACCGCAAGTCAAAGGCGTGAGCGCCAAAGTAATCGACGCGGCAATCCTTGGCGGCGACCTCTACCCCGCCACCGCCATAGGCATCAACCTGCCCAACTCCAACTGGATACGTGCCGTGCACGGCTCAAAGTCAGTCACCATAGGCAACATCACCCATGCCTACAACCGCGCCGCAGCAGGCAGCGGGCTGCTGGATGAGTTCGTCATCGATGCTGCGGAGCTTGCCCGCATCAAGGCCTACGGCGACGCGACCGACGAGTTGCACACAGACCTGCACGAGTGCCTCGGCCACGGCTCGGGCCGCCTGATGCCAGGCACGGATCCCGACGCGCTGAAGGCCTACGGGGCGACCATCGAGGAGGCGCGTGCCGACCTCTTCGGCCTCTACTTCATAGCCGACCCCAAGCTGCTCGAACTGGGGCTGCTCGATTCGCCAGAGGCTTACAAGGCGCACTACTACACCTACATGATGAACGGCCTGATGACCCAGCTCGCACGCATCGCCCCCGGGGCGCAAATCGAGGAATCCCACATGCGCAACCGCCAGCTCATCGCACGCTGGGCATTGCACCACGGCAGCGCGGCACACGTCGTCGAGCTCGTCAGGCGCGACGGCAAGACCTACGTCAAGGTCAATGACTACGACGCGCTCCGCGCACTCTTCGCGCAGCTCCTGGCCGAAGTGCAGCGCATCAAGTCCACAGGCGACCTCGATGCCGCACGCCAGCTCGTCGAGACCTACGGGGTACGCATCGACCCCGCACTGCACGAGGAGGTCAGGCAGAGATACGCGCGGCTGGGCATAGCACCCTACAAGGGATTCATCAACCCACGGTACGAGGCAGTCCGCGCCGAGGACGGGACGATAACCGATGTGCGCGTCACCTACGGCGAGAGCTACACCGACCAGATGCTGCGTTACAGCCGCGATTACTCCGCCCTGTGACGGAGACACACCACGACACAGGCGAAAAGGCAGGGGGAGGCGATGAGCCTCCCCCTTTTCAGTTGCCATCGCGGACCACGCAAGCCGACCCGCCGCCGCACATCACGCCATCCATCCACGCCCAACACGCCGCCAGCTCCCATGGCAAACCACGTCGGGGTCTGGGCATAAGCCGGCCGCAAGCATCTGGAAACCGTTCCACCCAGCACACAGGCCTTGATGATGCCAGGCGCAAACCCCAACAAGGTCTGACCTGAAAGCCAGTGTCCCGGTGCTTAAAGTCCATTTGCCCCGCACATAAAGTAAAAACAAAAGTTCTGTTTATATATTCAGAACTTTTGTTTATATAAACAGAACTTTTGAATATATAAACAAAACTTCTGAATATACTTTTCATTAGGAGGCATTGGACTTTATGTCCTACCTGATCCGACTTTAGGTCTGACACGATGGGACTTTTCCCGGCGAGTGACCTGAGCCTATGCCTGATGCCGGCGGGTTCGTCCCCGGGCATCACCGTGGCATGGCCTGGCGATGCCTGCCCCATGGCTGCGTGCCGCGTCCTGCGGGCGGGGAGCTGTTGGCGCGCCCGCTTGCCATACCGTCGGGTTGGAGCATAAGAAAAGCGGCGCGGGCGTTGTGCCGTCCCGTGCCGCTTGCCTTGGTCCTGGGCTTTGTGCCCTGTTGCGTGCGTCAGTCAATCTGCTTGATGAGGAACACCTGTGTGGGCAGGTGGTCGCTGTAACCGTTGAGCCAGACGCCACCGGCGGTGGTGCGCAACGGATAGCCCTTGTATTTGCCCTCCTTCTGGAACATATAGTCGGGGTTGAACACCTCGTTCTTGTAGAACTTGAGGGTGCTGCGGTCCTTGCCTACGAGGTTGCCGCTGATGATGATCTGGTCAAAGAGATTCCACGCGCCGTTGTACATAAGCGTGCCTATGCCCTGCTTGACGAAAGTCTTCCACCAGGGGTTGTAGAGGTCGGTCGCAGCAAGGCCTTTGGTCTCGTGCTTCGCCCCGAGGCATTCGGTGACGCTCTTGTTGACCGGGTCGTCGTTGAGGTCTCCCATGATTATGATTTTGTTGGCAGGGTCGGCAACCATCAACGAGTCCTTGATGGCACGCACCTGGGTCGCCGCCCTCTCGCGTGCCGGTGAGGTGGCGGCGCGCGAAGGCCAGTGGTTCACAATGAAAGTTACCCGCTCGCCTGCCATGTAGCCGGAGACCACGAGGAAGCCACGTGTCTTGTAGGTGGTGTCATCGGGGTGCACATAGGGGACGAGGCTCGACTCCACCGGCTGGAAGAGCATGGGATTGTAGAGCAGGGCGCAGTCTATGCCGCGCAGGTCTTGACCCTCGTAATGGATGTATTGGTAGCCGCGCTCCTTGATAGCGTCCTGTCTGACGAGGTCGTCGAGCACCTTGCTGTTTTCAACCTCGGCAAGCCCTATCGCGGCAGGACCCATGGCTTGCAACTTGTCGCCCCCGAGGCGGCTGATGACCTTGGAAAGGTTCTTGAGCTTGGACTGGTACTTGAGCGTGTTCCACTTGTAGCTCCCGCTTGGCAGGAAGTCGTAGTCGTTGCGTCCCTCGTCATGGATGGTGTCAAAGAGGTTTTCCATGTTGTAGAATGCGACGCAGTAGAGCGCGAACCGTTTCTCTTGCGCGTAGCCCAGCGTGCAGGCCGCGATGAGCAGGATGATGGTCAGTTTGAGTCTTGTCATTTTTAGTAGTGTTTAACGTTGCGCAAAATACGGCAAAAAATGCGAGAGTAGGCATCTCGCCGTCCCATTTTTAACCTCGATGTAACAAAGTGCGGGATGTCAGCGTTGTAGACCGATGTTTTCGCCTTGGTGTGGGACGGGGATGGGATATTATTGTTAATTTTGTGCGCTTTTTCATTAACGAATGGCAAGGTATTTTTAAACTAACAACAGATTTATGAGATTTAAACTTTTGCTTTTCTGTTTGTTGTCCGCCTGCGTGTCGGCTTTTGCGCAGGACAACACATTGGGCGGCCACGTCACGAGACAGGGTGACAGATCACCGGTGCGCGGAGCACTCATCACCATCAAGGGCACGTCGTTGAAAACGTTGTCGGCGCAGGACGGCAGTTACCAGTTTGAGAACCTCCCCGTGGGGCAGGTGGTCTTGCTGGTCAATGCGGCAGGCTACTTGACCCGTGAGGCGGTGGTTGATGTCGAGGGCGGGGACAATGTGCGCAATCTGGTGCTGACCCCGATGAACTTCGGCGGCATGAGCGAGAACAACAGCTATGCATTCACTGAGTCGCAGATTGACGAGGATGCCGACGTGGCTGCAAGTTCGGCGTCGATAATCACTTCGTCGAGCAATATGTACCTGAACGAGGTGGGCTATCTCTTCAGCCCTATGCGTTTCAGGGTGAGGGCCTACGACTCGCAATACACCAATGTATATATAAATGGCGCGAAGTTCAATGACAACGAGACAGGACGCTTCATTTACGGCCTCATCGGCGGTCTCAACGACGCGACTCGCAACAAGGACGGAGTGAATGCCTATGAGCTGTCCAAGTATTCATTCGGTGCCGTGGGCGGCGTGAGCGACATCGACATGAGGGCGAGCCACTATGCCGCCGGCAGCAAGCTCACGTTGTCGGGGACGAACCGCAACTACCGTCTGCGCGGGATGTACACTTTCTCAACGGGACTGTCCAACAAGGGCTGGGCGTTCACCGGTTCGGTCGGTTACAGGTGGTCCAACGAGGGTAACATCGAGGGAACGTTCTACAATGCCCTTTCATACTTCCTGTCGATGGAGAAGGTCATCAACGAGCGTCACAGCATCTCTGTCTCCACATGGGGTGCTCCGACCGAAAGGGCACAACAGGGAGCTTCGACACAGGAGGCCTACGACCTGGCGGGGTCAAACTACTACAACCCTAACTGGGGATACCAGAACGGAAAGAAACGCAATGCCCGCGTCGTCCGCTCATACGAACCGAGCGCAGTCCTGACCTGGGACTTCAACATCGACGACAAGACGAAGTTGGTAACTACTCTTGGCGTTAAATACAGCAATTACGGCACGAGCGCCCTCGGATGGTACAACAACGCCTCCGACCCCCGTCCGGACTATTGGCGCAAGCTGCCAAGCTACTTCTCATCCGAAGAGGACATAGCAACGGCGACAAGGCTCTGGGAGAGTGACAAGTCACACCGCCAAATACAGTGGGACGAGCTCTACCGTGCCAACTACCAGCAAAACAACTTCGGAGGCACAGCTTCCTATCTGCTTGAGGAGAGGCACAACGACCAGTTGTCTTTCAACTTGAACTCGACCATCAACCGCAAGTTCACCGACAGGATAAACTTCACCGGCGGTCTCGAAGTGTCGTCAACAAAGGGTATGCACTACAAGAAGCTGAAAGACCTGCTCGGGGCCAACAGATTTGTCGATATTGACAAGTTCGCGGCGCGTGACTGGGGCATAGATTCCGACATGGCGCAGAATGACCTCGACAATCCAAACAAGGAAATCAAGGTTGGCGACAAATTTGGCTACAACTACAATATGTTTGTCCACAAGGCAAACCTCTGGGCGCAGGCTCAGCACCGTTACTCGCACGTGGATTTCTACTATGGAGCGAAGGTCGGCATGGCTTCCATGTGGCGCGAAGGCCTTATGCGCAACGGACGTGCCGCCGACATATCCAAGGGTAAGAGCGACACCAAGAATTTCGTGGAGTATGCTGCCAAGGCCGGCTTGACATACAAGATCAGCGGCAAGCACTACTTCAACCTCAATGGTGCATTCGAGAGCCGCGCACCGTTGGCCTACAACGCCTTCATAGCACCGAGGATGCACAACCTCTACGTGCAAGACCTCAAGGAAGAGTTGATCGGGTCGGTCGAGTTGACCTACGGTTTCAACACTCCCTACGTCAGCGGCCGCGTGACGGGCTATTTCACCAACTTCGACAATGTGACTGAGCTGGAGAGCTTCTTCAATGACGACAACGGCAGTTACACCTATTTGTCGATGAGCAACATCCACAAGCAACACTACGGTGTCGAGGCGGCGGTGCAGGTCAAGCCGTTCTCCAACTTCTCGATCAACCTCCTGGCGACCTATTCGGATGCCAAGTACAAGAACAACCCCGATGCTACCATGACCTACGAGTACAGCAGCGAGATGGAGACTGGTGAACGTGTCATGTGTGAGGGCTTCCGTGTCAACGGCACGCCGCTTTCGGCATACAGCATAGGGTTGGATTACTCTTACAAGGGATGGTTCTTCAATGCCAACCTCAACTACTACCACCGTGTGTTCCTTGACTTCTCGACAGTCCGCCGCCTTGAGCGCTTCGTGGTCGAAGGTGTTGACATCAACGGCGAGACAGGCACGGGCAGGGAAGGCCAGGAAGAGCTCGACGGGGGCTTCATGCTTGACGCTTCCATCGGCAAATACATCCGTCTGAAGAAAGGCAAAAGCATCAGCATCAACCTCACCGTCAACAACATCTTGAACAACACAAACCTCCGCACAGGTGGTTATGAGCAAAACCGCATCGATGGTGAGAAGTATCCCAGCAAGTACTACTACGCCCAAGGGACGAATGCTTTCCTCAACTTCAACATCCGATTCTGAAACACAAGTCAAACGAAACAAAAACATAACAGGATATGAAAAAGTCAATCAAATCATTCCTCCCGGCCCTTGCCATCGTGCTGCTCGGAGCGTCCTGCATGGACGAGCATGATGCCCCGGTCATCTACGACCACGACGGGGCTGGCATCAATGCCTCAACGACTATCAAGGATTTGAAGGCTAAGTATGCTGACGTGATAGCAAGCGACGGCCTCGCAGAGATAGAAGAAGACGACACCATCCGAGGCGTAGTCATCGGCAACGACGAGAGCGGCAACATCTACAAGCAGCTGTTCGTCCAGGACGAGACGGGCGGCATCTGCGTCTCGATCGACGGCAACGGCATGAACACCGATTGGCACGTCGGGCAGCGCGTGGCCATCATCCTCAAAGGGCTGTACATAGGCGGCTATGGCGAACTGGCACAGATCGGTGTCCCCTACACCGACGAGGACGAGACCGAGCCGCAGATCGGCCGCATGTCACCGTTTGTCTGGCAGGCACACTCGATCCGCATCGGCGACGCCCGCCCCGAGTACATCCCGGCACCGACGGTCATCACCAGCGCGGAGGAGTTCACCGACGACATGATTTCGACATACGTCTCACTGCAAGGGATGCACTTTGACAACCCGGGCATATTCACATTCGCGGACTACGAGGCCGACGACCCGGCAACCGAGAGCCGCACGATGTTCTTCTCTGATGACACCGAAGTCACGGTGCGCACCAGCCGCTACGGTTCGGGACTGGCGCAGATGGTCATCCCCGGCGGCGTAGGGACATTCAACGGCATCCTCACCACCTACCGTGGCGAATGGCAGATCACTGCCCGCACCGCCGACGACGTGGGCGACGACTTCACGCACTATCAACTGCCCAACACTTTCATCAAGGAGACGTTCTCCGAGGATCTTGGCGTGTTCACCAGCTATTCGGCGCAAGGCCACGAGACACAGATCGGGTGGATCATCGATTACAGTTCAGCCTGCGTCAAAGGCTATGTTGATGGCGAGAACGTGGATGCGGTGACATATCTCGTCTCCGAGCCGGTCAACCTGTCGGGAGTGCCTGCGGCGTATGTTTGCTTTGAGCACGCGATCAATTATGCCGACATGAGCAATATCTCGCAACAGCACCAACTCCTCGTTTCCAACGACTTCAACGGCGATGTCGATGCGGCAACATGGACGGTGATGCCAGTCCACCAGGCAGGAGGGTCATCGTTCACGTTCTCGTCGTCAGGCCGTGCGAAAGTGACTGAAGATTATCTTGCCGACGGGGTCGTATTTGCCCTGCGCCACACCAGCACCACGTCCAAAGGTTCCACTTGGGAAGTGCGCAACTTCGCCGTCGTCGAGGGCGAAGGGGAGGAAATCAAGGACATGAACGACACATCCGACGCGATTTTCTTTGAATCGTTTGCTGACGGGCAAGGCGACTTCACCTCGGTCAATGTCCTTGGCGACTACACTTGGAGGCATAACAGCTATGGTTACATGAAGGTCAGCGGCTATGGCAGTGGCACGAACTATGCAAATGAGGACTGGCTCATCTCGCCTGCAATCAATACCACGGTGACAGGCAACCCGATTTTGTCGTTCAAGCACGCGATCAACTTCGCCAAGTCCGACGACAACCGCCGCGCTTGCTGCCGTGTCTACGTCTCGACGACCTACACAGGTGGCGACATCAACGAGAGTGATTGGCAGCAGGTGGAGATTGAATATCCCAAGTCCGACAGCTGGGACTTCATAAGCTCAGGTCAAATAGCTATTCCGCAGTCGGAAAACCTGCGCATCGCTTTCCGCTACACCTGCGAAGACCACGACGCGCCCACGTGGGAGGTCAACAACGTGATGGTCAAGTAAAGGCGTCAACGCCACAAGACATGATGAAAGCCCCGGGAATCCCGGGGCTTTTTGTTTGTCGTGCCTGGGGCATAGGCGTTGACTGTCAATGACTGCTGCGGTCTGCCGCGTCGTTGCATCGCATCAAGCGGCGAGCCGCAGCGGAATGCCTGGGGCGTGTGGAGACGCTATTAATCACGTCTCTACGGACGAGAGCGGGCTATCAAGGGAATTGATAAGGAGGCAAATTTGATGTGGTCGGACCTAAACTTCAATTACGTCAGACCTAAAGTTGCATTAGGTCTGACATAAAGTAAAAACAAAACTTCTGTTTATATATTCAAAACTTTTGTTTGTATATTCAAAAGTTCTGTTTATATAAACAAAACTTCTGAATATACTTTATGCACCGGGCAACATGACTTTAGGTCTGACCTAATCGGAGTTTATGCCAGACCTAATGGGACTTTATGTCAGATGGTGGAGTGCGCGGGGCGCAGTGCACGCCCCGTCGGGGTCATCGCTTGCGGCGCAATTGCCAGAAGGCGACGGCCGATGCCGCCGCCACGTTGAGCGAATCGACACCGTGCGACATTGGGATGCGTGCCACGTAGTCGGCTGCGGCGACCGTTTCCCTCGGCAGCCCGTCGCCCTCGGTGCCGAGGATGATGGCGAGGCGCGGCTCGCCGGCCAGCACGGGGTCGTCGATCGGGACGGATGCGGCGGTCAATGCCATCGCTACCGTGCGGAATCCGTGTGCGGCGAGGCTCTCCAACGGGTCGTGCATCCAAGTCCACGGCACGAGGAACACAGAGCCCATCGACACGCGGACAGCGCGGCGGTTCAACGGGTCGCAAGAGTCGGGGGTGAGCATGACGGCATCGATGCCGAGGGCTGCCGCCGAGCGGAATATGGCCCCGATGTTGGTGGTGTCAACCACGCCTTTGATTATGGCGATGCGTTCCGCTCCTGCGGTGAGTTGCTCGACGGTCGGCAATGCGGGGCGGCGCATGGCGCACAGCACGCCGCGAGTGAGGGTGTAGCCAGTGAGCGAGGCAAGCATTTCCCTCGGCCCGGTGTAGACGGGGATGTCGCCCACGCGTGCCACTATGTCCGCCGCGTCGCCGTCGAGATGCCGTTCCTCACAAAGCAAGGCGAACGGGGTTATGCCGGCGGAGAGGGCGGTGCGGATGACCTTGGGGCTCTCGGCGATGAAGATGCCTTTTTCGGGTTCGAGGCGGTTGCGCAATTGGGCTTCGGTCAGTGCGGCAAAGACTGCCAAGCCGGGATGGTCGAGCGATGTCAGGTGGATGATGGGCATGATGTCGTGTGTTGATAAAAAAGAGACACCCCGTCGTCATCGCAGGGCGGGGTGTCTCAAGTCGTTCTGATTGGCGGCACGGGCACGCCGCGCCGTGTGGTGTCACTCGGCCAGCTGGGCCGGAGCGGTGTAGGTGCGTGCTCCGAGCTCTTTGTCAAGCATATACAGTCCAAAGCCGTTGTCCTTGATGAGACGGAGGTTGTCGATGGTGTCTTGCACGGTCTTCTCTTCCTCGACTTGCTCGTCGATGTACCACTTGAGCATACTTTGCGTGGCGAAATCCTTCTCTTCCAATGCGATGGAATAGAGGTTGTTGATCATCGCCGTCACGTTGTTCTCGTGCGCAAGTGTCTCCTCAAAGCAGTTGAGCGGCGTAGTCCACTCGGTCTTCACCTCGCTGATGGGCTTGAGAGTCACCTTGCCGCCGCGCGAAAGGATGTAGTTGACGAAGATCTGGGCATGGTCTTGCTCCTCCTTGAATTGCACGCCGAACCATTTGGAAAAGCCGGGATAGCCTGCATGGGCAAGATATGACGACATTGACAAGTAGAAATAAGCTGACCAGAACTCTGCATTGATCTGGGCGTTCAACGCCTCTTCGACTCTTTTGCTTAACATGACTTTATGTTTTAATGGGTTATCAGTATTGTTCCTTCTCATTGGGGAAGTCGCCGCTCTTGACATCACGGATATATTCCCCAAGCGCCCCGGTGATGATGGTGTGGAGATCTGCATAACGGCGCAGGAAGCGCGGGCTGAACCCGTCGTTCATGCCGAGCATGTCTTGCGCCACAAGCACTTGGCCGTCCACTTGCCCGCCGGCACCGATCCCTATGACGGGGATGTCGAGGCTGCTTGCGACCTGCGCCGCCAGTGCAGCCGGGATCTTCTCAAGCACTAAGGCAAAGCATCCTGCGTCCTGCAAAAGCTGCGCGTCTCTGAGGAGTTTCTTTGCCTCGTCCTCGTCCTTGGCGCGGACGGTGTACGTCCCGTATTTGTTGATGGACTGGGGCATCAGCCCGAGATGTCCCATGACGGGGATGCCTGCCCCGATCATCATCTTCACGGTGTCAAGGATTTCCTTGCCTCCCTCCAGCTTGATTGCGTCGGCGTGGCTCTCCTTCATTATCCTTATGGCAGAGGCCAGACCGTCGTAAGGGTTGCCTTGGTAGGAGCCGAATGGCATATCGACGACGACAAGGGCGCGCTTCACCCCTCGCACTACCGACTTGCCGTGGTAGATCATCTGGTCGAGAGTGATTGGCAGTGTGGTGACATTGCCCGCCATGACGTTTGAAGCCGAGTCTCCCACCAGGATGACATCCATGCCTGATTCATCCACGAGCCTGGCCATGGTGTAATCGTATGCGGTGAGCATCGAGATTTTCTCGCCCCTTTGTTTCATCTCCCACAGGCGGTGCGTGGTGACTTTCCTCGTATCGTTTGCTATGTAGTTGCTCATTTGCGTGATGTTTGTTAAAACGGTGCAAAGTTATAGCGATTATCTTGCAATGCCCAAGGCCTAATTGTTATTTTTGCGCTAATCAAGTTAAAATCAACCGCGATGAAACATCAGACCCTCCTTGCGGCACTCCTGTTGCCGGCCGCCTTGCTCTCGTGCGTCTCGCATGATGTGGCGGATGAAGACTACACGCGTTACGTCAATCCATTCATTGGCACTGATTTCACTGGCAACACCTATCCCGGGGCGACGGTCCCATTCGGCATGGTGCAGCTCAGTCCCGACAATGGTTGCCCCGGGTGGCACAGGATTTCGGGCTACTACTATCCCGACAGCACGATTGCAGGGTTCAGCCATACGCACCTCACCGGTACGGGGGCTGGGGACTTATATGATATAATGTATATGCCGGTGACGAACCCTTACCGAGAGGCCAAGGATTCGATCCTCGGCATTTATTCGATGTTCGACCACGCTGACGAGAGTGCAACGGCCGGCTACTACCGTGTCAAGCTCAAGGACTATGGCATCACGGTCGAGCTTACCGCGACAGACAGGTGCGGCATCCAGCGGTACACTTTCCCGGAAGCCTCATCGTCGGTGTTCCTTAATCTGCGCAAAGCGATGAATTGGGACGCGACTGTCGATTCGCACATCGAGGTGGTCGATTCGGTCACATTGCGCGGTTATCGTTATTCGACCGGGTGGGCTGCCGACCAGAGGGTATATTTCTATGCCAAACTTTCGCGCCCATTCGACAAGATAACGCTTGACACGCTGCCGATGCTCAATGGCGGCGTGAGGACTGGGGCGGGATGCGTCGCCCGCCTCGACTACCAGACGGCCGAAGGTGAGCAGCTCGTCATCCGCACCGCCCTGTCCGGCACGAGCATTGAGGGGGCGCAAAACAACTTTGAAGCGGAGGCAACGGGCGAAGATTTCGACACCTACGTCGCCGCCGCCAAGGACAAATGGAATGCCGAACTGGCGAAAATAGCCGTCACGAGCGATGACGAGGACTTGAAGACCTGTTTCTACACCGCCCTTTACCACACCATGACCGCCCCGACAATCAGCAGCGACGTGGACGGCACCTATCGCGGGGTGGACAAGCAACTGCACAAGGCGGACCATGTGACCTACGGCACGTTCTCATTGTGGGACACTTACAGGGCAGAACACCCGTTGCTGACGTTCCTGCATCCGGAGCGGGTCGGTGACATGGTGAAGTCTTTCCTCGACCATTACGACCAATTCGGGCGTTTGCCGGTGTGGAACTTCTACTCCAACGAGACCGACATGATGATAGGCTACCACTCCGTCCCCGTCATCGTCGATGCCTATCTGAAAGGCATAGGCGACTTTGACGCCCAAGCCGCGCTCGATGCCTGCGTCGCCACGGCGAACAAGGACGGCTATCGCGGCATAGGGTTCTACAAGCAGCACGGCTATGTCCCCGCCTACACCGACCCGGCGAAGTGGGAGAACTGGTCGCTGTCCAAGACTTTGGAGTATGCCTACGACGATTGGTGCATTGCCGTCATGGCCGACAGCCTGGGCAGGGAGGACGTGGCTGCGGAGTTCTATGCGAGGGCGGGCAACTACCGCAACGTCTACAACCCCGCCACCTCGTTCATGCAACCGAGGAACGAGCGGGGGGAATTCGTCACCCCGTTCAATCCCGACGACTACACCGAGGACATCTGCGAGAGCAACGCCTGGCACTACTTCTGGTCGGTGCAGCATGACATAGACGGTCTGATCGCATTGGTCGGAGGCGCAGAACGATTCGGTCAAAAGTTGGACAGCCTCTTCACCTACGCTCCCGGCGCGGACGACGAACTTCCCATCTTCAGCACAGGCATGATAGGGCAATATGCCCACGGCAACGAGCCAAGCCACCACGTAGCCTATCTGTACAACTACATAGGGCAGCCGTCCAAAGCCCAGATGCGGCTGGCGGAGATAATGCACCAACTCTATCGCAACGCCCCTCACGGGCTGTGCGGCAACGAGGACTGCGGCCAAATGTCGGCATGGTATGTGCTGAGCGCAATGGGCTTCTACCCCGTGAACCCCGTGGGCGGGGTCTACGACCTCGGCACGCCGCTCTTCCCGAGGGTAGACATCAACCTGCCTGGCGGCAAGACATTCACCATCAAGGCCAATGGGCTTTCGCCGGAAAACATCTACGTGCAAGGCGTGAAGTACGACGGCCGCCCCTACGACAAGCTGACCATCACCCACGACATGCTTGTGTCAGGCGGCACGCTGGAGTTTGACATGGGGCCAAACCCCGCCGACTGAGCCGCCATGGCCGCGTGCAGCACAGCAGGGCGCAACGAGGTCTTCCTCCTTGAGACGGTCGTCGCAGGCACTACCCACTGCCCCGATGCCGAATGGGTGGCGCAGTTCATGGAGACCGGGTGGGAACTCACGATGCAACGCGACCCGGCCAACCCATACGACGACCGCGCCATAGCATTGCTTGCCAGCGGCAACCACGTCGGTTGGATCCCACGTGCCGACAATCCCGTCATCTCCCGCCTCATGGACGCAGGCAAGCAGATGGTCTGCCGCGTGCATGGCATCGAGTGGGTCGGCGGATGGCTCAAGGTCACGGTCAGGGTCAGCATGGTCGAATGACGTATACCGCCGCCCCGCCATCCCGGGCTCGGGGCATGACACAGTTTAACGCGAGAGAGACGTGCCGGCGGCACGTCTCTCTCGCTTAATGCCGACACCAGCGCGACAGGGGATTGTCACTGATTGCCACAGACGGGATGAAGGCGCTCATTGCGAGTCTCCGCTGCCACGCGCGACCATTCAGCAGGTGCGGCCAGGAGGCAAATCCGATCAAGTCAGGAGCAAATTCCACCATCTCACCGCGAAAAGTCCCATCGGGTCTGGCACAAACTCATATCACCCGGTGCATAAAGTTCATTCAGAAGTTTTGTTTATATATTCAAAAGTTTTGTTTTTACTTTATGCGCCGAGGAAATGAACTTTATGCCTGGCCTTCCGGAAGTTTAGGCTTATTGCCACCGGTTTCATCCCTAATCCAGCCTGGATGAAAGCGGCGCAGAGATGTTGGGACGCACAACCGCCATCCCCTCCACTCTCGGGGTTTCGCCCATGGCTGGCGGGCATACGAGACACGTCGTCGAATGGAAGCGGCCGGAAGGTCAGTCGTCAATCCACTCCTCGGGGTTGAGCTTGGTTGTCTCCTTGCGGAGCTGGAAGTGGAGGACGGTGCGGTCGCCGTCGTTGGGGTTGGAGTAGATCTTGCCTATCGCCTGCCGCGTGTCAACTTCGTCGCCTTGGCGGACGAGGACTGAGGAGAGGTTGCAGTAGACAGATATGTAGTTGCCGTGGCGGATCAGCACGCCCTTGAGGCCGGAGTACTCGAAAACGGCTGAGACTTCGCCCTTGAAGATTGCCCGGGCCATAGCTCCTGGCCGCGCCTGTATGTCAACGCCCTTGTTGTCGAGCTGGACGCCGCGCAGGCCTGCGACGTTGTAGCGGCCATAGTGGTTGATGATGGCGTAGGCACTCGTCACGGGGACTGGCAATATGCCTTTGTTGCGCTCAAAGTCGCCCGAGAGTTTGCGGTCGCGGTCGTTGAGTTTGAATGCGTCCATGGCCTTCACCGGCGCGTCGCCGGCATCCCTGCCACCTTTGGCCGCCTCGGCTTTGGCGCGGGCTTCGGCTTCGCGGCGGGCTCGCTCTATCTCGGCTTGGATGAGTTCGTCGATCTTGCGGTCGAGCTGTTCGGACTTGCGCCGCTGTGCTGCCACCTCCTTGCGGATCGCGGACTGCTTGTTGCGCAGTGTGGAGAGGAGCTGTTTCTGCTGCTCCTGCTGACGGATGAGGTTTTCCTGCTCCTTCTCGACCTCGGCGAGGAGCTTCTTTTTCTCGTCAAGCACGCCACGCATCTCCTGCTCCTTGAGGCGGAGGGCTTCGCGTTTGCGGTTTATCTCCAAGCCTTGCGCCTTGCGGAACGAGGAGTACTCTTGCAGGTAGCGCATCCTGCGGTAGGTCTGCCTGAGCGAGGAGGCGGAAAAGATGAACATCAGCTTGTCTTGCACCGTGCGGTTGGAACGCATCTGCCGCAACGAGCGGGCATAGTCGTCCTTGGCCCGTTGGAGCTGGTCGCCGAGGGTCTTTACCTCGGCCGCGAGCTTGGCCGCCTCGTCATCGACGGCACGGATGTCCGATTGGAGACGGTTGATGTAATTGGTGCGTTCATTGATTTGGGCCTCAAGCAGGGCAAGGTTGTTGAGCTGGCTGCCGATGTCCTTGCCTGCCTTGTCGAGCAGTTTTTCCGACTCTTGCATCTCCGCCAGGAGATCGGCGCGCTGCCGCTCAAGCTGTTTTATGCGCTCGTTGGTCTGCCCGTAAACAGCCGTGACAAGCGACATGAGCAACAACAGGATGAGGGACAAGCGCGGTCGCATGGCAAAGTTGGTTTCAGAATTGCAAAGTGGACATGAGGTCTGACAGGCTCACCTGCTTGTAACGGCTGCTGACCGACGCCGGAGATGGTTCAAAGGGCGAGAAATCAATGCTCGTGCATTGCAGGTCGAGGGCGGCAGTGCGGCGGCCGTCAGTGACCGACACCGCGACCGAGCCCGGATAGTAACGGTCTTGCTTGAGCGAGAAATCGGAATAGTCGAAAGTCATGCCATAGGACGGTTGCACGTCAACCGAGGTTTTGACTACCCGTGCCATATTGTCGTAGAGGAATGTAAGAGTCGTGCGCCTGTCATTCTCGGCACGGACGGTCATGCCGCCTTCCATGTCCTCGATCGCCGCGCCACCACGCCGGGGCTTGGGCGCACCGTCAAGACTGAAGCTGTCATTCATCAACAACGACTGGAGCGAATGGTAGTCCAGCCCGGTGACTGCATAAATAGTGGAAATCGGCACTTTGACGTAGGATTTGCCGTAGCGGTTGACCACGAGCAACGTGTCTGTGTCGGCCTCGACGCGGACTATCTCGATGCCAAGCAGGGGGACGCGGAACGAGCATGACATCCACTGCCCGTTTTTGACCTGCAAAACGCCGGTTGCCGGGAGTGACGCCCCGCCGAGGCGCACCGTCGCACGCAGCCTCATCTGGCAACAGTCAAAGGTTTTGTTGTTCTCGACCGTCGGGTCATCCGTCGCCACAATGCCTGGCTGCTGTGCCACCTCGACAGTCTTGCACGAATGCAGGAGGATGAGCGGCACGATGACGGCTATCCAAATGATGCTCTTGCCCATGTCACTGCTTGATGTATTTGCGTTGTTTGATCTTGGCTTTCAAGACTTCAGAGCCGTTGCCCTGCTCCAACGATTGTTGCCAGAACTGCACGGCGCGGTCTGTCTCGCCATATTTGAAGTAGATGTCGCCTGCGTGCTCCAGCACTTCGCCGCTGGGCTGCTTGTCGAGCTGGAGGGTCTTGTCCATATATATTTTGGCAAGGGCGTAATCGCCTTGCAGGAACAGCACCCAAGCGTAGGTGTCAAGCATCGTCGGGTCGTCGGGGGTAAGTTCGACGGCATGGGAAATCATCTCCTCTGCACGGGACAGGTCGCCACCGCCGATGGCAAGGAAGTAGGCGTAGTTGTTGAGCACCGACGCATTGTCTTTGTCATACTCCAACGCCTTGTCGTAGGCGGCGAAGGTCCCAGCATCGTCCCCCTTCTCATGGCGAATGTCCCCGATAATGGAATACAACTGCGAGAGAAGTGCCGGCTGTGTCTCCGGGGTAGCGTTGCCGACCGCCGTCTCGCAGACCTTGAGGGCGTTGTCGTTGTCGCCTTTCATCAGATATGTCACGGCGAGGTAGAAATGGTAGGACAATTCCTCGGGGAAGTATTTGACAGCATTCTTGGCGACGCGGGAAACTCCATCGGCATCGTTTCGCGAGAGATAGTACTGCATCAACGTAGCGTTAGCCGAGGCATTGGACGGCTGACGGTGCAATATCTCACGCGTAACGGTGATGTAGCCCGTCGTGTCGTTGAGCATCATCAGGTATGCCCCTTGCAAACCGAGGATGTCAACGTCATCGACCGGGACACCTGCCAATGCAGCAACAAAGAATCCTGACACAACGTCGGGTTTGACCGCCAACGTCTTGTCTTTGATGACGAGATTGACCAGGATGTTCAGCTTGACATCACGGGCATAAGCCTTGTCCATGAGGACACGTTTCGCCTCCTTGTCAAACATGGTGCTGTCAGACAGTTTGAACGCCGTGAGACGCGAATAGTTGAGTTCCGAGTCGTAGGGCTTGTCCTTGAGCATCGCGTCATAAAGGGATATGGCCTCGGGGAATTTTCTCTCATTCATATATATATAGGCCAGGAACTCCTTGAACACGTCATCTGACGGCGACTCGGCGATCTTGGCTTGCAACTGCGACTTCGCCAATTCTGACTTGCCCGAGGTGGTATAGATGCGCATCCTTGTTATGAAGCTCTCATCGGTCACTCCCGACTGCGCTTCGAGACGATCGAGCGCAGAAAGGGCTTTGTCGAAATCCCCTTCTTGCGAATACCACGAGACCAAGGGATAGAGCAGTTCCTTGCGTGACGGGTCGTCAGACAACAGGCTCTCGTAGATGGATGCTGCCTTGTCCATGCTGTCCTGTGCCGCGTAGTAGTTGGCAAGTTTGAACCCGTACCAGAAGTTGCCCGGGTCATTGGCAACCGCCTTGTCGAGCATTGCTACCGCCAGCGAATCGTTGTCAAAGCCCATCTCGTAGGCAAACATCTTGTCGTATGCCGGCGCAAAAGCAGTGTCTGTCTCGGAAATAAAGGTGAGGATGTCGTAAGCTGAGTTGAGATCGCCCTTTGCCTCCGACAAAAGGACACCGTTGTAGCAATAGCCCGACGGCGACTTGTCATGCTGCGGCACGGACGTGGCGGCATCATGCAGTGCAGAGCATGATGCGAGGAACAATACGGTCGCCGGCAATAGGGCAATGCAATGTCTCATCGGCATCTTCATTTTAGACCTGAATGGCCGAAGCCTCCTTCGCCACGCTCGGTTGCATCAAGCGTCTCGGCCTCTTCCCATCCGAATGTCTCGTGACGTGCCACGACCATCTGGGCGATGCGTTCACCATCTTTCACGACGAAATCAGTATCAGAGAGGTTCACCATTATCACACCTATCTCGCCGCGATAATCGGCATCGATCGTACCGGGAGCGTTGAGGAGCGTTATGCCGTGCTTCAACGCCAATCCGCTGCGGGGACGCACCTGGGCTTCATAACCCTTTGGCAAGGCTACATAAAGCCCTGTCGGGATGAGCTTGCGTTGCAGCGGCTTGAGGACCACATCCTCGTCGATGTTGGCTCTCAAGTCCACCCCTGCCGACATCGGTGTTGCGAATGACGGCAGGGGATGCTTTGAGCGGTTGACTACCTTTATTTTCATCTCTCAAGCGAGCAATTTCCTTACAGCTTCCGAGATTGCCTTTCCTTCGGCAAGCCCTGCGAGCCTTGAGGTCGCTGTTCCCATCACTTTGCCCATGTCTTTCATGCTCGTTGCACCGACCTCGGCGATGATTTTCTTGAGTTTCGCCTCAAGTTCTTCTGATGAAAGCTGTTTGGGGAGGTATTCCTCTATGACTGCCACTTGGGCAAGTTCCACGTCGGCCAAGTCCTGACGGTTCTGTGAGACGTATATCTCGGCAGAGTCCTTGCCTTGTTTGACGAGCTTTTGCATGATCTTCAATGCAGCGTCATCTGCCAGCGTGTCGTTGGCACCTGGTGCTGTCTTGGCTTCGAGGAAGAGTTTCTTCACATTTCTGAGAGCATCAAGGCGGGTTTTGTCCTTGGCTTTCATCGCTGCCACTATGTCTTTGCTTACTTTTTCAAAAATGTCCATCGTGCTATGTTTTATTAAAATGTTATCGTATTTGTATTCTCCACAACGTTTTTCTGCTTCTGCATCTGTTTTTTGCCAAGTGATTTGATGGCATTGGCATCACGGTCGTAGGTTGGGGATGAATCGATGACCGAGATCACATCGTCGTCATTGAGTTCGTCCTCCGTAAATATATGGATGTGGCGTTTGTTCCTCTTGGTACGAAGTCCTGCGCTGAACGAGTCTCCATAGGCTTCTCGGATGCGTCCGTCCTCTATTTCCCCTTGTTTGGTCTCTTCTGCATCGATTTCTATTCCCTTGTCTATGTCGTCTGTACCGAATCCAGAGGCAAGAATCGTTATTTTTATGTCGTCGTCAAATGTCTCGTCATAGGCATAACCCCAGATAAAATTGAACCGCCGGCCAAAGTGTCCCATGAACTGATGTATGGCGTCGGTCTCCTCCATCAAGAAATTAGCCTTGGGATTGATCACAAGGTTCAACAGGATTTTCTTGGCCTTGTAGACATCTGCACTGTTCAACAGCGGCGAATGCAGCGCGCTGTCTATGGCCTTTTGCACGCGGCCTTCGCCGGATGCGTAGCCTGTGCTGATGACCGCAACGCCGCCATCCTTCAACGTGGCACAGACGTCGGCGAAGTCTATGTTTATTACACCCTCTATGTTTATCATTTCAACAATGCTGCTCGCTGCGATGGAGAGCGTGTCGTCCGCCTTCTTGAACGCATTGTCAAACATGAAATCGGAATAGATGGTGCGCAGACGCTCGTTGTTTATCACAAGCAAGGCATCGACATTCTTGGCCATCGCGTCCACGCCGTCGAGTGCTTGCAGGATTTTGTTGCGTCCCTCGAACAGGAAAGGTATGGTGACGATGCCGACAGTCAGTATGTTCATGTCCTTGGCGACCTTGGCCACGACAGGACCTGCGCCAGTCCCTGTGCCACCTCCCATGGTAGCAGTGATGAACACCATCTCTGTTCCGTCGTTAAGAAGGTCTTTTATATCCTCGATGCTCTTGTTAGCTATTTCTTCCGCCTTGCGTGGATCGCCGCCTGCGCCGAGACCAGGGCCGATTTGCAGTTTCTTGGGGATTACAGACTTCTCCAAAACCTGCTTGTCAGTGTTACACAAGGCGAAACTGACGTGCTCTATGCCCTCTTGGTACATGTGATTGACGGCATTGCCTCCTCCGCCGCCGACACCAATCACTTTGATTTTGCAATCGGGGTCGATATTGCTTTTATCGAAGTTCACCATTTTATTGTAGTCCATAGCTTGTTAATCTTGCTTGTCACGATTGTTGTCCTCGCCAAATAATATATCACCGAGTATATCAGCAAACTTTCTCTTGTTTTTCTTTTGTCTCTGTTTCTCCTTGCCCTGTTCTTTCTCTTCTGTCTTGGCGGAAGATGAAGGTTTGTCGTCCTTTTGCTCAGTCTTTTCAGATTCGGGGGTCTGGACTGGCTGTTCAGGCTCAACCGTGTCGGGATGGAACAATTCTCCGCTATGCAAAGTGCTCGTGGTGCAGCATGGTTCTTTGCCCGAGACGAGCAGTGAGAGCAATGTGTCGCCCATGTCGTGAGCATCGACATAGGATGCACAGTCTTGCATCATCAGCGACCAGGCATTCCTGACGCGGCGAACCTTCATTTTCTTGCAAGTCCTCTCAAGCAGGTCTATCAACCCGGGGAGGTTGGCAGTTCCGCCAGTGACGAAAACGCCAGAGATAAGCTGTGTTTCGTAGCCTGACCTTTGGACTATTTCCCAAACATTGGCGATGATTTCTTCAGCACGCGCAGAGATTATGTTTTCCACATATTTCTTGTCAACCTGTTCCCTTGATGTTTGGATTGTCTCCTCGCTGTTCCCGTCTTGGTTTTCCTCGGTCTGTGGCACGACTTGGCCGTATCTCAGTTTCAATTCTTCCGCCTCATCTTCTTCTATCTTCAGCAGTGTTGCCAAATCCTTGGTGATGTTGCTGCCGCCGATAGGCAAGACGACGAGGCTGCGCATGATGTTGTTTTTGTAGATAAGCACTGTCGTCGTGTCAGCGCCGAAATCCACAAGCACACAGCCCGACCGTTTGTCGGTGTCGGACAAGACGGATTCGGCAAGGCAAAGCGGGGCAAGCAGGAAATCAGCGACTTCAATTTTGGCATTTCCGAGACATTCATTGAGTTTCCTTTTCAACGACGACGAAGCGACAACGTTCATGTAACGCCCCTCGATGGATGTCGTTTGCACTCCAACGGGATCCTCGATAAGCAAGTTCTCAAGCTTGTACTCTTGTGGCACGGGCTTCAGCAGCTCCATGTTGGGATAAACGGTCTGTTCATTCTCCCTCCCCATCTCATCGAGCAATGTCTGCGTCACTTTCACCTCGTCATCAAACGTGCGCAACACCGCGTTTGGGAGAGTGTGCATGGACTTCCCGGAAAGACCGACATAGACTTTTGAAATGTTCATGTGGGTCTCGCCCTCAAGTCTGTTGACGATGTTGGTCAGGCTCAGGGCGGTCTTGTCAATGTTGAAGACCACTCCTTTCTTTATGAATGATGACGACTGTTCCGAGGCATAGGACAAGACCTGTATGTTCCCATCGCTATTCCTCTTCCCTACCATCCCGGAAATCTTGCTTGAGCCGATTTCGATGGCTACCACATATCCTGTTTGTTCCATATACTCTTGCTTTGAATCACTTTTCCGCTATTATCTGATTGTCCAATTCGACATTGATCCTCTTGTACTTATCCCACCCGACTGTTGCAAGCGCCTTGCTGTAAAAGAGCTTCGCTTTGTCCAGCTTTGGCTCACAGTCCAGACCGTCACCGATGCAGATGGTGATGCCCCCAACCCTCGGGACAAGCTCGACATCGCCGCCGGGAGTGACATTGATCTGCTCGACCTGCGACCGCCAGAACGCATCGTCATGGATGTAGGACAGCAGGTCAAACAACGTGTCACGCACATACTCATACCGGACATTGCCCGTCAGGACTGGCACGTATGGGACATTGCCATCCGTCTTGGCAATCCTCTCGCCGGCATCACCGACATAATAGGTCTCTCCGTCGCTGCCAAACACTCTCACGATGGGCTGTCGCTGCCACAACTCGATGACAAGATCACCGCTCGGTGAGAAGTAGCACTCGGCGTCACTGATCAAAGGGTGTCCTTCCACCAGCCGCTCCACAGAGTCAAGGTTGATGCCGTCCTCGCGGGCGGCGGTGACATCCACGCCCCTTGACTTGAGATAGGCTCGGATGTCCATGCCCGGCGTCTGCTGCGCCCCGCCTTTGAGCTCTACCCTCAGGTTTCTCAACTCGCGTCCCTCGTCGGGGTCTTGCGAAATGACGAAAGCCACGATGACATAGAGCGACAATGCAGCGGCCACGGAGTAAAGAAGGATCCTTTTGAGCATGGTGCAATACGCTTTATGACATCATTTTAGACAATTCAGGTGCTAAGGTATCAATATTTCCTGCGCCTATCAGCATCACGACATCCAAATCTTCATTTTTTAACAAACCCAACAATTCGTCCTTGCGGCACATCCTCTTGCAGACACCAGGGGCGATGTTGTCAAAGATGAGCTTTGACGTGACCCCTTCGATAGGCTTCTCGCGTGCCGGGTAGATGTCCAGCAGCACAACCTCGTCGAGCAACGAGAGGCTGGAAGCGAACTCCTTGTAGAAATCCCTCGTCCTCGTGTAGAGATGTGGCTGGAACACACCTGTCAGCTTGCGTCCCGGGAAGAGGAATCGCACCGACTCGATGCTCCGCCTTATCTCGACAGGATGGTGGGCATAGTCGCTGACAAGCACGTGGTCCGCGCCTTTCACCCAGAAGTCAAAACGCCGCCGCACGCCACGGAAAGTGCCGACCGCCTTCCTCACCGCCCCAGGAGCGGCTCCGTTGAGCAAAGCCATGGCGATGGCCGCCACGCTGTTCTCGATGTTGACATATAGAGGGACGCCGAGACGGATGTCACGGATGGCAACATCAGGACTGACGAAATCAAAGTAGAGTTCACCGGCCTCAGCCCTTATGTTGTCCGCGTGGAAGTCACCCTCATCAACACCGTAGGTATAGGTCTTCACGCCCTGCGGTGCGGTCAACGGCAATCCATGCTTCTTTATCAGCACGCCGCCATCGGCAATCAAGGACACATAGTCACGGAATCCCGCCACGTAGGTCTCATAGTCATTGTATATGTCCAGATGGTCGGCATCCATGGCCGTCACGACAGTCATGCGCGGTCTGAGATGCAGGAACGAGCGGTCAAACTCATCTGCCTCGACCACATAGAGCTGGCTGTCCTTGTCAACGAGCAAATTGGAATCATAGTTGAGGGAAATGCCGCCAAGGAAAGCGTTGCACCCCACCCCCGAGCTTGTCAGGATGTGGGCAAGCAGCGTCGAGGTCGTCGTCTTGCCATGAGTGCCGGCCACGCACAGGGGCTGGTGGCGGTTGACTATCAAGCCGAGCACCTCGGAACGCTTCATCATGCGGAATCCGTTTGACTTGAAGTAGCGCAGCTCGCCATGCTCCTGCGGGATGGCGGGGGTGACGACGACAAGTGTCTTGTCCCTGTCGCGGCAAAAGTCCGGAATCATCTCCACATCGTCACGGTAGTGCAACTCCGCCCCTTCCGCCACAAGCTCGCGCGTCAGCCCCGTCTCAGTCAGGTCATAGCCCGCGACGTGCTTGCCATGCAGCAAGAAATACCTCACCAACGCACTCATCCCGATGCCGCCAGCACCGAGGAAATATACTGATTCGTAATCCATAATGTTTATCGTTTAGCCAATTTGACAACTTCCTCAGCTATGCGCCGCGCCGAGTCCTTGCAGGCCAGCGCGAGCATCCGCCTGCCCATCTCCGCGAGCCGCTCGTCATCGTCGACAAGCCCAGAGACTGCGGCGAAAAGCCCCTCGACCGCCTCGCCGTCCTTGACACAGACGGCCGCGCCCTTGCTGACCAACGCCATAGCATTCTTGGTCTGGTGGTCCTCGGCGACGTTGGGCGACGGCACGAGGACGGCAGGTTTGCCGAGCAGCTCAAGTTCGGAAATAGACCCGGCCCCCGCCCTCGACACCACTACATCCGCCGCACGGTAGGCGGCACCCATATCCTTGATGAAGTCCAGCACCTTGACCGACGACGAGCCGGCGAATGCCGCAGCCACCCTCTCATGGTATGCCTTGCCGGTCTGGCAGATGAATTGCAGACCGCTGCCCTCCATCCATTCGCGGTTGGCAAGCAACGCCTCGTTGAGCGTGCGCGCCCCGAGGCTGCCACCGACGACGAGCACGGTCTTCCTGTCCGCCGCCAGCCCGAAGTGCGCCCTCGCCTTGCCGCAGGTCATCGGCGCGAGGAGCATCGTCTCACGCACGGGGTTGCCGGTGAGGATGATTTTGGATTTGTCAAAGAACCGTTCCATCCCGTCATAGGCGACACAGATGCGCGAGGCACGGCGCGACAAGATGCGGTTTGTGACCCCGGCGTAGGAATTCTGCTCCTGCAACAGCGTGGGGACGCCCATCGACGCCGCGACCTTCAGGGTCGGGCCGCTCGCATATCCCCCCACCCCGACGGCCACGTCAGGCCTGAACGACTTGACAATGCGCCGTGCCTTGACCTGGCTCACGGCCAAGCGGTAGAGCACCTTGACATTCCGCCACAACGAGTGGCGGTCAAAACCCATGACGGGCAGCCCAACGATGTCATAGCCTGCCTCCGGGACGCGCTGCATCTCCATCCGCCCCTCCGCGCCTACGAAGAGGATTTGCACACCTGGCACCATCTGCTTCAAAGCGTCGGCAATGGACAACGCGGGGAAGATGTGCCCCCCGGTGCCGCCTCCGCTGATTATCACTCTCAAATTATCCATAATCGGTTACAACTAACATTCTATCCAAAAACGACATCCGGCAGCGCGTAATTTTCATGCAATGCCGTCGCCGGGAACATCGTATGCAACAAGCAAAATCATTGTATGCAATGGGCGAAAACATCGTATGCTGTTGCCGTCAGCACCGCACCCCCACCGCCTCGCGTCCGTGCGCCGGAGACACGGCACTTGGCATCTGACCGGCAGCGTCTTTTGTAAGTCGCATTTACAATCTTTGTAAGTGGGATTTACAACCTTTGTAAGTGGCACTTACAAAGCACCCCACGCGCCCACGTCAGGATGCCGCGCCGTCACCGTCCCGCGCCACGTCCGCACCACCGTCCACTGCCTCGGCAGCGTCAGGATTGGCGGCCGCCAAGGCCTCCTCCCTCTGCCGCGCAAGGCGCAACTCGTTGCTGCGGCTCACGCTGAGGATTATGCCAAAGTAGATGCTGCACATCACGATGGACGACCCGCCCTTGCTTATCAACGGCAGCGTCTGCCCCGTCACGGGGAACAGGCCGACGGCGACTGCCATGTTTATGACCGCTTGCAAGGTCATCAGGATCGCGAGACCCATCACCAGATAGGCTGGGAACGGTTTGTCGCACTGCCGCGCTATGCGCCCGGCGTTGATGAGCAGGAAGAAGTAGAGCAGGAAAACGCCTATGCCGCCGGCCAGCCCCAGTTCCTCTATTATGATGGCATAGATGAAGTCGGTGTGGGAATGTGAGAGGAAGTCGCGTTGCACGCTGTTGCCCGGCCCGCATCCGATGAAGTTGCTCGATGCGATGGTGATGTTGGCGTGCGTCGTCTGGCGGTTGTCGTCGGTGACAACGTAGTCAGCGGGATCGCCATCGACGGGGGTGACGAAATCGACTATGCGGTCGCGCCATGCCGGGAAGCGGTGGAAGATGGTACTCTTCTCCTCATCCTTGGGGACATCGGAGCTGTCAGGCGCGGCAAACACCACCACGAGGAAAACCGCCACGAGGGCAAGGCACGCGACGGTGAGCTTGAGCATCTGCCTGCCGGGTATTTTGCCGATGAACATCATGCAATAGACCGTTGCAAAGAGTATGGCGGCCGTGGAGAAGTTTTCCCTGAAGATGAGGACACACATGATCCCGGCCCCCACAAGGATGTAGCGGAACGGGCGTTTGTCGGTGAAGCCGTTTTCCTTGTGCCAAACGAGTATCGCGGCCACGAATACGATGACCGAGAACTTGGCGATTTCAGACGGTTGGATGCTCAATCCATCGACATCCAACCAACGCGCCGCATTGTTGACCAGTGCCCCGTAGAGGGTCATGGCCGCCAAAATCAACGCGAGGAAAGGGAATGCCACCAGACCCAAAGCACGGAAGTTGCGGTAGTGTACCCTGTGACAGATGAGGACAAACACAAAACCGATGACCAGGGTGATGCAGTGCATGGTGATTGGTCCCCAGTGACTGCTGCTGCCATAGCTCAGCCGGCTGGAAGCACTGAACACCTCGATGACGGAGACGACACACAAGAGGAAGTATATCGCCCAGACGACCGGTGCGCCTTTGCACAGATTTTTGACCAGTCCCATTGCCAGACGACTTTAACGGTTTGCCATCGCCAAGACCTCCGTCCTGAATTGGTCGCCCCTGTCCTCGTAGCTCTTGAACAGGTCAAAACTTGCGCAGCACGGCGACAAGAGCACCGTGTCGCCCACCCCTGCCATCTCGGCGCACATCCTCACAGCGTCGGCCATGCACCGTGCGTCGCGGATGTCATCGACCTTGCCGTCAAAGAAAGCGTGCAACTTGGCGTTGTCAACACCGAGGAACACGAGGCCTTTGACCTTTTGCCGCACGAGCTCCTCTATCTCCTTGTAGTCGTTGCCCTTGTCCTTGCCGCCGAGGATGAGCACCACCGGGGTCTTCATGCTTTGCAACGCGTACCAACATGAGTTGACATTGGTGGCCTTTGAGTCGTTGATGTAGTCCACGCCTTTGACACGCGCTACCTTCTCAAGGCGGTGCGGCACGCCGGTGAAATCACTCAACGCCTGGCGGATGTAGTCGTTTTTGACCCCGGCTATGTTTGCCGCGATGCCGGCGGCCATTGAATCATATAGGTTGTGCGTCCCTGTCAAAGCCAGCTTCTCTTGCTCCATGTTGAAAGCCGAGGGCTTGGTGAACACTATGCTGCCCCCGTCGAGGCAGGCAGCGAGACCTTCGCGTTTTGACATACTGAATGGGTAAAATTCTGCTTTGATTGAGTTTCTTTTCTTTTCTATGTTTTCGGCCACCACGGGGTCATCATCCCAGAAGACGAATGCATCCGCCTTGGTCTGGTTTTGCAAGATCCTGAACTTTGCATCCACATAGTTCTGCATCACATAGCCGTACCGGTCGAGATGGTCGGGCGTGATGTTGAGGAGGACTGCTATGTCGGCCTTGAAATCATACATGTTGTCGAGCTGGAAGCTGCTCAGCTCAATGACAAACCACTTGCGGTCTCCCTCGGCAACCTGCATGGCGAGGCTGCGGCCAATGTTGCCGGCGAGCCCTACGTCATAGCCTGCCGTTTGCAGGATGTGGTAGATCAGCGTCGTGGTCGTTGTCTTGCCGTTGCTGCCCGTGATGCAAATCATCTTGGCGTGAGAATAACGACCTGCGAACTCTATCTCCGAGATGACTGGTGTCCCCCTGCGGTGGAAGTCTGCAACGAGTGGCGCGTCATTGGGGATGCCCGGGCTCTTGACAACTTCGTCGGCCCAGAGCAAAAGGTCTGGGGTGTGCCGCCCTTCCTCAAATGGGATTCCGGCGGAGGCGAGGGTTGACTTGTAGTTGTCTTTTATCGTTGACGAGTCTGACACGAAAACATCAAGCCCCTTGCTTTTGGCAAGCACGGCAGCACCTACGCCGCTCTCGCCTGCTCCAAGAACTAATATCTTTTTCATATCCTTATCTGACTTTCAGAGTTATTATCGTCACCGCCGCGAGGACTATTGTTACGATCCAGAACCTGACTGTGATCTTGGCTTCATGGAATACGTTCTTCGGGCCGACAAACTTATACTTGCATTCAGGGTCAAGATTGGCAACCGCCGTCCTGAAATGGTCGTGGATCGGCGTGCGTTTGAACAGGCGTTGCTTCACACCCCGCCGCTTCCCTTTCTTGTAGTAACGCACTTGCAGTATGACCGACAGGTTTTCGACAAGGAACACTCCGCACAAGACGGGTATGAGCAATTCCTTGTGGATTATGATGGCAAAGGCGGCTATGATGCCCCCGATGGTCAGGCTGCCGGTGTCTCCCATGAACACCTGCGCCGGGAAAGCGTTGTACCACAGAAATCCGACCAACGCACCAATGAATGCGCAAATGAAAATGACCAGCTCCTCGCTGCCTGGGATATACATGATGTTGAGGTAGCTTGCAAACTCGATGTGGCTGGACACATAGGCGAGTATGCCGAGTGCCAACCCTATTATCGCGGAGTTGCCGGCCGCCATGCCGTCCATGCCGTCATTGAGGTTCGCGCCATTGGAGACGGCCGTGATGACGAAGATTGTCACGATGACGAATATCACCCATCCGGCCTTTTGCGAATTGTCCCCGAGGAAACTGACAAGGTAGGCATAGTCGAAATTGTTGTTCTTGAAGAACGGGATGGTCGTCTTCGTCGATTTGATGTCCTCGTCTTTGTGGATGACCTCGACGGTGTGATTGCTTTTGACCACCTCGACATTCTCCCTGATGACCGCCGACGGGCTGAGGTAGAGCGTTAGCCCGATAATCAGCCCAAGACCTACCTGCCCGATGATTTTGAACTTGCCGTGCAGGCCCTCTTTGTCCTTTTTGAAGATTTTGATGTAGTCATCCAGGAATCCCAATGCCCCGAGCCATACGGTCGTGATGAGCATCAGGATCATATAGATGTTGTCCAGCTTGCCCAGCAGGAGGCACGGCACGAGTATGGCCACGATGATGATGACACCGCCCATGCTTGGCACGCCAACCTTTGCCACGTTGAAAGGGTCTATGGATGCGTCGCGCTGGGTCTCGCTGATTTGCTTCCGCTTGAGCAGGTTGATGAAGTAATTGCCGAATATGGACGAGATGGCCAACGCCAATATTATGGATAGCAACGAGCGGAACGAGACATAGCCGAACATCCTTGCCCCTGGCACTCCCAACTCTTCGAGGTATTGGAACAGATAATAAAGCATCGCCGTCAGATTTGAGATTTGAAAATGTCAAGCAACACCTCCTTGTCGTCAAAATGATGCTTGACACCATTTATTTCCTGATAGTTCTCATGTCCCTTGCCAGCTACGAGAACAACGTCTCCTTTGCGTGCCTCTTCGCAAGCCGCAGCGATGGCCTCGCGCCTGTCGGGGATTGACACCGTGCGCCGCTTCTCTTCCTCGGTGAGACCCGCCAGCATATCTTCAATGATAGCCATGGGATCTTCATTGCGCGGGTTGTCGGATGTGATTATCAACCTGTCACTCAAGCGGGCTGCCTCGTGCGCCATCATAGGCCGCTTGCCGTGATCCCTGTTGCCGCCGGCACCGACGACCGTAGTGACAGAGCCGCGCCCGTCGAGCACATCGTGGATAGTCTCAAGCACATTGACCAATGCGTCTGGTGTGTGGGCATAGTCAACGATTGCCGTGTAACCTTTGGGCGATTTCAGTGTCTCAAAACGTCCGGACACCGGACGCATGACGCTGAGTGCCAGCAACGCCTCGTGCGGTTCAACCCCGAGCAGCACCGCCGCGCCATAGACTGCCAGCAGGTTGGAGACGTTGAAACTGCCGACAAACTGCACCGCTACTTCCTGCCCGTTAAGCATGAGAAGCATTCCCTCGAAGTGTGACTCAAGGACATCCGCCTTGAAGTCCGCACCCGTCTGGCGGGAATAGGTATAGATTTTTGCTTTTGTATTCTGCACCATAACCCTGCCATTGCGGTCATCGTCGTTGGTCAAGGCGAATGCACTCTTTGGCAAACCGTCAAAGAATTGCTTTTTCGCTTTCAAATAGTTCTCAAATGTCTTGTGGTAGTCCAGATGGTCCCGTGTCAGGTTTGTGAATATTCCTCCTGCAAACTGCAATCCTGCTATGCGGTGCTGGGCGACAGCGTGCGAACTGACCTCCATGAAAGCATATTCGCACCCTGCATCCACCATGCGGGCCAGCAATCTGTTTAATGTCACCGGGTCAGGCGTAGTGTGATCAGCCGGGACAGCCTCATCATCCACATAGTTACACACGGTGGACAACAGCCCGGCCTTGTGCCCGAGGTGCTTGAACAGTTTGTACAAGACCGTCGCAGTCGTCGTCTTACCGTTTGTGCCAGTCACTCCAACGAGTTTCATCTTGGTTGATGGTTCACCAAACAGCCTTGAGGCGATGACACCTACAAGCGGCTCAGTGTCGCGGACGACTGCATAGGCGACACCGGGCTTCAAATCTTCGGGCAACTTCTGGCAAAGGACAGCGACCGCGCCATTGCACACCGCCTTGTCGATGTAGAGATGCCCGTCAGTGACAGTCCCTTTGACTGCGATGAACAACGAACCGTTCACCGCTTGCCGCGAATCGATGCATACGTCTGTCACATCCACGCTGGCAATGTCGCCAAAGGATTCATATTTTATCTTACCGAGTAAATCCGTCAATTTCATAATACCTTTTATTATAAGCATACTTTCCTCTCATTTCAACGACAGATGCACCGTCGCCCCCCGTTTGACGACAGAGCCAGGGCGCACGCTTTGCGAATGGACTTTGCCCACTCCCGAGAGCGAGACTTTCATCCCAGCCTTTTCCATCAGGTAGACCGCATCCATTGCCCCCATGCCCGTGACATCAGGCACATAGCCAGGAGTGAAATCCTTGGTCTCACAATCCAGACGGCCGCGTGCCGCATCCACAGTGCCCCACACTGCCGGGTCGGCATCCGACGGCCGCACTTCCATCATTCCACCCATCCCGAGGCAGTCAAGGGCTTGCGCGGCCATTGTCAGGTTGCCATCCATGACACGCGGCACGAGGACTGCGCCTGAATCGACTGCCGACGCGATGTCAGCCCGCCTGTGTTTAGCATACACCTGTTCTGCTATCCTGCCAAATGCATCACCGGACATTCCTCCGCCCGAAGCCGGCCCCCGTTTGGTGATTGCAACGACACAGGTGTAGAGAGGGTGCTCCGACGGGAAATAACCAGCAAAGCTGACGAAATGCAAGTTGCCATACCTGCCATTCTCCGCCACCATCGCAGTGCCTGTTTTCCCGGATACGTGGAACATAGGATTACCGGCGGGCTTGCCGAGCCCCTCGCTCACCACCTTTTCCAAAATCATTTGCATTGTGTCAAGTGTGGCAGGTGAACAGATCTGCTCCCTCACCACTTCGACAGGAAATTCCTTGACGACCTCACCGTTGTCCTCCAGCGCCTTGACAAGACGGGGACGGAGCAGTTTGCCCCCGTTGGCTATCGCGTTGTAGAAAGCGACAGTGTTGAGCACCGGCAGCTGCGAGTTGTAGCCTATCGACAGCCAGGCCAGGGATGTTTTGTCCCAAGCCGGTGTCCCTGGGCGTTTGACGTAGGGCGCACTGTACTCCTTCAACGGGAAATCCCAATCCTGCAATATGCCCACGCGCTCCAGCCCCTCGACAAACCTCTCCGGATTGTAGTGGTAATGCGAGTCTATCAACTGCGAGACACCAATGTTTGACGACTTCATCATGATGTTCCACAGGTCTATCGGCCCATATCCCCCGTGCCTCCAGTTGTGGTCACGCATCCACCGTCCGTGCATCCTCACCACTCCCGAATCCGTGTCAACGACATCGCTCGTCTTGATCAGCCCATCGTCAAGGGCCACCATGACCGAAGCTGTCTTGAAGGTCGAGCCCGGCTCCATGAGGTCGGAGTAGGCGTAGGAACCGAGTTCGTAATAAACGCTGTCGCGCCAGCGGCCGAGGTTGGCGGCAGCTTTTATGTCGCCAGTCGCGACTTCCATCAATATGGCGACACCGCTCTCCGCACCTATCTCCACCAGCTTGTTGCGCAGCGTCGTCTCAACGATGTCTTGCATCTCGACATCGATTGTCGTCACGACATCAAGCCCATTGACGGGCGGCACCTCGATTACATCGACATAGGCGTTCCTGACCTTCTCGCGGTGCATCCGCCCGCTCTTGCCACGCAGCACGCTGTCAAAAGCAAGTTCCACCCCGTATTTTGCGCCAACTGCTTCATCCTTGGAGACATCGCCTATGGTGCGCAGCGCAAGCCCTCCGAATGGACGTTTGCGGTCTTCAACCTTGTCGCCGTGGAATCCCGACGTGTTCTGCCCGAGGTTGAAATAGGGACAGGACTTGAGTTCCCTGTACTTGGCGTAGGACACGAGGTCGGGATACAGGAGCAGGTTGCGTCTCTTCTTCCTGTCTTCATATCCATCCTCCAGCAAGTCATAGAAATGCTTTTTGCTCTTCTCGGGGAAGATGCGGTGCAGGTCGGTGGCCATCGTGTCAATGTACTTGCTGAAGGTCGTGTCCTGGAATCCGCCGGCCTTGAAGTCGATGTAGAGCCTGTACTCGGGCAAGGAACTGGCCAGCAGCTCGCCATCCGATGACAGGATGTTGCCCCTGAAAGGCTCGACGACCAGGCTGTCCGACCTGAATGTCTCGGCCACATCCAGCCAATACCAGTCCTTTATGTACATGGTGTAGATCGCCCGCGTCAGGATGCCTATGCCGCACAAGGCGATCAGCACGACGATGAGCGAATATCTCGCTGTGTAATTGTTTCCGTCCTTTGCCATATCAGTCCCTGACACCTCCCGTCATTCGCTTTCCAACAAGATTGGCGGCTGGGTCGAGACCTTGACCTCGCTCTTGTGTTCCTCCAACACTTTCTGGACATTGGACTGCCGGCTCTCCTTCATCAGCTCGGACGAGCGCGACAGTGACATGTAACGGGCATCTATCAACTCCGTCTCCAACTTTTTGATTTCAATCTGCTCCTGCTGGGCAGAATACCTGTTGCTGATGTACAGGATGGCAAGCACCACTATCAGCACTATCAGTTTGAATTGTCTCTTGAGGAATGGCAGCAACAAAACCTCGCCATCAAGCAAGGAAAAGAAGCTGAACCTGGGTCTCCCCACCCGTGCGTCGCCATCGGCCTGTGTCTTGTTGCTTTCCATCTGGTCTTGTTGTCTGTTCACTGTTTCACAAACGCTCGGCAATCCTCAGTTTGGCACTGCGCGAGCGCGGGTTTCGCGCCACCTCGTCGTCACCAGGCACGATGACCTTGGGATTGACCTGGCGGAAACAGGTAGTGACGCGGCCGTAGAAATCCTTCTCGACCGTCCCGTCGGTGTTGCCTGTCTTGATGAAGTTCTTGACAATCCTGTCTTCCAACGAATGATAGGTCATCACCACCAGTCTTCCGCCGGGCTTGAGCAGTTTGCCGCAAGCGCGGAGCAAGGAGCAAAGGCTGCCCATCTCGTCATTGACCTCGATGCGCAACGCCTGGAAGAGCTTGGGCAACTCCTTTTTCTCAGCAAAAGGCGGGACAAACGGTTTGAGCACCTCAAGGAAATCGGCCACCGTCACAAAAGGTTTCGTCTCTCGGTTTCTGACCACGGCAGCTGCTATGCGCCTGGCATTGCGCACTTCGCCGTAGCCGCGCAGCACGGCGGCGAGCCTCTCCTCGTCGTAGGTGTTGAGCAAGTCGCAGGCTCTCAGCCCCCCGCGTGTGTTCATCCTCATGTCGAGCACGGCGTCACGGCGGAAAGAGAACCCCCTGTCCTCTGCATCGAGATGGTGGGATGAGACCCCGAGGTCGGCAAGCACGCCGTCCAGGGCATCGACACCGTAGTAACGCATGAAATTGGCCAGATAAGAGAAGTTGCTCCTCACGAATGTGAAACGCGGGTCATCCACCGCATTGGCCTCGCTGTCGGCATCACGGTCAAATGCGTAAAGATGCCCCCGGCCGGACAACCGCCCGAGGATTGCGGACGAATGCCCACCGCCGCCGAATGTCACATCGACATAAACGCCGTCGGGCTTCACCGCCAGTCCCTCCATGCACTCGTCGAGCATGACCGGCACGTGGTAAGTCGCTGCTGTGTTTTCTGCCATAAGTCGCACAATGCTAAAACGGTTGCTAAATTACTTACTTAACATCACACAGCATAGCATAGGGCTGTCAAAACTTGCCGAAAGTTATCAACAACGCCCCGACAAGGCGCAAACTGCCACCTGGATGCCCGCTGAAAGCCCTGCGGAACAGCTGTGGAAGCAGTAATGCCAAGACAAAAAACATTGCATGATTTTGCCTGGAAGGTCGTATGTATTTGCTTGGAACATAGTATGATTTCGCACAAATCATACTATGTTTTCGTCACCGCGCCGCATGAAGCGGCGAGGACTCACGGTGATGCCACATCCATCACCGTGCGTCCCCGCCATCAAACCCGGGTGCCGCAGCCTAAATCTCCGACACCTCAGTCATGTAGTAACGTCCGCCACGCTCGGACAGGTAGAACAGCACAGGCTCTTCGTCGTCCGACAGCCCGGCGGCAATCATATATTCATCGTCAAACTCCTTGCCCACTCGGAACGACGTCTCGACCTCACCGCTGCGACGGTCGATGACACTGTACTCGAAGATGCGTTCCTTGGTGGTGTGCGCAAGGCTGTAGGACACCTTGACAAGCACGTGGATCTTGTCATCGGTCAGCTTCATGCACTGGATCGAGCGGCAGAAGTAGGGATAGTAGTCGCTGGCATACTCCAGAGTGTAGAACTTCGTCGTGTCCATCGCGGGTTTCCGTTCCGGGTCGGGCGCGAAGGCGCGGTAGGTGCGCTTGACATCCCATGGTGTGGCATTGTCGGCCAGCTGCACCTCGCCTGAATAGCTGTCGCTGTAAACCACTTCCCCGCCGTGGCTGTCAACTGTAGGATTAAAAAAATAGTAGCCTGTCTTTGTCTTGGCCTGTGCCTCCGGCAGGTTGCCAAACCGTTTGATGCTCTTGCCGGTCTTGACATCGACAAGCTCCAGGCAAGGTGTCCCGCGCTCGTAAAACTCATCCATGAACGCGTCATGGTCAGGGTTGCCTGTGAATTCCTCGAATCCATCGATAGGCCAGCTCAGCTTTTTCATGCCAAACAGCATACGTGTGCTGTCGATGATGTTGAAGTTTGAAAAATAACTCTCTACCTCATCCATGTCATCAAAGAAATGTTCGTCCGGCAGCACCGGTTCACGTGGCAACAAGTCGGCCTCGTCACGCACCAGCATAGCAGGGAAATTGAAAAATGCATAATCGCCATTGCTCATCTCAAACACCCATGGCAGGTCGTAGACGCAACCAACCCTACCGTCTGACAGGAGAGTGATGCCGAGAGCCATCCAATAGAACATCCCGCGTTGATTGAAACTGTCACGCACGTCCTGTGTCAAAGTGGTGGTGTACATATATCTCTCCTCATCCGTCGGTTCTATCGTCCCCCGCCTTGTCATGTCACCGCTGCCAGTCATGGTGAAGCATTGCACGACACCGGAATAATCGTCGTCATAGTAGAGGTTGTCGCCACGCATCACAGGCTGGTATCTCACCAACCCTATGGCAAACAGGCTGTCAGGCTGAATGAGCTCGTGCCGGTCGTATGACAACTCAGCCTCCCCATGTCACCTGGCAACGGGAATGTGCTGCCCTGCCCCGTGGCGGGATAGGTGTGGTAGGGCCGTACATCGCGCTCAGCGACCAACGCCTTGCAGAACTCCGGGCTTTGTTGCAGTACGCCACCGCTGAAGATGATGCGCCCTGAGCGTTTGTCAACCTTGAGCACGTAGGTACACAATGGAATGCTGGAGTTGAAACTCAGGAAGTCGTAGTAGCCGCCATCGGTGTCATACATCTGGTAGTCAGACTTGTAACCCGTTCTTTTCCAATACTTCTCCGCCACGACTTTACTGCAATTGATGGACAGCAGCACAAACTCTGCATCGGGGTCGGCTGCCTTGAGGTAGTCATGGAAGAAGTTGAGCGACACCTCAAGGCGTGGGCCTAAACCGGGGGTGTACATGGCAACATAAAGTGTGTCGCCCCGTGACGGGACATCGGCGAAGTAACGCCGCACGATGCTGTCCGTCCCCTCCTTTTGCGCAACGTGCAGATGCTGGGAACAATAGTCCTCAAGGCTCTGGCCAAAGGCAAAGGATATTATTAATGTATATAAAAACAGCGTGAGCAGTCTTTTCATGGATTTTGGTCTTTATGTTGATGATTAAAAAGGGAAGAATTTAACGGCTTTTACGCTTCGACATCTGTCGAAAAGGCGAATGCCCCACCCAGGAGCATAAGCCCGAAAAATAGATTTCTTTTCATAAATCTTGGTTTAAAATTATTATTATTAGGATTAGTATCCGTCAGCTAATATACAAATCAGTTTGCATAAATCCAAATCATTGTATGGAGTTGCATCAATAATTGTGGTATATATTAAATTTTTAATTTGACATTTTGCAAGCATACTTGGTTTTGCAAGTACACTGGGCGCAAATGTGCAAGCGACAATGACTGCATTTTGCCATACCATTTGCTTTCAAAATATAAACACCATTATCCACTAATTTTTCCCAGAAATGATTGCGCTTTTAGCGATTGACCGCATGATGACGACATCCGCCTTGCCGTCCGAAATCATCCCACGCAACCACCAAAATCATGCAATGTTTTTGCCTCTTGCATACAATGTTTTTGGCGGAAACATACGATGCAAATGGCAAAGACATCCGATGCCGCCGGAGTGATAAAATATGTTAGCCAACGCAACTTTTCACCCCACAGATGCGGCGCGGAATGCCGGCAATGATTACCTTTGCCGCCAATCTATCGGGTCTGACTGGTTTTGACGGCAGGCAGAAATGGTAGGTAAGCATGCAGTGGGTCGTCAGCTGACACTCAAATCCCAGCTTTCGAACAATTATCTGGCGAAAACAACTACGCTCTCGCTGCTTGATCCGAAGAACAGTAGGATCGCTTAATTCCTGCACAAGGTGCGGGAACGGGACATCACTCCGGCACCAGGCCCTGAAGTAACCGGAAACAGTGGTGCAGTCAAATCGGGGATAGCGGACGGTGGCTTCGCGCCGCACGCGAAACTCAAAGAAGATAAGGCAGCGGTTGGTGGCTTTGGTCTTGCCGCTGCACGAAAATGAAGTCAAAGATAAGCATGTAGAAAGCCTATGGTTTCCTTGTTCGGACGAGGGTTCGACTCCCTCCAGATCCACCAATGATGAAAGGGGATGCGCCCCAAGCCATATCATCAAATAATCAACGACATCAATCATCAGACATTCACCCGCAAGGCACGAGCACCGCAGGCTGGCATTGCGGGTGCCATCATCCAAACACAGCACACATGACGGAACACCACAAACTATTCATTTGCTCTTGCGGTGACATTGCACACCAGTTGGTAATGTCGTATTATGACGACGATGACATTAAAGAGGTCTATTGCACCGTGCACTTAAACCCCAGGAGAAACATCTTTAAAAGAATCATCTCCGCAGTAAGATACATTTTCGGGCACAGGAGCATATACGGGGAATTCGACGAGTTCATCTTCAAGCCATCGGATGCCGACAGGCTACAATCGGTTGTCGATTTCTTGCGCAGCGAAAACGATTACATGAAGGAGCGGCAATCCGCCCCTGCTTCCCGCGAGCAATACGATTAATCCTCCGCCTCCTCCTCGTTGCCCTCGGCGAACCGCTCCGGCAGCCTCTTGCCCCGCGTCTCGATGCCCATGGCACGGAGCTGCTCAAGTTTGCGGATGGCGTTGTCGCGTCCCGTTGACAGGCGTTTGACCGCCTCGTCATAGTTTGCCCGCGCCATATCCAGCCCGCGCCCCACCTTGTCCATCGACTCGCAAAAGGCGGACATCTTGACGTAAAGGTCGCCGCCCAGCTTGGCGATGCGCATCGTGTTGGCATTCTGCTCGTCACGCCGCCACAGCACGGACACCATCTTGAGCACAGACACGAGGTGCGACGGGGCGACGATCATCACACGCCGCTCGTAGGCCTCCATCCACAAACGCGGCTCGGCCTGCATGGCGAGCATATAAGCCGAATCGTTGGGGATGAACATCATCACGAAATCGACCGACCGGGCATAGTCCTGGTAGGACTTGGCCGCCAGCTCGCCCACGTGCCGCCGCACCGAAGCGACATGAGCCCGCGCCGCCGCGTCACGCGCCTCGTCGGTCGTCGCATCGAGATAGGACATATAGGCTGTCAGCGACGCTTTGGAGTCGATGATGATGTCGGTCTTGTCGGGATAGTGCACGATGACATCGGGGCGCATCCGCTTGTCGCCGTCGCCCTGCAAGGCCCTGCCGTCGGCACCGCGCAACGTCTCCTGCGTGTCAAACTCCCTGCCCTTGACGAGGCCGCAGTTCTCCAGCATCGTCTCAAGGATGTGCTCGCCCCAGTCGCCTTGCACCTTGGAGTTGCCTCTGAGGGCGTCGGCCAACTTGCGGGCATCGTCGCTCACACGTTGGCTCGAAGCGACCAGCTTGGCCAACTCCTCCTTGAGCGAAAACTGCTCCTTGGCACTGTCCGTGTAGGTCTTGGTGACAAGGTTGCCAAACTCCGCCAGACGGTCCTTGAGCGGCGCGACCACCTTGTCAAGCTCCTGACGGTTGGCATCGGCGAATGTCCGCGAATTGCTCTCCAGCACCGATGCCGCAAGGCGGCGGAACTCGCCCTCCATCACCTGCTTTTGCGTCTCAAGAGCCGCCTTGACCTCATCCTCGCTCTTCAACCGAGCACGCAACGCCGCGCACTCCTGCGACAGGCGGGCCGCCTCGTCGCTCTTGGCGGCAAGCTCCCTCCTGTCGTCCTCGGCCTGACGCAACAGCGCCGACGAGCGCGACAACTCCTCGCGCAACGCCGCCTCGGCAGACGCGGCACGCAACGACCTCACCAACAACCCCAGACCAAAGCCCGCGACGAGCGCGACGGCGATGAATACATATTCCATAGCTTCCACAGATTTTATATGAAGAAAAACGCGCCGCGCACCTTGCCCCCACGCCTAACGCACTACGGGACACGGCACGGCACCACCCGCAAAATTAGCGCGCAAGCGGTGAAAAAACGAACGCCGCCCGCCACAAAGTCGCCACCGCCCTGACATAAAATCCACTTGCTCCTGACTTAAACTTCACTTAGGTCGGGCATAAAGTTCAATCATGTCAGACATAAAGTAAAAACAAAACTTTTGAATATATAAACAAAACTTTTGTTTATATAAACAGAAGTTTTGAATATATAAACAAAACTTCTGAATATACTTTTCATTAGGAGGCAACCAACTTTTCCCGGCGAGGAGCCGGAGTTTGTGCCTAATGACATCGGTTTTGTTCCCAGTCCTACCAGGAGGGATTGCCAGGACACACGTCTTGACATCCCTCAATAAGCCATAGCAGTCCAATTAGTTTTATTAGACCTATTAGCTCTATCCTGGAAAACCAACACAGTGATTGTAGAGACGCGATTAATCGCGTCTCTACTGCGACCAATGCAGCCATCGGTAGGTCACGACCTGATACTCGCGTCTTCACACATCCAGCGCAACATTCGCTTCAACTTCAATCGCCAAGCCGAGCGGTTTCACATCCGGCCTTACATGACTTTGGCAAGCACACTGCGGACTTCGCATCCGGGATGCAGACGGATGAGCAAGAGAAATCCCCGTCCATCACGGCGGATGGGCGGGGAAAACAATGTCGGTCAAACGCAAAGCAGTGGAACGTCGGCAAGATGATTACCAATAATACATTTCCTCTGTCTCTCCATTTGAATTCCTCTCTTCGTCGTACTTGAGCAAGGTCTTGTACCGACCCTTTTTATAAACATCATACTCATAGGTGAAGTAAAAGCACGTCGGCTTGCGCAGCGGGGAATAGTCATAAGTTCCATCATCATAACGCCAAATGCAAACGCCATCAGGATCCTTTTTGTTGCCATAAATTTTAAAAAAGTTCGCTAATGGATAGTCTGTGAGCCTATGCAGGTAGAACTCGTTGCGCAGGTCATGCCATTCATCGTCACGGCCTATGCGATAGGCGATGATGTTGCCGAACTTCAGGGGCGAGCTGTCGGCGGTGAATTCGGTCTCGCCTTTCTTTGCGCCACCGGGATCCTGCCCATAGCCTCGGCCCGTGAAGTAATTGCCCGACAGGATGGAGTGCCCGCCCACGAATGCCGTCGTGCCGGGAGGGATGGCCACGATCTGTTGCTCGGCCACGCTGACCGAATTGCTCGCCGACGACGAAGCCCCTTGCATCACACCATAGGTGTAGCTGTGGAAAGGTGTTAACATCGCCGCACCACCCGACTACAGTGCTACGGCTTTGGTCTCGACCGCCGATGTCCATGTCTCGGTGTGAGTCCTCTCCTTGTAGTATGTATCGGAAAGGCCATTCTTGACAAAAAACGTCTCGGCAAGATCAACGTAAATGTTTTCCTCTCCATTGTTGGTGATGAAGCAGTCCGCCCGGCCACCATCACCCCAGAAATCATACGCGACGGTCATAACACCGTCATCATAGACAGGATAGCCATCACGCAACTCCACGCCCTCGCCGGGCATCACGTCATATACTTGCAGATACTTCGGCGTGCTACACGACACCACCGTCATAACCAAAGCCAGAGTCAGGACATGCCTCATCGCGTGTCCTCCTGACTGGCAGAAATAGCTTCTCTTCTTCATTTCTTTGCCTCCTTATTGTTTTAAAAAAACGATTAGTAAATCTATCTTTCTTAAGATGCCTACGCCTCGCAGCTCCCCTCGTCGGCCTTTGGATGTTTGGATAAAAAGAAAGCGTGAGAGCCGTGTCTTGTTGCTCATCCCGCCATCCTGAGGCTGTGGCTGCCCACCTAAGGTAGAATGAGCAACGCAGAAGCCTCACGCTGATATGACAGACATTGCAACAGCCGACTGACTGTCGCAAGTGATTTATCATACCAGACATCGGCATCCGTCGCTGCTTCACTCTCGGCCTTAGGTTGAAATTGCCACATTTCAGGATGGTCAAGAATGGAGCGTCTGACAAACGCTTCCTGTCAATTATGTCCGCGCCCCGCCCGCTTTACCCTGCCGGGCTTCTGCAAACGGTTCGCGTGGGCAAATACAACAAATTTGACATCATGTCTATGCCAGTGTCATCAAATCCTCTTCCCGAGGTCCAATAGAGGATTTGGAGCCAGTATCGGAACAAACAAAAGAGCCCCGCCAGTCGTGGCGGGGCTCCATCTTGTCAAGCCTGATGTCGTGGTCAGAACCAGCGCACGTAGCAGAAGTCCTGGCGGTGCGGCAGGTCGGCATTCTTGGGGAACATACGGAATGAGACCCTGAAGCTGCCTGAGTTAGACAACGAATATTTGGCCGCGAAGGTGTACAGGTTGCCGGAACGCGAGACGAGATTCATCTCTTCGACCGAATATACCTTCTGCTCGGCATTCTCGTCGTTGTAGGTGGTAACGATGTCGATGCCGACGGCATTGTCGAGCCCGTTCTCGTCAATCACCACTTGCACGTCGTACTCCTTGCCTGACTCAACGTTCAACGTCGGTGACGCGCCATCGACCGAGACAGAGACGACGCGGATGTTGTTCCACTTGGATGCGACATCTTCCTTCCACGCCGCGATTTCCTTTGCTTTGGCGCAACCGTCCTTGGAAAGGAGTTCAAAGCGGTCGCCCATCGGGTTGTAGAACTTGGAGTAGTAGTCGTCGAGCTGCCTCTTCATCGTGTAGTGGGGCGCGATGCCTGCGATGGAGTTCTTGACAAATTTCACCCAGTTCTCGGGATAGCCCTCGGAATTGCGTGCGTAGTAGAGGGGGAGTATCTCGTTTTCGAGTATCGCATAGATTGTCGCCGCGTCGAGCTGGTCTTGGTGCTCCTGGTTGGTATAGGTGCGGCGGTCGGTGAGTGCCCACCCTGCGTCCTTGCGGTAGCCCTCGTACCACCACCCGTCAAGGACGGAGAAGTTGAGGACACCGTTCATCAACGCCTTTTCGCCTGACGTCCCTGATGCTTCCAACGGGCGTGTCGGGGTGTTGAGCCAGATGTCAACGCCGGAGATGAGGCGGCGCGCGAGCTTCATGTCGTAGTTCTCAAGGAAAATGATCTTGCCGAGGAACTCGGGACGGCGGGAGATTTCATATATTTTCTTTATAAGCCCCTGCCCTGCCCCGTCGTGCGGGTGCGCCTTGCCTGAGAAGATGAACTGCACGGGATAGTTTGGATTGTTGACTATCTTAGAGAGGCGGTCAAGGTCTGTAAAGAGCAAATGAGCGCGTTTGTACGTCGCAAAGCGGCGGGCGAAACCGATTATGAGCGCGTTGGGGTTGATCTTGTCGAGGATGGACACGATGCGCGAGGGGTCGCCTTGGTTCTTAAGCCAGTTTTCGCTGAACTGTTTCTTGATGTAATCGACGAGCTTGTACTTGAGAGCGCAGCGGGTTTCCCAGATTTCCTTGTCGGGAACGTTCATTATGGCCGACCATATCTTTTCGTTTGACTGGTCGGACATGAACTTCTTGTCGAAATATTTTGCATAGAGCTTCTTCCATTCCGTAGCTGCCCATGTGGGGAAATGGACGCCATTGGTGACATATCCGACATGGTTCTCCTCGGGGAAGTAGCCTTTCCATATCGGGGCGAACATCTTTTGTGAGACCTTGCCGTGCAGCCAGCTGACTCCATTGACCTGTTGGGAGGTGTTGCAGGCGAAGATAGACATGCAGAATTTCTCGCCTTTGTCGTCAGGATTGTTGCGTCCCATGCCCATGAACTCGTCCCATGTCAGCCCGATGCGTTGCGGATAGCCGCCCATGTACTTGCCGAACAAGCCTTCGTCAAAGTAGTCATGCCCTGCGGGGACAGGTGTGTGCACGGTGTAGAGAGAGGAAGCGCGCACCACTTCTATCGCCTGGTTGAATGTCATGCCCGATTCCACGTAGTCGCAGAGCCTCTGGACGTTGATGAGGGCGGCGTGTCCCTCGTTGCAGTGGTAGACATCCTTCTTTATACCGAGCGCCTTCAGCGTGAGCATACCGCCGATGCCAAGGAGGATTTCCTGTTTGAGGCGGTTTTCCCAGTCACCACCGTAGAGTTGGTGGGTGATTGGGCGGTCAAACTCGCTGTTCATCTCATTGTCCGTGTCGAGCAGGTAGAGCGACACACGTCCCACGTTGGCACGCCAGACGTAGGCATGGACATAGTAGTTGAGGTAGGGAACATCGACTATCAACGGCTTGCCGTCCGCCCCGAGCACCTGCTCGATGGGGAGGCTTCCGAAGTTCTGCGCCTCGTACTTGGCGATCTGTTGCCCGTCCATCGACAACGACTGTGTGAAATAACCGTAACGGTAGAGCAGTCCGACCGCGCACATATCGACATTGCTGTCAGATGCTTCCTTGAGGTAGTCGCCGGCAAGGATTCCCAAACCGCCGGAGTATATCTTGAGGACATGGCTCAAGCCGTATTCCATGCTGAAGTATGCGACCGAGTGACGTTTTTTGTCCGGTGTCACATCCATGTATTTCCTGAAATCGGCATAGACCTTCTCAATCCGCTTCATCATGGTCGGGTCGCCCGCGATTTCTTCCATCCTCTCGTAGCTCATTGCTTCAAGCATTGCCACGGGATTGTTGCCAACGTTTTTCCACAGCTCAGGATCCAAATCCCTGAACAGTTCCAATGCTTCGTAATTCCATGAGAACCACAGGTTGCGTGACAGCTCCCCGAGCATTTTGAGCTTCTCTGGAATCCTCGATTTCACAGTGACCTCCATCCAGACGGGGGCGGTCGCGTTACTTGCACTTAGTTTCATAGTTCCTATCTGTTTATTTGCTGTTTTGATTTCTCTTCTTCGCATTGCGCAAAGCCACGTCGTATGCGTCGTAGTAGTACGTGATGAAGTTCTTCCACAATGCCTTGCGCGCTATCTCTCCTGCCGCCTTCCGGGCTTTGGCCACCTCCTTGGCGTCGAGTTTGGCGAAACTGCGGATCGCCCTCGCCGTATAGCACACCACATCATTGTAATTGTAATCCGAGCGATGCACCACTGCTACACCGTCCTTGATGTCGCCCCCGAGCTTCATGCCCTTGACCCAGAGGCCGAAGCCGGCGAGGTCTGTCGTCACCGTCGGCACTTTGAACGCGGCACTTTCGAGGGGAGTGTAGCCCCATGGCTCGTAGTAGGACGGGTATACGTTCAAATCCATCGCCAGGAGCAGGTCATAGTAGGTCTTGTCCACCACCCCGTCGCGACCGGTCAGGTAGCAAGGCACGAAAATCAGCTTCACCTTGTCATCAGGTTTGTTTGCCATGCCTTTGTAGCGCATCATCGACAGCAACCTGTCACTGTCCATGTTGTGCAACCAATGGGTGATGTAGGGGTGTTCGAGCGGCTCCGTGTATTTTTCGCCCGACTTGAGCCGCGCCACGAGGTCAGCCCTGGGCTCGGCGACCCATGCCGGCACGAAGACAAATGCCAGTGCTTCGCGGCGGATGCGCCGTGAGGCGTTCAACTGTGCGACGGCATCGACGAACACATCTATGCCTTTGTTCTTGAACTCGTACCTTCCGCCTATCGACACCATCATCGTGTCGTTGTCAAACTCCCTGCCAAGCAGGCAGCTTGCTATGTCGAGCAGGCGACGGCGTGAGTTGCGGCGGGTGTTGACGTACTTGATGGACGTCGGGACGAAATCATCCTCAAATCCATTCATCTCCACCACGTCTGGGGTCTTGTCAAGCAGTTCCGTGCACTCCTTGGCTGTGATCTGGCTGACGGTGGTGAAGCAGTCGGCATTGTGCGCCGCCTGTTTCTCTATCGAATGTTTGGACTCCACGTTCAGCTCCTTGGCCATCTGGTCGCCGTCGTAGGCGAAAAGATAATCATAGAGCGGCTTGTTGTTCCCCGCGATCGAGCGTCCGACAGTGGTCGCGTGCGTCGTGAAGATGGTTGCCACCTCTGGCACTTGCTTCCTCACATAGAGGAGGCCGAGACCTGTCATCCACTCATTAGCCTGGTAGACGGCACGGACCTCGTCATAGTCGCGCAGATAGTAGTTGAAATAGCTCTCGACCACCTTGCCCGCCGCGTAGGAGAACATGGATGCCTCGTCGTAATCGCCGTAGGCATGGAGCGAATCCACACCGAAATCATTCCAACAGCCGGTGTAAATCTCGTTCTTACGCTCGTAGAAAGGCTTGAAGTCCACCAGCACCACCGCCGGTTTGCCAGGGACATTCCAATGCCCTGCCCTGACCTTGAGGCCCTCATTGGCGTTGGCATGGGCGACCCATGCGGCAAACAGATCGTCGTCTGGCACGAACAAAGGGTTGTCCCTGTCCTGCCAAAGGTCTGGCCCGATGAAAATTAGCCTGTTTTTATATGTGGTCTGAAGAGTCTTTGCCCTCGATGAGAGCACGGTGTAGATGCCACCTACCTTGTTGCAAACCTCCCAGCTCGATTCGAAAATGTAGTCTGGAAGTATCTTGTCATTCATTCTGTTAATTCTTTTTGCCCCGCAAAGGTAGTGTTTTCAAGCATATCAACAAAATATAACATCCGTATTAAAACACAGCCCTTTGCATCCCCTCCGCAGCACTATCACGGGGCGGCCGTGCGTCAACCCGGCCAAGTGCCGGCAGCAAGAAAACGGGCGGCCGGAAGGATTTGGTCCCCCACGCCGCCCGCAGCAATCAAGAGTAAAAGTCGTCTTTGCCTCATGCCTGTGACAAGCGGTCGAGCACCGTCGTCACGAGGTCTTCCATGCTGTTCTTATAGGTGGTGTCGGCCTCCTTGGCCACCCTGTTGGCGATGACCATGCACACTGTCACGGCTTTGTGCCCGAGCAAGGCGGCAAGGCCTGCGACGGCCGAGCTCTCCATCTCGTAATTGGTGATGACATGGCCACGATGCTTGAACGCCTCGATCTTCTCGTTCTGCCTCCTGTCTGCCAACGGTACGCGCAACTCCCTGCCTTGCGGGCCATAGAATCCCCCTGCCGAGACCGTCACGCCGCGCACCATGTCGTCGCGGGCGATGGCATCCAGCAGTTCCCTGTCGGCATTGACGACGTAGGGGGCGCAGTGCCTCGGCGACCACTGCATCTGACGGATGAACTCAGCCTCAAAGTCCAAATCGCACACAGCGTCGCGCCCGGCATAGAAATCCAGCAGGCCGTCGATGCCGATGGACTTCTCCGAGCAGATGAAAGTGCCGATCGGTGTGAACGGTTGCAAGCCTCCGCACGTCCCGACACGCACGATCTGGAGCGAGGTCAGTTGCGGACGCATCTGCCGTGTCTTGAAGTCTATGTTGGCCAGCGCATCGAGCTCATTCATCACAATGTCGATGTTGTCGCACCCGATGCCGGTTGACAGCACCGTCATGCGGCATCCTTTGTGAGTGCCTGTCACCGAGTGGAACTCGCGGTTCTCGCTCCTCGCCTCGACGGATTCAAAATGTGCCGCCACCATCGCCACACGTCCCGGATCGCCGACAAGGATGACCTTGCGCGCGAGATGCTCGGGTTTGACGTGGATGTGGAATGCCGACCCGTCGGGATTGATGATCAGTTCTGATTCCTCAAAGTAGTTTTTCATTGTGCATTCATCGTTTTTAGTTTTGTTATCTCCGCATTCCTGACCTGCACCGCCAGCCGCTCATTGGAGGCCTGCATCTCCTCGACACGCCGCTCGGTGTCGATGATCGACGGGCGCATCTTCTCTCGCTGGGCGTCAGATGCCGAGTGGAATTTGACCCTCATGCCGTCGAGCTTGCGCCGCAAGCCGGCGAGGTCCTCCCTCTGCTTCCTGAGTTTGGAGAACAAGTCTTGCGCCTCCTTGGACATGAAGTCGTAAATGGATGTGTAAGTCCTCGTGTCGTCGATGTCAAACACGAAATCGACCCTCTCCTCACCATGTCCCGCCGAGGCAAGCACGTTCTTGAGCCTTTGCAAGCCGGCAGCGACAACTTCCTGCGAAGGCTGCACGTCGTGGAATCCGACCAACGTCGCCGCCCGCCTGAGCGTGTCGGGCTCGATGGCCGCCGGGTCGTAGACGACCTTGCCGTCGTTGGGCACGAAGACATAGACGCAGACCTTGCCATCCGGCTGGTATCTGTCAGAGGCAAACCAACCCAAGTTGTTTTGCTCGTCGATGGCGTACATATAATCATTGTATATGGAGTTGAACGGCATCCCGACATTCTGCGGCTGCATATAGCTGTCAGACGCGGTGCTGTAAGCCGTGACGAAGATGTCATAGCCCCCGATGCTCCCCTCACCGTCCGAGGCGTAGTAGATGGTCAAGCCGTCTGACAAGAGATAGGGGTAGTTTTGCGACCCGCCGCTCGTTATCTCAGCGGGCATGATGCGGCCTGCCGTCCAGCCCTTGCCGTCACGCGACGAGCGGTAAAGGGCGAGACCGCCGTCATGCCAGTCCGAGTAGACGATGGCATTGCGCAGTTCGGTCTCATAGACCACACGATCATCCGCCGAGTCGCGCGGCTCGTCAAAAAAATCAGCGTAGGTGTGGATCGTGCCTGCCCCGCTGCCGAGGCGGTAGATGGAGAGGAAATCATCCTTGTCCATCACCACGCTGTCGATGACGTTGACCCTCTCGACACCGAGCATCATCATCCGTGCCGCCTTGGCCTGGCGCAGGGCGCGGTCGCAACGCGACTTTTCGCCCTCGTCACCTTTCCCTTTGTCAAGTTGGGCGGCGTAGGCCTCAAAGTTCTCAACGGCCGTGTCAAAATCGTAACGGATGGTGTTGACCCGCCCGAGGACAAATTGGGCGTCGGCATACTTGCGTTTGGCCGCCTTGCCCAGGCATTCGGCCGCGTCGTCCAGGTCATTGGTCTTGAGGCAGGCGAGGCCGTGCCAATAATTGTAGGCCGCGCTCGACGGCGAGTTGCGGAGCAGCTTGGCAAAGGCCGCCTTGGCCTCGCCGTATTCCCCTTTAGAATATAATGCTTTGGCCTCGCTGAAGCTCTGTGCGGACACCGTGGCGCAGGCGCACAGGGCGATGGCGAGGACTGTCATTTGCTTGTTCATCTGTCGGTACATTCTGTTTTGGCAAACCAATCACAGGAAATGGCGGGAACAGAACAGGCAGGAAAGGGCACTTTCTTGCCAGCCATGCCGCGCCGCATCCTATAATCGCTCAGGCAAATATATACATAAATCCATCAGCGTGCGGGCGTGGTGGCATCTGTTTATGTTAAATCTTCCTTATGCGCCCATGGATAGCACAGGCGACCCGGCAGACCATGTGCAAAAGCATTGCATGGTAATGGCGGAAACATTGTATGCTACGACCGGAAACATTGTATGCAATCGCAAAAAACATCGTATGCTAACTGATGTGCCATCGTATGCCGCCGACAAAGGCGCCAAACGGCGACCGAGCAGCATCCTGACGGCAAATGATGACGCCGCCCCGCCCTGCCGCCCGGGACGGATGCCACGCAGACGGTTTGCCGGGCTGTGAGGTTTGCATTAACTTTGCGGCGACAAAACAAGCGGACGACAAGCATGATTAAGAACTTGGTATTTGATTTTGGCGGCGTGGTCGTTGACATCTATTGGGAAGATGCCGTCAAGGAGTTTGCCCGCATCGGGCTCGCCAACGCGGGAGTGCTGCTGGACCGTTACAAGCAAAACGGGATATTCCTCGACCTTGAGGAGGGGAAGATCGACCAGGACACGTTCCTCGCACGGCTTTCCGACCTGTGCGGCGGCAAGCCCGTCACACGTGAGGAGGCGGAGGAGGCATGGCTCGGTTTCTTCCGCACGGTCTCAGAGAAACGCATGAGGATGTTGGAGGAACTCCATCGCAAATACAAGATGTACCTGCTCAGCAACACCAACCCATTTGTCATGGGATGGGCGCGGAGCACGCGCTTCACACCGTGGGGGCGGCCGCTGGACTACTACTTCGACAAACTTTTCCTCTCCTACAAGCTCGGCGTGACCAAACCTTCGCCGGAGATCTTCCAGAGGATGATCGACGATGCCCCGCTCCTGCCAGAGGAGACGCTCTTTGTAGATGACGGGGCGGCAAACATCGAGACCGCGCGCAAACTGGGCTTCGCCACGCTGCTCGTCGAGGAAGGCGAGGACTGGACGGAGAAGATTGGCGCGGCACTCAAAGGGGACAGCTGAATGGATGACTTTGCGGCCATAGACTTTGAGACAGCCAACCGCGAGCGCGGCAGCGTGTGCAGCGTGGGTGTGGTGATCGTGCGCGGGGGACAGGTGGTTGACAGCTATTACAGCCTGATCCGCCCGCGTCCCAACTATTATGATTGGTGGAACACTGGAATCCACGGGCTCGACTTTGCATCCACGCGGCTGGAACGCCCGTTCCCCGAGGTGTGGGCAGAGGTCGAGGCGAAAGTCGGCGGGCTGCCTTTTGTCGCGCACAACGCGGCTTTTGACCGTGGATGCCTGATGGCGGCATTCGCTGCCTATGGGATGGACTACCCGGGCTACGAGTTCCATTGCACGTGCATCGCGGCACGACGGCACTATGGCAAGCAGCTGCCCGACCATTGCCTTGGCACGGTGGCTGCGGCCTGCGGATTCGACCTTGAGAACCACCACAATGCGCTGGCCGATGCAGAGGCCTGTGCGCACATAGCGATTGAGATTTTGTGAAAACCTACTGATATGGACAAGATTGCACACCACTGCGCGGCTTCGCTCATCGCACTGGCGATGTCAGCAGCCCCGGCCATGGCGCAACGGGTCGCCGACGTGTTTGTCTCCATGCCAAGGGAGCTGCTGCCGGCATTGACAGATGTCAACAGGGCTGACCTTGTGGATTTCATCGACAACGGGATGCGCGCGGCTGTCACCAATGCCTTTGACTCGACTGTCGTGATGACGCGGATGAACGACACCTACATCTCACTAAAGACTTCGGCTGCCGGGACGATGCAGCTCAAGATGTTGCCGCTCAACGACTCGACCAATGTCGTCTGCATTGCAAGGACAGTCTGCCCGGGAGCGTGCCTGAGCGACGTGAGATTCTACACGACCGGTTGGGAGAGGCTCGATGAGGACGACCATTTCACCATGCCGCAGGTAGAAGACTTCTTGATCCACAGCGACTCGACGTTCATGGCAGACAGTGTGGCGCACTCTTCGCTGGCCGACATAGACCTCTTTGAGATTGAGTTGTCACCCGACAGCCCGTCACTCACGGTGCGGACGACTGTCGCCGACTATGCCACACGTGAGGAGGCGGACAGGCTACGCCGCTGGCTCAAGCCCCAAGGGGTGAGGATGGAATGGCTCAATGGGCGGTTCACCGTGGTCCGTTGACACACAACCGGGCAATCCTGGAGCGACAAAGAGTGTGATTTGGACGACAAACTGCATTTTTTCTCGCAACATCCTTGCATGGGAAGAAAAAGTTAGTACCTTTGCACCCGCAATCGCCGCTGCTGCGGCACCGACAAAACGGTGCGTTAGTTCAGCTGGTTAGAATACGTGCCTGTCACGCACGGGGTCACGGGTTCGAGTCCCGTACGCACCGCACGGCTGATTGCAAGTCCCGGAGGCTTTACCGCCCCCGGGACTTTTTTGTTTTGGCGGCGTGGCGGTCAAGCCCGCCGCCTCGCATTGGGCAATTGGTCATGTTGGGACAGTTGCCCTAATTAGCTTAGTCAGTCACATTTGCCCAATCCACGCATTTCCTCCGTGCATCCTATGACACCGCACCGCCTGCCGTAGAGACGCGATTAATCGCGTCTCTACATTGTCCCGGACATTCCACGGCACCGTGCCGTCTGCCGTAGAGACGCGATTAATCGCGTCTCTACATTGTCCCGTACATTCCACGACACCGCACCGCCTACCGTAGAGACGCGATTAATCGCGTCCCTGCATTGTCCCGCGCAAACGGCCGGTGGGTGCGTGCCTGTCGTAGAGACGATGTGCACATCGTCTCTACATTGTCCCCTGCATTCCACGACACCGCGCCACATGATGTAGAGACGCGATTAATCGCGTCTCTGCATTGTCCCGCGCAAACGGTCGGTGGGTACGTGCCTGCCGTAGAGACGCTGGCATCTTGCGTCTCACATTGTCCCGTGCATTCCACGACATTGCACTGCCTGATGTAGAGACGCGATTAATCGCGTCTCTGCATTGTCCCATGCCGACCACAGCAACAGATGGTCTGGCGCGGCATGAGAGCGAAAGCCTTGGCGATCACCCTTGTCCGTCCACGTTGACACCATGCCATTATTAGACTAATTAGCCCTATTAACCCAATTTTACCAATTAGCCCCATTAGCCCGATCACCAACAAAAAAGGCGGGGTGGGAAGCAATCCCACCCCGCCCGGGTTAGTGTGCGCGCCTCAGCGCGGTTTGATCATTTCTTGAGCACCTGCACCGTCGTGCTTGCTCCGTCGCTCTCGACCTTGACGACATAGAGACCATCGCCCAGGTTGCCCAGACCGAGCACATTGCTGCCGGCAACCACCTCGGCGGTGTAGACGGCCGCGCCGCTCAGGTCATAGACGGTGACTCTGCCGTCGGCGGGCACTGCGACAGTCACATTGTCGGTGAAGACGGTCGGATAGACTGCCACGCCGTCAACCGTCTTGCTGCCAAGGCCGCTGCCGTCGGTCAACTCGACCTCGACCTTGAGATCGCGGTCCACGCTCTCGACGACTGTGCCGATGTACGTCCCACTGCAAGACTCGTAGTCGAACCTATCGACGACTTCGCCATCGACCTTAACAACACCTTTCACGTCCTCGTTCCTCTCAAACAGCACCATCAAACCGAGCTGTGCGCCCTCGGCCACGTCATTAGACCCGACGACAAGCTCATTGTCGTTGTCATAAGCAAACGAGTACTCGTCGGCCAGTTCCGGATTGGTTATCGAGAAGTCCACCTTGTAGGTCTTGGGAGCCTCGCCCTGCTCGAGCTTGACAGCTATGTTGAGCGTCTCCATGCCTTCCTCGATCTTGATGCGCTTTGAGTATGTGCCATCCCAGGATGCGTAGTCAAATTCCTCGGGCTCGCCGTCGTTGATGACTATCGTGCCTTTGACAGTCTCTTCATTCATCGCGACAGAGACATTGACCGCGCTGCCGACAGCAACAGTGCCGCCATTAGCAATGTCCTTAATGGTGAGGCCGGACTCATAGACCTGCATCGAGCCATATTCTTCGCCCTCGAATGTGTAGTTGACGACACAGACCTCTTCCTTGGCCGCCGTGGCAACGATGTGCACATCCTCTTCCACATCCCATGCAGCGTAGGAATTCCACTTCTGACCGTTGACGGTGAATGTGGCATCGGTGTAACCCTCATTAGCAGTAGCCTGGATGAGCAACCTCGTGTTGAGTGGTATCCTATCGCCGTCCTCGTAGGTGACAACCTCAGTGCCTTCCCAGTTCTTGACCGTGACAGTGCAGTTCTCCGCATCGATGGTCAACAATGCGTCGGTGGGCTCGGCACCCTCCTCATATTTGTAGAGGTTGAAGTCGCCGATGAAGAGATATTGGCCATTACCTGTGCCGCTCGTATTCTCGTCAAAGAACAAGCAGAATTTATAGGTACCGGGTTCCAAATCAAACTCCGAGCTTTCCATCAGCTGGCCCGGGAGGTCGGTGGTAGCTGTTATCGTGTAGGTCGAAGAAACAGCCGGGAAATTCCCGTGATCTAAGTCTTCAGACGAGCCGTAGCAAAGGTATGCAGAGACAGTGCCAGTCCCGTCATATCTTGACCTCATAGAGAACTTATACTTGCCAGCTTCCTTTACCTCGTATGTCAGATAGACATACTCGTATTGCCATGGGTATTCGTAAGCGAGAGAATAAGGTTCGCCTTCGAACACTGCGCCATCCGCATCGTCCGCCATTTGCACACCGATACCTACAGCACCAGTGAAGTCTGTGATATCCACATCTTCCGCCGTCGCGCCAGACAGACGGTTGCTGTAGACAGCGACCCACTCGCCTTCGCCCGGTCCCGGATCAGGCCCCACCTCGACAAACTGGTAGAGGCGGAAGCCACCAATGTAGGCGCAATCCCATCCATACATGTCTAATGCCGGGCTCACGCCAAAGACATGGTCGCCAGCAGTGAGGTCAAGCACCGGGCTCTCGATGGTCTGGAGGCCATCGACCAGCTGCTCTGACTGACCGATGGTCGAGTATGGCTCACCGTCGCCAAGGAAGTTAAAGGACAATGCTTGCGGGTCGGCATCAGATGAAAACTCATAGTAGACCTCGAATGTGAACTTATACTTGCCGTCAGCCGGGACTTCTTCGGTGAGATAGAAATAGTCATCCGTACTACAACCAGTTAAATAATAGAAGTAATCGTAGCCCGGAACAACCTCATAGTCGTCAGCCAAACCAAGTCCATCCGACACACTCAAGTCACTCTGCAACTCTGCCCCAGCTTGGGTATTCCATCCCAACGGGATATTATAGATTTCCTTCCACTCGCCTTCAGGCTCGGCAGCACCCTCGACGACAGTGACGTCAAAGTCGTAGACGCCACCCTCCATGACATCATCCATTGCGCTGTGCGACGGGGTTGGCACGCCGGTCTTGTGCCAAGCGTTCGTGAACTGCACGCGCATCCTCGTCTGCCCGACTGTCGCATCCTCGGGGACAGTGATCTGGTGTGTGAAGTCACAGACATCCGGATTGCCTTCGTCACTGATGTTATATCCGGCATTTTCCGCGTCTTTTGAGTCATATCCGACCTTGGGCAGCATCTCAGTGTCGTTGTCGAATGTGCGGTCGCCGTTCCAGTCTATCCAGACGATGGCATGGCACCACTTCATGTTTTCAGTGCTCTTGACATTGAGAGTGATCTCCTGACCCTGCGCGACAGTCATGCCCGCACCGGTGTAGATGTAGGCCTGCTTCTCGTAGTAGTCCGTGCTGTTCTCATAAGCGAGGTCAACCTCCGCCCCCGTCGTGGTTGCTTCGGTCACGTAACGGACCTTGTTTGTCTCGCCGCTGGCAAACGTCCCTTCGGGTGCGCCCCACGGATTGACAAACGTCGCGGCAATCGTCGTCTCGCCCGTAACGGTGTAGGTCTCGCCGCTGGTGAAGTCCTCGCCGCCGACCGTCAACGACGTGAGGTTTGCACCCGCGTCGGGAGTAGCGGTGATGGTCAGCTCTTCGCCCTCGACCACCCTGTCACCATTGCGGATCTCCGTGCCCTCGCTGCCGGTCACGGTCAACGTGCCAGGTCCTTCGATGGTGACGGTCATGACATGAGTTGCGACTTCGGGATTCTGGATGTCCATCACAAAGTCATAGACACCACCCTTGTCGATGTCGTCCATGGCAGTATGTGCATGACCCTTACCTGCTTCCCCATCCGGTGAATGCCATGCATCCTGGAATTGCAGGCGAAGGCGTGTCTCGCCCATGAATGCATCCTCAGGAACTGTCATCTCTTGCGTGAAATCGAGGATGTAGTCTTTGTTGCCCACACCTCCTATACCTCCGAAGTTCTGTGGCAAGCCATCGTCCGTGTCGTCAAAACCGATTTTGGCAATCATCTCGCCTTCGTCATCGAAATCCTTGTCACCGTTCCAATCGACATAGATGACACCGTGGCACCACATCATCTCATTGGATGTGGTCACGTGCAAGGTGAACGTCTGCTCCGGCGCTACCGTGAAACTTGCCCCCGTGTCAATGAAAACCCCGGACGGCTTGACCGAGTTGCTGTAGGAAAGATTCCTCTCGGCACCTGTCGTGGTGGCAGAGGTCACATAGCGGCTCTCGGTGGGATGGATGCTGCCACCCGGCACTCCCCACTCGCTGCTTTGCGCGAATGCGGCAGTCCCAAGCCCCGACGCCATGACCAATGCCAATGCGTAGCTTTTGAATCTCATAATTAAATAGTTTAGTTAATAATAAAATGATAACTTGACAGCAAATGTAACATTTATTTTGACTTATTGTCATTTACAAGCCATCACAGATTAACTTTTAACACTGCAATGTGTGACATTAAAGACAAGCACGGTGACATCTCACACCGCAATTAATAAAACCGCAGGCAAGACTGTCGCCGCCGTTGGCAGCCGCTGACTGATGGAGTTGATGGGAGATGGAGGATCATCTGTTGTCATCGTCAGGCACGCACCCACCGACCGTTTGCGCGGGACAATGCAGAGACGATGTGCACATCGTCTCTACGACAGGCGGCGCGGTGTCGTGGATTGCCCAGGACAATGCAGAGACGCGATTAATCGCGTCTCTACGGCAGATGGCGCGGTGTCGCGGAATGCACGGGACGATGTAGAGACGCGATTAATCGCGTCTCTACGGCAGGCGGCGCGGTGTCGTGGGATGCCCAGGACAATGTAGAGACGATGTGCACATCGTCTCTACGGTAGGCGGCGCGATGCCGTGGAATGTCCGGGATAATGTAGAGACGCGATTAATCGCGTCTCTACGACAGACGGTGCGGTGTCGTGGAATGTACGGGACAATGTAGAGACGCGATTAATCGCGTCTCTACGGCAGACGGCACGGTGCCGTGGAATGTACGGGACAATGTAGAGACGCGATTAATCGCGTCTCTACGACAGATGGTGCGATGTTGTGGAATGTACGGGACAATGTAGAGACGCGATTAATCGCGTCTCTACGGCTGATGGTGCGATGTCGTGGAATGCCCGGGACAATGTAGAGACGCGATTAATCGCGTCTCTACGGCAGGCGGTGCGGTGTCATAGGATGCACGGAGGAAATG